>JAGQYP010000033.1 GCA_020436025.1 Crocinitomicaceae bacterium
AAAGAAATACTAGATAATTTACCTAAGAAAATCATTGTGATGCACCCTGGACCAATCAATCGAGGTGTAGAAATCACAAGTGAAGTGGCGGATAGTGATCAGGCCATTATATTGGATCAGGTTGAAAATGGGGTTGCTGTGAGAATGGCAGTTTTATACCTCATCGCAGGAAAAATTCAACGAGATTAAAAAAAATTATTATTTTTAGATCAAATAGCTGACGCCATGAACTTTGAAAAGGTAGAAAAGGATAAATACACACTTATAACCACAAATGCTGAAAAGCTAGATTCTACAAATGCACCTGAATTAAAAGCAGAATTGGTTGTGATCAATAAAAATGGAGTAAACAACATCGTTATTGACTTAAGCAAAACCAAATATTGCGACTCTTCAGGTTTAAGTGCTGTACTTGTTGCGAATCGCCTTTGCAAAAATTCAGGAGGAATGTTCATTTTATGTGGATTGCAAGCGTCAGTTTCCAAGTTAATTTCAATTTCTCAGCTAGATAAAGTTTTAACCATTGTTCCCACTGCGGAAGAAGCGGAAAAACATTTATCCATGTCAGAGATTGAAAAAGGATTAGACGAAGAATAGCATTTTGTAAGTAACTCAATAATATCAAAGACTGCTTTTATGGTGGTCTTTTTTTATGAAATTTACTGTCACCATATTAGGATCCGGAGCAGCAACGCCCACTTTAGAGCGCTACCCTACTTCACAATTCATCAACTGCAATGAACGCTGTATTTTGATTGATTGCGGAGAAGGAAGTCAGATTCAAATGCGCAAATACAAGCTCAAGTTCCAAAAGATCAAAGTGATTTTGATTTCCCATTTACATGGAGATCATTATTTCGGTTTGGCAGGACTCCTTTCCTCATTCATATTGTTAGGGCGGACTTCCAAGCTTAAAATCATCTGTCCGGTTGGACTAAAAGAAATCATCTTGAAACAAATAGAAATTGGAAATGCCCAAATCCCTTTTGAAATTGAGTTTGATGAGATTTTATTGACCGAGAAAGCTCTCGTATTTGAGGATAAAGTACTTGAAATTTATGCCTTCCCTTTGAATCACCGAATTCCTACTCACGGTTTTGAAATCAGAGAGAAAGCAAAGGACAGAAATCTGATTCCGGAAAAATTAGAGGAATATGCGATTTCAGTAAAAGAAATTGGTGAAATAAAATCAGGAAAACCTCTCATACGTAAAGGTAAAGTCATTCCAGAAAACGAATACAGCAAAGCTCCGGCGCCACCCCTTTCTTATGTCTTTTGTTCCGACAATCGAATTCAGTCAAAGCAAGTGGGAGACATGAAAGATGCTTCCCTACTTTATCATGAAGCAACGTTTACTGATAAGGATAAATCAAGAGCGAAAAGTACTTTTCATTCTACTGCCAAAGAAGTAGGAGAATGCCTCCATCAAAGTGGAATTGAAAATATTTTACTCGGTCATTTCAGTGCTAGATACAAGGATACAACAACCCATCAATCTGAATGTCAGGAATATATCAAAAATGTTTTTTGTGTGACTGATGGAGCGACGTACGAAATTTCTCAAAATGGAGTAGAAATGATTGGATAATTTCAAACAACTCTTATCTTTGTTATTTAAAATGAATCTAAATAATGAAGTTAATCATTGCAGATATCAACGAGCTCATTAAAATTGGTCTGAGAACCATTCTTCAGCAAGAAGATAATATTGAAATTGTTGGCGAAGCGAAAAACAATGATGAACTTCTGGAGTTAACTAATTCATTTGAAGCCGACATCATTTTGATCGATTACACTGCCGATGGTTTCAATATTGATGTGGTTCCTAAAATCCTCAAAGACCACCCCAATATTCGCTTTGTAGCGATTACTCCTGAACAGTCTGCTTTAACGGTGGTACACGCTGTGAAAAGTGGTATTATGTCCTATGTAAAGAAGGATTGTAGTTTGAAAGAAATCAAAGAAAGCGTACAAGAAACAAATAAAGGAAATAAGTTTTTCTGCGGACAAATATTGGAAACTATTGCGAGAGCCAATATCGATGTAGAAGATATCGATTTGATGAATTTTAATTGTGATCCAATTGTGATGACCGAAAGAGAAATGGAAATCATCAAATTGATTTCAGAGGGTTATACCAACGGTCAAATTGCAGATATGCTATTTTTAAGTTCACATACGGTTGGAACGCATAGAAAGAATATCATGCAAAAATTAGGAGTAAAAAACACTGCGGGTATTGTGATGTATGCGGTAAAAACCAATATCGTTTCACCGAACAAATTTCTTTTCTCAGAAGAGTCTTAGATTGTATTTACTTGATTCTTTCGAAAACTACTGTTTTCCCTAATAAAGCGATTCCGATAAACCCCCTTGCAACAAGATTGTTGTTTTCGTCTAGCCAAAGTTTTCCAGAATATTTCTTTTCCTTGGTTGGATCTACAATGTATCCATCCGACCATAAATTGTCTTTCTTTTTAACAAATCCGGTAAGTAAAATGGACCCTAAAGTGGATTCCCCATTTGGTTTTTTGGACTGCTGACTAGCCATGTCCTTTATCCACGTCAACTTCGCATAAACGATATCACCAACCTTATAAACTTTGATTTTACCATCCTTATCTGGAGTCCAATAAGAACCAACAATGTCATCTTGAGCTAAAGAAGTCAAGGTGCAACAGATGGATAATATCAAAACACTAAGTAATTTCATCGGATAAACAAAGTTATACCATTATAGACGCAAATTTATCAAAAATATTGCATTTGATTTGGATATTCGTCTTTGAAAACACAATAAATAATGATTTTTTAACATATCTAAGCCCAATGATTTCAAGACTAACACTACTATGTGAATACTTCTTGAAACCAATTCAATTCTGACTATCCATTGTTTGTATTTTAGTTGATTAGAATTATTCTGAATGGCAGTTAAAAACGAATTTACATCAAACACCCCGGAGGAACCCAAAAAAAAGAGGGAAAAGAAAAAATCGGATCAACCGAAGAAAAAATATTCGGGAAAGGCTGCTTTGAATAAATTAGAAGAGAAAGTAGACCTTACAAAGGCACGCAGAATTACTGGAATCATCTTTCTTGTTGTATCCATTTATACCTTCTTGGCCTGTCTTTCCTATTTTTCTACCTGGCAAGCTGATCAGGACAAAGTGATCAATAAAGGTTTGTTTGAGTTCTTGTTTAGCGATTCGGGGACCGAGGTATCCAATTGGCTTGGTAAATTTGGGGCATGGATTTCTCATTTGTTAATCTACCGATGGTTTGGAATTGCTTCTTTTAGTTTTGTATTGGTCTTTTTTGTTTTTGGAGTTTACATGCTTTTCAAAATCAGAATACTTCCATTAGGAAAAGTGATAGCTCAATCTATTTTAGGAACCGTATGGACTTCCATCTTTCTAGGTTTCTTCAGCTACAAAATTGAATATCTCGGAGGAAGTTTTGGGTTCTATATTAATGATTGGTTGGCTACATCAGTTGGTAAATTTGGAGCATTTATTTTTATCGCGGCATTATTTTTCATTTTCCTCTACATTTTATTTGAGCCCAATTTTCATCAGTTTATGGCTTATTTGGGAATAAAAAAGAAGACATCAGAAACTGAAAATACGGAAGCAAATGAAGGAGACCCAATTCCAGATGTTCGCATCGTTAATGAAATTACGGATGAAGAAATTGAAGAAGACACGATTAGTGAGACCATTTCATTCGAAGAAGAGGCCGATGAAGAATTGGAATCCTACGAAAGTGAATTGATCATTGACACTCCAATGGAAGATGATGAGCAAGAAGACGAAATTGAGGAGGAGGATATAGAAGATTTTCAATCCAGTGATGATTTTCAAATCGAAGTAGCGGAGGAAAAGGATGAAGAATTAGACGATTCCGAGATCAACAAAAAAATGGAAGAGTTTGGGGAATATGATCCAACCTTAGATCTCTCTTCTTATCGATTGCCTCCTGTTGATCTTTTGGTAGATCATGGGGATAATAAAATTTCAGTTAACAAGGAAGAACTAGAAAAGAACAAAGACAGTATTGTTCAGACCTTATCCAACTATAAAATTGAAATTTCTCAGATTAAGGCCACTGTTGGACCAACTGTTACTCTATACGAAATCGTTCCAGCTCCTGGAGTTCGAATTTCAAAGATTAAGAACCTGGAAGATGATATCGCATTGAGTTTAGCCGCACTTGGAATTCGAATTATTGCACCAATACCTGGTAAAGGGACCGTCGGAATAGAAGTACCCAATGCCAAACCGGATGTTGTGAGTATGAAATCTTTGATTAAATCAGAGAAATTTCAAAATTCCGATTATGAACTTCCTATTGTTTTAGGTAAAACCATTTCTAATGAAACCTGGATCTATGATTTAGCTAAAATGCCTCACTTATTGATCGCAGGTGCGACCGGACAAGGTAAATCTGTTGGTTTGAATGCTATTTTGGTTTCCATCCTATACAAAAAACACCCTTCTCAGGTAAAGTTTGTCATGGTAGATCCGAAGAAAGTGGAATTAACCCTTTACAATAAAATTGAACGACATTTCTTGGCAAAACTACCTGGAGAAGAAGAGCCGATTATTACAGACACCAGTAAAGTTGTAGCCACATTAAATTCGTTGTGTATCGAAATGGATACGCGATATGAAATGCTGAAAAATGCACAGTGTCGAAATATCAAGGAATACAACAAGAAATTTATTTCCAGAAAGCTAAATCCAGAAAAAGGAAACAGATACTTGCCCTATATTGTTGTGGTCGTGGATGAGTTTGCCGACTTAATCATGACGGCTGGAAAAGAAGTGGAACATCCCATCGCTCGTTTGGCTCAGCTCGCTCGTGCCATCGGAATCCATTTGATCATTGCTACCCAACGGCCTTCTGTAAATGTAATCACAGGTACAATCAAAGCCAACTTCCCTGCGCGTATTGCCTTCAGAGTAATGCAATCCATAGACTCCAGAACCATTTTGGATTCGACGGGTGCCGATCAATTGATTGGTCGTGGAGACATGCTGGTTTCAACAGGAAATGACATGACACGTATTCAATGCGGATTTGTGGATACACCTGAAGTAGAAGCGATTTGTGATTTTATTGGGGAGCAAAGAGCCTATCCGGATGCATTATTACTTCCTGAGTATGTGGATGAAGGAGCAGAACAAGACCTTGATTTTGATCCTTCAGAAAGAGATTCCATGTTTGAAGAAGCCGCTCGAATGGTGGTGACTCATCAGCAAGGATCTGCCTCATTATTACAGCGAAAATTAAAACTGGGATACAATCGAGCGGGTCGATTAATTGATCAATTGGAGGCAGCAGGTATTGTTGGTCCATCTAAGGGAAGTAAAGCTCGAGACGTCCTCATATCTGATGAGATGGCCTTAGATGAATTCTTCCGAAACGAAAGGGAATCAAATAATTTTTAGATTTGGCATAATTTTAGATATTTGTATAGCCAAAGCAAAAAAGACAAATTTATGAAAAGCATTATTTTATCTACAATACTCATTTTAGCAACCTCTTTTTCATTCGGACAAGATGCAAAGGCAAAAGCGATTCTAGATAAGTTAAGTTCAAAAACAAAAGCTCTATCAACTGTATATGTCGAGTTTAAATCCCACATCAAATCCGATGCGGTAGATGAGTCGGGAACTGGAACAGCCTACATGAAAGGAAAGAAGTTCTTCATTAAATCAGGAAAATATACTTTGATCTCTAATGGAGTGAAACAATGGGTGATTAACTCAGACGAGAAGGTCGTTTACATTTCAGATTATGAAGAGGATGAAGATGCTATTACGCCAAACAAAATCTTGACTATTTGGGAAGACGACTTTAAATACAAGTATATTGGAACTGGAACAATAAATGGAGTTGCCATTGAGAAAGTAGAATTGTACCCTAAAAATCCAGGTGATGCACAATTCCATACAATTCAGATGGCTATCGATACTAAGAACAATAAACCGGTACAAATCATTGTGAAATCAAAAGATGGTACTAGAATGACTTACACCTTTTCCAAGTTTGAAGGAAATAAGGAAATGTCAGATTCTAAATTTGTATTCAATAAAGGAAACTATCCTGGATACGAGATTGAGGAAGACTAGGTTGAATGTAGAATTAAGAATTTAGAATTAAGAATTTAGAATTTGATTTTAGATTTTGGATTTTAGATTTTGAAAATATTATAGAGAGGGAGCTAGTTGCTCCCTTTTTTGTTGTTCATTTTTTGCAAGAATTCCAATATCTCTTCGTTTCTCCTTTTTATATCTTCCATCATTTCTTCTGAAAAAGCAGGAGCTACTTTGTACATCTTTTTGTAGTCTGCCCTTGTAAATAACCTGGTATCAGAATTATAATATTCAGGGAATTTTTTCTTGAATAATTGCATGCAAACCTCATCTATATTCCCTTTCCTTGTCCAATTCATGTCCAAACTTACTATGATCCCAAGTCCAGCGATGAACAAACCTATTGTAGCGGATGTCCATCCATAGGGTAAATACATAACCCCCACTCCTATTACAATCATCCCTAAGATCAATGCGGCGTTTTTATTTCTATTTCTTCTTGAACAACGACCACATATCGTAAATGGCCATGGTTCAGTCCGAATAGAATATCTTTGAGTATTTGATAAAAAATGGGTCTTCTCCTCTACTCCAGAATAAATAAACCCTTGACGAAGATCTTCTTTGAATTCAATCTTGCACTTGCATTTATCGCACTTTATGTCTTGAATATCATCAAGTATCTCTTCCATTCTTATAAAGATAAAAGAGAAATTGAACAATCACTAATTCTAACATTTCTCCACTCTATTTTTTAATTCCTGATTCATTTTTTGAAAACCCAGAACCACATCACTTTTTAATTTCTTTTTGAATAGTGGAACTAATAGACCATAGAATTTCTCACTCTGTACAAATTTTACGGCTCCATTTGAAGAAGGTAGAATTTGAAATCTATGTTCTCCATCAAACAAGCCTTTTAAAAGTAATTTCCCTATCCATCGAAATTCTCTTTCCTTTTCAAACACCAAAACTTGTGGTTTAAATTTCATTCCATCAATATTTGCAAATATCTTTTTACCCACACTAGGATCTCCTTTGATCTCTGTGATAATAGAATTCCACTCGCCATAGCTGGCAAAGTCTGTTAACACTTCCCATACTTGCTGTGAAGTTCCTTGGATCTCCAACTCTGTTCTAATTTCAAAAGCCATAATTTTTAGTTCAAATGTTTAATCCAAAACTAGGAAGAGCTAAAGTGGGTTCACTTGACATAGATCAAGAAATGCTTTTTGAGTTTAGAGTTTTTCGAATGTAGAGTTTTTCGAATGTGGAGTTATTCGAGTTTAGAGTTTTTCGAGTGTAGAGTTATTCGAGTTTTAATGTGATGAGAGATCTATAAATGGAGAAAGAACTTAGTCTTGAATTAATATTCACCTTATCCCACTTTCTTTTTTCTGATTCGGCTCAGCGTTTCGGGTGTCATTCCTAGCATGGAGGCTAGGTTTTGTAATGGGATGATGTTAAAGAGTTCTTTGTTTTGGTTGTACAAATGGTCGTAGCGCTCTTCTGCGGTCATGGAAAGAAAACTGAATACTCTGTCTTCAAGTGTTAGAAAACATTTAGCTAGAAACAGTTTTTCGAGATGTTCCCATTTGGCCACTTTCTGACTTATTTTCCTGTAATTTTCTTTTGAAATGGTGTACAGTTCGCAATCGGTCAAAGCTTCAATATTCCATCTGCTGGGTAAATCGAACACCAAACTTTGCAGATCCGTTACAAAATATCCTTGGCTTGAAATCCACTGAGTTACTTCCTTCTCTTCCTTGTAGGCATAAACCCGCATATAACCTGTCCGAATAAAACTAAGCTTATTACAATAATCATCTATTTTGGTAAAGTACTCCCCTTTCTTCAATTCCTGCTCTGTGAATAAGGAAGCAATTATTGAGAGATCATCTTGGGAGACTCCGAAATAAGAGGTGATATATTGTTCGAGTTCGGTCATTATTTTGATGATTTATGATTTATTGATTTATGACTTATTGATTTATGACTTATTGATTTATGACTTATTGACATTTTGAACTTTGAATTTTGAACTCAAATGACCAATGATTTTGTTAAGGTAGTTATTTTGTATTTGTTGGGATAAAAAAAAGGAGCTCATTCTAACTCCTTTAATGTGTTGATCAAATAAATTTTATTTGATTTTATTTAATGATAGTCATTTCTTCTATTAAGTTGCCAGCTCCGGCGTACTTATCGATAATCCAAAGAATGTATCTCGCATCCACACAAATAGTTCTTTGAATATTTTCTTCGAAAAAGATATCTCCAGACATCGCTTCCCAGTTTCCATCGAAGGCTGTACCAATAAGGTGACCTTCACCATTGATCACTGGTGAACCTGAATTTCCTCCTGTGATATCATTGTTTGTAAGGAAGTTGACAATCAATTTACCGTCTTGTCCGTATTGACCAAAATCCCCTTCATTGATCTTATCTACTAGATCTTGAGGAACATAAAACTCATGTGTTTTATCTTCTGTCACAACTCTTTTCTCCAAGATTCCATCTGTGGTGGTTGTGTAGTCATAATGAACTGCATCGGCTGGAGAATAATCCAATACTGACCCATAAGTCAATCTCAACGTTGAATTGGCATTTGGATAGTATTTCTTATCCGGATTCATTTTTCTTAATCCTTGAACAAATAATCTATTGGCCTCTTCCAATTGTTGTTCTGCCTTTACTGCTTCATCATTTGAACGCGCATCTTGGAAAGAATCAAACAATTCTTTCACTAATTGGTAGAATAGATCTTTCTC
Source organism: Crocinitomicaceae bacterium (assembly GCA_020436025.1). Classification (GTDB taxonomy): domain Bacteria; phylum Bacteroidota; class Bacteroidia; order Flavobacteriales_D; family Crocinitomicaceae; genus JAGQYP01. Next base: position 8,873 of record JAGQYP010000033.1, read on the forward strand.
CAATCCCTTTACTGAAAATTTATCTAGGAATGCCAAATAGTTCTCCTTATTAGTAAATGCTGATTTATCCCATGCCTTTTCAACCATTCCTGTGAAATCACCTTTTGATTTTGCTACTAAGGATTTGAACTTTTCAGTTTGCTGATCAGCTGGAACATTTTTAGCATACATGTTTAGCATGTTGATCACAAGCTCCTTTTCTGTAGGAAGATCTTTAGTTGAATACCACTCTTCCGCCTGCATTTTAAGAACCGGAACAATTTTCTCATTAAATTCTTTCAGTTTCTCATCATCTGCGTAGAATCTTCTTGTAGAAATGAAGGTAAATACGTGTTGAAAGAAATCTACCTGATAAATCGCTTCAAAGAAATATACTTGATTCATGCTATACTTTGCTTCAACCTTGTAGGCTTCTTCAAAATCAGTCATGATGTTTCTATATTTTTTACGATCATCTTCCTTGTTTGCCCAAGCCACGAAATCGTCCTCTATCTTCTTCTTTTTTCCGTAAACTTTGTTCTTTTTAAGTTGCTCTGTCTGACCAATAAAATACTTCCAATAGTTTGCCACCTGAGCATATTTAGAAGCATAATTAATACGCACGGCATCCGATTGGTTCATGTGTTTTTTCATGATCTCCAATTTCTTTCCTCTAATCTCAACTCTTGTAGGTTGATCCAAAGTAATAGCATGATTTACACCATAGGAAGAAAGATATCTATCCGTTGATCCAGGAAATCCAAGAACCATTGCATAATCATTCTTTTGAACTCCTTTAATCGAAATTGGTAAATGATGCTTTGGTTGGTAAGGCTTATTATCAGCTGAAAAATCAGCTGGCTTATTATCTTCTCCAGCGTAAATTCTAAACATGGAAAAATCCCCAGTGTGTCTAGGCCACATCCAGTTATCCGTATCTCCACCGTATTTACCAACTGAAGAAGGTGGAGCTCCTACCATTCTTACATCTTTAAATCTTTCAACAACGAACAAATAGAATTCATTTCCTTCGAAGAAATTTCTTACAAATGCGTCATAATGAGTGTCTTTTGTCGCTTTAGCTTTCAATGCTTCCATTTCTTCCATGATCGCTTTTTGTCTTTCATCGTAAGACATTCCATCATTTAATTTTGCATTGATATCCGCTGTCACATCTTCGATTCGAACAACTATAGTTGCAGTCAATCCTTTCACAGGAATTTCCTGATCCATTTGTTTCGCCCAGAATCCGTATGTTAAATAATCGCTTTCTGGAGTTGAAGCGTCTGCGATAGCATCGTATCCACAGTGGTGATTGGTCAAAAACAATCCCTTTTCCGAGATAATTTCTCCTGTACAGAATCCACCCATGGAAATAATCGCATCTTTTAATGAAGCATTATTGATACTGTAAATTTGCTCAGCTGTAAGCTTAAGTCCTTTCTTTTGCATGTCTTCAATATTCTGATCTTTCAGAAAATGAAGCAGCCACATTCCCTCGTCTGCCTTTGAATTGAAGGCAAACAAAGTAACCATCAATAAAGTACCTAATATTTTTTTCATAAATCTGTTTTGGTTTCCCCGCAAAAATAGGGTCTTGAAGGGGTAATTGCAATTATTCTTTACATTAAATTAATGTTAAGTTAACTCATTGAAAATAGTGTTTTGATTTTCAGTAAGATATAGTCGGGTAGTTCAAAAGAAAGTCGAAAGCCATGGGTGGAATAGCTTCCAATAATTGGTTCATGCACTTGGATTCGATTAAGGCATGAAAAAGAGATTTGATAAATTTTCTCTGGTCTTCATGGTTACCATTTTTTTTTTTTTTTTGTTTTTCCCTAAGGTTTTGAAAACAATGTTTAAAATCTCTTCCAAATCCCGAATAATCAAAATCCATATCCGCAACCATTTGACCTGGATCGAAGCCCGCATCTTGTGCACATTCACAAAACTCATGTGCGGCCAAACGAGCTTCTTCTTCAATTAAAATTTCGGAAGGTATTCCACGAACATCAGGCGTTGGACCGGAACAGGCAAAAAAAACAAATAGCAATATGAATAGGAAGATTATTTTATTCATGCTTTTCCGATTCCAATTCGCTAATCGCTTTGATCACATTTTCATCCAAACCTTCCTCAAAACATTCTGTTTCGACAAGGGCATGCATTAAATTCTTGATGAAAGTTTTTCTACTATCCCCCCCATTTTTTTGGAAGGCTTCGTTTAAAGGTTCTTTGACTTCCCGAAAGCAAAACATCGCATTTTTATCATGCTTTTGCATGCACTCACAATAGAGTCCGGCAAGTTCTCTTGGCTCATCAGACAGCTCAACTTTTTCTGGAATTTCCTCCGTACTGCAAGATCCGATAAAGGCTCCGAACAATATAAAAACGAAAACTTTAATCAAGCTTTTTTAATTCTGATTTTACAAAGTCTGCCAATTCAGAAATGTACTTTTTAGAGAAATCAAATTGAATACCTGCAGTATCATAGATTTCTGGAATGGATTTCGTATAACCCAATGCTAAAGCTTCTTTGTACTGTTGAACTGCTTTTGATGGATCTTCCTTATAGTTTTTCCATACTGCAATAGCTCCCAATTGTGAAATTCCGTATTCGATGTAATAAAACGGTACTTCGAAAATGTGAAGTTGTCTGTGCCAGCTATGTTTTCTATAATCTTCATAACCTGACCAATCTACCAAACCGGTTCCAAATTCTTTGTTGATTTCTATCCACTTCTCAGAACGAGCATTTTTGTTATTCGTCGGGTTGGTATACAACCAATGTTGAAATTTATCCACAGTAGCAACCCATGGTAAAATGGAAAGAAGTGTTTCCAATTGTTCAATTTTTGCTCTTTTCAGATCCTCTTTATCAGAATAAAATACATCCCAATAATCCATGCTAAGCAATTCCATCGACATCGAAGCCAATTCCGCCACTTCACTTGGCAAACTTTTGAAACCTGTAAGATTTAGGTCACGAGAGAGAAAAGAATGCACTGCGTGTCCACCTTCGTGCATCATGGTAACCAAATCTCTTTGAGCTCCGACTGAATTCATGAAAATAAAAGGAACACCAATCTCATAGAGAGGATAATTATAACCACCAGGAGCTTTTCCATCTTTCGAATCCAAATCAAGATGCCCCATATTATCCATTGTTTGCAGACAGTCGCCAAAATAAGGATCAATTTTAGCAAAGATTTCTACGCTTTTTTTCAGCAGCTCTTCTCCACCCTCAAATGGCTTCAAAGGAGCTCTTCCTAATGGATCAACATCCGTATCATAGGGCTTGATCGCATCTAAGTTCATTAGAGCATATTTTTTCTGCTGGAGTTCTTTAACAATAGGTACTATTTCAGATCGAACTGATTCATGAAAATCGAAACAATCTTGAATTGAATAATCAAATCTTCCAAGATCCTTGAATTTGTAATCTCTATAATTGTCAAATCCAGCATTCTTTGCTACTTGATTTCTCTTTGAGAGTAATTTATCAAACAAGGATTCCAATTTATCTGTATCCTCTAGTCTGCGCTTTGCAATAAGCTCAAATACTTTTTTTCTAAGGGAGCGATCAGGATCTTTCAATTTGATAGAAGCCTTTTGCATGGTCAATTTTTCGCCATCCAATTCGATAGACTGATCGCCTGTAATTGCTCCATATTCCTGAGAATCATTTGCCAGTTCGGATAGAAGTTGAATATTGGATTCGCGAAACAGCTCGATACTATTTTGAATTCCTCTGAAATAAATTTTAAAATCAGAACCTACAAAATCATTTTTAAACTCTGAATCATTTATTTTTCGATTGAATTTATCATCATAAGGAGAAATTTGTGGCTGAATATTCGACATGAAATCGGTATATCTTTTGGACAACTCTTGATCTCTTGTATCGATAGTCATTTTGATATAGCGCCAAGCCACATCCTCTTCCAGGACTGCTTCCAACTCGGACACATCCTTTAAAAATCTTTCCAGATCATTTTTGGATTGAATACATCTCTTATCAAGATCTTCAAAAAATGGTTGAAGATCTTCCCAAGTGTTTATTGTTAGATCATTTGGAAGGAAATCTCTATTTTTTCTCTCTATGTTCATAGCAAAAAAAAGAGGCGCAGGGCCTCTTCCAGTTTATTAAGTTTTAATCTATCCTTTCTTAGCGTTCGCTTTTGATTTTGCGGCTGTTTTGGCTGCAGGTTTAGTTGCAGTTGATTTTGGTTTTGCAGCAGCTGGTTTTGCCTTTGCTGCAGGTTTTTTAGCAGCAGTTTTGGTTTCTTTCTTTTTCGGCTCGGCTTTCTCTTTCTTATCTGCCTTAGGTTTTTCTTCTTCCTCTGGTTTCAAAAGGTTGTTTTTCACTAGAAGATTGTACCATTGAAAAAGCTTTTTGATGTCAGACATATACACTCTGTCTTCATCCCAATCAGGTAAAAACTCATCTAATTTCTTAACAAGATTTTCTGCAGATTCCTTGTGAGAAATGGTTGCTTTGTAATCTTCCAAATCTGCAAGCTTTTGATAGACATCTTTAAGCGGTACATCTTCCTCGTAAGTGTAAACGCTAATGTCATCTAGAGCTGAAATTTTGTGACTCGCATAAGTAGGAAATCGCTTCCCTGTTTCCAACGCCTCGACAATAATTGTATTTTTCCCTTGCCCTACTACTTTGTAAAGTCCCGATTTTCCGGAAATTGAAATTATTCCTGTTAAATTCATTTAAGTTTTAAAATTGATTGTAACACCATAAAAAAAGTCACTTTTCAGTGACTTAAGTTCTTATTATTTGAATTCATCCCCAGGGCCACCAACTTGTTTGTACCCTTTTTGTTTAGGTTTGATTTTGTCTTTAAAGAATACCTGAAACTTTTCTTTGTCGCTCGTATAAATAATTTCAGACATCCCATTTGAAATTGATGGTGGCTGATTCTTAGAGTTCAAAAGTTTCTTTTCAATAGTATTGTATTCACCATCTTCAAGCATCACCCAAATGGCAATGATAGTACCATTTTCAACTCTAGCTTTCCCCTGAACGCAGAATACTTCTTCTCCTTCCCAAATAGCAATGATTACATTTCTATGAATATCGTCTGCTACCGCGTAAGCTCCTCTTTTCTCAAACACCGCTTTCCATTGATCGGCACAATTTTGCGCTGTTGCTACAAAAGAGATCGCAACTGCAAAAAATAAAACGTAAAATTTATTCATGATTCTTCTTGGTTTGTACAAACTAAATTTAGGTCCCAAATATAAAAAAGAAATGACATAAATTTAAATTTGTGAGTTAATTCTATATTTTTGGGCATAAACACTCGGCCCGATGGATATAAAGCAAATAGTAGACCAATTTTCAGAATCTCAAAAAATATTATCTGAATTCATTGAAAATCAAGATAATATAAACAAAATTCTGAAGGCTGCGAATCTAATCTCGGAATCCATTTCAAAAGGAGGAAAAGTCATCTCATGCGGTAACGGAGGATCGATGTGTGATGCCATGCATTTTGCAGAGGAACTAACTGGCAGATTCCAAGAGGACAGGGCCTCCATACCAGCTGTTTCAATCTCTGATCCGAGTCATATAACTTGTGTTGGTAATGATTATGGTTTCGACTATATATTTTCTAGATATGTAGAAGGCGTGGGTAAAGAAGGGGATGTTTTATTGGGAATTTCAACTTCTGGGAATTCAAAGAACATCATTGAAGCCGTAAAAGCAGCCCAACAAAAAGGAATGAAAACCATTACCCTTACTGGAAAGGATGGAGGAAAACTAGCCAATATGGCTGACGTAGAAATTAGAGCTCCACATTCTAAGTATGCTGATCGTGCTCAAGAAATCCATATTAAAGTTATTCATGCCTTAATCGGGCTGATTGAAAATAAAGTGAAATAATCTTATATTTAAGGGAAACATCTAAATTAATAACTAATGAAATTCCCTTTAGTGATTGTCCTATTATTTTCTCTTTTAATGTCCTGTACTAATTCATTTGAAAACTCGGTTAAAAACGAATACGATAAGAACGAATGGTCAGAAGAGAACAGAAAAGAATTCTTAGATAAATGTCTTATCAATCTGGATATCAGCACTTGCGAATGCGTCTTAGCTAAGGTAATCGAAACAGGAAAAAACATATTGGAAGTTGGTCAAATGGAACACAATGAGTTCATTGGAATGGCACAAGAATGTCATGACCGCTAAAATCAATACTAAAAAAAAAACCATGTTCACCTAATTCCTTGATATTCTCATTTACATTCTCCGTAAATTTGCGTGAAATTCAATTTTTTAGAGTTTAGAAGATGAAAATAATTATTGGAATCAGCATTTTGGCGGTAACTGCACTTAGCATTCTTTATGCTTGTTCTGAAGACAAATGGAATGAAAGGACACGTGAAGAATTCATTGAAAAATGTGTTGAAGACGGTGTTACTGAAACTTCTTGTCATTGTATTCTAGAAAAAATTGAAAGTCTCAATTATTCCCCCTCCTCTCTTTATTCAAAAGATGAAAAGGTAAAGAAAGCCTATGAGGATGCTATCGCTTCTTGTTTGGGGCTATAAACCTATTGCCTAAAATTTATCTGAATTTCTTTAAGTTTTGTTTTTTACTACATCCAAGAGCTAGATTCGTATTAATTTCTATCTTTGCCTCAACCATTTAAATCAACATAATGCTAGTAAAATCCTTTAGTAGCGCCGTATTCGGTATTGATGCTACAGTTATTACCATCGAAGTAAATTTAGGAATTGGAGTCAACTTTTATTTAGTTGGACTTCCTGACAGTGCTGTAAAAGAAAGTCAGCAAAGAATTAAAGCAGCCATTCAAAACAATGGCTTGAAATATCCTGGAAAGGAGATTACCATAAACATGGCTCCGGCGGATATTCGCAAAGAAGGCTCCTCGTTTGATTTACCTATTGCCATGGGCATTTTAGCGGCCTCTGAACAGATAAACGAAAATCATTTAGAAGAATACTTACTGATTGGAGAATTATCCCTAGATGGTGGTATTGCAGCGGTCAAAGGAATTTTACCTACAACAATTAAAGCTAAAGAGGCAGGATTCAAAGGAATCATTGTTCCTAAAGCCAATGAAAAAGAAGCCGCTATTGTAGACGGAATAGATGTACACGGTTTTGAGAATATTTTGGAGGTCATTTCTTTCCTCAATGCCCCGAATCAATTTAAGCCATTCAAAATAGACATAGAAAAAGAATTTTACGGCAAACTCAACACTTCAGAATTCGATTTTAAGGATGTGAAAGGTCAGGACACCATTAAAAGGGCTTTTGAAATAGCTGCGGCTGGCGGACACAACGTAATACTTATCGGGCCTCCCGGAGCTGGGAAATCCATGCTAGCCAAAAGACTTCCCACTATTTTACCACCCATGAGTTTGGCCGAAAGTCTTGAAACAACCAAGATTCATTCAGTTGCAGGAAATATAAAATCAGATTCGGGCTTAATCACCGAGCGACCTTTTCGAAAGCCTCATCATACAATTAGTGATGTTGCCTTAGTTGGAGGAGGTGGCTATCCACAACCAGGAGAAATCAGTTTGTCGCACAATGGTGTTTTATTTTTAGATGAGCTACCTGAGTACAAAAGACAAGTATTGGAAGTCATGCGACAACCACTTGAAGACCGAAAAGTGACAATTTCCAGAGCCAAATTTACAGTAGATTATCCAGCAGGATTTATGTTGATAGCCGCCATGAATCCTTGCCCTTGTGGTTATTACAATCACCCGGAAAAGGAATGTTCTTGTGCTCCGGGTCTGGTTCACAAATACTTAAACAAGATCTCAGGTCCCCTACTCGACCGAATTGATCTGCATGTGGAGGTAACTCCGGTAAAATTTGATGAATTGGCTTACGATACCATTCCTTCCAAAGGGAGTCAAGAAATTAGGGAACATGTTATTCGAGCGCGACTTATTCAGGAAGATCGTTTTAAAGATTCTGCAGAAATTCATGCCAATGCTCAGATGAACTCCAAACAACTTAAGATGCATTGTCAAATTGATGAAGAAGGGAAAACAATCTTAAAAAACGCTATGGAAAAACTAGGATTGAGCGCAAGAGCCTATGACCGCATTTTACGTGTTTCCAGAACTATTGCTGATTTGGATCAATCTTTAATAATTGAAAGCTCACATTTAGCTGAAGCGATTCAATATAGAAGTTTGGATCGTGAAGGATGGGGAGGGTGAGTTTTGAGCAAGAGCAAGAGTTTTGAGCAAGAGCAAGAGTTTTGAGCAAGAGTAAGAGGATGACGCAAGAGGATGGCTCTTCTAAGTATAAATGAAAGTCGATCCTTTTTACTTTCGTTTTCAACTTTATCTATTTCAGCATTTTAGTATCTTTCTGAAAAAAATTGAATGAAGATTTTTACTCTTTTTATCACTTTACTTATTTCCTGGATTGGTTTTTCCCAAGAACACTTCCTCCGTGTCAATCCTAAGGGACATCAAGGCATGATTCGTGATTTGGTTATCACAAAAGATGGGGAACATGTACTCACGGGTAGTTTTGATAAAAGTGTTAAGAAATGGAATCTAAAAACGGGAGTTTTGGAAACAGAATTCAGGAGTTATATTGGAGTGGGTTCCGAAGGGATGATCTACCATATTGCTCTTTCTCCTGATAATAAATATTTGGCAACTACTGGTTGGTTTGGAGCCGATGATGAAAGCGAAATTGTAGGAGACATTCGTGTATTCAATTTTGAAACTGGGAAAATGGCTTTTGTATTGAGGGGCTTGAACAATACTTCTACCGGACTGGCTTTTTCCGCCGATTCTAAATATTTGGTGGCTGGAGACACAGAAAGTAAAGTATTGAAATGGGAATTGGCTACTCAAAAAATCGTGGGAGATTTTAGTTATCATTCTACTGAATATGGAAAAGAATTGCATCGAATCGCTTGCAATGGAAAAATGCTGGTTACGGCAGGTTGGGATGGGAAATTATGCTTATTTGATCTCGAAAAGCCCGGAAATCCAATAAAAGAAGACAAAAAATTCTTCCAGGAATCCCTTTTGGACAATATTGGTGCCTTGGCCATTTCAAAAGATGGTTCGGAAATCGCTGTGGCTTTAAACCACTTCATCATCATTTACGATGGAAAACTGAAACCCTACTTTGTTATCGAAAACAAAGAAAAACCTGGGTTCCTGAAATTTTCTGAAGATGGGACACGACTTCTAACAGGATCGATTAAATCAGGAAAAGGAAATACTTGTTATGTCTTTGAAAAAAATGGTAAAGACTGGGTTGAATTTGCAAAACTGAAAGGACACGATAATTCTATCATCGCCGGTGATTTCATTAACCACAATGAAATGGTCACTGCAGGAGGTGAAGAAAATGAAATTTGTTATTGGAAGCTCAACGGAATGGGCAACGAAGCCACTATTGAAAGAAAAATTGTTGGAGTAGGTCAAGAGTTTTTCGCAAGTGCTTTGGATGAAGAGTCATTAGCTTTGGCCTCCAAATGGACCGCAAATTTTGGAATGTCCATTTTGAATCAGAAGTTTGATCTATTTGAAAAAACGAAGGAGAATTTGTCTAATGATGAAATTTTCCCAAAACCTATTCAAAACAATGGAACTTATGAAGCCGAAACCTACAACGAAGGTGGTTATTCGATAGTCAATCCAAAACTCATTCTGAAAAAAAATGGCACGCCAATCGACACCATTATCCGCGAATATTGGAACGGGAGCAGACACAACGCTTACACTTTCGCACCCAATGGAATGATTATCTCCGGAGGTTCTCAAGGAATCATGGCCGCGTACGACATGAATGGTTTTGAAAGAAACTACTTTGTGGGCCATGAAGGAGACATCTGGTCTACTACCATTTCAAAAAATGGAGAAAGATTGGTCACCTGTGGATCGGATCAAACCATTCGAATTTGGTCTTTGGATAAATTAGGGAAAGATAATCCAGATCCAGATATGAAAAGTGTTTGGGATTATTTGGAATTTGTTGAAGTAAGCGATGTTTATCATCCAATTTTGAAATCTCTGAAATTAGAAGAATCAGCTAAAATCAAATCTTATGAAGCCTGGCAAAAAGTGATTGATGGTTTAAGAGAAAAAGACTATCCTGCCGATTTTTTAGAAACGAAACTGTATTTCTATAAGTCTCAAATTATCTATCCCATCGCATCTATTTTCATTGCAAACAACGGGGAATGGATTATTTGGAATGAAGATGGATATTTTTCAGCTTCCAAAAAAGGAGCACAGTTGGTGGGTTACCACATGAATCAGAAGAAAGACCAAGAAGCCAAATTCTATCCTTTCGGACAATTTGATTTGAAATACAACCGCCCTGATATCATCTTAAGAGACCTAGCGGTGGCTAATGAAAACATGATCGATTTCTATTACCAAGCTTATATCAAGCGTTTAAAAAAATTCGGCATGACAGAAGAACAACTTTCTGGAGATATTCATTTACCTGATTTGGAAGTCGTGAGCTATGAGCAAGTTGATAAAAAGCTGAAATTGGAAATTCAAGCTGAAGACAGTAAATACAAATTGGATCGATTCAACATCTATATTAATGATGTTCCCATTTTCGGAGCCAAAGGAAAAAAACTAGGTGATATAGCGAATTATAAAGAATCTCTGGAAATCGACCTTCCGGAAGGAAATAGCTTTGTTGAAGTATCTGTGATCAATAACAAAGGAGCTGAATCACTTAGAGAAAATTTATCCATACATGTTTCGAAAAGTCACAAACCAAATCTTTATTTAGTTTGTATTGGGGCTTCGGATTATCAAAATGATGCTTTCGATTTAAAATATGCCTCCAAAGATGCGAAAGACCTAAAAGAGTCCTTCTTGAACAGCACGAATTATGAAAAAATAAATTACAAACTTCTAGTGGATGAGGAAGTAACAAAAGAGAATATTGCGGAAATCAAAAGTTTTGTGGCCCAGGCAGGCATTGATGATGTTGTAATCTTATTCATAGCTGGACATGGGGTTTTGGATGAAAACTTGGATTACTATTACGCCACCCATGACATGGATTTTAATAATCCAGAAGATAGAGGTGTTTCTTACGCACAAATAGAAACGCTGCTGGACGGCTTGAAAGCGATCAAAAAAGTGCTCTTCATGGACACTTGTCATTCAGGTGAAGTAGATAAAGAAGATGTCGAGATTGTTGCAGAAACAAACTTTTTAGATGAGGATATTACTTTTAGAAATGCAGGAGCCAATGTAAGGAAAAAGGATGCCGTTGGATTAAAAGTATCACAGGAAATGGTGAAAGAATTATTTGCTGATGTACGAAGAGGTACAGGTGCCACAGTTATAAGTTCGGCTGGAGGTGCAGAATATGCCATGGAAAGCGAATCTTGGAAAAATGGCTTATTTACTTTTTGCCTGTTGGATGCCTTAAAAAATGGAAGTGGCGATCTGAATAAGGATCAAAAACTGATGCTCAGTGAGGTTCAGAATTATTTGCAACGAAGAGTGGAAAAATTATCTAAAGGACGGCAGGTTCCTACTTCCAGAATTGAAAATATTAGTTTGGATTTTCAGTTGAAATAAAAAAGGACGAGCCCTCACAACCCGTCCTTTTTACTCTCGGTTCAAAACCACCTATGTTAGTCCATAGATGCTTTCGCCTTGTTGTCCTTTTTCAGAAACTCAAATGACAAGACAACTTCGTGCGTTCCTTGAGAAAAAGTTTTCATGGCTGATGTCGTAAAATCAAAGGCATAACCAATCAAGCATAGATTCTTGATCTTGTATTGAGCATAGATCGAAACGAATCCAAGTGTTCTATAAGAAGTTCCAAAGAAAACCTCATCTTTAAAACTAGCTCTAAGAGAAATATCTGCCTGAAATGGGGCATTAATCACATAACGCATCATGGTACCTGGAGTTAATTTCCATTTTTCTCCAATTTTGAAATCATATTCTGCAGTCATATAAAAGTGTCTGGCAAGATTTGGAGAATTCTTCAAGGTTATCTTCATCAATTCATCGGTGTTGATGTTGAATAATCTTGGTATCGAGATCCCAACTCGCAGTTGCTCCATGTGAAAGAACATCCCAAATCCAAAATGAGGAATGACTTTTCCATTGATTGCCTGTGCATAAACTGCATCGTCCTCATCCCAATAGGTTAATTCATTTAATCGTGAAGTGTACACATCTAGACCGGCCCCAATTCCGAAAGCCAATTTAGTTTTCTCACTTGTTTTAACATGATAAGCATAATTTACCATGAAACTAGTGTTGTAGGTAACCCCCACGACTTCTCTAGAAACAAATCCACCTAATCCCATGTTCACCTTTTGAAAAGGTGCATCATAAGAAACTAATCCATTCCACGGAGATCCTTTTACTCCGGCCCACTGCTTTCTAAAAAAGGCAGTTGCAGTATGGTAATCATTTGCACCTGTTGCTGCTGGATTGTAATAAATCAAATTGTTGAAATATTGGGAGTACAAATATTCTTGCTGAGCATTTGTTTTCCCGACAAACGAGCCAAGTACTATAAGAAATAATAACTTTTTCATAATCTTTTATTTTCTTCTTAAGTCTAAATACGAGTTGAGTTTTTCACCATTCTCCAATTCAAGAATGACGAAGTAAGTTCCATCAGGAAGGTCTGCACCACTTTTATTGGTTCCTCCCCAATCGTTTTGGTAATCTGAATTTTCATAAACCACATTCCCCCATTGGTTCAAGATGGTCACATGACTATTTGGATACACTTCGAGTCCTCGAATCACCAAATAATCGTTTTTACCATCTCCGTTTGGAGTAATTCCTGTTGGAATTTGCAATGCATAGGGTTCTGTTAATTCGATGCTATCCGTAAATGAACAGCCATTTGAATCTACCAAGTAAAGCACATAAGTTCCCGCTCCAATTCCAGTCAAATCCTGAGTAGAATCTCCATTACTCCAACTGAAAACATAAGGCATCGTACCTCCTGAAACGATTACATTCACTTCTCCATCGCTCATTCCGTGATCACTAACATTGTGACCATGGTAGAAAGTTGGAGTCGATAAATCTGCCCATAATAAATCTGGTTGAGTTATTGTCGCATTGATGTCCGTATAACACCCATTTCCATCTGTAACAGTCACCGAATAATATCCAATGGCTAAATTGCTCAAATCTTCAGTTGTGTCTCCGGTAGTCCACAGAATACTATGAGGAAGTGTTCCTCCGCTTATGGATAAATCAAGTGCACCATCATTTGCTTCGAAACAAGTTATTTGTGTTACGGCAAGATCTAAATCGATCAATGTAGGATCTACTACAATGTTGTTTAAGATATAATTACATCCATTATCATCTAGAACCGAAACCTGATAAATTCCTGCTGGCAAACTAGTCACATCCTCTGAAGTTTGACCACTTGACCACTGATAGGTAAATGGAGTAACTCCACCGGTAACTGTTATATCAATGGCTCCATCATTTCCTCCATTACAGCTAACATCCGTAATTTGAGTAGTTACTCCTAAAGTATCTGGTTCATTTAAGAAGACTGAGCTTTGAGCAGTACATCCATTTTCGTCAGTGATTGTAACTGAATACGTTCCAGTCATTAATCCACTGGCATTCGGAGTATTTTGCCCATTTGACCAGGCAAAGTAATAAGGCATTGTACCTCCAGATCCAGCTCCACTAGCCATACCATCAGCCAAACCATGACAACTTATTCCAAATCCATTGAAATTCGACGTTACATTTGATAAGGCAGTCAATTGAGCAGGCTGTGTCAAAGTAACACCTGCATTTAACTGACAACCATTGGTATCTGTCACTGTTACACTATATGTTCCAGCAATTAAATTTGTAATCTGGGAAGTTGTTCCTCCGTTGTTCCAGGCATAAGTGTAAGGTGCTGCTCCCCCACTCACGGTTGCTCCTGCACTTCCATCTGTGTTTCCAAAACACGAAATATTTGCTCCGTTGTAATCACTTGTAATTGCTACATCCATGTGCATGGTATCTGTGAGTGTTACAGAATAGGTTTGAGAATAACAACCTCTACTATCCAAAACAACTAACTGATAAGTTGAGTCAATCGGAACCAATAGATCGTAATCCAAAACAGGCGCGAATGTTACTCCATTATCCAATGATATAGAATAGTCACCCGTTCCTCCTGCCGGAGTAATCGTTATGGTTTCGTTTGTTTGCGGGCTCACATAACACTTGTTATAATCTATTAGAGCTGCGTAAACTGTTGTATCAACCGTAATCGGATATGGATCTGACAAACATCCATTCACATCTCTTACCAAAACATTGTAAGATTGACTGATTGTCATGGCTTCAATATAATCTCCAACAGTTAGATAATTTGTTCCTCCATCAAATGAAATCTCATAATCAGGATTTCCTCCATTTGGATATACCTGAACATTAGTAGTTAACTGCCCAGGAATAGGACAAGCTATTTTTATCGAATCTGCCACTACTTTATCAGGTTGTACAATTGAAACGGTGACAGGTGCAGTCAGTCCACACATATTTCCATCCATAATACTTAAAATATACCCCCCAACATCCAATGCAGATAAATCCTGAGTCGTGGAACCATTTGACCAATTGTAAGAATAAACTCCTGTCCCTCCTGTTAAGGTGACATCAATTGCTCCATCTGTTCCTTCAAAACAAGTTACATTAGTTACAGAAACACCAAGTATCATGGAATCTGGCTCTACCACACTAACAGATCCATTTACTGTACATCCATTGTTATCCGTTACAGTTAGTGAATAGGAACCTGGAGCAAGATTAATTCTGTCTTCCTGAGTCAATCCATTATCCCATAGGAAAGTATAAACAGGAAATGTTCCTCCTGAAACAGTAACATCAATAGTACCATTGTCTTGACCATGACAAGTACTCGGAACACTCAACATTCCTAAACTTAAAGGCGATGGTTCAGCGATTCCGAAAGAAGTGAAACCGTAACAATTCTTAGCATCCGTTACTTCAACAGTATATATTCCTGCTGACAAACCATTGATAGAAGTTACACTTGTGGCTCCTGTACTCCAATTGATTGTGTAAGGAGTATTTCCAGCAACAATATTCAATACCGCTTCTCCATTTGCATCACCATTACATAATACCGGTGTTGTCCCTACACTAATCTCAAATGCATTACATGGTGGCTCTGTGATATATACACTATCAACAAGAACACAGTTGTTCGCATCGGTTATCTGAACACTGTGCCAACCAGCAGGTACACCAGAAATATTAGAAGTTGTTGCCGAATTCGACCATAGATAGGAATAAGATGTCGTTCCTCCTGTTACATTTGCTTGAGCTGCTCCATCGGAACCTCCCTGCAACGAAACATCTGTGTGAGTAAACGTGTTATCTAAAGCATCTGGCTCTATTACCGCTGCAGTCGCAATTGCTAAACAACCATTGTCATCTGTTACAGTTACGGTATATACTCCAGCACTTAAACCTGTAGCCGTAGCAGTTGTTTGTGCTCCTGGATCATCCCATAAATAAGTAAAAGGGGATGCTCCTCCGGTTAAAGATAGAGCAATACTTCCATCACTTGCTCCAAAGCATAATGCCGGAGTCGCAGTTGCATTTGCATCAAAACCACCACAAACTGGATCGTTTACAACTACGCTTCCATTTGCGGTACATCCATTAGCATCTGTTACAACAACAGTATAAATTCCATAACCTAAATTGTTCTCTGTTGCTGCTGTTCCTCCAGAACTCCAAGAATAATTGTAAGGGGTTGTTCCTCCAGCAGGTGTAGCTGTTGCACTTCCTTCAGTTCCTCCAATTGTTGTAGCTGGAGAACTACTCATGGCCACTGTAAGCGATGTCGGAGCAGATATGATAAAACAATCCGTTATGGCACAACCATTCCCATCTGTAATTGTAAGACAATGCGTACCTTGCCCTAAGGTATTTGAAGTTGCTGTTGTGCCGTCAGACCATTGATAAGTCAAAGGAGCTAACCCTCCCGTTACTGTAGGATTCACAAAAGCTGTAGAATTGCTACAATTCAAATTCAAATCAGTTAAATTGGTCTTTATCGTATCAACAAAGAAAATAGTGATGTCATCAGATGCATTCACACATCCTCCTCCTGCTCCCGTTGTCAGCATTGTTAAGGTCACTGAACCAGAAGCAATTTCTGACTGAGTAGGCAGATAAGTGAAAGTTGTATCTGTATTATTGGGTGTGAAAACTCCAGCACCTCCAGACCAGTTCACTCCTGCTGCATTCGTATAAGAAGCATCGATAGAAGCAACCGGATTATCTGCGCATAATACTTGATCATCCCCTGCTGTTGCTGTTGGAGGTTGTACTACACTAACAGAAAAAGTTTTAAAGAAGTCGTCACAAGAACCTGGTTCATAATTTCCATCTCTAACCTCTACGGTGTAAGTTCCAGGAGTATTCGTAATCAGCTGAGATCCTGTGCCTACTACCGTCATAGATGAATTGTACCAATAAAAAGAATAGTTCCCATCTCCACCAGTTGCAGATGCATTAACAACTGCATTTCCTCCAGCACAAAATGTTGCATTGGGTGGATTGGTAAAAACCAAGAGTGAGTCCTGCACTTCTATTGCTACCGTATCACAAAAAGTAAGAGCTCCCACACATTGATCCATTAAGGGGTATCCGCATACACGGTATTCCACATTTGTCGGACCATTTGGATCCGGTGTAAATGTTGGAGTCAAACAATCTGTGCAATCCAACATATAATCATAGTCTCCTGGGTTACCCGGAGAAATAGAAGTCCAAACAATTTGATCATCCGTTACACCTTGTACCTCCATGGGTTGTACACAGTTCATTGGGACAACTTGATCATCGGGAAAAATTGGCCTTGGAACACTAGTAAGTGTGTAATTTCCATTATCAGTTCCTGGCTTACAAAAAGTTAAAGTATAAGACCCTGGTCCACTGATACAAATTGTATCCTTTAAATCGTATTCCGGACCGCAATCTACTTGCCAGTCCAAACTTCCAATTCCTGGAGCACTATCGTATTCAAAAAAGATCCCTGCACAATTTTGATCCAAAATGATGTCGAATCGAATACAGTTATCACTACCTGATGCACCACAGCACTGTCCTAATCTATCCGGAGCCTGAGATTCGGGTAAAACCCAGACACTATCTGGTGCTCCAGTAAGATCAACCGTTATTACAGGCACATTCACGCCGCATTGAGCATTTGTTTTGCCAGAATATAGAATGAATAGGAAAACTAGTAAAAATGAGAGTAACTTTGTCTTGTTCATAATGAGTAGATTTAACAAGACAAATTTCTAGAAAAACCATAATTCATAAGTTGACAAAAATCAGCTATTCCACTGATTTTAGTATATCCGTCAACTAGTCTTTAACAATTTCAACTCTATTCTCTTGAAGATGAATCACATACACCCCATTTGACAATTCTGTTGCATCTACCTGTACCATTCCGTTAGTAAATAGCAACACAGGGAAAACCTCTTGTCCGATGGAATTATAGATTCTGATATCCTTTGCATCACCTAGATAGCCTTTGATTGTTAGAATATCTTTCACTGGATTTGGATAGAAAGTTAAGTCTTGATCCAAAGCAAGATTCACCGAGTGAATATCAAAATATTTTGAGGTTCCGTCAAAATCCACTTGTTTCAATCTATAGTAAGATAGTCCAAATAAAGGAGAGGTATCGTAATGCAAGTACTCCATGAGCTGAGTTGAATTTCCAGCACCCTCCACAACAAGAACGGATTCCCAATTGATTCCATCAACACTTCTTTCAACTTCAAAATAGTCATTATTGATCTCCGTTTCTGTAATCCATTTCAATTCCACTTTTCCATCTACAAGGGTAGCCTTCCAGCTCACCAATTCTACAGGCAGAGGATTGATCAATTCGTCAGTAGAAGCTAAAGTAAACGGACTAAAATTTGAAATCGGAGCGAATGAATTTATGGTCCCGGAAGCTGCTGTACCCGTGGTTCCTCCATTTCCATTATTTTCCCATTGTGATCCATCCCATCTCACTACTAATAATTGTGCTGGGTCTGTAATTCCGCAACTTCTAACATTTTCAAATGATAAATTTACCGTCACATTGGATGCTCCGTTAGTTCGGTCTATCGTCCAGTACTCACATCTGGAAACATTATCCACTCCAACGTCTAAAGAACTCGTAGAATAGAGTGCATCTGGATCCGTGTAATAATACTGACCTCTAAATCGGTGGGAAGCATTCGAAGGGGCTGTAATCGAACATGGCGCATAGATTCCTGCATTCCCCACAGGAAAAGTAAATGCATCATTTCCAATCTTTTCCACTGGTCCATCAACATGACTTGCGTTGGAAACAGATGACACGGTCGAATTATCTCTCATGTAAAGTAAATTGGCAGAATTGGTAAAAATCCGTCCTTGATCCAAATCCAATTCAACACTTATTTCGATAGGTAAATTAAGTGTTACATCATCTGCTGTTTTATTTATCTGCAAGTCTCTAAAAATAGGATTCGGAGTAGCTCCTAAATCATTCATTGCTTGTGCAATTCCTCCATCCATTAATACTCGCCCATTACCACCTGCTCCAAGCGTTATTTGGGTATTGGTATTGAAATTTAAATCTCCTGAATAGGTGTCTGTGTTATTTCTTGATGGCTCAAATGCTCCGGCACCGGATTTAACATAAGTTACATCAGCATTATGATCATTCGGATAGCCATTCTGACTACTCAACCTCCATCTACCAGCTCCAGAATGCGTAAAAACCGTTGTTCCATTGTAAGTATTTCCACCAAATGAATCATCATTTCCCGTTCCATTCTTCGTAATAGTTGCATCGGATTGGTAAATGGTCTCCCTTGTATAATAATTCGGTGAAGTGAAAACAACTGCTCCACTCCAATCAGAAGTATATTGTAAAATTCTCGCACTTCCTGTTAGTGTAATATTCTGTGCTGTCCCTCCTAATTGATTGAAATTCTGAAAACGGAGATCACCATCCACAAAACCACCAGCTCCAACAGTGACTGTTCTTCCAGCAGCCAGTGTTCCTGTTCCTCCACCTTGACCGAAACGCACCCCATCACAAGTTGCATTTTCACTTGTAACCGTAATATTGTTATTGTAATTATTAGCACTATTTGCGCCATAATTTAAATAGACTTCTGAGTTGCTGGATAGAGAGGCATTAGAAACATTCACTACTCCATTAAACGTAACATCGCCATTGTAGCCTAAATAACCTCTGGTGGTAGAAATTGTTCCACTTTGAACATAATCTGTTGTTCCATCTATTTGGATAGTACTGTTACTTCCAAGCCCTATATAAACGTATGAATTAGAGCCCGTTCCCTGATTTGAAATGGAGCAATTTCCAGTTATAGTCATCGCTCCATTACTAGCAAAAACTAGTTGAGAAGTAGGTGCACTTCCATTATTTAGAGCGGTTAGATTACCTGAAATCGAAGATGAGGATGCATTTCCAGCTGCAAATAAAATAGCACCCGTTCCACTGGCTGTTGGGGTATTTACTAAATCCACATCCGCAGCAAAATCAACCGTTCCATTATTTGCAATATAAATATCGCCTCCTGTACCTGAAAGATTGGTAAAAGTAGCATTCCCTCCTACTGTTAATATACTTCCTGCATTATTTCCTAAATAACTTTGACTACCTGTAGCCGATTGATCCCAAGTAAGTGTTCCTGCAATTGAGTGTGTAGCTCCCGCATTGGCGATATACATATTACCACTACCAACGTTATCCACATCCAAATTCGACTGCCATATATCCGCAGTTCCATTTCCCATCATAAATTGATCGCTTCCAGTATGAACCAATTGACAATCTGCAACAAAAGTATTTCCTCCTGCTGATTGATCATCAAGGGCTCCTGTTTTCCCTAAATAACTTGTTCCGTTATAAGTTGTACCTCTTGTGAGCATTCTTGGAGCTATGAATTGAACATCTCCTCCCCAATTGGAATCATAATTATAAATTCTGGCTGTTCCAGTGCAAGTCAGTGCTTGAGCGGTTGGTCCTACTTGAGTAAAGTTTCTGAATTCTAAATCGCCGGCAATAAATCCTCCTCCTCCGATTGTGACAGTAAGCCCACCAGCTAAAGTCCCATTCCCAGTATTTTCACCGAAAGTTATCCCATCGGAACTGGCATCCGTAGATTCTACTATTATATTTCCATTGTATAAACCTGTACTATTGGAATTATAATTAAATCGAATCTCTGAGTTGGTTGCAGCGGAAGCATTGGTAACAGTTAATGTCCCGTCAACCGTTATATCTCCATTACTACCAATGTAGGATCTAGTGTCAGCCGTTGCGGTCGGACTATTATCAATCGTCAGATCTCCGGAAATAAGAACGGATGCATCTGTTCCATTTGCAAAATAAAAGATACTATTATTCCCACTTCCTTGATTGTGCATCACCACATCTGAAGCGAAGGTAATGTCTCCATTCTCCACAACCATTAAGGTAGCATCTCCTGAACTCGTATTGGTAAATGATGCTGATCCTGTCACAGCTAAAGTAGAATTTGTATTGTCGCAGAATTCAACTCTCGTAGTTGTATTGCTCGTGGTCACATCTAGCGTCCCTGCGATGGTATTTCCTGCACTATTATGGCATAGATACATTTGATCAGATCCAGAATTCGTCACCACTAAATTAGCCTGCCAAACATCAGCAGTTCCATTTCCCATCATGAAATAATCTGAACCTGAATTCGCTAATTCGCTATTACCGACAAATAGATTCCCTCCTACAGATTGATCATCAGTGGCTCCCGTTTTTTCCAAATAACTAGTTCCATTATAAGTGGTTCCTCTTGTTACCATTCTCGGCGCTATGAATGAAACATCTCCTCCCCAGTTAGAATCATAGTTATAAATTCTTGCAGTCCCGGTGCAAGTAAGAGATTGTGCAGTTGGACCAACCTGAGTAAAATTTCTAAACTCTAATTCTCCCGCAACGAATCCATTCACTCCTATATTTACTGTGTATGTCGCGGCCAAAGTTCCAGCTCCACCACCAGAACCAAAGCTAATCCCATCCGATGAAACATCAGTAGCCTCTACTGTTATGTTGCCATTATAGTTATTTACACTATTCGTTCCTTGATTAAAAAATATGTCGGAATTGTTTGCTACAGAGAAATTTGATGCCAATACTGTTGAATTGAAAACGATATCTCCTTCATTTCCAATGTAAGCGCGAGAATCATCCGATATACCGTTATTTACGATTACTGAAAAAGCACCGTCAACGGTAACGGAAGACAAAGAACCACTTGCGAGATACATATTTGCACTGGCAGCAACACCTGAATTGATCATATCTAATGTTCCGCCAAAGTCGATGGTTCCTCCACCTGCCAAAACTATGTTCATATCTGCTGTTGATGTATTAGTTGCAAGGGTATTCCCTCCAACAGTCAATGTGGATGCTGAATTACTGCACACGTCCAAACGCGTTCCAGATCCTGAATTGGTCAAAGTAAAATCTCCATTGATAACGTTCCCTGTACTGCTATAAGCTAAGTAGAAACGATCACTGCCTAAATTTTGAATCTCTAAGTCACTTTGAAAGATATCAGGATTGCCATTTCCCATCATGAAATAATTGCTTCCGGAGTTTACCAATAGGGCATCTCCAAAAAATGTATTCCCTCCTGGTGAGGCATCATCAGAGATCCCTCCACTTTTTTCAAGTTGAGCCGTTCCATTGTAGGTAGTCCCACGGGTAATTATTCTTGGAGCAGTAAAGACTACATCTCCTCCCCAATTGGAATCATAATTATAGAATCTTGCATCTCCAGTAAGTACAATGTTTTGAGCAGTAGCTCCTACCTGAGTAAAGTTTCTAAACCAAAGTTCTCCAGCTATGTAACCTCCTGCTCCAACAGTAATAGTTTTACCGGCAGCCAATGTACCACTTCCTGTACTTTGGCCAAACCGAATACCATCTGAAGAAGGATCAGTTACATTCAAAATTACATTTTCGTTGTAATCATTGTGTGAATCAGCATTTAGGTTGAAGAATATTTCAGAATTTACACAAGCAGAAGCATTCGTTGCAGTTAAAACCCCATTAAATACAACATCTCCATTTACTCCGGCTTCTACTCTTTGGACTATTGCTCCAGTTCCATTATTTTGTAATTCTACTGTTCCATTAAAAGTTACTTGTGAATCCGTGCCATTTGCAATATAAGAATAGTGAGAATCACCAGAACAGGAATTATCCAAGAAGAATTGGCCATTCACCACCACATCGCCATTCAATCCAAAATAAATACGGCTATTATCTGTACTGTTTACATTTAGAGTAACATCCCCTGAAATTGTGATTGTAGATGCAGCATTCTCACAAAAGTCCAAACGAGAAGTTGTTCCATTATCGTTATAAATAACATTCCCCGCAATGGTATTTCCGGCTGAGTTGATCGCAATTCGAATCCGATCTGAACCTGAGTTATTCATAGTCAAATTGGCCTGAAAATCATCTGGATTTCCATTTCCGGTACCTAATTCACCTGAGCCAGAATTTGTAATTACTACATCTTGTAAAAATGTGTTTCCTCCTATTCCATTTTCATTTGTTGCACCGTTTTTTGTCACATTCAATACCCCATTAAAGATTGATGTTTCAAATTCTACCCCAGGGGCCACTACGGTTAAATCTCCACCCCAATCAGAATCAGCAGTTCTAAAAATTGCATCACCTGTAAATGTCAAGGATTGTGCTGTTGAACCAGTTTGAGTAAAATGATCAAAATGATGATCTCCCGTGATCACACCGCCACCAGTTACACCAATGGTTCTTGATGCAGCCAATGTAGCATCTGGAGTTCCTCCTCCTTGACAAAAACGAATCCCATTATTGGTTCCTGTTGCTTCGATTAAAATATTTTGATTGAATAGATTTCCTGAACTATTATGTGCCAGATAAAGCAAATTACTACCTGTATTGGAAAGAGTTAAAACACCATTAAAAATATCGGGATTTGAGTTTCCTGTCAACAAATAACCACTTCCTGAATTGGAAATATGAGTAGCCCCATTAAATGTATTCCCTCCATCTCCACCATCTCCATTTGCTCCTGTTTTTTCAAAAGTTGCCAGATCATTATAAACCGATCCATTCAAAAAAAGGCGATCCGAGGTGCAGTCGATAGGCCGATTGAAGGTGGTTCCTCTCAAGTTTGCAGTACCCGAAGTATTAATCACAAAAGTTGAAGTTGAAGTTCCATCATCAATACTCCCATCTCTCATATCTACATCTCCGGAAGTAATTTGGAAGGTATTACCGTTCAAATCAATAGAACCATTGTAATTATTTATCAAAATTCCACCAAGAGTAACGGCTATATCAACCGTACAATTCCCTAAACCATTGGTGTTAAAAATGGCTCTATCCGCTGCTCCAGGAACCGAAGCACCTCCGGCACCACCATTTGTCAGAGACCAATTTGCTGTATTATTCCAGTTTGACGCTGAACCAGCTATCCAATATCGATCTGCAGCTTTTAAAAATGAAGTGATGAATACAAATAGTATGAGTATAATTGTATTTTTCATTAGAATATTGATGAAAATTGTTGTACAATATAAGAAATCTAAAATAGGTATAAAAACTCATTGACCGAATAAGTATTTTTGCTTAAGATGGAAGAAAAAAAAACAAATAGACTTGCCCAGAAAAATGTTAGATTTCAGGTAGATTTTCCAGAATTTCAACTTCAAGGAAACGATTTAAAAGAAATGCTTGTAATAAGCAATCTAGAGGATCTAGAAAAACTAGATGCGTTTTTATTGCAATATCAAAATGAAAAAGTCTTTTGTGCTCTCAGTTATGATCTGAAACAAATCTTGCATGGTTTAGCAACAAACAATCCAAGACATTCGAAGTTTCCATTGGCCTTATTTGCTGTTTTTCATCAAGTGGAGCAGCTCTCCATTGAAACGGTTAAGAATGAGAATTCAACCAAAGACCTACCCATTCTATTTCCAGAATTCGATTGGTATAAAACTCAATTTGATCAAATTCAAAAACACCTGCAGTTCGGAGATATCTACGAAACCAATTTTTGTATTTCTCCGACAATCAAGAGAAAGATCGATCCTTTACATACTTATTACAAACTGAAGGAACTGAACAAAGCACCTTTTTCCTGCCTGGTTCAATTTGAAAATCAATACCTCATCTGCTCTAGTCCTGAAAGGTATATTCAAAAAACCGACAATAAACTGATCAGTCAACCTATCAAGGGCACTTCAAAAAGGGGTGAAACAGATGAACAGGATCAAATGTTGGCTCAGCAACTCCAAAAAGACCCAAAAGAAACTGCGGAAAATATCATGATCGTGGATTTGGTACGAAATGATCTTTCACAACTGGCAAAAAGAAATTCGGTCAAGGTTGAGGCATTGAATGAGGTGAAATCCTATAAAACTGTTCATCAGCTTGTTTCAACCATATCTTGCAAATTAAAAGAAGAAATAACATTTACAGATATTTTAAAGGCAACTTTCCCAATGGGTTCGATGACTGGGGCTCCCAAGAGAAAAGCCATGGAATTGATGGAGGAATATGAAGATTTTTCTAGAGGAATGTATAGTGGTTCCGTTGGCATTATTGATGAAAAGGGGAATTTCGATTTCAATGTAGTGATTCGTTCTATTTTGTTTGATGGAGAAACCAATCTGGTTAGTTTTCCTGTTGGGAGTGCAGTTACATTTAAATCCAACGCTGAAGGAGAATATAATGAATGTAAGCTCAAAGCTCAAAGTATGATCAAAGCACTTGTAGATGCTGAATAAATTAAAGAACATATTAGAACTCAATCAAATTCATTCAAAAGATGGAATCCTCGTGGCTTGCTCGGGTGGACCAGATTCAGTTCTGCTCTTAATTTTTTTGAAAAGTTTGGGCTATTCCATTCAAGTTGCTCATTGTAACTTCCAATTGAGAGGTCAGGAATCAGATCTAGATGAAGAATTTGTAAGCAATCTTTGTCAAAAAGAAGGGATTCCATTTCATGTTATCCAATTTGAAACTGAAAACATCGCGAAGCAAAGAAAAGAGTCCATCCAACTCACCGCTCGAAATTTGAGATATCAGTGGTTTTCAGAACTAGCTGAAAAAAATAATCTAAAATACATCTGTACCGCTCACCATTTAGATGACCGCATAGAAACCTTTTTCCTGAATCTCTTTCGAGGAACTGGTCTGAACGGATTAGCTCCTTTGGAAATCATCAAAGGAAATCGACTCCGACCATTTAATTCATTTACAAAGTCAGAAATCCTGGACTACCTAGAATCTAATGGAATTGCCTACCGTTTAGATCAATCCAATGAGAGCACTAAATATGAACGGAATAAGATTCGACTAGATTTTCTCCCAGAAATGGAAAAATTGTTTCCGGAATACAGACAAAGATTTCAAGAAAACTTTGATCGACTGGAAATCGTCAAAACGGGATTGGAGTTAAAAAAACAAGAATTTCTAGATCGATATTTAATTCAAGACAAAAACCAATTTGCAATTCGTATAGAACATCTGACAACTGATTTGGAAGTTTTGTGGCTTTTAGAATATTTTGATGGAAAGTACAATCAGTTATCTGAAATTCAAAAATTAATCCAATCTCAAAAAGGGAAACATATTGACATTGAGGATTTTCGATTTACGCGAGAAGAAAATTCCATCTCCATTTCGAACAAAAAAGAAAACTCCATTTCCCTAACTATTCATGAAATTCCTTACGAAGATCAATACGTGAAAATTTCTCTGGAAAGAAAGGTTGAGTCATTTGAATCTAATACGATTTACCTAGATTTCGATAAAGTAATTTTCCCACTATCTATTCAGAATTGGATGCCAGGGGATCGCTTGCAACCCTTAGGAATGAAAGGGAAAAAATTGGTCAGTGACTATCTAACCGATCGCAAAATCCCCTCAAATTCCAGATCTAAAACCCTGGTTATCAAAGACAAAAACAGCATTTTAGGAATCATTGGCCACTGCTGTGATGAGAAGTTTAAAATTGAAAACAAAAACGCTAACACATTGATTATTAAGTTGAAAGAATTTTAACAATTTGAATTTTGTTTTTCACATCTCTTGTTTATTCCATTTTTAATTCCTATCTTCTAGCCTCTTTACCAATCAAAATTATGCAGGAAATGGAAACAGTAGCTTCAGAAATTAATGCCTATACTCTGATCGAAAAGGAAATTATCGCTAGCCTTTCGTTTAAAGATACTCACGCAAAAAACCAAGATCCAGATCTCTTAAAAAAACTTAAAAATGCTACGAGCCTTGGGAATTTGCATCGCAATAAATGCAGAATTATTTTTCAGGATTCTCAAGGCATTAAAGCTGTTGAAACAACCATCTGGTCTACGGGCAAACACTATATCTGTTTAAAAGGTGGAATGTGGCTTCCTATCCGAAATATTTTCGATGTTAAAATCTTATAATAACTGTATTGAAATATAAATTATTAAGCGACTAAGGTCGCTTTTTTTATGTCTTAGGTTTTCAATAATAAACTTAAAGCCTAGTCTTCATTTTCTTTTTGTTTTATGTATTTTTGAAAGCTATTAAACAGACATTGTCGAAGATGAAAAACATATTATGCATTTTGGGTGTTCTTTTCTCCGTGCAAATCTTTGCTCAGGAAGACCCAGTAAAATGGACTGCAACCCAAGTAAAAGAAGGAAAAGACAATCTTATTAAGATTAATGCTAAAATGGAAGATCATTGGCATATCTATTCCATGCATTTAACCGAAGAATTTGGTCCAATTCCTACCACCATCACCTTTTCTGAAAACGAGAATATTGAATTCCTTGGGAAAATAGAAGAAGACAAACCAAAGAGAGAAAAAGATGCCAATTTTGACATGGTCATTGACTACTTCGACGTTTCTGCTGATTTTAAGCAAAAAGTGAAAGTGAAAGGAGAAACATCTGTAAAAGTATCTGTTTATTACATGTGCTGTAACGACAAAAAATGTCTTCCTCCTAAGGAAGAAATCATCGAAGTCAAATTGAAATAACATACGCCAGACTAGAATTATGAAAAATTTATTAGCACTTACATTCATTACCCTATTTACCCTATCTGCTTTTTCTCAGAAACCTGATAACACTCAAGGTGACAATGAAGGCACTAAAATTTCATGGTATTTTTCAGTTAAACCGGTAAGTGACACCGAAGCTGATTTAGTAATGAAGGCTGTATTGGCGGATCACTGGCATGTTTTTTCGACCACTCACGACCCAATGAAAGCAGATTTCACTGGAACTCCTACCGCTTTTAAATTTGAGCCGAATTCTTCGTTTAAGTTAGTTGGAAGTGTACGTGAACCGAAACCCAAGGTAGTTACTTCTTCCATTGGAACGGAAATTTATCATGACAAGCACTCGGTAAGCTTCAAACAGAGAATTAAAATACTAGATAAAAAGAAATTCAATATCAACATGACTTTCGATTACCAAGTTTGTTACGAAAGTTGCCTGATGCCTCAAACAGATGTTCCTTTTACTTGGAGTGTTGACCCTTCTAATCTAGCCAATTCATCGGTCTCAAATGATCAAGAAAATAAAAATGAAAATAATACAGACGAAGCCAACAATGAAAATCCGCAGATAGAATTAGCTCCTGGGGAATGTCCAGACCCACAAGAAGATACTTCCCATGTGACTTGGGCGTACAAATCGTACTTTATCGAAAAAGGACTTTACGAAATGGTGCTAACTGCTAGATTGGACAGTGGTTGGCATTTGGTTTATGGAGATGCCAAAGAATTCCTTAAAGAATTGAATTTCAATTTCACTCAAAACAACGATCTCTACGAACTCCAAGGTGAATTAGAAATCAACAAATTCTTATCCGGAAACGATAGTGTTTTAAACAGATCCATTGACTATTTCACTGGTGTTATCGAATTCAAACAAAAAATCAAATTAAAAACGGATAGCATTCCTGTCATTGGTGGAACAATCAACTACACTACTATCTCGGAAAAATACATTTCGGTTCCTATGCCAGCTGATATTCATATTGATCTATCGAAGGCTAGAAAAAGCGAAGAAGCAACTAAAATTCCTAGCTCCTTGTGGGCCATCTTTGTCATGGGATTTTTAGGAGGATTAGCAGCATTGCTTACTCCTTGTGTATTCCCCATGATTCCAATGACAGTTAGTTTCTTTACCAAACAATCTAAAACCAAATCAGAAGGAATCCGAAATGCAATTATTTACGGTGTTTCCATCATTGTAATATATGTGCTTTTAGGTCTTGGAGTAACAGTAATTTTTGGTGCTGGCGCCCTGAATGCATTGAGTACAAATGTTTGGTTCAATTTGGCATTTTTCGTCTTGCTAGTTGTTTTTGGAGCTTCGTTCTTAGGAGCCTTTGAAATCAGACTTCCTTCTTCGTGGATTAACAAAGCAGATAAGAATGCTGACAAAGGAGGTTTACTAGGAATCTTCTTTATGGCATTTACATTGGGATTGGTTTCCTTTTCATGTACTGGACCTATTATCGGAACACTGTTAGTAGAATCCGTTGCCAATGGAATCATGGGACCATTTTGGGGAATGTTTGGTTTCGCACTCGCATTAGCACTTCCTTTCACTTTATTCTCCGCTTTCCCAGGTTGGTTAAACTCCATGCCTCAATCTGGAGGATGGTTGAATTCAGTAAAGGTAGTTTTGGGTCTTTTGGAAATTGCACTTGCATTTAAATTCCTTTCAAACGCAGACTTAGTTGTTCAAGCTGAAATGTTGACTAGAGAGCTTTATCTCTCCTTCTGGATTGTTATCTTCTCAATCATGGGATTCTATTTGCTTGGAAAAATAAAAATGCCTCATGATTCAGATCTAAAGCACGTATCGGTTACACGACTTTCTTTCGCTATTGTAATCTTTTCCTTCGTGGTTTACATGATTCCTGGAATGTGGGGAGCACCACTTTCTATGTTAAGTGGAATTTTGCCTCCTCAAACCGAACAATATTCCGAATACCCTTATGGAATTGGTGGTCAACCTCCACAATACGAAATGCCAGAAGGAACTCATCCAGGTCCAAACGGAATGCCTGTATTCCACGATTACGATGAAGCTTTAGCGCATGCTAGAAAGGAAAAGAAACCCCTATTGCTTGATTTTACTGGGTGGGCATGTGCCAATTGTCGTAGAATGGAAGACAACGTTTGGAAAAAACCCGAAATCACCAAAATCATGGTCGAGGATTATGTAGTTGTATCGCTTTATGTTGATGAAGATCAAGCTTTAGAAACACCAATAACCATGGAAGATGGAACAGTTTTGAAAACGGTTGGCCAGAAATGGATGTACATGGAAGAAAAACGATATGGTCAAACTTCTCAACCTCTTTACATTGTTGTTGATCATGAAGAAGAAATGATCGGTCCGACGATGACTTACGACACTGAATCGGATTTACAGGGTCGTTATAAAAAATGGTTAGAAGACAATTTAAAAGAATACGAAGAAAGAATTAACGAATACACTGTTACTCCTAAAAGTTATCGTTTGGTTAAATCTTGTTATACTCAGCAAGTACCAACTTTCAATGAAATTGAAAAATTAATTTTTGGAGAAGAAGCGGAAACTGAATAATTCAAGCTTCTTTTTTATCTCGGAAATGTGATTTTTAGGCTAAATATAAGGTCTCATTTCCCTGATTTGAAAGGCTTAAACGATAAAAAAAAATTGTGGGCGTTGTTATTCTTATAAAAATTCACCAAATTTGTACCAAATACAGCTGAATGAAGACTCATTTATTTAAGAAACTATTACTTACAATCGCACTAATACTTGCGTCACACGGGTTATTCGCTCAGCCTCCGGGTGGACCACCTCCAGGTGGAACTACTGGAACTCCCCCACCAGATTGTTGGCCAGCTCCTTGTATTCCAGTTGATGGAGGTATTGGATTTTTGGTTTTAGCCGGTGCTGCCTTGGGAGGAAAGAAATTGTATGATGCACAAAAACGAAAAGCTGAAAAATAAAGTTCAGTCCTTTTTTCGAAATCCCATTTTTCGATTTTTATTTGTAGCAGGTATCCTTTATTGGATCTGGTTCATCTTTTATGAGACTTATTTAATTCCTCATACAGATTTCGATTATGTTGTTACCAAAAACCTGGTTAACGTGACCAACGGCTCTTATGCTCTATTGGGAACACAAACCATGGTAGATGAAGAATCACAACACATTGTTATTTCCCTTGCTTCTCATCCCGAAACAGGTGTATGGGTAGGTACGCCTTGTAATGGACTTAAACTCTTTGCCCTTTTTAGTATTTTCATTATTGCCTATCCAGGAAAGATCAAACACAAATTATGGTTTATCCCAGCAGGAATTTTTATGATCTATTGGATCAATGTCATCCGAATCATGCTCCTTCTCAAACTGATTTCTGTTAATCCGGAGTTGTTTCAGTTCAATCACAATTACACCTTTACTATTTCAGTGTATATCGTAATCTTTATTCTCTGGATTGTTTGGGCGAAATACTTTGGTAAATTTAAAATCGAGAGTCAACCAGATTCTCAGATTTCAGAATCTTAATCGCTGTTCCTTTTACCTCAATAATTCCATCGGACTTAAACTCACTTAGCATTCGAATAACAGACTCGGTGCTTGTCCCAACTAAAGAAGCCAGTTCCTCCCGCGACATGTGAATCCATTCTGAATCTATTTTGTGGTTCAGTCTAGCTAATACCTTCGAAACTCTTAGTCTGACCGTATCATAAGCCATTTCCACTAATTCTTTATTTCTACGGTCGTTCATTTGAATTAAATGGTCCGTAAGTGCTTTATTCAAACCAGCATTTTTGTTGAGTTCACTGACAAAGAAATCAATTGGAATGACACAAAGTTCTACATCTTCAATTACAACCACACTTTCTCCATAGACTTTTTTCGATGTTAATCCGGAGACTCCAAAAAAATCACCTTCAGATAGTATTTCTATAGAGAATTCCTTTCCATCTTCGTTTTCTGTGTAGACTCTTAGCAATCCCTTTTTAACGAAAAACAAATCATTCGCTGAATCTCCTTGGAAGTAAGCATTCGCTCTTTTATTGATAATTTTAGTTTTTACTTGATCGCTTGCACAAAGTGGTTTCAATATTTTCTCCAGGTCAGTCGCTTCAAAATAGTTTTCGATATTAAATGAGCTAGAAGAGGTACTCTTTTGAATCCTCTTTTCGACTGTATTCAACAAATCCATTTCAGTGAATGGCTTCGTAAGATAATCATCTGCTCCCAAGTTCATTCCCTTTCTGAAATCATCTTTATCAGCCTTTGCAGAAAGAAATAAAAATGGAATATTCTTCGTGTTTGGATCTTGCCCCAACATGTAAAGCACGCTATAACCATCCAAACCTGGCATCATGATATCACAGATAACCAAATCGGGTAATTCGCTTTTCACTAGCTCAACTCCTTGCTTACCATCTGATGCCGTAACAACGTTATAATTGGATAATTCCAATAATTCCGCAATATTTTCACGCATTTCAAGATTATCTTCTATAACTGCAATTTTCTTTGACATGATCCATTATATTTTTATTTCCACAAAAAATGTAGTTCCGTTATTCTCCTCTGATTCAAAATAAATACTTCCGCCCATTATTCTCAAATAGCGTTGCACAATGTACAATCCGAGCCCTGTACCCTGAATATTTTCAGCATTTTGCGCTCTGAAAAATCTTTCAAACAAATTCTTCTGCTCTTCTGCCGGAATACCAATTCCAAAAT
>JAGQYP010000034.1 GCA_020436025.1 Crocinitomicaceae bacterium
ACCATTTATAATTTTGCACTTTGCACTTTGCACTTCAAACCCAGCCAATTCGACAATATTTCTTTCCCGTATTCTGTCAAAACAGATTCCGGATGAAATTGCACTCCGAAAATTTCAAATTCTTTATGTTCGATAGCCATGATTTCCCCGTTTTGATCCTCTGCGGTGATTGTAATTTGTTCTGATATAACTGGATCCACTACCCAGGAATGATAATGACCAATATTGAAGGATGGTGGAAGATTTGCGAAGAGCGTATCCTTTTCTTTGATTTCAATTTCAGACTGAATTCCATGTAAAGGAACGGCCATATTTTTCAGTTTACACTCAAACACTTCAGCGATCGCTTGGTGACCTAAACAAACCCCAAGCATACTTTTTGAAGGACCAAACTCTCGAATTACTTCTTTCAATTTACCCGCTTCATCAGGAATTCCTGGTCCAGGACTTAACAAGATTTTGTCAAATTGTTCAACAAAACTCAATTCGAAAGCATCGTTTTTGACTACGGTCACTTCTGCATCCGTAATCTCTTCTAAATAGTGCACAAGATTGTACACAAAAGAGTCGTAGTTATCTATTACTAGTATTTTCATTTATTATTGACTTAATGATTTATGACTAATTGATTTATGATGAAATGATTTATGATTCATGACCATTTTTAATTTTGCACTTTGCACTTTGCACTTTGCACTTTTCATTTAAACCCTCGTCTTAGTTCAAATCCTCTCCGCTATTTCAATCGCTTTTTTCAAAGCAGCTAGTTTGTTGTTTACTTCGTTTAATTCACTCTCGGGCTGACTATTAATTACCACTCCAGCACCCGCCTGACTTGTCAACACATTTCCTTTGCTTAAAAAGCTCCGTATGAAAATGGCGTGATTGATATTTCCCTTGAAATCCATGAACCCAATCGCACCTCCATACAAGTTTCTGTTTTCGTTTTCCAATCCATCAATGATTTGCATGGCTCTGTGTTTAGGTGCGCCAGAAAGTGTGCCTGCCGGATAGGTTTCACCTAAAATTTTGAGTGGATTTTCCTGTTTGCGAAGCTTTGAACTCACTTTTGAAACTAGGTGAATCACATGTGAATAATATTCCACTTCCTTAAATTTCTCCACTTGTACATGCGTTCCGGAAATACTCAAATCATTTCTGGCTAAATCTACCAGCATCACGTGTTCTGCATTTTCTTTTTCATCTTGCAAAAGAGCTTCTGCCAATTGTTGATCTTGCTCCAAATCTCCCGTTCTTCTGTAGGTTCCGGCAATTGGATGAATCTCCGCTTTTTCTTCTCGGATGACTAATTGTGCTTCAGGACTCGATCCAAAAACTTTAAAATCGCCATAGTCGAAATAGAATAAATAGGGAGAAGGATTCACAGATCTCAATGCACGGTACACATTAAATTCGTCTCCCTTAAAAGCTTGTCTGAATTTTCTTGAAAGCACCACCTGAAAGACATCTCCTCTCTGACAATGAGCAATTCCATTCTCCACATTTTTCATAAAGGCTTCATCATCCACATTGGAATTTTCCTCTCCTGTTCTTTGAAATTGGTATTGCGGAATGGATCTGTTTTGCAGCAGTGTTTTAATGATTTCTGTTTGTGCTTCTTCTCCTTCTAAAAGATTTTCCACGATGTACAATTCATTATTGAAATGATTAAAAACAATCAGATTTCGAAACAAATGGTATTGAATCAAAGGAATTTCTACCGCCGTTTTTTGAAATTGGATAGGCTGAAACAATGGGATGGCATCGTATGAGGTATAGCCAAACAACCCATTGGTTGTAAAAGGCATTCCGAGATCATCGCTTTCAAATTGATTTAGAAATAAACTTAATTCTTCCGCTACTTCTACCTTGCCTGTTTCTCGAATATCCGTTTTTGAATTCGGATAGCTAATCTGAATTTCTCTATCATCAACTTTGAATTCTGCAATGGGTTCAAAGCACAAATAACTGAAACTATTTTCCTTGCTTTTGTACTCGGAACTCTCCAGCAAAAAACTATTTGGATACCGATCACGAAGCTTCATGTAGATTTCCACCGGAGTGTACAAGTCACTAATGAGTTGCGTTATTTTTGTTTTAAATTGATATTTCATTTCTATTTTTTTTGATTTCTGGATTTCTAGATTCCTGGAAACTGGACTTTGTTGAGCGGTCTAGCCTCCAGATGTCCAGAGACCCAAACATCCAATTAGGCACAAAAAAAGGGGCTTGCTGATTCAGCAAGCCCCTGGAACTTTCTTTATTTTATGTACAAATACTAGCTCAGACTACCGAATCTCTCGAGTTTCAGCGTCCACCACCAATTTGTATTTGTAAAATTTTGTCTCATTTGGCTACAAAGGTATGTAATTCTTTTTCAGAAAATCCAAATCCTTTTTCAAATTATTTTTGAAATAGACTGGAATCTAGGGTTTTAAATGAGGCTAAAATGTCTTGTTTTATTGGTGTTTCAGAATCGTAAAATTTTTTTTAACTAAGTTGAGAAGAATTGTTCATTCACTTTTTAAGATCAAATCAATTTATAAATCTAACTTTGTGGTCATCTGTTGCGGCACAACTATGAGAGATGAATATTATTTTACAGCCCAAAAAACAAGTCAGTGGGGAAATAACAATCCCACCCTCTAAAAGCCATGCACAAAGGGTTTTAGCCTGTGCGCTTATTTCCGAAAATCAAACAATTATTCACAATTTAGGAGCTTCCAATGATGAGGTGGCTGCATTGAATATTGTCAAATCTTCTAACCGGAAAGTTGAGGAAAAAGCTGACTCAATTATCATTTCGGGAAAAGGCGATTTTCAAATTCCGGAAGGAAAAGTTGATTTTCACGAATCGGGTTTGTCGTCCAGAATGTTTACACCCATTTTAGCTACTTCTAGTCAAGAATTGGAATTGGTTGGTAGCGGTTCTTTGCCCACTCGACCCATGGATATTTTTGACGAATTATTGCCAAGATTAGGCGTGGATTTCAGATCTGAAAAAGGAAAATTGCCTTTTAAGGTTCAAGGGCCAATGCAACCCAAAAATATTGAGATTGACGGGAGTTTGAGCTCTCAATTTATCACAGGATTCATTTATGGATTCTGCGGATCAAAATCATTAGAAAATCAACAAATGAAATTGATCAATCCAAAATCAGTTCCCTATATCGAATTGAGTTTGGATGTTCTGAAAGAATTTGGAGTCAACCTCAAAATTGAAAACAACACGATTCAGTTTAATGGTCCCTACAAATTTCAACCTACAGAAATTTATATTGAAGGAGATTGGAGTAGCGCTTCTTTCTTTCTTGTTGCTGCGGCAATTTTGGGGGAATTAACCTTTACTAATATGAATCCAAATTCTTGTCAAGCCGATATAAAAATGTTGGTAGCAATTGAGGATTTTGGTGCTCAGGTTTCTTGGAAAGGAAGTGAACTCATGGTCCAAAAAGATCAATCGAAAGGATTTGAATTTGATGCTACGGATTGCCCGGATTTATTTCCTCCACTAGCCGTTTTGGCAAGCTTTGCAGATGGAGAAAGCCGCATTAGAGGAGTAAAAAGATTATTTGCCAAAGAAAGCGATCGGGCGGCTACGATTCAATCTGAATTAGGGAAGTTGGGAGCCAATATTCGAGTGGAAGACGATACCATGATCATCCATCCAGCGGGCCAACCAAAATCTTTCCAAGTAGATTCGTGCAACGATCACCGAATTGCGATGGCTTGTGCGATTTATGGTTTAAAATTGGATCAAGCTATTGAAATTTCTAATGCGGAGGCAGTGAATAAATCCTTTCCTTCTTTTTATGAATTGTTGAAAAGCGTAATTTCGTAACTATGAACTCATTCGGACGCAATTTCAGAATTAATGTATTTGGGGAATCTCATGGAGCAATCATGGGCGTGACTTTGGATGGTGTTCCTCCGGGAATCGATATCAATATTGAAGATTTTCAAGAAGATATTGAAAGAAGAAAACCGGGAAAAAAAGGTACAACACCAAGAGTAGAGAGCGATCAACCAAGATTCGTTTCAGGAGTTTTCAATGGCAAAACGACGGGTGCACCCTTGACTATGTTGTTCGAGAATTCCAATACACGTTCAGAAGATTACGCCAAAACCAGAGAATACTATCGTCCAGGTCATGCTGATTTTGTGGCTTCTCAAAAATTCAAAGGCTTTGAAGACTACCGAGGTGGAGGTCATTTTTCAGGTCGGTTGACCATCTTGATTGTTTGCGCAGGAGTCATTGCCAAGAAGATTTTAGGTCTGCCAATCGAAGCCAAACTAATTGAAATTGCTGGCGAATCTGATTTGGATAAAGGCTTACAAAAAGGAATTGATGCCAAAGATTCTGTTGGAGGAATTGTGGAATGTCGAGTAAATCAAATTCCTGTAGGTTGGGGTGAACCCTTTTTCGACTCTGTGGAATCGGTTTTAGCTCATGCCATGTTTGCCATTCCAGCCATTAAAGGCGTCGAGTTTGGAGCAGGATTTGGAGCCACAAAAATGTTTGGTTCCGAACACAACGACAATATTATTGACGAAAAG
Organism: Crocinitomicaceae bacterium; assembly: GCA_020436025.1. Lineage (GTDB taxonomy): Bacteria > Bacteroidota > Bacteroidia > Flavobacteriales_D > Crocinitomicaceae > JAGQYP01. Next base: position 4,558 of record JAGQYP010000034.1, read on the forward strand.
GGTAAGACAGATACCAATAATGCCGGCGGAATAGTTGGAGGGATCACTAATGGAAATGAAATCGTTTTCAGGGTTGCGGTTAAGCCAACTTCAAGTATTGGAAAGACTCAGGAAACTTGGAATCACGAAACCCACCAAATCGGAGAGTTTTCTGTAAAAGGAAGACATGATTTGTGCATTGCCTTGCGCGTTCCGGTGGTAGTGGAAGCCATGACAGCGATTTCACTTTTGGATTTGAAAATGCAAGCTGGTAGATAATTTGAAAATTAGCCAATTTGAAGATTTGAAGATCATTTCATTTTCAGATTCCCCCATCTTCACCTTTCGACATAGTTCGACAAGCTCACCACAAGAGCTCAGGACAAGAATTTTCAAATCAACCAATAAACAATTATTGTTTCACCACCTTCCCCTGCCCAATAGTTACTCCATTTTTATCCAAGAGTCTTAAGATATAAATATCATGTGGAAATAAACTTAAATCCAATTTCAATTCTTTCTGATTATTCTCAATCTCAATCTTCTTTTGAAGAATCCCAGCTGAATTGTACAATTGAATTTCTCTGGAGTTTTCCAGAAGTTCAATGGTTGAAATTGAACTAGTTGGGTTGGGGTAGCATTTTAAAATAGGAAGTTCCAATCCCAACTCTCTTTCTCCCAAATAACATAAGGGTACATCACAGCCCATCGAATCTACCTTGACTACCCAAACATCTTGTGTGTTTCCTGACCCATCAGGGAATACGAATCCAGTCATTGCGTAGCCACCATCACTTGTTTGGATTAAATCACGGAAATATTGATCATATATCCTAATACTATAAGTTCGTTTCCAAGCTAATTGACCAGATGGTAGGAATTTCACTAATGCTCCGTGAGGTACTCCTGAAACGTCATCTACATATGAAATAGCGCAAACTATTGATCCATCTTGCGTCCTTACGACTGCATTAACCTCCTCGTCTAAAGAAGAATTGAGAGAGAATATTGTATCCCATAGTACATTTCCATTTATATCTAAAACAGTAACAAAATTGTCATAGTCGGATCCATTTTCTCTAGTTCCTCCATAGACAATGATAATTGAATCTTGCGCGACGATGCACTTTCCTTGCTCATTAAGAGCGCTTCCCCAGTATTTATGCCATTGAAAATCACCTAAACTGTCCACTTTTCGAATGTAAATATCAATTGTAGTTCCAATTCCATTTCCAAAAGATGTAGTTGCTCCAGATAGTATAAAGCCACCATCAGATACTTTATCAATTGAAGTTGTCCTAGTTCCAAAGCTACCAATTACATGTTTATTTTCCCATATCAAATTTCCTAATGTATCAAACTTTGAAAGAAACATATCTTGCTGAGATGGATTCACATAATATGTACCTCCAACAACTAATTCATTTCCTCCAAGATAAATTGGATTAACAAAATAGCCTTCATATATAAAATCTAATGCATGGTAAGTCCAAGTAGTATCTAACACTTCATTAATTATTGAAAAAAATGGCTTCTTATAACCTATTCCAGAAATTGAATCCTTCTGTCCTGAAACGGCGTAGCCACTTTTAAATTTATAAGGACCTCCATTAATTTCACCATAAGAATGAATAGTGTCTATACTAATAAAATTTCCTTGAATGTCTAATTTATACAGAAAACTATTGAAATCATTAGAACCAGGCTTTATGCCCGCAACCTCAAAACCAGTTAACGTTTCTTTGATATAGTAACCAATATCAATTTGTGGAATATCTAGAGCCGAATTAAATCGTTCTTGTGAAAAAGACATAGCTCCACTAAGGAGCAGAGCTATGACAATGATATGATATTTTATTTTTAGCATTATTGAATTACAATCTTACCTCTGTGAACAGACGCATTATCAACAATTATATTGTATAGATAAATCCCTTTTGCATTATCAATAGTGATAATGTCTCGGAATCGATTTCCTGAAATCTGAATTTCCTTTACAATCCGTCCACTTATATCAGTTATAACGATTCGTCCTTCATTTAGGTTGGATGAAAGTTCTCCTTCTATGATGAAATTTCCTCTGTTTGGATTTGGGTAAACTTGAACATCTAACTCTTCAGGATCATTTCATTTTCAAATTCCCCCATCTTCAAATTTTCAAATCAACCAATTAACCGTATTTTTACCAAAATTTTTCAAAATGATCGAAACAGATATTATCATTATTGGGGCAGGACCAGTGGGATTATTCACTGTGTTTGAAGCAGGTTTATTAAAATTGAGATGTCATTTGATCGACTCACTTCCACAACCGGGGGGACAGTTGACAGAGATTTACCCTAAAAAGCCCATATATGATATTCCAGGCTACCCAACTGTAGATGCTGGGGAATTGATTGAGAATTTGGAAGCGCAAATTGCTCCTTTCAAACCCACTTATACCTTAGGAGAAACAGCCGTTTCGATTGAAAAAGATGGTGATTTACATTATATCGTAACCACAAATAAAGGAACGCGACATAGAGCTCCCAATATCTTTATTGCAGGAGGATTAGGCGTATTCGAACCAAGAAAACCACCTATCGAAAATATCGATGAATACGAAGAAAAAGGGGTGGATTACATCATTCGTGATCCAAAGAAATTTAAGGATAAAAAGGTGGTTATTTCAGGTGGAGGAGATTCTGCTTTGGATTGGGCGATCTATTTTGTCGAGAATGAAATTACTGCTGAAGTTTCTTTAGTGCACAGAAGAAAAGAGTTCAGAGGACACTTGGATTCTGTTCAAAAAGTGATTGATTATTCAAATGAAGGGAAGATTAATCTAATCACAGAGTCGGAAGTAGTTGGACTGAATGGGGTAGAAGAGCTCAATTCTGTGGTTATCGATTCCAAAACGGATGGGAAATATGTAAAAGAAGTGGATAATTTCATCCCGCTTTTCGGACTCAAACCAAAACTAGGTCCGATTGCTGACTGGGGGTTACAAATTGAGAAAAACGCCATCAAAGTAGATACAACGGATTATTCCACTGGAATTCCTGGAATCTACGCCGTAGGAGACATCAATACCTACGAAGGAAAATTGAAATTGATCCTTTGTGGTTTCCACGAAACTACAATCGCAGTACAATCCGCTTTCAAAAGAATTTATCCTGAGAAAAACTTAGTATTGAAGTATACTACAGTGAATGGGGTGAATGGGTTTTAGGAGATTTTTGAGTGTAGAATTATTCGAGTGTAGAACCGAGCGACAGCGAGCTCATCGATCGTCAGGGAGATAATCTTTCGAATGTAGAACCGAACGATGGCGAGCTCATCGACTGATAGGGAAATAATTAAGAATTAAGAGTTAAGAATTTAGAATTAGTTTTTCTTAAAATCTAAAATCTACTTCTCTTGAATTTCAATCCACATTTTTACGGGTTCTATAGGGTAGTGGTCTCCAAATTCTTCTACTGGTGCTGTTGCTATTTTGTCGAGAACTTCGAATCCCGAGGTGACTTCTCCAAAAACCGTGTAGCGATTGTCTAAATGTTTGGCTCCTTGTCTGGTGTGAACGATGTAAAATTGAAATGGATCGCTGGTATAATCGGGTTCTAGTCCTTTGGAAGTGAACAAATCGGCGTCGTTGGCCATGGCGATGGCTCCTCTTTTATGGATTAGTTTTTTATTGAGTTCGGGTGGAATTCGGTAGTTCCCAATACTCCAGGTTTTCTGGTCTGTGGGTCTTCCTAACTCATCCTCTTCTCCTGCACTCGCACTTCCTCCTTGAATCATGAAGTTCTTAATGACCCTATAAAAAACCGTGCTATCATAAAAATGAAGTTTGTTCAGCATGATGAAATTGGCTCTGTGAAGAGGGGTTTCCTCATATAATTTCACATGCATATCTCCATAATCGGTGTGAATAATTACCTGTGTTTCTGGATTTTTCTTTCCAAATTCACTCAATTTTTCTTCCACATTTCTTTGCGTGATGAAGTCTTTATTTTCTTTTACGACAGGAGTGACTTCCTCTTTTTTTACTTCTTTTTTGGGTTTCATCTCCTCTTCACTTTTGATTTCTTCCCCACAGGAAAAAAGTAAAAATGAAAGAGTAAAAATTACAATACTGAACTTACCAAAGTAGAATAAAAAGTAGTTTGTCTTCATATCTTAAGAATTTACCATGTGATCCGCTAATTTAGGAAAGCAATTGTAGAGGGCAATTTTAAATGAATCCTCAATATCCAACGTATCTATTGCTTTTTTCATGCATTCCAACCAGGTTAGTTTGGCTTCGTTTGTAATTTTATGAGGTAAATGACGCATTCTCATCCTTGGTTGACCGTATTTTTCTATATATTTGGGCGGGCCACCCAAAAACTGAGTTAAAAAGCATAATTGCTTGTCTTTGATAACCTCTTTTTCTGTTTTGTTGAAAAGTGGGGCGATGTCTGATTCAAAGATCAGATCATAAAAATTGTCTATTAACTGTTTAAGCTTTTCGTCTCCTAATTTGGAGTAGATCGTTGGCGTCATAAATTGCGAACAAGATTAAATAGATTCCAAGTCCACAAAAATAAGCAATACAATCGAGAATGTCAGGTGTTTGATCCGCACTGATCAATGGAAAGATCAATTCAAAACTCACACTCACTACTACAAAATTTGCAACGAACAAGGTTTTCCAGGGCATTTTTCTGGAATACAATTTGAATAAGGACAAGAAGGTAATCGAGTTCAACAAAAGGATATAGAGAAAATCGTTGAGATAAAATTTAAATAGTGAATAGGGGAAAAGAGATTTTAGAAAAAAGTTGTTCAAAAAGTAGATGAAAATGGCGAGCATAATTAAGCTCCAGTTCAATGAAATTAAGGCTTTTGACGAAACTTTCATTTCTAAAATTCGTTTAATCTAAGATAGGGTCACTGATTTTTGAAAAATTTAAACAAATATATCACCTTTTTATGCTTTCTAAGCTATGGATTGCTCCTGCTTGGACAAGAAGGATATGGAGACGAATCGAATTGCGATTTGGACCATCCGTATCCTGTGGGGAAAGATGGTATTTACAATCTTAGATTCCAAGGAACTTCTGGGGTTTCGGATTATTTGCAGCAAACTATAGGAAAGAAGGAATTCAATGCTTTTTGGGTGAGTTACAGACCGAATTACAATGGAATTATGGAGTTCGAACTCACAACCAAAGATAAATACCGAGTAGATTTTTACTTGTATCGAAAAACAAAGGATTCCACCAATTCCAATCTTGAATTTATTTCGAAAGGTTCTACTGCTGGGAGTGGATCCACCGGAATGAATTTGATCATGGTATCCTTGGAAAACTTTCAGGAACCTATTGAAGTGAAGCCTTCAGAACAATACCTGATTTTATTCAATTGTTTTGACATGAAAAAATCTCGATTCGATCTCAATATTGCGGTGAATACGGATTTTGGTGGTTTGATTAAGTACAATAAGATTGTGGATCTTACTTCTTCTAAAGACAAGCCTGTACTGAATATTAAAATGAGGGATGCGGAAACAGGCGGACTTGTGGAAACCATGGTTCAGATTATTGGATTGAAATTAGACCAAAATATTTACATGGGGACTGATTTCATGATTCACCCAAATGGGAATCAGGTGATGGAATTGGAGTGTACGGCCATGGGATATTTCTTTCAAACGAAATTCATAGATCCTAAATCTACGGAGGGCTCTGAAGTTGTGGTCATGATGGAACGATTGAAAATCGGGAAGAAATTGCACTTAGACAACATCAAATTTTCTCGAGGAACAGATGAATTTCTTCAAGTCTCTGAAAAAACCTTGATCAAATTAGAGAAATTCATGTTGGAGAACAAGAATGTCAGGATTGAAGTACAAGGTCACGTAAACGGGCCAAAAATGGACAACACCAAGGACCTTATTGATCTATCTGAAAAAAGAGCTCGAGCAGTTATGGATTATTTGGTGAAAAAGGGAATCAATAAAGAAAGAATAGCTTATCGGGGTCTGGGAAATAGTGAGATGATTCATAAAAACCCTATTTTTGAAGAGCAGGCGGAGGAGAACCGTCGGGTAGAAATAATGATCATAGAATAAGATGACTTACATTCTCAATATTGAAACAGCTACGAAAGTTTGTTCTGTTTCGATTTCCAAGGACGGGCAGGATTATTTACTAAAAGAATTTGAAGGCGAGCAATTTTCTCATTCTGAAATGCTGAATGCTTTTATCGAAGAACTTATAAAAGAATCCACCATTGATTTTAAAGATTTGAATGCCGTCGCTATTTCTGCCGGCCCAGGTTCATATACCGGATTGAGAATAGGTTCTTCCAGCGCCAAAGGACTTTGTTATGCTTTGGATATCCCTTTGATAGCTGTACATAGTATGGAATCCATGTTTGCTTTTATTCGAAGATCCTATCCAGATTATGATTTGTATGTTCCGATGATCGATGCCAGAAGAATGGAAGTTTATTCGGCCATTTATTCTTCCCAGGGAAAAGAATTGAAGTCGGTGTCCGCAGATATTTTGGAGGTTGGAATATATGATGAGTACTTCCAGACCAAGAGAGTTCTTATTTTTGGAAATGGGGCCGAAAAAAGTAGGGAGGTTTTTCAAGGAGATCAGTTTGATTTTGATGAGGCAACCAATATGAGTGCTTTAGGAATGAATCAGATTTCTTTTGAGAAGTACCAACAAAAAAGGTTCGAAGACTTGGCGTACTTCGAACCTAATTATTTAAAAGATTTTATTGCGGGTAAACCTAAAAAGCTGCTTTAGTTTAAACAGTTAAAATGTCTTTTTCCTTAACCACTACCACTTCATCCACTCTCTTTGTGTATTGATCCGTGATAGTCTGAATTTTGGCCTCAGCATCTTTTACTTGATCTTCCGAAAGCCCATCACTTTTCAAAGATTTGATCAAATCATTGGATTCTTTTCTGTTATTTCGGATGGAAACTTTGGCGTGCTCTCCCTCTGCTTTTGCTTTCTTTACTAGTTCCAATCTTCTTTCCTCAGTTAAAGCTGGAACATTAATAATGATCATCTCACCATTGTTTTGAGGATTCAAACCGAGATTCGCATGTGTAATTCCTTTTGCGATTTCTTCCAATAATCCTTTTTCCCAAGGTTGTACAGTTAAAGTTCGAGCATCCATTGTGCTCACATTGGCTAATTGTGAAAGAGGAGTCAGTGCTCCATAGTATTCAACTACAACACTATCCAATAAAGACGGAGTAGCTTTTCCTGCTCTAATCTTTTCCAATTCAGAGATCAAGTGTTGAATTGCTTTTTCATTTGAAGCTTTTGCTTCGTCTAACGCCATTTGTACTTCTTCTGTCATAACTAAATGATTTTTGCCAAAAATAATAAAATTTGAATTCTCTTATTTGGAATTGCTTACTAAGGTTCCAATTTTCTCCCCTTGAATGACTTTATCCAGATTACCAGATTTATTCATATCGAATACGATAATAGGTAAATCGTTTTCCTTACAAAGCGTGAAAGCCGTCATGTCCATTACATTCAAATTCTTTTCGTACGCCTCATCAAAAGTAAGGTGATCAAATTTTGTAGCGGTTGGATCTTTCTCCGGATCAGCAGTATAGATTCCATCCACACGAGTTCCTTTTAAAATAGCATCCGCTTCAATTTCAATCGCTCTCAATGCTCCGGCAGAATCCGTCGTGAAATAGGGATTACCTGTTCCAGCACCAAATATCACAATTCTACCTTTTTCCAGGTGTCGGACAGCCTTTCTTTTGATAAAAGGTTCTGCAATTTCCTTCATTTCTATGGCAGATTGCAATCTGGTTTGCATGCCTTTGGATTCGAGAGCACCTTGTAAAGCCATGGAATTGATCATGGTCGCAAGCATACCCATGTAGTCTCCTTGAGTTCGGTCCATGCCTCCTTCTTCAGCCTGAACACCTCTGAAAATATTTCCACCACCGATAACGATTGCGATTTCAACTCTTTTGTCGTAGATCTTTTTGATCTCTTCTGCATATTGCGCCAGGCGTGCATTATCGATTCCAAATTGCTTGTCACCCATCAATGCTTCACCACTCAATTTTAAAAGTACTCTCTTGAATTCCATAGTTTCCAAATATAAGGCAAAAAAAAAGAGAACCGCTGGCTCTCTTTTTTTAAAAGTATTTCAAATTATTTTAACGAAACTCTTTTAAAGTCTGTAACTGTCAATTCTGAATCAGTGTCTTTCAAGAATTCTTCAACAGTTAATTTGTTATCTCTAACAAACGGTTGAGAAAGTAAAGTGTTCTCTTTGAAGAATTTGTTCAATCTTCCTTGAGAAATTTTCTCAGCCATGTCTGCTGGTTTTCCTTCTTGGATAGCCAATTCTTTACCAACTTCTAATTCTCTGTTGATAGTATCTTGATCAACTCCGTCTTTGTTCAATGCGATAGGAGCCATAGCAGCAACTTGCATAGCCACTTGTCTTCCACTTTCAGCAACTACTTCACCAGCTTTGTTGAATCCAACCAAAGTAGCCAATTGGTTACCTGGGTGATTGTAAGCAACAACTTGCTCAGCATTGATCACTTCGTAAGCAGAAAGATCTAATTTCTCTCCAACCTTACCAACTTGATCTGTAATCTTTTCTTCAACAGTTAAAGTATCGTCGTATTTCAATCCTTTTAATTCTTCAACAGTAGAAGGAAGATTGTCAACAGCGATTTTTACCAAAGAATCAACGAAAGCTCTGTATTCGTCATTTTTAGCAACGAAATCAGTTTCGCAGTTCAATGCTAAAAGGATACCCGTTTTACCACCGTTAGTTGTAGTTGCAATAACTAAACCTTCAGAAGCTTCGTTGTCTCCTCTTTTTGCAGCAACTTTCTGACCTTTCTTTCTAAGAAGATCGATCGCTTGCTCCATATCTCCATCTGCTTCAACTAGAGCTTTTTTACAGTCCATCATTCCAGCTCCTGTCTTTTTTCTCAATTCATTTACCTGAGATGCAGTAATGTTTGCCATTTTTTTAAGTATTTGTCGTTTAAGAATAAATTACTTTGAAACTTCTTCGCTTGTTTCTTCTTCAGTTGCAGGCTCTTCTTTCTTCATTTTCTCACGAGCCACTTTTCTTTCACCCAATCCTTCGTTGATTGCATCTGTGATTTTCTCAAGAATTTTATCGATTGATTTAGTCGCGTCATCATTTGCAGGAATAGCGAAATCAATATTTCTTGGATCAGAATTCGTATCAACCATAGCGAAAGTTGCAATTCCTAATTTCTTAGCTTCAGCAACCGCGATGTGTTCTTTCAATACATCAACGATGAAAACTGCAGCTGGAAGTCTTGTCATTTCAGCGATTGCACCATAGTTTTTCTCCAATTTCGCTCTAGTTCTAGACAATTGAAGTCTTTCTCTTTTAGAAAGTGTGTTCATTGTACCATCAGCTTCCATTTTATCAATAGAACTCATTTTACGAACCGCTTTTCTAATTGTAGCGAAGTTAGTTAACATCCCTCCCGACCATCTTTCAACGATAAAAGGCATTTTAGTAGGAGTAACTCTGTTAATGATGATTTCTTTAGCTTGTTTTTTAGTTGCAACGAAAAGAATTTTCTTTCCTGAAGATGCAATTTGCTTTGCAGCCGCACAAGCTGTATCTAATTGTGTAATTGTTTTGTTCAAATCGATGATGTGGATACCTTTTTTCTCATCGAAAATGTATGGAGCCATGTATGGGTTCCATTTTCTTTTTAGGTGACCGAAATGTACTCCGGCATCTAATAATTCTTGAAATGTAGCTCTTGCCATTTTAATTTTTTTTAATTGTTTACCTTCCTTTTAACTTTTTTAGCCAACCGACAAAGTAGCACTGAAAAGTGGTCTTTGCAGTTTAGATCCTAAACAACGAGCCAAGGAATTAACGTTTACTAAATTGAAATTTCTTTCTTGCTTTCTTTTGCCCTGGTTTCTTTCTTTCAACCATTCTTGGGTCTCTTGTCATAAGCCCTTCAGCTTTCAATGCTGGTTTCAAGTTTTCGTCAACTTTAACCAATGCTCTTGAGATTCCCAATCTGATCGCTTCTACCTGACCGTTGATTCCTCCTCCATCAACTACTACTTTTACATCATATTTTCCTGATGTTTCAGTAAGATTGAATGGTTGGTGAATCTTAGCTTGCAGGTTGGCAACTGGAAAGTACTCTTTGTAATCTTTGTTGTTTACAGTTACGTTTCCTTTACCTTTTGAAAGATAAACTCTGGCAACAGACGTTTTTCTTCTTCCTAAAGCGTTTATTACTTCCATAATCTATTCTTTGATTGTATTTAAATCCAATGTTTCAGGCTTTTGCGCCTCCATGTTGTGCTCAGAACCAACCACAACTCTCAAATTTCTGTAAAGTTTGTTTCCAAGTTTGTTTCCTGGTAACATTCCTTTTACCGCTTTCTCCACCACTCTTTCAGGGTGTTTATCGAACATCTCTTTTACAGAAAGGATTCTTTGTCCTCCTGGATAGCCAGTGTGTCTGATGTAATCTTTGTCTTCCAGTTTATTTCCTGAAAGCATCACTTTGTCAGCATTGATCACGATCACATTATCTCCACAATCTGCGTGGGGAGTATATGATGGCTTATGCTTTCCTCTGATCACATATGCTACTTTACTAGCTAATCTACCTAAAGATTGTCCTTCTGCATCTACGACTAACCACTTCTTATCAGAAGTCTCGCTGTTAGCGTATTTCGTTTTGTAACTTACTGCGTCCACAATATTAATTTTTTTGACAATACACAATTATCCCAAAATTGGGGGTGCAAAGATATAACGCTTTTTCTTATTAACAAAATAATTTTAAAAATTCATTCGAACTTCAAAAGCTGGTCGATTAAGGCTGCAAATTTACAGATATTTTGATGCTTCTCTTCTAGCAAGCTTGTCTATTTCCGGATGTGCATCAAGAAATTGCTGAACCAGCCTTTTGTCTGTCTTGGATAACTCTCTGAGTGACCAGCCAATAGCTTTCTGAATGAAGAAATCTCGATTGGAATTTAATCTCAAAATATTTTGAAATAAAAGGTCTGTATCCGTTACGTTTTTATACTTCAGTTGGAAGATCAAAGTACTACGCTGCAACCAAAGATGATCCGACTGAATCCAGTCATTGGAAATTGAAACTCTTTTTTCTGGAAAAGAAATCAAATAAAGTCCTAAAGTATGAGAAGCTAAAAGATCCACGGTATCCCACCAAGATTTTGAAACAATAAGTTCCTTGATCCATTGCAGATCTTTTTCCTGAGGTTTCTTGTATTTCCATTTAAGAATATCCAGAGCCAAATATTGGTATTCTCGTTCTTCCAGTTTCCATAGTTGTAAACACAGATCTATCAGTTCTTGTTGATTCCATTTTCGAAGTTCCGGACCAAATTGTCTCGCTAATTCTCTTCGATCTGGAGATTTGATGCCCAAAAATTTGAAATGATTTTTCATGTAGGCTTCCATTGCTGGGGCGATTTCTGGATTTCGAGATTCCTGGAAGCTGGATTGGATTTGCTTAATCATTTTCTTCAAGTTGGAATAATTCATTTACAGATTGGCAAAAGACCAGTGATATCTTTAATGCAAGAGAAGTGGATGGAATATATTTGCCTTTTTCTATAGAATTTATGGTTTGTCGAGAAACACCTACTTTGTTGGCTAGTTCTTCTTGTGTTAGTGAGTGGATTGCTCGTTGTATCTTAAGGGTGTTCTTCATTCGGTCTTCTTTTTTATAGAATAGTAGGAGATGAAAAACACAGCAAACATCATCAGTAATAATTCAAATCTGGATTGAAGATTAAATTCTCCGTCAAATAAAAGATTTGCAAAGGGTACAATCGCCGTAAAACCAACTCCAAATATAAATGCATTCGTAAATGCTTTTATTCTAATTTGTATAGTTAGTTCATCTTCTTGCTTACCAGCAGCTATTGTCAATGTCAATAAACATAATAGGATACCAGATTGGAGTATATTTTTCAAAAGTTCTTTTGAGTCTTCTGATAAATCAATACCAGAAATCTTAATTATTATAGTGGCAACTAAAAAAGAGAAAAGACCGATCCAAGCGTATTTCTTGAAACGATAAGGTAATAGGTTTAATCTTTCCATACTAAGTAAAGTAAATTTAACAATATGTCAAATATACTTTACAATTTATATTTTTACAAATCAATCTGGATATTTACTTTTCCTCCTAATCCTTTTTCCACGATTTCATAAAGAGTCTTCAATGTGATATTTGCCCCGTCATTTTCAACTCGGGAAATGTAGGTTCTTTTTTTATCGATCAAAATGGCCAATTCGCTTTGAGTTAGATTTTTGGATTCTCTTGCTTTACGTATGAGTAAGCCAATTTTAAATCCTTCAAATTCTCTGTCCAATTCTTCTCTTCTATCAGAACCTTTAGGGCCATAGACTTTGTCTTTGATTTCTGACCAGGACTTTATTTTATTTTCTTTCTTCATAATATTGGTTCATTAATTTCAAAGCCTTTTCAATCTCCTGTTTAGGTGTTTTCTGAGTTTATATCTTATCCTGAATGATAGTTGGTTGGTTGATCAAAAATTCTTCAATATAATCACCATTAGTAATTACTTGACGAATTTTAACCATAAAACAAAGGTAACTTATAAGTTGCTTAATTCCCAATCAGAGAATTATTTTCTCCATACAAAGATAATCTGCATCATCACGATAACTTAAATAGGTTCTTCCTACTTTCTGATACCCTCTTTTTTCATAAAATTTAAGGTTGTTTTGATTCTTAGAAAAGGTATCCAATCGGATCGAGTCGTATTGATGCTCTTTGGCGAATCGCTCTGCAAAATCCATCATCCTTGAACCTAATCCTTGACCTTGAAATTCAGGTAAAGTTGCAAGTCGGTGTACGACTAAATTCTTAGATGAAACAGGAGTGATCCATTCTATATCTTGGTATTCCGGATCTTGTTTTTCATTGAGAACCACCATGGTTTTTATCAATCCTTGATCTTCAAAAACAAAAACAGTTCCTTCCTCCACATCTTGCTTGATATAATTTCGATCTGGATATCCTTCTAACCACTGATCCACTCCATTTGCACGCATAAAAGCACCGCACTCTTGTACTAAATCCGTGAGGTAGTCGATCTCAGCTATTTGGGCTTGACGAAACATTTGAGTTATTCGAGTGAAGAACCGAGCGATAGCGAGCTTATCGACCGATAGGGAGATAATTTTTCGAATAATTTTCCAAATTCTACACTCTACACTCGAATAACTCTAAACTTAAATAGCTCCTAATTCTTTTCCGATTTTTTCGAAGGCTGCAAGTGCTTTATCCAAGTGAGCTGTTTCGTGTGCAGCGGATAACTGGACTCTGATTCTTGCTTCACCTTTTGGTACAACTGGGTAAAAGAAACCTACTGCATAAACTCCTTCTTCCAATAATCTGTCTGCAAATTGCTGGGAAAGTTTTGCGTCGTATAGCATGATTGGAACGATGGCTGAATCCCCTTCTTTGAATTCCAATCCGATTTTTCTTAATCCTTCTTTAAAATATTTTGTGTTGGCTTCCAGTTTGTCTCTTAACTCTGTAGTTGAGCTCAATAATTTGAATACCTCATTAGATGCTCCTACAATAGCTGGAGAAAGAGAATTGGAGAACAAATACGGTCTGGATCTTTGTCTTAGCATTTCAACCACTTCTTTCTTTCCAGATGTAAATCCTCCCATGGCTCCACCTAAAGCTTTACCTAGTGTTCCTGTAATGATATCAATTCTTCCCATCACATTGTGGTATTCATGTGTTCCTCTTCCTGTTTTTCCAATAAAACCTGAAGAGTGACATTCATCCACCATCACCAAGGCATCATATTTTTCAGCCAAATCGCATATTTCGTTCAATTTGGCAATATCACCATCCATGGAGAAAACGCCATCTGTAACAATGATTCTGTTTCTTTGGGCTTGAGCTTTTTTCAATTGTTCTTCCAGATCAGCCATGTCGGAATGTGCATATCTGTACCGTTGTGCTTTACACAATCTTACTCCATCGATAATAGAAGCATGGTTCAACGAGTCAGAAATAATCGCATCTTCGGCTTCGAAAAGAGGTTCGAAAACACCTCCGTTGGCGTCAAAGGCTGCGGCATAAAGAATCGTATCTTCCATTCCAAGAAAGTCTGCGATTCTTTGTTCCAGTTCTTTATGTATGTCTTGAGTTCCACAAATAAATCTTACTGATGACATTCCAAAACCGTGTGAATCCAAAGCATTTTTAGCTCCTTCGATTACTTTTGGGTGAGACGAAAGCCCCAAATAGTTGTTGGCACACATGATGATCACTTCCTCACCTGAGTCAACTTTAACTACTGCACCTTGAGGGGTAGTGATGATTCTTTCCTTTTTAAATAATCCAGCTTCTTTGATTTCACTTAATTCATTTTGAAGCTGTTGTTGTAATTTTCCTATCATATCAATGTTTTTAAATAAAAAAGTCCCACCTATAAAAGCGGGACTAATTTAAGGAAAAAAGATGAAGGGCCACTACTTCATTTGAGAAGCTTTCCATCTATTGTAAAGGTCGAAGTAGGAAACCGTTTCCATAACGACAACTCCTCCGGTGCAATCACCATATTTAGCTGGAACACCACCAGTATAGACACTAATGTGACCTATTGCCGCACCAGGAATTGCAGCCATTGAATTAGACTTCACACCATCGATATAATAAAGAGTTGATTCTGGACGAGAACCTCTAATAATCACTCCTTTTCCATCCCCAGTCAACTGAGTTCCTCCAGCAGTAGCTACAATTTTAATAGGATCAAATTTGTTAGGAGATACTCGTATGTCTTCAATAGAGATATTAATTTTCGCTGGTTCCTCAGCAATTAATTTTTCTCTAAATGCTGAAACGACTACCACTGTGAGCATGCTATCTTGTAAGGCAAAACTTCCAACATTGGTAATTTGATCTGGCATCACCTTAACGTTTGTGAATATCCTTTTACCTGTTGCTTGTGTGGCTGTTAAAGTATATTCTCCAACCGGAATTGATGAAATTCGGAAATTCCCATCAAAATCCGTGACAACTCCTTTTTTCGATCCAGCAACCTCTACGTAAACATGAGCGCCAATTGCTGTATTGCTTGAGTCAGCCTGCCAAACCTTCCCTTTTATTTCTCCAGCGGTCGATTGACCCAAAGAAAAAGTGAATACTCCGAAAACAAGTATAACTGCGATGTACATTCCTTTTTTCATAATTCTAAATTTTAAGATTCAACTATAGGATGAGGGATTTTTTGAAATTCCATAAATACGATGAATATTTTTTAAATTGGTTGGCAGATGGCATGATAATTGAATTCAGCATTATAAATCAAGGAAGGCATGAAAAATTTAATACTTACGTTGATTACCTTAATTCATTTTTCGCATTTGGAGGCTCAGCAAATTACCATTTTTGAAGATGTGAATTTTGGTGGAGGAAGTAAAAATATTACTTCAAATTGGAAAGCAACAGGAGATCAATCTATTTGGAATGATAAAATCAGTTCTATCCGAGTTCCTGAAGGTACCATCATCGTAATTTATGAGCATTCGAATTATTTAGGTGCGCATAAGGTGATTAGCAGAGACTGGCAGGCAAACGAGGAAGATGGAGTCTGGAATGATCAAATTTCAGCAATAAAGATATTGGATACTGAAGCAGACTATTCCATGATTTACGCTTGTTATTTGCAACAGGGAAATCTTGATTCTTGGGATCGAACTAGTGATTTCACTTTGACTAGTGCAGGGGTAGGTTATTTAGGAACATCAATCTTGAAAAATCCTAAGGTGGATACAGTAGATATGGCACTAACTTTTGCAAGACAGGATCAAAATCGTGCGGATGGGAAGATCAAAATTGAGGGAAATGAGATTTTTGGGTGGATTCAATTTGACGGTAAAGCAAAACGGAATTTATATGGATATCTGTCGGACTTGCAGCCAACAATTGTTCAGCCAGTCTTGGATCAATCGGTTTTGGAGCAAAAACCAAGACAAAGAGAAGGCCAAAATCATTCGATCGAAAATACGGAAATCATGCCTCAAGTTCGAAATTATTCTGAAGGAGTTCGTGTATTTATGAATAATGATTTTACTGGAGAAAGTAGGTATGTAGATAAGGATTGGTCCTTTGGAGACATCAATACCGATCCAGATTGGTCAAAGTGGTGGCGAAAAGTGAAATCCATAAAAGTTCCTCCAGGGTGGGAGATTATTTGTTACAGTGGTGAGAATTTTCAAGGAAGGTCGATTCACCTTACAGGAGACTGGATTCCTGACAACCATAACGATTGGAAGGACGATGTTGAATCAATTAAAATTGTTAGAAAAGGAATGGTAAGTTATTGGGGGCAACTACTAAACCCAGGAGTAATCGTTTATAAGAATTCCAATTTTACTGGTCCTAGTAGATATGTGGATAAAGATTGGTCTTTTGGGGATGTGAATTTCGATCAGGATTTTAGTGAATGGTGGAGAAAAGTAGCCTCCATTAGAGTTCCTCCAGGATGGGCGATTCGATGTTATTCTGCCGAGAATTTTCAAGGAAGATCAATAGAAATTACGAGTGACTGGGTTCCAGTCAATGATTCAAATTGGAAAGAGAAGGTAGAGTCGATAAGAATTGTGAGAAGGGGAAATTAATTCACTGCAACCACTTCTTCAATTCCTTCTAAATGATTTTTCAGTAAAGTTTCGATACCACCTTTCAAAGTGGCTTCGCTAGATGGGCAACCGTTACAAGAACCTTTCAATTCAACAAAAACTTTTCCTTCTTGGTAAGCGATGAAATTGATAGCACCTCCGTCACTTTCTACTGCCGGAGCTACATATTCATCCAAGAGTGCTTTGATTTGATCGTCTAAATCAGAAGCAGAAAATTGGCTAATATCGATTTTTGTTTTCTTTGGTTTGGCTTCTTGCTCTTTTTGAACTACGGGTTTTCCTTGGTTCAGATAGTTTCGAATAAACTCTCTCAATTCCATGTTGATGAAATCCCAATCTACATTATCTGTTTTGGTTACAGTAACGAAATTGTTAGCTAAATACACAGCATCTACGAAAGGTAATGCAAATAGCTCTTCGGCTAGAGGTGAAATTCCTTTTGCTTCGTTGATCGAGTCAAATTCAAATTCTCCTGGTAATTCACAGATTCTATGATCTGAAACATACTTTACAGTTGAAGGATTTGGTGTGATTTCTGCGTATACTGAATGAACAATTCGTTCCATGAGATTCCAATTTTTTATCAAAATTAACAAGACTCTAACAATTTAGCACTATGGAAAGTTCCTGATTTTCCATAAATTTGTACTATGGCATTCAATTTCAGGTCAATATTGTCATTATTTTTCTTAAGCCTCGTCTTGGTCATGTCGAGTGGCTTGACGGTTTATACCCGATCTTGTGACCATGGATGTGAGAAAGAAATCACTTTAAACAAGCAAAGTGTCTTTTGCGAAAAGGAAAAACCTAAAACGGAAAAAGAAGAACCCAAATCATGTTGTGCAAAGACCAAAAAGAAATCTTGTGAAACAAATAATGAGGAGCAAAAACATTCTGATGAAAAATGTTGTGATGTTGAAGCTTTTTCTTTGGATGTTGATTTTTACGGATTCTTTCCAAGTTTTGATCTTCAATTGGATTTCGAATATGTAGCGATCAATACGGTAAATGATATTGCCATCTTAAGATACGCAACCGTTCAGTTTTTTAATGATCTTCCTCCTCCTGACATAGGAATTTGTGGAAGAACCATACTACTTCAAAAGAATTCCTTCCTTATTTGATAAGTCACTTTTTACTGAGTAATCATTTAGTAATTAGTAACTTATCAATTTCATGAAATATATTATTCTATTTATTGGTCTATTAATGTGTGCATTAATTCAAGCCCAAACTTTGACCGGAAAGGTAATCAGTGAGGGTGAGAAAGGTGAAGAAAGCCTAGTTGGCGCGCAGTTAATCTGGCAAAAAAGTCAAGCCGGAACGGTCACCGATGTGGACGGAAATTTCAAGTTTGAAGAAGTTTCCGAACTTCCCGATACATTACTGGTGCAGTTTGTGGGCTACCATACATTAAAGATCTATTTCGATAAAATCCCTGAAAAAGGGTTGAAAATAAAGATGAAGGCGGGAACTGAGCTTCAAGCTGTTGTAGTCAGTGCCGGAGATGACAAATTATTATCCTTTATGGATCCAATCGGTTTTGAAAAGATCAATCAAAGTGAATTGAAGAAAGCAGCTTGTTGCAATTTGTCAGAAGCTTTTGAAACCAATGCTTCGGTAGATGTAAGCATTACCGATGCCGTTTCCGGGGCAAAGAAAATTCAAATGTTGGGTTTGGATGGGGTCTATACGCAAATGCAATTCGAAAACATTCCGATTGTGCGTGGGTTGTCTTCTTCTTATGGTTTGGGTACGGTTCCAGGAACTTGGATCGAGTCCATTCAAATTACAAAAGGCCGTGGTTCGGTTGTGAATGGATACGAAGCTATGGCAGGCTTGATCAATCTGGAATATTTAAAACCAGATGAAGAAGGGCCGCTTTTTGTAAATGTCTACGGAAATATTTTCGGTCGTGCGGAGCTCAATCTTCATTCTGCCTTTCAGATGGGGAAAGAGAAAAAATGGTCGAGTTTGTTCTTGGTTCATGGTTCGGGACTGTTTGCTGAAAATGACCGAAACGGAGACGGATTCATGGATCTGCCAAAATCCTATCAGGTAAATGTATTTAACCGGTACAAGTACTTTGGAGAAAAGTTTAGAACACAGTTTGGCGGGAAATTCATGTACGATGAAAAAATTGGCGGACAATTGGGTTATTCTCCCTCTCAAGACAAAGGTCTGTGGGGATTGAACATGAGAACTACCCATGCGGATCTCTTTGCAAAAACTGGTTTTTTATTGAATAGACCAAGCGCAAGTATTGGATTGATTTTTCAAGGGAAATTCCATGAATTCAAATCTGTTTTTGGGACGGTTCCTTATTATGGACGGGAGCGAAAGGCTTATTTCAACAGCATTTATTCTGATGAATTCAAAAACGGAGATCATAAAATCAAAGCGGGATTCAGTTTTACTTATAATCAATTCGATCAAAGCTATAATGATTCCGTTTTTAGCCGATTGGAGTTAGTGCCAGGCGCCTATTTTGAATACATCTATTCATTGAAGGAGAAGTTTTCATTGGTTGCTGGTATTCGAGGAGATTACCATAATTTATACGGAATTTTCTTTTCACCCGCTTTGCATTTGAAATGGAATCTATCCAAAACAACAGTTTTAAGGTTGAGTTCTGGTCATGGTTATCGGGTTCCGAATGCTTATGCGGACAACATGAGTAAGTTGGTAAGTGCCAGACAATGGATCATAACAGAATCTTTGCGTCCGGAACAAGCTTTGACGAGTGGGGCAACCTTTATTCAAAAGTTTAAGATTGGAGGACGAGAGAGTAGTTTTTCAGCAGACTACTTTTATACACATTTCTTTAATCAAATGATTTTGGATATGGATCAGAACCCACAGTTCATCTTCGTCAGTAATCTGAATGGACAATCTTTTTCGCATGCGGTCCAGGGAGAGTTGAATTTAGAAGTGGCAAGAGGTTTTACGATTCGATTGGCCTACAAATATTATGATGTGAGAATGAAGACCAACAACCAACTGCAACAAAAAGCCATGGTACCCAAACACAGAGGTTTGCTGAACTTAGGTTATAAAACAAGAAATAAAAAATGGTTGTTTGATGTAACAGCAAATTGGGTCGGAGTAAAAAGATTACCCGGAACGAGTTCAAATCCAATTGAGTATCAAAGACCGAATGAATCGAAGAATTTTGTGCTGTTAAATGCTCAGATTACTTATGTGCATAAAGCCTGGGAGTTTTACATCGGAGGAGAGAATTTGACAAACTATATTCAGAAAGATGCTATTGTGGCATCGGATCAACCTTTTTCACAGTATTTCGATGCATCCATGGTTTGGGCGCCGGTTGCTGGGGTCAATGTGTATGGTGGAATACGATTTACAATTAAAAAGAGAAGAGTCAATAATTAATAATTAACAATGAAAAATTACCAATTATCAGTGGTATAGTCATTAGTCATAAATCAAAAAAATATGAAAACAATAATTTTAATGATTGCGATTATGAGTTTTGGAATAGCTTATAATCAGAAAGGAATAGAAACTGCAGAAATCAAAACATCTGCTCAATGTGGAATGTGTAAAGAAAGACTGGAGGAAAAACTTAATTATACGCCTGGAGTAAAATTTGCCGAATTGAATGTGGAAACAGCAGTTTTAACCGTGAAATTTAAAAGTGATAAGATATCTAAAGCTGAAATTTTAAAAGTAATTAATGACACAGGTTATGACGCTGATGACACAAAAGCAAACAAAGAGGCACACGAAAATCTGCCAAAATGTTGTCAGAAAGGTGGGCATTCCAAACATTAATGAATAAGATTTGAAATGGATAGAGTCGGATTATCCGGCTTTTTCTATTTTTGGATAAAATGTAATGATATGGCTTTGATCAAAGAATGCAGAGGGAAGGCACCTCAAATAGATGAATCTTGTTATTTGGCAGAGAATGCCACCATTGTAGGCGATGTGAAATTGGGTAAAAACTGCAGCGTATGGTTCAATGCAGTTGTGCGAGGAGATGTTAACAGTATTGAATGCGGAGAAAACGTCAACATTCAAGATGGGGCTGTGGTTCACTGTACTTATGAAAAAGCAGCTACCAAGATTGGGAACAATGTTTCTATTGGTCATAATGCCATTGTTCATGGGTGTGAAGTACAGGAAAATGTTTTGATTGGAATGGGTGCCATTGTCATGGATCATGTAGTTATTGAACCTAATTGTTTGATCGCAGCTGGGAGTGTGGTTACCCAAGGAACTAGAGTTGAAAGTGGTTCGCTCTGGGCCGGAGTTCCTGCGAAAAAAGTCAAAGATCTTTCACCAGAGTTATTTGAAGGGGAAGTAAAAAGGATCGCGAATAACTACAAGATGTATTCGGATTGGTTTAGGTAAATTGAATTATGAATTATGAATTATGAATTATGAATTATGAATTATGAATTATGAATTATCATTTTCTTTTGATCGTTCATAATTGATCGTTGATAATTCATCCCTACCAGTGCATTAATTCAGATTGAACTTCTTGGCCTAGGAAAAGGGAGGATTTCTCGTCAAACAGACTTGGGTTTTCAGTGGTGAGGTAATGGATGGAGCCTTTTTTTGTGAGTTTATTTTCAAGCCACTGGTGTCTTTCCAGGTAATTCTGTAATCTTTCGGCAACTATTTTTCCTTGAGAGATCAGTTGTACTTCTTTGGGTAGATATTCTTTGATTAAATCTTCAATAATCGGGTAGTGGGTGCAGGCTAAAATAATGGTGTCGATATTTCCAGTAGCCATCAATTCATCCACATATCTTTTGATAAAATAGCGACCTCCTTCTGTGTCGTATTCTTGGTTTTCAATTAGGGGGACCCATAAAGGGCATGCTTGCTGGTGTACTTTTACCGCAGGGTGAAATTTGTTGATCTCCACTTGATAGGAATTGGAAGAAACGGTTCCCGAAGTGCCTAAAATTCCGATTTCTTTGGTTGAAGAGAGTTCTCCAGCCAACTCTGTTGTGGGCCGGATCACTCCTAAAACTCTTTTTTCACTTTCCCAATCCTTCAAATAGGTTTGCTGAATTTGACGCAAAGCTTTTGCAGAAGCTGTATTGCAAGCGATCACAATTAAGTCACAATCCAGTTCAAACAATCTTTTTACTGCTTGCAAAGTGTACTCATGAACCACTTCAAATGATCTTGTTCCGTAGGGTGCTCTGGCATTATCTCCTAAATAGATGTAATCGTATTGAGGAAGTAATTCTCTTATTTCTTTCAATACAGTTAAACCTCCAATACCGGAGTCAAAAATTCCTATATGTTTTTTTGGAAGCATGCAGTTGAAACAAATGAATTTCGATTATTCAAGATGATAAATCTCCATAATATTTTTTAGGATATCAGGAAAATCAATGTTAAGATCAATTAGTTTTCCTGAATGGATATCAAAGACCCATCCATGTACCTGAATTCCTCTTTCTCTATAGGCCTTTTGAACTTCCGCAGTTTTGATTACGTTCACACATTGTTCTTGAACGTTCAATTCCACCAATCTCTTATATCTTTCATTCTCATCGTCGATATTTCTCAATTCATTTTTGTGAATTCTATACACATCACGAATGTTTCGAAGCCAAGGGTTTAAAATACCAAGATCCTTTGAATCCATTGCAGCTTTAACTCCCCCACAGTAATAATGACCACATACTACAACATGATTTACTTTCAAATAGGTGACAGCATAGTCAATAACAGACATGGAACTGAGGTCCGTATTTGGAACCATATTGGCTATGTTTCTGTGAATAAAGGCCTCTCCTGGAGCCACTCCCATAAGTTCTTCTGCAGTTACACGGCTATCCGCACAACCAATGTACAGAATGTCGGGGTTTTGACCTTCAGAAAGGTTTTTGAAGTAATTGGGATCCAGATTTAGTTTGTCCTGCACCCACTGCCGGTTGTTTTCAAATATTTTAGCTAATTCCATTCTTGTTTATAAGTTTATTTAGTTTGTGTAGCAATCACTCTTCTATTTTAGAGTTAAACGAAGATAGGAAATTATTACGCATTCCTGAGAAGGTCCGTATTAGGTTCTAGGTACAAAAAACCAAAATTCATTGCCACCATTGGGTATATAAAGGATACAATAGAAATAACATTTATTCGAGTCTTTAGGGTTCTTTAGATTATTAGGCTTCAGGGCAAAAACGTAATAACCTTCGTATTCGGTCCAGCAGCAATAATCGTCTTTCTTATAGTCAGGATATAATTTTCTTAACTGCTTCCATGCTTTTTCAGGGGAGTCGACCACGATGTTACTTTTCCTGGCTTCCATGCTAGAATAATTAATACCGTCTTTTACCACATCGATTAGCATGCAACGCAATTGTTTTGATTTTGGGGAATTTTCATTGAGGTTGTTGCAATCTGCTTTTTTAATGGGGATTGGATTTTTGTCTTGGGCCATTACTGAAAATGAACCAAGTAAAAAGAGTAACAGAATGAAGGATTTTCCAATCATAAATTCAATGGAGCTTCTCTTAAAGGTAAGTAAAATTTGGGCGAATAAAAAAGCCCTCATTTGAGGGCTTTTCATAGTATTGTTGAGGTGCTAAAAATTGAACTATTTGTAATAAGAATTCAATTCTTTTCTAACCATGTCTGTGATATCTGTTCCACCATCCACATAAACCGGAACTCCAGGAGAAGTTTCTGAAGCTTCGAAGATGTACGTGAATTTTTCTCTGTCTCCAACAGTTTGAATAGCCTTTTGAAGATTATCAATAATAGGCTTCATTTCTCTAGCCTGATAAATTTGAAGATCTTGCTCGGACTGTTGTTGTTTCTCTTGAAATCTTTGGTATTGCATTTGAAGATCTCTCATTTTTCTTTCATAGATGAATTGATCCATGGTGTCTTTTCCCATTTCAAGATCTCTAGCTTGATTTTCGATGGTTTTTTGCATTTGCTCCAATTCCTTAGTTGCTTCATCAATGAACTTTTGAATTTTAGATTCAGCTGATTTGTATGCAGGTAAACTATCTAAAAGATCCTGTGAAAATATATGTCCGAATTTTTGTGCGTTTGCATTTACAAGGAAAAACAATCCGAAAAATGCTGCTAATAATACTCTTTTCATTTCTGTAATTTTAATTCTTAATGTTTCAATATTTATTTTCTCTCATTTCCTCCACCTTCTCCTGGCTTCGCCATGTCGACACCCATTCGCTTCAATTCCACAATCACTGCGTTACTAAGGTCGAATTTTTCATCCGCGAAAATAAGGTTTGTTTGATTAGATTTATCAAAAACGAAACCATATTTTTTCTCAGAGGCAATTTTTTGTACTGCATCGAACAATTTATTGGTAATTGGTTCGATTAATTCTTTTCTCTTGGCAAACAATTCTCCGTTTACCCCAAAATATTTTGTTTGCAATTCCATTGCTTTGTTTTCAATGGATTTGATCTCATTTTCTCTTTTTTCTTTATCGGCTGGAGTAAGTAATAAAAGATCTTGTTGCAACTCGGCTCTTTTGTCAGCAATGATCTTGTATTTCTCTTCTACTTCCTTTCTCCATTTTTCACTCAAATTATCGATTTCGATTTGAGCATCAGTATATTCTTTTACTTGACCCAAAATATAGTCGGTATCAACAAAAGCAGTTCTTTGTCCGATGGCTGTCAGACTCGAAACAAATGCTATTAAAATGATTAGATTTCTCATAATAAAAATGCTTTCAATTTATAATTCTCCAAGATTCATACCAATTGTGAAATGGAACTGACCTCTCCATCCACCGTTCTTGTAAATTTCAGTATTCATAGGAACATATCCCGATGAATGGGCGTCAAGTGGTGTGAATCCAAATCCGTAATCAACTCCTAACAATCCAAACATTGGCAAGTAAATTCTAGCTCCCAAACCGGCCGAGTATTTCAAGTCGAACGGAGCAAATTGCTTAAATGATGGCCAGGTATTTCCAGCTTCAGCAAAGGCTAGAACATAGATTGTAGCCTGTGGATTTAAGGAAATCGGGTATCTCAATTCCACAGATAGTTTCGCGATAATTGGATCTCCTAGCGGACTTGAAATGGACTGATCTCCATATCCTCTAAGTGCAATAATTTCTCTTCCATCTAATTGGAAACCAGTAAGACCGGATCCTCCAAAATAAAAACGTTCAAAAGAGGAAATGCCTTTATCCTTGTTATAATAACCCAAGAAACCGAATCCAAATTTAGGATACAAGACCAATTTTCTGTCAGGCGTTAAAGGTAAAAACCACTCCGCAGTAAACTTCAATTTGAAATATTCCGCGTATTTGTTCAAATCCTGAGAGGATAGATCAGCATAATCATCTCTACCGTCAAATAAGGAATAAGGTAATGTTGCTTTCGCAGTGAAGACGAATCTTGATCCCGATCTTGGATAAATTGGCTGATCCACTGAAGATCGGGTAATTACATATTTCAATGAAATGTTGTTGGAATACCCGTTAGCAAAAGCAAATACACCCGAATAGTTATTCAAATCGTAGTACTGGTAATTCAATTCCCAATAATCCGAGAAATAATCGTCTGGCCATTTCAGTCTTTTTCCTAATCCAACTGCTACACCTGTAATACCAACTCCTTGGTATGTTGGAGAACTTCTTTTTTCACCGTTTCCATTTAGAGAGTGGAAAAGAGAAAAAGTAAATGAATTTGGTTTTTTGCCTCCTAACCAAGGTTCAGTAAACGAGAAATTATAAGATTGATAGAACTTACCATTTGTTTGACCTCTAATGCTCAATTTTTGGCCATCTCCAGTAGGCAATGGACTCCATGCTCCTTTTTTGAACATGTTTTTCAAAGAGAAGTTATTGAAACTAAGTCCAAGTGTACCGATCAAACGGCCACCACCCCAACCACCTGAGAGCTCGATTTGGTCGGATGATTTTTCTACTACGGTATATTCAATATCAACGGTACCATTTTGAGGGTTTGGTATTGGGTTTACATTAAACTGTTCCGGATCAAAGAAACCTAATTGTGCCAATTCCCTTTGGGTACGAATAATGTCGTTTCTGTTGAAAAGATCCCCGGGTTTGGTTCGAATTTCTCGCAATACAACGTGGTCGTTCGTTTTGGTGTTTCCTTTGATGATAATATTTCGAATTCTCGCTTGTTTTCCTTCCGAGATTCTCATTTCGTAATAGATCTTGTGGTCTTCTACTTTGATTTCGACAGGTTCTACTCGGAAGAATAAATAACCAAAATCCATGTAAAGGGAAGTTATATCTCGACCATCTTGAGACATGAACAAGCGCTGATCTAATAAGGCTTTGTTGTAAATATCTCCATTTTTGATTCCCAATACGGTATCCAAAAATCCATCTGTATATCGCGCATTTCCAACCCAAGTAATATCTCCGAAGTAGTATTTATCACCTTCTTCTACGTAGATGTCAATTACAATTCCCTTGCTGTTTCGGTAGATCGAATCTTTTACAACACGCGCATCACGCAAACCAATCTCATTGAATTTGCCGATCATCAAGCCTTTATCTTTCTCGTAATTGGATTTATAGAATCTTGATTTATTGAAGATGTTCCAAAGATTAGCCATTTTAGTATCCTTCATGGCCTTTCTCAATTTCATCGGTTTGATGGATTCGTTTCCGAAGATATTGATCTTACTAATGACTACTTTTCGACCTTTTTGGATATCGATCTCAAATACTTTGAAATTATCTTTTGTTGTATCATCCAAGACTTTGATGTCAACTTTACAATCCAAATAGCCTTTATCAGCAAAATAATCTTTGATGTGTTTTTTGGTGACATCGATCAAACTTTCGGTCACATACTTTCCATGGTAGAGGTCAAAAATATCTCTTAGTTTTTTCGTGTCACTGTTTTTGATGGTAGACAAAGGTGTGTAAGTATAGTGATCCAATCTAGGTCGGGTAGTCACTTTAATCACTGGGAAAATCACATTTCCAATTACCTTTTCGATATAAATCTCAACATTGGAAAAGATTTTTTGGTCCCATAGATTTTGAATGGCTCTTGTCCAGGTGTCTCCAGGTACCATCACTTTGTCACCCGTGCGTAACCCTGCAATTAATACAAGGGCATTTGGGTCATAGGAAGGAGCTCCTTCCACACGAACAGGACCCAATTCATATTCTGTTGGAGAAAGGTAGGTTCCTTGATCGTTACCGATATTCACCTGACCAAAGGATGGAAAGGCTAAGAGTAAAAGGATAAATATGTAAAAAAATCTATTCATTAACGGCCTTAACCTGTTCGCTTACTTTTCCGAATCTTCTTTCTCTTTGCTGGTATTCCAAAACCGCTTGAAAGAAATCTTCTTTGCGGAAGTCAGGCCAGTATTTTTCAGTGAACAATAGTTCTGTATATGCCATTTCCCAAAGAAGGAAATTACTAACTCTCATTTCACCACTGGTTCTGATCAATAATTCCGGATCTGGAAAATCGGCAGTAGATAAATATTGTTTGATAAACTCTTGATCAATACTTTCTGGATCAATTTCCCCATCAATGGCTTTTTGGGTAATGATTTTCATGGCGTTGGCCACATCCCATCGGGCACTGTAATTTAGAGCAAGAATTAATTTTGTTCCTGTATTGTTTTCAGTAGATTTTACACCATCCGTAATAGCTTTCACTACACTTTCTGGCATAGAGCCAATGTTTCCGATGGTCATGAATTTCACATTGTTTTCGTTCAATTCGGCGATTTCATTAGCGATGGTTTCTACTAATAGATTCATTAACGCATCAACTTCCTCTTTGGGTCGGCTCCAATTTTCGGTAGAAAAAGCGTACAATGTCAAATAATCCACTCCGCATTCTGTGGCGGCTTTGAGAGCTTCTCTAACCGATTCCACACCAGAAGTATGACCAAAAACTCGATGTTCACCTCTTTCCTGAGCCCATCTTCCATTTCCATCCATAATGATGGCTACATGTGAGGGAATATTTTCTTTATTTAAACTGTCTTTAATACTCATCATGAGTAGTCGTTATGTGTTCAATAACGCTAAAAGCGCTAAATAATTATTTTCCTTTCTAATGTAAGTTATTATTAACAAAGCTTAACACATATTAAACGCAAAAAAGGGATTTGAAAACCAAACCCCTTTCAGCTTTAAGCTAATATTTTATTAGTTTGCTAATAATGTAACTTTATTGTTTTGTACTTCTACAACGCCACCATTGATATCAAATTCAAATGACTCATCCTTAGCTAAATTCACAAGGAATTCACCGCTAAGCCCATCAAATGATTTGTTTTTATCTGTAGCTTGTTTAACCTTCACTGTACCTTTAGTAAGAGCAGAAATAATTGGAGCATGATTTTCCCACATTCCAAACGAACCATCCACACCCGGAAGTACGATGGAATCGATGTGCCCTTTATAAAGAAGCTTGTCCGGTGTTATTACTTCAATCACCATAACTTATTCTTTTTTTAAGATTCAGCTAACATTTTCTCTCCAGCCTCAACTACGTCTTGAATGGATCCTTTCAAGTTAAATGCTGCTTCTGGGTATTGGTCTAACTCACCATCAAGAATCATGTTAAATCCTTTGATTGTGTCGTTAATATCAACTAATACACCTGGGATACCAGTAAATTGCTCAGCCACGTGGAAAGGTTGAGAAAGGAATCTTTGTACTCTTCTTGCTCTGTGTACAACCAATTTATCCTCTTCACTCAATTCGTCCATACCAAGGATGGCAATGATATCTTGAAGTTCTTTATATCTCTGAATAGTTTCTTTTACTCTTTGCGCACAAGCATAGTGCTCAGGTCCTACGATCTCAGGAGTCAAAATTCTAGAAGTTGAATCCAATGGATCTACCGCAGGATAAATTCCAAGCTCAGCAATCTTTCTAGAAAGTACTGTAGTCGCATCCAAGTGAGCAAACGTAGTTGCAGGAGCCGGGTCAGTTAAGTCATCCGCAGGTACATAAACTGCCTGTACAGAAGTAATCGAACCATTTTTAGTCGATGTAATTCTTTCCTGCATCGCTCCCATTTCAGAAGCCAATGTTGGTTGGTAACCTACCGCAGAAGGCATACGTCCAAGAAGTGCAGATACCTCAGATCCAGCTTGTGTAAATCTAAAGATGTTGTCAACGAAGAAAAGAATATCTCTACCTTTTCCATCACCTTCACCATCTCTAAAGTATTCAGCTAAAGTCAAACCAGAAAGGGCAACTCTTGCTCTTGCACCAGGAGGCTCATTCATCTGTCCGAACACGAAAGAAGCTTTTGACTCTTCCATTTTCTTAACATCTACTTTCGAAAGATCCCATCCTCCTGCTTCCATAGAATGCATGAAGTCGTCTCCGTAAGTAATAATTCCTGATTCCAACATCTCTCTTAAAAGGTCATTTCCTTCTCTGGTTCTTTCACCTACACCAGCAAATACAGAAAGACCTGAATACGCTTTCGCGATATTGTTGATCAACTCCTGAATCAATACTGTTTTACCTACACCGGCACCACCGAAAAGACCAATTTTACCTCCTTTTGAGTAAGGCTCGATCAAATCGATTACTTTAATACCTGTAAATAATACCTCAGTAGAAGTTGATAATTCATCAAATCTAGGTGCTTCTCTGTGAATTGAAAGTCCATCTGAGTTGTCTACCTCGTTGATTCCATCAATAGTTTCACCAACCACGTTAAACAATCTTCCTTTCACCTTATCTCCAGTAGGCATTTTGATTGGACCACCAGTAACAAAAACTTCCATCCCTCTGTGGAAACCATCTGTTGAGTCCATAGAAATTGTTCTTACTGAATCTTCCCCGATGTGTTGTTGGATCTCAAGAACTACTTTTTGACCGTTCTCTCTCACTACTTCAAGTGCATCCATAATCTTTGGAAGAGCTTGTCCTTTTTCAAAGCTTACGTCTACAACCGGACCGATAACCTGAGAAATTTTACCTTTTAAATCAGACATTTTATTGTGTTTTTCTATTGTTCAAAATCAGGAAGTTATATTTCTTCCATCAAAATTTGGGTGCAAAGGTATGTTATTTTCTTAAAATAAGGACAAGGTAAAGTGCAAATATTTTTAACTAATTTTGGATTTTTAAAATCAATATTGATAAAGATTACAGCCCTATTTCGATCAAGTGAAAATTTTCAAAGACTCAAACATTAAAAATCAAGTAGTTAGACCCTTGCTTACCATTGGGACTTTCGACGGGATTCATATAGGTCATCAGGAGATTTTAAGAAGATTGATTTCAGAAGCCAGATCGGCGAATGGAGAATCCGTATTGTTTACTTTTAATCCGCATCCAAGGGAGGTTGTTTTTCCGGAAAATCATGGATTAAAAATGCTGACCACTTTGGATGAAAAAATGCAGATTCTAGATGAATTGGGTTTGGATAATGTCATTTTATTTCCCTTTACTGAGGAGTTTTCCAAACTATCAGCCAAAGATTTTGTGCAACAGATTTTAGTGGATCAAATAGGTGTGCAGAAAGTAGTGATTGGCTACGATCATCATTTTGGGAACAACCGAGAAGGCAATATCGAATTGCTCAAAGAATTGGGTGCAGAACTCGGTTTTGAAGTTGAAGAAATTCCAGCACAGGACATTGATCATATTAATGTAAGTTCCACTAAAATTCGAAATGCTCTAAAGGAAGGAAAGATGGAAGTGGTTACCCAGTATTTGGGTCGACCTTTCGAAATCAATGGCATTGTTGTTGAAGGGAATAAGATTGGTCGAACGCTTGGTTTTCCCACAGCCAATATTGAAATAGGAGACGAAAAGAAGATGCTTCCGTGCAATGGAGCCTATGTGGTTCAGATTGGATTGAAGGGTCAAGTGTACAGAGGAATGATGAATATAGGTTTTAATCCAACTCACAATCTTCAACACAAAGAAAGCGTTGAGGTTTTTATTCATCAGTTTGAAGGAGACATCTACGGTGAGAAAGTAAAAATTGAAGTGCTAACCAAAATTCGAAACGAACAGAAATTTGCCTCACCAAAAGAATTGAGAGAACAGTTGAAAAAGGATGAAGATTTTAGTCTTAATTATAGTCATTAGTTGTCAGTTTCAAGTTGTCAGTGCACAGAATGCATGGGGACCTAAGAATGACACAAATAGGGTTTGGACCAATCTGGACTCGGCTATTGCACATCCTTTGGAAGTGGTTTCCTTAGATCTATCAAAAAGTAAACTGACAGAATTCCCCAAAGAGATTTTCCAATTCAAGAATTTGGAAGTTCTGAATTTGGGTCGAAACAAAATTGAGTCCGTACCCGGCGAGTTGAATCAATTGCAGTTTTTGAGGATTTTAGTTTTAGAGCGAAACAAGATTTACAGTTTTCCCATTGCGGTGTGCAGCATGCCTAATTTGGAACAATTGATCATGAATCGAAATCAGGTAGTCACCATTCCTGCGTGTATCCAGTTTGCCGAGAAATTGGAATATTTGGATTTATGGTCGAATCAAGTGGAAAACGTTCCAGACGAAATTGCCAAGTTGAAACATTTAAAAGAATTTGACCTACGCGGACTCACCTATGCTCCCGAATTCAATGCTAGAATAAAGGGGTTGTTGCCTCAAGCGGAAGTGAGGATGGAGCCTCCTTGTGATTGTATGTCAGGGGAGAAGTAATGTCTTACGCATTCAGTAACTGACGGTTTAAACCGTCAGTTACTGAATGAATGGAGTTTTATTCAATCACAATTTTATCATGAACAAGCTCACTACCAATTTTAG
Organism: Crocinitomicaceae bacterium; assembly: GCA_020436025.1. Taxonomy (GTDB): domain Bacteria; phylum Bacteroidota; class Bacteroidia; order Flavobacteriales_D; family Crocinitomicaceae; genus JAGQYP01. The sequence goes on from JAGQYP010000034.1 coordinate 35,991, forward strand.
CTTTCAAGAAGTAAATTCCCTTTGGCAAATGTTCAAGATGCATCTCAGCTTTTGACTTTTTCAAATTTTCATGAGTGTAAATAAGCCGTCCATCGGTGGAGTGGATTTGGATATTTTCGATGAGTTTGCCTTCTTCGGATTCGATGGTGAATTGTCCGGTTGATGGGTTGGGGTAGATGGAAATTCTATTCTGCTCTTCAAGTTCTTCCACTGAACCATAAAACACATAGAGGCAATCTGAGTAAGTATAGCCCGTATTATTCATTCTGCCGGACGAGTCGAAAGTTGATTGAACCATGTTTGTGTCTATTTGAATGGCCTCATCCGAGATGGAAAAAGTGGTTGAAACTAAAGGGACATTTTTGCTTAATTCGCAGGACGAAATATAAGGTCTTACCCCAAATTCTCTAGGCCCTACTAATTTCCAATTATGGATAAACCCGCCGTTTTCTAAAACATATAAATTTTCATTAAACAATTTCATTCCTTCGTATTTCCCTAGAGATCTTGTCATTCTTAGAGAATCAAGTGAGTAGTCAGTTTTTAAGTAATTGCTAGTAAATTCCATTTGAGAGCTACTATATGAAAAATAGATTCCGCTGTCCTTGAGGACAATACTTCCTTCTGGATGCCATATATAGTTATTGAATTCATCTATGGTTTTTGCTATGATAAAATTCCCAATTGAATCTGTTTTAAAAATAATGAACTTGTTTTCTGGGCTGCTAAATCCTAGATATATTAAATTACCAAGAGAATCGATATTTAAATCTAATATTTCAGTTGAATCAATACTCTTATTCCAAATAAGATTCCCTTGGAAGCCCCATTTTTGAATTAGGGATTTTGTCTTGTTCCCGTAGGTGACAATGAAGTAATTAGAATCAATCTCGAGAATATTATTGTTGTAAAATCTAGTACTATGTGAAAAGGAATTTGACCACAATATTTCTCCATTGGAATTTGTGCAAACCAAAGAATTGATTGAGTCTTTAAAAGAATCAAAAATTAGAGAGCTATCAGTGAGTTGATAGAAAAACGAATGATTTGAAGCAAAAGAATTGGTTATTTTTTTCTCCCATAAAGGATTTAAGTCGGGGTCTAGTTTTCTCAATCTTTGATGAAGAGTTCCTCCTGTCAATGATGTTGATAGTAACAAAATATTTGAGTCCAAAGACTCAATTACATTAAATTCAGGCAAAATTGCTTGGTATGTATAAGAGAGAATAGAGCTTGTGTCTAAAACGACAGTGTTCAATAATACACCATCCTTATCCAATTTTAAAATGAATTTTGGTCCATTGTATTCGTCTGTTCGGCCTGTTATAATGATTGAAGAGTCTTTGGATAATATTTCGAAATCTTCTTGAAAATGGTCAAAATATCCATCCAATATGATTTTTGTAGAATATGAAATTTGAGAAAATCCTATGAATGGAACGCAGTAAATTATAAAGATTAGATTTCTCATTAATTGGTAATTATTAGTTTGGTATTGAAAACGAACTAAATTAAATTTTGGTTGGAAGGTCTCATTTGAACTTCTTCCAAATTTTCTTGTTACCTTTATGAAAACTTTAGGGGTGTGGTGAAAATATCGCCACTGAGATCTTACCCTTTGAACTTGATCCGGGTCATGCCGGCGAAAGGAAAAGTTAGATCTGGCAATGGATTGTTGCGCCCCTGCAATAATTGAATTCAATGAAAATATATTTTAACGACGAAGAAAAAGATATCGATCAAGGCGAAACGATTGCGTCTTTGCTGGATAAAGTCGGTATAAAGGATCAAAAGGGAATTGCGGTGGCTGTGAATGAAACAATAGCTCCCAAAGACAATTGGAATCACCAGTTATTATCGGACGGAGATAAGGTGGTTTTGATTATGGCAACCGCTGGAGGATGATCTCCCTTTGGTCGAAATTAAAAATTATTAATTAAGAATTAAGAATTGGGTTGTTCGTGTTATTTGGTCTAGATATCCAAAAATCCAGCAGTCCAGATATCAATAAAAATGAAGAAAGATAAGATACCAAGTCAGTCGGTGATTACGAGAGAAGTGATGCCGGCTTCGAGAAAAATTTATGTGCAAGGATCGCGTGAGGACATTCAAGTGCCTATGCGTGAGATTACATTGACCGAATCGAAGTCGATGTTTACCGAAGGCGAATTTAAAAAAGGAGAAAATCCTCCTTTGTATGTGTATGATACTTCAGGTCCTTACACGGATCCTAACATTGATATTGACGTGAAAAAAGGTTTGCCTAAAGTGCGTCAAAACTGGATTTTGGAGCGAGGAGATGTGGAAGAATTGGATGGGATTTCTTCAGAATATGGAAAAGAAAGACTGAATGATTCCAAATTGGATGAATTGCGATTCGAGCATTTGAAAAAACCCTTGAGAGCCAAAGCAGGAATGAATGTTTCACAGATGCATTATGCCAAAAAGGGAATCATTACTCCAGAAATGGAATATATCGCGATTCGTGAAAATCAGTTGAGAGAGAAAATGGATCCGGAATTGGCCAAGCAGCATCCGGGAAATCCACTTGGAGCGGGTATTCCAGATGTGATTACTCCCGAATTTGTTAGAAAGGAAATTGCAGAAGGTAGAGCGATTATTCCAGCAAATATCAATCACCCGGAAGTGGAGCCAATGATTATTGGAAGAAACTTTTTAGTGAAAATCAATGCGAATATTGGGAATTCTGCCGTGACTTCCTCGATTGAAGAAGAAGTAGAGAAAATGGTTTGGGGAATCCGTTGGGGAGCAGATACCGTAATGGATCTTTCTACGGGAAAAAACATCCATGAAACTAGAGAATGGATTTTGAGAAATTCTCCAGTGCCGATTGGAACGGTTCCGATTTATCAAGCCTTAGAAAAAGTAAATGGAAAAGCCGAAGATTTAACTTGGGAGATTTTCAGAGATACTTTGATTGAGCAGGCAGAGCAAGGAGTAGATTATTTTACCATTCACGCAGGAGTAAGATTGAAATATGTGCCTTTAACAGCCAATCGAGTTACGGGAATTGTTTCCAGAGGAGGTTCGATCATGGCAAAATGGTGTTTGGCGCATCACAAAGAAAGTTTCTTGTACACGCATTTTGAGGAGATTTGTGAGATCATGAAGGCTTATGATGTTTCTTTCTCTTTGGGAGATGGATTAAGACCAGGTTCTATTGCTGATGCCAACGATGCCGCTCAGTTTGGTGAATTGGAAACCCTTGGTGAATTGACAAAAATTGCCTGGAAGCATGATGTGCAAGTGATGATTGAAGGACCAGGTCACGTTCCGATGCACATGATCAAGGAAAACATGGACAAGCAATTGAAAGAATGTCACGAAGCTCCGTTTTACACGTTAGGGCCACTAACAACAGACATTGCTCCTGGTTACGATCACATTACCTCAGCAATTGGAGCAGCGATGATTGGTTGGTATGGAACAGCTATGTTGTGTTATGTGACTCCGAAGGAACACTTAGGGTTACCAAATAGAGACGATGTAAAAGAAGGAGTGATCACGTATAAAATTGCGGCGCATGCTGCAGATTTAGCTAAAGGTCATCCAGGAGCACAATACCGAGACAATGTGATGTCGAAAGCACGATTTGAATTCCGTTGGGAAGATCAATTTAATATTTCGTTGGACCATGAGCGAGCAAGAGAATTTCATGATGAAACTTTACCATCAGACAATGCAAAAGTGGCGCATTTTTGTTCGATGTGTGGACCCCATTTCTGTTCAATGAAAATTACGCAAGATGTAAGAGATTATGCAAGAGAGCATGGGATTACTGAAGATGCAGCCTTGAAAGAAGGAATGGAAGAGAAATCAGCTCAGTTTAAAGAAAAAGGAGCAGAGATTTACCACGAACCTTCAGCTTTGAAAGATTAAGTTGATCATTGTTTTTTCACATATCGATTTCGTTCCGGATGAGCTTCAAATCCTGATTCAGTTATTTGAAAATGGAATGGAGAAATTACATCTGAAAAAATTGGGAAATATTGCACAGTGGAGAGGTTTGCTGACACAAATTCCCGAAAAATTCAGAAAGAAAATTGTGATTCATTCCAATTACGAATTGCAACAGGAATTCCCGGAAATTCAATTGCATTCGGGTAAGGTATTTGAAAATGAAGGGAAATATA
>JAGQYP010000035.1 GCA_020436025.1 Crocinitomicaceae bacterium
ACATTGCCTTGCTCGGAACCATTTGGAATCATCCTGAAGAAGCATTGAGCAATTTTATCAAGATCAAGAAAGAATGGGAAAGTCTAGAGCACATGTTTTAAGCATAGCGGGCTTTGATCCTTCTGCTGGTGCAGGGGTTTTGGCTGATATTAAGACTTTCGAGCAATTGAAGGTTTATGGTGAAGCCGTGGTTACCGCCAATACCATTCAGCATGAAGAGGGTTTTGACTCTGTAAATTGGATTGATGAAAAGCAGGTTTTGGATCAGCTAGATTTCTTATTAAAGAAGAGAAGCTATGAGTTTGTTAAGATTGGATTAGTGAAAAATGCAGAACAGCTAAACACTCTTTTAGATCGATTGCATCAGGCCAACCCAAAAGTAAAAGTGATTTGGGATCCAATTTTAAGTTCAAGTACAGGATTTGAATTTCATGGAAATGATTTGGACGTCCAATGGAATAAAATCTTCCTTGTAACTCCCAACCTATTGGAAAATGAAAAATTACGAATTCCAAATTCCGAATTACGCATTTACCTGAAAGGTGGGCATAGTGCAGATGAGCTTGGGTTGGATAAATTGATTATTGGAGAAAAGGGGTTCAAATTTAAGCCGAAGCGAACGGATGGAACTGAAAAGCATGGTTCAGGTTGTGTGTTGTCCAGTGCAATCACAGCAAATTTGGCTTTGGGTTATTCTTTGAATAAAGCTTGTTTGCGTGCGAAAGATTATGTGACAAGTGTATTGATTTCAAATAAATCCAAATTGGGTTACCACAAACGATGATCAGCAAATTACATTATATCATCCCTGATTCTTTGGAATACCACAAGAAAGACTGGTATCAGAAAGTTTGTGATTCTGGAATTGATTGGATTCAGTTACGTTGGAAAACCATTGACGACGACGAGTTTGTACGCAGAGTAAATGAAGTGAAAAATTGGTTGGAAGGAAAAGAAGTAAAATTGATTGTCAATGATCGAATTCATTTGATGGATCAGTTTGAAGTAGACGGATTTCATTTAGGAAAGACGGATATGGAGCTTTGTGAGGGGCGAGCAAGAGCAAGAGGATTGATTTTAGGTGCGACGACGAATAGTTTGGAGGATATTTTGGAGCGAAAAGAAATAGGAGTGGATTATTTTGGATTGGGTCCCTTTCGGTTTACCAATACGAAGAAGAATTTGAGTCCGGTTTTGGGTTTGGATGGGTATAGAGCAATTTGCCGGTCTTCTCGGCTCGCGCTCGAAGACCTGGGGTTGAATACCCCCATTGTTGCCATTGGTGGAATACAGAATGAAGATATTGAAGGTTTGTTGGAAGCAGGGGTGCACGGAGTGGCCATTTCTTCTTACTTCAATGAAAACACAGAGAAAAGAATTAAAGAAATGCTTCAAAAATTAGAAGGAAATTATGCATTCGGATAGATTAAAAATAGGAGATAAAGAATTTGGATCAAGGTTGTTTACCGGAACGGGGAAGTTTAGATCCAACGAGGAGATGGAAAATGCTTTGGTAGCTTCTGGATCAGAGTTGGTGACTGTCGCATTGAAGCGAGTAGATCTGCAAAATGAAAATGATGACATTATCCAGCATTTGGATCACGAACACATTCATTTATTGCCCAATACATCTGGTGTTCGAACGGCTAAAGAGGCTGTTTTTGCGGCTGAATTGGCTAGAGAAGCCTTACATACCAATTGGTTGAAATTGGAGATTCACCCCGATCCAAAATATTTAATGCCGGATCCGATTGAAACTTTAAAGGCGGCGGAAGAATTGGTAAAAAAAGGCTTCGTTGTTTTGCCATATATCCATGCTGATCCTGTTTTAGCCAAGAGATTGGAAGAAGTGGGAGTGCATGCTGTAATGCCTTTGGGTTCTCCGATTGGGTCGAATAAAGGCGTGATTACAGAAGAATTCATTCGAATCATTGTGGAACAATCCAATGTGCCTGTTGTCGTAGATGCAGGAATTGGTGCGCCTTCTGATGCATGCAAAGCGATGGAATTGGGTGTAGATGCGGTTTTAGTAAACACCGCCATTGCGGTAGCAGGGAATCCGGTTGAAATGGGAATTGCATTTAAGGAAGCTGTGATTGCCGGGAGAAGAGCTTATTTAAATGGTTTGGCTGGAAAGTCGAATACGGCAGTGGCTTCGAGTCCGTTGACTTCATTTTTGGAGCAAGAGTAGTGAGCAAGAGTAGTGAGCAAGAGTATTGAGCAACAGCAAGAGTAAAGAGCAACAGCAAGAGCAAGAGGGATGAGTACGTTTAAGGAGATATTTGATCGATATAGTTGGGAGGAAGTGAAGGCTTCGATTTATGCCAAGGCTGCTGGGGATGTTGAGAGGGCATTGGGGAAAAGTAAGCGGGATTTGGATGATTTTATGGCTTTGATTTCTCCTGCGGCCGAACCATTTTTGGAGGAGATGGCGCAGTTGAGTCATCAGTTGACGCAGAAGCGGTTTGGGAAAACTATTCAGATGTATATCCCGATGTATTTGAGTAATGAGTGCAATAATATTTGTACTTATTGTGGTTTTTCTTTGGATGTGGATATTCCTAGAAAGACCTTAAACGACGAGGAGATTTTGTCGGAAGTACGGATGTTGAAATCGAAAGGATACGACCATATTTTGATTGTAACCGGAGAGCACAATAAAAATGTAGGCATCGATTATTTCGAACATGCTTTGGAATTAATTCGTCCTCATTTTTCTCATATTGCCATGGAAGTTCAGCCTTTGAACCAAGAAGAATATGAGCGATTGATTAAAGCAGGGGTGCATACCATTTTATTGTATCAAGAAACCTATCACAAGGAAGACTACAAAAAACATCATCCAAAGGGACGAAAATCTAATTTTGATTGGCGATTGGAAAGCCACGATCGAATTGGTCAGGCCGGTATGTACAAAATGGGATTGGGAATTTTGATTGGATTGGAAGATTGGCGTGTGGATTCTTTTTTCAATGCTCTTCACTTGAATTATTTGGAGAAAAAATACTGGCGATCGAACTATTCTATTTCTTTTCCAAGACTCAGACCTTGTGCGGGTGGAGTAGAATTGAAATCAGTCATGACGGACAGACAATTAGTGCAACTCATTTGTGCTTACAGAATTTTGAATGAAGAAGTGGAATTGTCTTTGTCTACAAGAGAATCAGAAAAATTCAGAGACCATGTATTGAAATTAGGAATTACCAGCATGAGTGCCGAATCCAAAACTGATCCGGGAGGATATACGCTAAACCAGGAAAATTTAGAGCAGTTTGAGATTGATGACGCAAGATCTACGAATGAGATGGCCCAAGTTATTCGGAAGCAGGGTTATGAGCCTGTATTTAAGAATTGGGATGCGGTGTTGCAGTAATTCAAAATTCAAAAGGTAAAATTCAAAATGAGGTCAAGAATTTTCTAATTTTATCGAAAACCGATGATTATGAAGTTCTACTTTCTTCTGGGTATTTTATCCCTCAGTTATTCTTTTTCACAAGACTCTAAAAAATTACTGACGCTTTTTGGAGATGATTTTGTTCAAATGGATCCAAAATTGAATTATGTAGAAAGATTACCAGATAACGCCAAAATTTTCACAAGTTATGTTTGGGTGAAAGAACCTTCTATTTATAGAATGGATACCACCGGAATCAGCAATCAAAGGGAATATCTACGATTTAGAGAAGATCTGAATAAATATGGCCCAGAAAGTTTTAAGTTTTTCAAAAAGGAATATGTGAGCCAGAACGACTATTGGGACTTCATTGAGTTTGTGCAAGATTCCATCTACAGAGAATATATTTATAGAAATAATGATCCTACGGGGAATGGAGAATTACCACAGAAGCTGCTTGCTGAAATGTTGAAATTTGATGAGAAAAAAGCTCAAGCTGCAAATTATTCAAGCAAAAAGATGGATGTTTCGGATCCTGATTTTAACAGACGTATTTTCTCTTTCGATTATGGTTTTGATTGGAGAAAGAAGATTGATTACGGACTATATTTACCTTTGATTTCTTCTTTGACATTAAGGCCTTATGAAAGAATGGATCGACAAAAAGACGATGACCACAGAAAAATTATTTACAAATATGATGAATATCCTGAAGGGATAAATGTTTATCCTGATCAAAGTGTTTGGGCAAAAGAATCACGATATCCAAATGATATTCATGCTTACCTTTCTAAGTTTTATTATTTAACCAATAATTCAGATCCTGCCCAAGGATTATCTGGAAATCAAATTAAGGCTTATCTGAATTATGTGGAGCTTGAGCTTCAAAAGAAAATTGATCAGAAAAAGCTCCCTTTCCATGTAGAAGTTAGTTTGCCAGAACAAAATGAAATTGATCAAGGAGAAGGATCGGAATATATCACGGATATGCATATCTATTTTGATAATTTGGACATGAATTCCTATTGGCAGATAACAAATGGGGAATATTACAAGTTTTTAACCTGGGTAAAAGATTCCATCATTCGGGAAAGATTTATAAGAGAGGGTGAGAGTTTTGTCCAAACGGAAACATTAGCTGAACTTTTAGATTATCAAAATGTCTTTTATGATGAATCAAATATGCAATGGACGGAATTTGATCCTTCTGATTTAGCGTTTTGCAGAGAATTATTTGATTTCAATTGGAAAAAGGATTGGAGAAGTATTTTGCCTTCAGGGGCGAAGGAACAAGAACAGCTTCTAGGTTCGTTACAACCTTATGGTCAAAAATTTGAGTTCAATGGGGATTTGCCAGTTGAAAATATTGATCCAAATAGAATTTTCTATCGATATTATTGGAAAGATTGGGGAGCCATGTCGAATGAAGTAGGAATGAAAAAAAATGGAGATCAAAATTACTTTGAGTTCCTTGACGATAATTGGGAGAATAGAAGAAAAGATCGAGATCTGGGATATGGTGTCTTTTCTAATGATGACTTAAGTAGGTTTAACATTCGTGAAATAATAAATGTTTATCCAGGATTGAGATGTAGGGAATGCAATTCTATCTGCATTGACCAACACGGGGATATTTATGGAGATGAGTTGATTGGAAAGTGTGATAAATGCGTCAATTTTGGAGAGCCTGTGACTAAAGAAGGAATCTATGATTTTAAGAGTAATCCTGATGGTTTGGTTCAAAATCTTACATACGATCAAGCGATAGCATTTTATCATTGGAGTTATGTGAAAGGTTTTCGAACCCCTGATGAAAGTCCAATCCCTGAATTCTATTGTCCTTCAGTGGATGAGTTCGAGAAAGTTCAAAAAGGGGAAAAGATTCCGGTTAAGAATATTAAAGTCGAGTATCCAACACCTCTTTTTAGGTACGTCGTTCACGTTTATCCAAAGAAATAATTTGTGGAAAATGAATGTTTTGCTCCCTATTAGATATGGGCGTAAAAATTCATAAATGTTCTTTTGAATGGAAGGAGATCGAGAATTCACAAACTGATAATCTTTGTAGGCATTGTAAGGTTTGTGTTCCAGATCTTTCTGATCAATCTACAGATCAGGTTGAAGAGCAATTTTATAAGGAAACATGTGCCCGAGTTCACGATCGTCATTTAGAAGAAAATCGTGAATCTTATTTTTTCATCAACAAGATGGAATCCCGATTAAGAAAATTAGGTTGGATGCGACTAGCTTCCGTACTTGTGTTTGTTTACTTGCTGGTTACCGGCTGTTATTCAAGAAGAACAGCCGGTGTACCTGCATATGGAAAGCATTGGGATGCCATAGAAAATCAAGAAAATGGAGCAACAGATCAAAATTCAAAAATGCCCTTACCATTGGAGTGAAATAGAGAATAAGTCCACCAATAATTTTTGCAAATATTGTAAGACCCATGTTCCGGATCTCTCCAAAAAATCTGTTTCGGAAGTTCAGCAAGAAATTTCAAATTATCATTGCGCACGCTTTCATAAAAGACATGTAGAGGAGGGGCAAAAGGAATACCATTTCATTAACCGATTTGAGCGTAAAATGGAAAGATGGGGCTTTGTAAAGATGGCGTCAGTTTTGGTATTGGTCTATTTATTTATTGTCGGTTGTGGAATGAAACATCGTACTGTAGGTGCTTATTCTGATTATCAGGAAGTAATGAAGTCGAATTCAAAAGAAATAAACCAAAAGATCCTTCCGTTAAAACAAGAGCAAATTCTTTCAGATGAAAATTGAAAAATGCACCATACCCTGGTCTGAAATCAAAGACAAAAAGACCCACAATTTGTGCGAGCACTGTCAAATCTGTATCCCGGATCTTTCCAATTTGTCTTATGATCAAGCTCAGCAAAAATCCGAAATGTATTCTTGCGCACAAGTTCATGAAAGACATTTAGAGGATACTGAGGGAGAATACCATTTTATTAATAAGTTGGAGAGGAAGCTTGTGAAATTGGGATTTATTAGGTTTACCGCTATTCTGGTCTTTCTTTATTTATTTGTAGCCAGTTGCGGGAATAATCGAAAGTTTAGAGGGAAATTTGTCATTGACAGTGATAATGAGAATAAAATTGAAGTAAAATCTCCTTTTGATAAATGGGGAGATTAGAAAGGAAAAATCATTATTTTAGGGACACATTTAAACTAATTGAGTATGAAAAAATTAATGATTTTGACTGTTGTTTCAGCAGGTCTTGTATTGGCTTCATGTGGTGGTGAAGAAGAGAAAAAAGCAGACCCTACATTTTGTGATTGCATCAATGCAAAAGGTGCGCCACCGGCAGGTTGTGACAAAGTGATTCCAAAAGACATTTCGGATGAGGAATTCGAGAAAAAATACGATGAGTGTAAAAATAAAAAATAATGAAGGCGCCCCAGGGCGCTTTTTTTATCAATGAAAACTTCTATTTTCCTACTAATACTATTATCCATAATTGGTTGTTCTTCTGAAGATCTGGTTCTTGATTTTTCTAATTTGGAAATACCAAAGTCTAGAATAAACTTTGAGGAACCCCTAGATTCTTCCATTGCTTCCATTGAATCGCAATATGAAATAGTTAAAAGATGGGGCTATTATATGGAAACGGATAAAAAGATGTATACTGTTGGAGAACAGGTTCGATTAACCTTATACAACAAAGCATCAGAAGAGGCCGTCGAAGAATTCCTTTATCCAAGTAAAGAAGAGTCAGAAAGATTGATGTTATCCTTTTCCATGTATAACCAGGAGGAAGAGTTAATCCAAGGGATAAAAGAAAAATTAGTTTCGACTGAACCGGCTATATTGGGTGATATATTCATTAGTAATGAAAATTTTTACATTCTCACATTTACAGGATTACCTAATAATATGGCTAAGAAAATTGGGGTGGAAGCCTATGAGAAATCCATTTTACCTGGTCAGCAATTGACTTTCAATATAATTCCTCCTCAAAAACCTGGTTTTTACGTGATTTATATTTTTAGACACGATCATAGTGGAAATGGTGTCGGTGTCTGGGGATTGAATAAATCGGTGATGTCGAATGTCTTTGAAATTCGATCTTAATCTATTCTTAAAAAAATGGAATTTGCCTAGTTCAATTGTAACGAATTTGAATCCGTGCATTACTTATTTGAAACCATTTGTTAAGATTTATACCAAAATTCATCGTTTTTAAACGCGTTATGCGAGTCAAAAAACGAACTAAAAAATCTTTTTTTATATTTTTTTGTTTTGCAAATCGGATTGCAATGTGATATAAGTCACATTTTTGGCATGCCGCTTGTAACCCCCTGCTTTGACATTTTCAAAATGCGTATTCGTCGAAGAAAAAAATATTTTCATCGAATATTGAAATCCCAAAAACTCAACAAAAACGACATTTTAGTAAATATTTTGTACACATAAAATATATGTATGCATAACATAATGATGCTTTGATAAGTGTTAAATAGTTGTTAAATTAAATAGAAACTCGATGACTTATGAAAGCGTTCTTTTTACTCACAGGGATTATTTGGACTGTTCTTGTCTTCCCACAAGCAGGAAAACAAGGAGACGTTGTAGTAAACAACGTAAATACCTATTTGAACGACTACACTTACCTAACACAAGATGCCAATGCAGGAGATATTCTTTTGCATGTTTCAAACAATGGTTTTATAACCAACAATTTAAATTACCCATTAGAGGCGGGTGATCTTATTTTGATCATTCAGATGCAAGGTGCAGAATTACTTGGTGGTGTCAATGACATTACTTGGGGAACAATTCTGGACTATCACAATTGCGGTAATTATGAATTTGTAGAAGTTTTGGGAACTCCGAACCCTAGTCAGATTACTTTGGCTTGTCCGGTTCAGAAAGATTATTCATCTCAGGGCAGAACCCAAGTTGTGCGTGTACCAAGAATCAACAATCTCACTATTAATGCTGGAGGAGAAGTGACTTGTCCAGCATGGGATGGTCAGATTGGAGGGGTCGTAGCTTTGGAGGTTTTGGGAAATACCATTATCAATGCAGGTGGTTCGATTGACGTTACAGGAATGGGATTCCGAGGAGGACAATTGGACAACGCTTCTAATTTTGGAGCAGTAAATTTTGCTTACCAACAACAAAATAGAGGAGGAGAAAAAGGAGAAGGTATTGGAGGATACCAAAATGATTACACCGGTTTAGGTGGTAGATACGGTAGAGGTGCACCAGCCAATGGAGGTGGGGGAGGAAATACCCACAACGCTGGTGGAGGTGGTGGTGCCAACGCGGGAGCTACTGAAAACTGGAACGGATTAGGTAACCCGGATAACTCCAATCCAAATTATACCATTGCCTGGGATTTAGAAGGAATGGGATTTTCTGGCAATCTATCTTCAGGTGGAGGTAGAGGTGGATATACTTATTCTGGAGCAAATAGAGATGCCCTTACGGTAGCTCCGGGAGATCCACAGTGGAATGGAGATGATAGAAGAAATGTAGGTGGAATTGGTGGTCGACCATTAAATTATCTATTAGGTAAACTCTTCCTTGGTGGAGGTGGCGGTGCCGGAGATGGAAACAATGGTTCGGGAACCGATGGTGCTGATGGAGGTGGAATGGTTCTGTTATTGAATTACGGAACTATTTCCGGTGCGGGAACTATTTATGCAAATGGTCAAAATGCCCCACAAACTCCTCCTAATGGAAATGATGCTCCAGGTGGTGGAGGTGGAGGAGGAACAGTGATGTTGAACTCCATCGGAGCAATTTCTGGAATTGCCATTGAAGCGAAAGGTGGAAATGGAGGAAATCAGGTAATTAACTGGAATGAAGCTGAAGGTCCCGGTGGGGGTGGAGGTGGAGGATACGTTGGATTTTCTAACGGGACTCTTACTATCGATGTTACTGGTGGGCCCAATGGTGTGACGAATAGTCTAGGTGTAACAGAATTCCCACCCAACGGAGCTACTGCAGGTGGAGAAGGAACGGCTGCCATGATTGCCGTGAACCAAAGCATGATTATTGTTGAAGTAGAAAACGATACAATTTGCGCCGGGGAATCTACAACCTTGAATGCGACTACAAATATTCAAATTCCGGGAGAATTTTACTGGTGGGATGCTCCTACAGGAGGAAATTTAGTCTATACGGGGAGTTCTTATACAACCCCAGTTCTTACTCAAGATACAGTGTATTATGTTAGTCATTGTCCTGGATTAGTAAGAGATACAGTTTATGTAATCGTAATGGATGCACCTGATTTACAAATTTATGCTCAAAACGTAACTTGTAATGGAGCTACAGATGGAATGGCCTGGGTGATTGACATGAATAATCTTCCTTATGTTTCTTATTTGTGGTCTACTGGTTCGACCAACGATACCATTTCGAATTTAGCAGTAGGAAGTTACGATGTGATTGGAACGAATGTCGCAGGATGTTCGGATACTGCAACAGTAGCGATAGCAGAACCTACTCAAATGGTTGGAGACATGATTGTACTTTCCAATGAATCTTGTATTGGAGGAAGTGCCATGGTAACCATGACTGGTGGAGTTGGGCCTTATTCTTATATCTGGTCGGATAGTTCTTCAACGGATTCTTTAGCTACTGGATTAGCAGCTGGATATTATTATGTGCAAGTAACAGACGCCAATGGTTGTATTGTTTATGTTGATGCCAATGTAGGGTTGGATTCAACGGTAACTTTCACTGCCATGACTCAAAATATTTTGTGTAATGGGGATGCAACAGGATCTATTGTAATGGATCCAGAAGGGGGAAATGCACCTTATACTTTTTCAATTGGAGGAGCTTATCAGTCCGACTCATCTTTCACAGGTTTGGTTGCTGGAAATTATCTGGCAATTGTGATGGATAGTGTGGGATGTACCTATTCACAACAAATCAATTTAACAGAACCGGCAGCACTCTCCGCCGTTAATACAGTGCTTACACCCGCTAATTGTGGCCAGCCAAATGGTGAAGCAAATGTTTTAATGGCAGGAGGCGTCGCGCCATATCAAATTGTATGGGCAGAAGCAGGAGTAAATGGATTCAACCCAGATTCTTTGAGTTCAGGAGATTTTCATGCAACCATTACGGATGCAAATGGATGTATCTTGATGGATACCCTTGCGATTCCATTAATTCCTGATCTTATAGTGAATCCAATTCCTGTTAATCCTACATGTTTTAACTATGCAGATGGATCCATTGCTTTACAGTTGAATGGAGGATTAGCTCCTTTCCAGTACAATTGGTCTAATGGAGGAATGAATACCAGTATTTCCAATCTTTCTGAAGGAATGTATGCTTTTACGGTTACAGATAGTTTGGGATGTGTACGTACGGATAGTGTTCAATTGGTTGAACCTGCTGAAATTACAGCACAGACTACGACCGATTCTAGTTATTGTAATTTGAGTGATGGAAATGCCTTCATCTCGAATATTGCAGGAGGATTTGGTCCCTACTCTGTAGAATGGGCCTATAACAACTCCACCAATATGTCTCTATTGGGAATTCCAGCTGGAAATTATCCGGTTACTGTTACAGATGCAAACGGATGCCAAAATGTGTTCAATGCAAATGTGAGCGATATTGGGGTGCCTTCTGTACAAATTGGAACAACTGATGTAAACTGTTATGGAGGAAATAATGGTACGGCCACCGTATTGTTGAACGGAGGATTCCCTCCATTTAATTACAACTGGTCAGGTGGTCAGACAGTGGCCAATCCAAACAATTTAAATGCTGGAAATCATACCATCACTATTTCGGATGTAAACGGATGTGTTTTGGTAGAAAATGTACAGATTAATGAGCCGGATTCCTTATTCACGAATGCGGTTTTATCAAATCCACTTTGTTTTGGATCAGTAGATGGATCGGTTGTTTTGTCTACTTTTGGAGGGGTAACTCCTTACCATTATGTTTGGTCCAATACGGGTGCGGATTCACCAAGTAATCCAAACCTTTCTGCAGGAAACTATCAGGTAACTGTAATGGATCAAAATGGATGTACGGTGAATGGAGATTATACTTTAACTCAACCTGCTCCGATCACAACATTACCAACTATTAGTGATGTGTTGTGTAATGGAGGAAACTCTGGATCAGTTAATGTAATTGCTCAAGGGGGAACGGCTCCATACGATTACACTTGGAGTAACGGAGTTTATCAGTCTACCAATTACGGATTAGTTGCAGGAGGATATGCATTAAATATTGTCGATGATCATGGTTGTATTTTTGACACTACAATCAACGTAAATGAACCAACTCCACTAACGGTTAACTTAGATGAGGTCAATGCAACTCTTTGTTATGGTTCGGCAGATGGATGGGCAGTTGTTTCATACGCAGGAGGTACCGCACCCTATGGTGTGAACTGGTCAAATGGAACCATCAACTCAGACACCTCTTTCAATTATGCTGCAGGGGTTTATGATGTGCAGATTGTGGATGCCAATGGATGTACTATTTCGGAAGCTTTCACGGTGACTCAACCAGTGCAATTGTCGGCTTCTTTAGGATCTTCTTACCCAGAAATCTGTGGTCAAATGAATGGATCTGCATCGATCATGGTATCTGGAGGGACAGCACCTATGAACTTTAACTGGTCGAATGGTGCAACAACAGCCATAGCTCAGAATTTAACTACTGGTAACTATCAAGTCTTGATACAAGATAATAATGGGTGTATGGACACCTTGGATGTGAATGTTGGATGGGTAGATGGTCCAGCGGCGCAGATTCAAAGTACGGTAGACATCAATTGTTTTGGAGATGCAAATGGTATTGCAGTTGCAAATACGGCAACAGGTACAGCACCTTTTGTTTTCTATTGGCCATCCAATAATTTCTATGGAAGTGTAAATAACCAATTGATTGCTGGAACACATACAGTTTACATTACGGATGCCAACAGTTGTGTGGATTCGATTAATGTTACAATTCATCAAAACCAACAAATTGCCGTTCCGAATGCAGTCTTGGTTCATCCCGTTTGTTCTTATTCAAATGATGGAAGTATAACTGTATCGGCAGAGGGAGGAATTCCTCCATACCATTACGACTGGAGCAACAATTTACCTGGTACAGCTCAACAAATCAACTTACATGGAGGATCGTATACCGTAACCGTAATTGACGGATTAGGTTGTACTTACGATACCACTATGATGTTGAACAGTCCGGGAGCAGTAGTAGCTGATGTTCAGGTAGTGCAAAACGTGTGGTGTTACGGAGGGAATACCGGGTCAGCTCTTGCTTCTGCAACCGGAGGAACTGGTAACTATACGTTTGAATGGAATACCAATCCGGTTCAAAATACTGCCTTGGCAAGTAACATGACGGCTGGTTTCTATTCAGTCATCGCTAGAGATGGTAACCAATGTATGGATACAGCAACCATTACCATCTTTGAAAATGATTTGATTACCACTCAATTGGATCAGGATACAACAGTTTGTCCGAATACAGCGATCACTTTGAATTCTCAAACTCTAGGTGGATCAGGAATTTACCAATATGAATGGATGCATGATGGACAAGTTGTAGGAACAACAGAAGACTTATTAACGGTAATCGATACAACTGGAATCTATGAATTGGTAATCACAGATAACTTAGGATGTACTGGAATTACAGATTCTGTTTTGGTTTCGACAATTGAATTTGGAAATGGAGATATTAATTTGATGGGTACATCCGATACGCTATGTGAAGGGGCCGATGCAAGTGTCGAATTAACTACAACTTATGGAGGAACCATCAGCGTACAATGGTTGCCAAATTTTGGGCCTGGTTTCGGAGCATTTACTTTCCCTGTTGATCACGATACAACAATCATGGTTGCAGCCACAAACGAATGTAATGTAACGGTTTGGGATACACTTGAAATCTATGTTTGGGAGAATCCAACTATTACCCTAGATGCAACAGCAAATAATGCTTGTCCTCCTTTCAATTCAACTCTTTCGTTTAATGTGGATGGATATGGATACAATGTGCAAAGTGTTCTTTGGACTGTTGGAAGTCAGTATACAAGTGATCAATTGAATTACAATGTGTTGATCGAACATTCCGGGTCTTATGATGTTGGATTGATTTTAACGATGACCAATGGATGTGTGGTAGCCTATGACGATACATTTAATTTGACGGCATTGAGTGCGCCTATTGCTGGATTTACTGTAAATCCAATCAATGCCACAGATCAGGACATGGTTTATTTTTATGATCATTCAGTAAATGCAACTTCTTGGGATTGGTATTTTGGATATGGAAATACTTCGAACTTACAAAATCCAATCTTAAATTTTGATGAACCAGATTCAGTGCATGTAAGACAAATTGTATTCAATGATATTGGATGTTCTGATACAGTTTGGCTTTGGGTAGTAATTGATCCTTCTTTCAATGTGTTTATTCCAAATGCATTTACACCAGATGGGGATGACTACAACAATTATTTCTATCCGGTTATGACCAATGCAAGTCCAAATGATTATTCTTTCATGATCTTCAACAGATGGGGAGAATTGATTTACGAAGGAAGAAACTTGGACGATAAATGGGATGGAAGATACCAAGGAAAAATTGTACAGGATGGTGTGTATGTGTACAAAGTTCTGGTAAGAGATTTAAATGAAGAAAAACATGATTTTGTCGGACATGTGTCCGTATTGAGATAGGGTTGGATGATTCGATTGATTTATGACTAATTGATTTATGATGTATGACTAATTGATGTATGACTAATTGATGAATGACTTATTGATATAGGATGATGGATTTTGTGGGAATTAATATTTAGTTTTGAGCCTTAACCATAAAACTAAATCATTATGAATCACAATTTTAGAGAGTTGAGAATTTGGAAAGACGCGATTGAATTAGTAGTAGCTTCGTACAAAGTTGCCAATCAGTTGCCAGATGTTGAGAAATACGGATTGATCTCACAGGTTTATAGATCATCCGCTTCCATTCCAACGAATATTGCTGAGGGATGTGGAAGGGGGACAGACAGAGAACTGAGTAGATTTTTAGGTTTTTCATTAGGATCCGCATTTGAATTAGAGACTCACTTAACAGTAATAGGAAGAGTCTATCCAAATGTTGGAACTAAAGAATTGATGAAAGAACTGAGAAGAAATCAAAATTTCATTTTCAAATTCAAAAAGAAGCTAGATGATCAAAATAAATGAATTAAAAATATCATAAATCAATAAGTCATGAGTCATTAATCAACTTTCATAAATCATAAATCAATAAGTCATACATCAAAAAAAAACCAAAGATGCTTGTCGAGTAGTATAGTAGCATAGTAGTGAGGGACCCCACCGGGAGCGGTGGGGTTTTTATATTTCGTTTTTCTGTAGCTTTGCAAATACTGATCAGCAATGCAATTAAAAAATCAATCCATAGCAAAGTGGGCCATCTTTCTTTCGGTAATTCTACTGACATGGATTACTGCGAATTTAAATTGGGGGAAAGAAAACTGGAAAGAAATCGTTCGAACCGATGGGAAAGGTTATTACGCCTATTTACCAGCGATTTTTATTTATGATGATCTGAATTTTGGTTTTTACGATCATATTGAAAACGAAAAATACTTCAATCCTAAAACAGGCTATGACTATAGATCCAATAGTGAAGGAAAAACGATAAGCAAATATTACTGCGGAACAGCCGTGGCTCAATTACCCTTTTTTCTCATGGCGCACTCCTTTGTCAAATTAACTGATGGAGATGCAGATGGATATTCAAAACCTTATATGGTGGCGGTAAGTTTAGCCACGATTTTTTATTTGTTTCTCGGACTTTGGTTTTTAAATAAAACCCTGATTCTTTATGAGATCAAAGATGTATATCGGGCGATCGCAATAATCGCGGCAGTTTTTGGGACCAATTTGTTTTTTTACTCGGTAAGTGAACCCTCTATTTCACATGTGTATTCGTTTGGGTTTATTGCTCTATTTGTTTTTTTTAGCAAGAAATTTTTCCTGGAAAATAAAGCGTTATGCATTCTTGTTCTTGGACTCATTTTGGGAATGATTGTGCTCATTCGTCCTGTGAATATTTTAATATTGCTCGCCTGGCCATTTTTAGCAGGTGATTGGAAAATACTCATTCAAAGTTTGAAATTTGCTTTTCAGAAATATGGGTATTTAATACTTTCCATTTCTGGGTTTGCATTGATGGTGAGCATTCAACTGATTATCTACAAGGTCTCTACAGGTAGTTACATGGTTTACTCCTATGGTGAAGAAGGTTTTAATTGGTCGGATCCACATATTTTTGATATTCTTTTTAGTTATAAAAAAGGTTTGTTTTTATACACACCGATTTACCTGATTTCAATGACCGGACTCATCTTTCTCTGGAAAAAAAGAAAATATGAATTGACCATGTGGTTGCTCTTTTTCATCATCATTACTTATGTGTTTTCATCCTGGCACATGTGGTGGTACGGAGGGAGTTTTTCCGGAAGAATTTATGTTGAGTTCATTCCACTATTCATGATCATAATGGCCATCGCCTTGCAAAATTTTGAAAATAAAGTACAACGAGGAGTTTTTATCGGACTAGTTACGGTCCTCATTCTTATCTGTCAAATTCAGATTTTTCAATACCGCTACTACAAAATCCACTGGGATAGCATGACCAAGGAAATGTATTGGAAAGAGTTTTTGAGAGTGGATCATATAAAAAATTAAGAACCGAGCGACAGCGAGCTCATCGACCGATAGGGAGATAATTAAGAATTAGGAATTAAGAATTATCAATGAATGTTTTTTACTTACCACTAACCACTTATGACTTTCCTCTAATTTCCTTACATTGTAACTGATTAAAAATAAACCTGATGAAAAACTCTATCTTCCTTATTCTTTTTTTTATGAGTAGTGTAATCGCGATTAGTCAAACAGGCGATTTTAAGAATGAAATTAAATCCAATTTTGATGACTCAAACTTTAAATACTTTGTAAATAATTATGAACAAGGAATTAAGGTTGATGAAAAAAAATTACTGGACTTCTTTTCAAATTTTAATGGATATGTGAAGAATTCAAATCTAATTTTTAGTTCAAATATTTCTGAAATACTTGATTTAAATAGAGGGGAGATGTATGATATGCTTTATTTAAAATGGCAAAATGAAAAAGGCGAAATAAAATTTATGATTTCCTTTTATCTTAATTCAAAGAGAACAGCTCCAGTATTTTATAATATTGAGTTTATAAATTACAATAATGAAGATGAAATGATGGCTTTTCCAGGTGGGAAAATAGATCCTAAAAAAATTCCGCCCCCTGTGCCTCCACCACCACCATTACCAAAAGAGAAGACTGGGAAAGACGGTGTTCCACCACCGCCACCACCACCACCTCCAGGAAATTATTAATTATCAATTATCAATGAACATTTTTTTACTTTCCTTCAACTGCTTATCACTTTCCACTAATTTCCTTACTTTGTAACTGATTAAAAATTAGCGAAATGAAAATCTTATTTCTTACTCCAATCTTTGTTTTCTTTTTTATTTCTTGTTCCAATTCGGATTCTGGTACCGAGAAAAGTGAAGTGCAGTCAACCGATTCATCTGAAGTAGTTGCGGATACACTTGCGGATTCTGTTGTAATACCTGAATTGTCGGAAGATTTGGTTAGTTTGCTTCAGAAGAAGACCAAAGAATATGATTTGCCTTTTGAGCTGGATTCAGTAGGTTTTGCTAAGCTTTCTGAGGCAATAGACAAGCGATTAAATTCCAAAGAAATCAAATTGCTTTCGCAAAATCTTTTGGATCATGAATATACGGAAGAGGTGAACTGGCGTGTGGAACACCTTCTGAAAATGGAAGAGAGAAAACGCAAAGGGGGGTATGAAGAATATCTGAATAGTTTGGATATCGGAATGTTGAGAGATATTGAGGCCTCGATGGGACCCATTCTACGAATAGACGAACATTCCTTTATGATTCTATGGAAAATCGAATATGGATCCTATGAGGCTTGCCCTTATTATTCAGGAACTTTGATTATTGCTTCTTTAGTCTATCAAAATGAATTAAAAAATTCGATTTTGGTCGGAGAGGTGTCGGGCGGAGCAGATGCTCCGGTTTGGGGAGACACAGAAGTTTATTCTACAATTGACAGTAAGGGAATTCGAAGTATAAGAAAAGATCGTTCCTGCGAAGGAGAGGAAGACGAAGAAGGAAATGAGATCATAGAAGAAAAAACAACAGATAGCTACATCCATTTTGAAGAGACAGGTTTTCGAGTGGAAAAAGAAGGAAATTCAAAGTGAAAAATGCAAAGTTCAAAATTATTAGCCTTTAAAACTCTACTCACTGGGTGGATTTCAATCCTCAAACGAAAAGTGATTAAAGCCCTGAACCAAGCTTTCGAATAAAAACTCATTCTGCGAGACTTTATCTAGACAAAAAACATCTGTTAAAGCCAAACCGAATTTCGTAACCCCGCGACTTCAGTCCGGGATGGAGAAGGGTGTGGAAAATTAAAAGTGAAAAGTGAAAAATGCAAAGTGATCATAAATCAATAAGTCATAAATCAATAAGTCATACGCCATTCATCAATAAGTCATATATCATACATCAATAAGTCAAACATCATACATCAATAAATCACACATCAATCCATCCTAAATCAACCCAATTTTCAAAATCTATTGTAAATGATTTTCCGAAAATCTATATTAGCGACTAATATATTTTTGAAATGAAAATTTGTTTTATCATGTATCCGTGGGAACGTGTGAATCCAAGACAAGATTCGACCCTTCGGATTGTTCACGAAGCTACTCGTAGAGGGCACGATGTATTTATAACGCACCCTCAAAATCTCACTATTCGTGATAGTGTCACATTAAGTTTGTGTAAAAAGATTGTCAAAAAAGACAAAGTGACTTCAAGGGTACCCCATTTTTACAAAGTCGTTGAGTTTGAAACGGAAATGATGCCGTTGAAGGAATTTGATGTGATCTTCATGAGAGACAATCCGCCGATGGATTCTCTTGTTTTGAATTTCCTGGATTCTATTAAGGATGATGTGTTTATTATCAATGCCATAGATGGATTAAGAGAAGCCAATAATAAAATCTATACAGCTGCTTATTACGATCCTGATAGAGCCTTTATTCCTGCGACTCATGTATCTAAAAATATTGATTATTTGATTCGAATTATCGAGGAATCAGATCAAGATAAAATGATCATGAAGCCTTTGGATGGATTCGGAGGAAGTGGTGTGATCGTGATTGAGAAATCAGCCATGACAAACATTCGCTCACTACTTGATTTTTATATCAACAGAGATCGTGGAATTTCCAATTATGTGATTCTTCAGGAATATGTAGAAGGTGCAGAAAATGGAGACGTTCGTATCTTGATGTTACACGGAAAACCCATTGGAGCTTTAAGAAGAATTCCTGCTAAAGGAGACGCGAGATCTAATATTTCGGCAGGAGGGAAAGTGGAAAAGTATAAGCTTACTGCTGCAGATAAAGCCATGTGTAAAGCTATTGGAGAAAAATTGGTTCGAGATGGGATTTACTATGCCGGAATTGATGTAATTGGAGGAAAACTGATTGAAGTCAATGTGATGAGTCCGGGAACCATTACCGACATCAACAAGCTGAATAATACGAGAATTCAAGAAAAGATCATTGATTATTTGGAAAAAGTAACCAAAGAAAGAAATAGACTGGGAGAAGATTTTAGACCCGAATTGATGTAAATATGCAAACATTGAGTATCAAGCAGATTGTCAAACTGATTCAGAATCAGGAGACTTTCGAAGCCATTGCGGAGGATGGCTCTTTTCAGATTAAAGTTCACGGTTATGTTCCTTATATCTGTACGGCTATCCATGACGGTCACAAACTTAGATCGAGTTTAAAAGATAAAATTCTGATCGATGAATTTGGAAGATGGTACGAAGAAGATCCATACACCGGAGCTTTCATTACTTCCATGCCGATCACATTAATTGGAATGGATTCCAGATACGAATATGATCTTAATAGAGGACCAGAAAATTGCATCTACGAAGAAGCTTGGGGAAATAAAGTGTGGAAACGTACTTTAACCGCAAAAGAACGGCAAATAAGTTTGCAAAAACATGCCAATTATTACAAAGTTACTCACGCTTTGGTTGCGAAACTTGAGGAATTATTTGACGGTTGTGTGGTCTATGACGTGCATTCTTACAACTGGCAAAGATGGGATCGAAAAGTTCCTTTGTTCAATATTGGTTCTGAAAAGATCGATCCAAAATTTCAAAAGGTAGTAGAACATTGGAATACTGAGTTGAATGGAATTCACATCAAAGGAGTGGAATCGGGTTCTGCTATCAATGATGTGTTTTATGGAAGAGGATACAATCTGGAATATATCACGAAGAACTTTGATAAAACATTAGTTCTAGCTACAGAAGTTAAAAAAGTATATTGTGATGAATCTACTGGTGTGGAATTTCCAAAAATAGCCAAAGAACTTCAACATAAATTGAAGAAGGCGATTCTCAATAACGCTAATCTCTTCAGCCAAGATCACACGAGTTGGAAGCATAAAAACTCAATTCTTTTACTAGATAAACATGATGATCCTGCTATTTTAAAAGTAGATCGTGGTTTGCATCGATTACTGAAGAATTTCGAGCTTTTGGCATTTGTCAATCCAATGAATTCAGGAGCAGAATATGCGAAGTTTGAAAAAAGTAGGTTTACAGTTCCTCCTAAATTCAAATATGCACCTATTCAGGTGAATCCATTTGAGCTAAAACAAGAAATAAGCAGACTTAGAACTCAAGATATCAGTGATGTTTCAATACGACACATGTATGAATCGGTAATCAATTCTTATTTTGATAAAATCGATTTATTGGGGTCTTTGGATTCTAAAAAATTTCTTTACAATTCTTTGAGGTATTTTGGTCGGCCAAGTAAAAATGATTTGACTAATGCTCAGTATTTGCTGCATCTTCCAGCCCATCCAAACGAACCTAAAAGAGGACCGTCAATTGGTGTGGAAAAGGCAATGGATGCATTTAAAGAAGCTTTGGATCGATATGAAATCAAATGTAAAATTGAGCTGAATAAAAAAGTGATTTCCCAAGTAATGGTTTTGAATTCCAAGAAAACTATTTTATTCAGACCAGATGCGAAGTTTACTCGAACCCAGATCAATGCTTTAATTGAACATGAGATTGGTGTCCATATGGTTACTACAATGAACTCAGACCAAGAAGAATTAAAGATTTTTAGTTTGGGAATGCCTAAAAACACAATGACACAAGAGGGATTGGCTCTATTGTCGGAGTATATGAGTGGAAACTTGACAATTAGTCGACTAAGAAGATTGGCGCACAGAGTAATTGTTGCCGACATGATGTGTTCTGGAGCAGACTTCATGGATTGTTTTACCTATTTGAGAGAACAAGGAGTTGGTCCACACGACGCTTATACTGTGGTGACCCGTATTTTCAGAGGCGGCGGATTCACGAAGGATTTTCTGTACTTGAGAGGATTTGTAAAACTGTATCAGTTTTGGGATGAAGACAATGATCTGACTCCATTGTTAGTAGGAAAAACTTCTCTTGAATTTTACGATACCATTAAGGAAATGATCGACCGAAAAATGATTCAAAAACCACGTTATAAAACGTTGAGTTATGAGAATCCACCGGAAGTCTATGAGAATGAGATCTATGATTATATCTTGAGCGGATTGAAGTAATTTATGTAATGAAGAGCAACTTTTAGAAGAACAATTCGTCATCTTGATGAACTATTCAACTACATGAAAAGATGAAAAGAATTATCTCTACTCTGTTGTCAATCAGCTTATTGACTATCACTTTTTCTCAATCCTGCATCGATTTCTCAAATTATACCACCGCTTATGTCGATTCGGTAACTGGAGATAACGTAAATTTTCCAGCTGGAACAACTTTTATTTCAGAAGGGGATTTAGAATTGAAGAAAATGAGTAATTCCTTTTATCAGGGAATTCAAGGCGATTCAACTTTGTTTTATATTGGAGATCTTTTGATCGATGTTTCAGGGTCTTCCTGTTCCAACAAGATTTTAACTTTCAAAAGTGCTTACACAGAAGAAATTATAGTGGATGGAGATACCATTTCACAGTTCACGACTCCTCCTTCTTTTTATCAAGGAAATGGGTTTACTTTTCAATTTACTGGTCAAGGTTTAGGTTCTGGATCTTTTACAATTTCTGGAGATTTCGATACAGTTTACCTACTCACTTCGACGAACTTTTTATGGGATATCTGCTTAAATTGTCAGACAAGCGCCCCAAGTTGTTTAGATTTTAGTCTGTACACTACTGCTTATGTGGATTCAGTAACTCAGGACGATACAAATTTCCCAGATGGATCTGCTTTCATCGCTCAAGGTGGATTGGAAATCATTAAAATGCCTAATGGAATTTATCAAGGAATTCAAGGTGATACAGCTTTGTTTTACATTGGTGATTTAGCCATTGATGTGTCTTCTTATAATTGTTCCAATAAACAACTGACATTTACTACAGCCTACACAGAAGAAATGATCATTGATGGAGACACCATCTACCAATTTGTTACTCCTCCTGCTTTTTACCAAGGCAATGGGTTTACCTTTGAATTTGTTGGTAGTGGATTAGGTTCAGGAGTTTTCACTATTACCGGAGATTTTGATGTCGTTACTTTGTTAACGCAGACCAATTTCTTAAGCGAGGTTTGTTTGACATGTTTGAATTCTGTAAACCCAACTTGTCTGGATCTTTCAAATTACACCACGGCTTATATTGATTCAGCCGGACAAGACAATGTGAATTTTCCTGTTGGAAGCACCATTGTGGGTAATGGAGCCATTGAAGTTAAAAAAATAGATCTTTCAACTATTTGGATGGGCTTGCAAGGGGATTCAGCTTTGTTCTATATTGGAAATACTGAGCTGGATGTAAGTGGCTACAATTGCTCCAACAAGCGATTGACTTTCATGAATTCCTACGCTGAACAAATGATTATTGATGGAGATACAGTTTATTCTTTTACTCCTCCTGGAGCCTTTTATCAGGGGAATGGTTTTACGGTAACTTTTAATGGTTCTGGATTGGGAAGTGGAGAATTTATTATCGAAGGTGATTTTGATGTAGTTCGATTGTTAGGTAGCACCAATGTGATTTGGAATATGTGCATTGACTGTATTACCAATAATCCTGTTTCATGTTTGGATTTTAGTCAGTACGATAATGCCTATGTAGATTCTGTGACTCAAGATAATCTTAATTTTCCTCCAGGAACAGCCTTCATGACTCAAGGAGATATTCAAATTGTGAAAATTGATAATATGTCTTTTTTCCAGGGGATACAGGGAGATTCTTCTTTATTCTACATTGGGAATTTAGCCATGGATGTTAGCACAATGAATTGCAATAATAAAAAACTGACTTTCAAAGTGATTTATGTGGAGCACATCGCCATAAATGGAGATACATTGGCTCAATTGCCAACGCCAACTTCATTTTATCAAGGAAACGGATACACGCTGCAATATGATGGGAATGGGCAATATACGGTAACAGGAGATTTTGATGTGGTAACTTTATTGTCTCAAACCAATTTCTTATGGGATGTCTGTCTAGAATGTCTAACAACTGCATCCATCGAACAAGAAGAAAGTATAGCAACTTTAGAATTATTGCTTTATCCCAACCCAACATCAGGATTAATAAACATCAATTTCCCAGAGAAGGAAAATTATGAAATCCATGTTTTAGATGCTCAAGGACGATTATTCAACACCCAGCAAGTGAATGGTGAAAATCATCAATTGGATTTGTCGTCAAGTCCAAATGGAATCTATTTTGTACACGTGCTTTCCAAAAAAGGATGGCAGATGACGAAGAAGGTGGTTAAGAATTAAAAACCATTTGAGTTTAGAGTTTTTCGAGTGTAGAGTGTAGAATTTGGAAGAATCATCTCCCTATCACCCCGGTTCGACACTCAAAAAACTCTAAACTCGAATAATTCTACACTCGAAAAATTATCTCCCTATCGGTCGATGAGCTCGCTATCGCTCGGTTCTACACTCATCTCATCCTTTAAACCCTAGGACACATATATCATCCGTCTGCACTTCCTGTTGCTTCCAGTTATTGAAAGCGTATTCCAGGAAATGTTCTTGATCTTCCATTTTCATGTCTTGGACCGAAACCAACAATTCCTTGAATTTCTTTTTATTGAATTTCTTGTTGTTCTCACCTCCAAATTGATCAATATAGCCATCTGAGAACATGTAGAAACTGCTAGTGCCTTCCAACGGTAAACACACCTGTTCAAAGTTTTTCACACGATCATCGAAAAATCCAATTGGAAATCGACCTCCACCATATTCGATCAGCTCCCCATTCGATTTTACTTCGATAAGTGGTCGAAAAGCTCCGGAAAAACACAATTCGTTTTTCGTTTGATCCATTCGGATAAAAGCAATGTCCAGTCCATCTTTGGCCAAGTTGTATCCATCTTCGTCCCGGAAAGCCGTTTGGATTTCGTAATCTAGAGCTTCCAACACCACTGCTGGTTCCGTGATCTTTTTTTTGATTACGATATCTCGTAATATGGAGTTCGCTAAAACCGTTAACATCGCTCCAGGAACACCGTGTCCAGTACAATCCATTACAGCCAAGTAGACTTTTCCTTTTTTGTCATTGTGATAGAAATAAAAGT
The DNA here is from genome assembly GCA_020436025.1 of Crocinitomicaceae bacterium. Lineage (GTDB taxonomy): Bacteria > Bacteroidota > Bacteroidia > Flavobacteriales_D > Crocinitomicaceae > JAGQYP01. The sequence goes on from JAGQYP010000035.1 coordinate 24,158, forward strand.
CGCCCGACACCAAATCTTTAGGTTTGTACATCACAAAAAAATCATCCAATACCGACTTGATCTTATGTGTTTTCGGTAAAATCGCCTCTTGAATCTTTTGGGCATATTCCACACTTTGAGTCAGATCTTGGTTCTTCTCATGCAAGGCCTCATTGGATTTTTTTAATTCCAATTCGGACTCTTTTTGACGTGTGATATCATTCCCAATCACCAAAACTTTACCTGATTCAGTTTTAGAGGCCGACCATAAAATCCACTTTTTACCTCCTTGCTTGGTACTTAGTTTTCTTTCATAAACAAGCTCGTCGGTTCTCACCTCATCATTGATAATCTTTAGAATGAATCTTTTCGATTCCATTTCTTGTATTTCAGAATAATTTGTGGTTTTCCACCACTTTTCACCCAACAAATCGCTTGAGTGATAACCTAGTGATTTCTGAGTAAAAGAATTCGCATATTCTATTTTTCCGTCTGGATTGACCAAAAGAACGATAGAATTCAATTTCTCAAAAATGTCAACAGCTTGTCCTGTCATGACTCAAAAAAATAAAGATTAAAAAAAAATAAAAGGGGGTATAGATCGGAATTAGTGCATAATTGAAATTAGCCTAATAGGGGTCAGGCTAACTCTGCACCAAGTGATGACGATAATATTTCGGTTTGTTCCGATCATGGCGCAAAGGTAGAGAAGAATTTTTTGATTTTCCAAATAGATTTATAGTTTGGAGCAAAAAAAAACGCCCCTCGTTTGGGGCGTCTTCTTCTAGTTTAGTTGTAACGATAGTACTCGTTGCTATGAAAATTCTTATTTCATTTCGTCTTGCTTCGCCTTCACTGAGTCAGTGAATTTTAGCATTTGTTCTTTGTTTTCGAAAAGAGTCCAAATTGCAGATCCTTTTTCATATCTCTTCATGTTTGGCGACATCCCAGCTACCGAAGTATGACATTGGTCGTCAATCCATTCGCAAACATTCGCACTTCCAAAGGCTGGCCCTAGAGTCAATTCTACTCTCTTTTTACCATCTTGTCCGATTTTCTCTTCATATTTTGAATTGGAACCAAACATGTCGTTGAATCTCCAATCGATATTTTTAATTGGAATCGTTTTAACATAGATATGATTCAATACAGGAGCTTCATCTTTTAGAATAAAATGCTTGGAACCAAATACCACTTTGTCGCCAATAATTCCTGCATAATTTTCAGTATACCACCCGTTGCTTTGTACTTCTTTGGAAACCATTTCTCCAGCAATTTGGTACGTTGCATCACCGCATTTGCAGTCTTCTTGAGCAAAAATTGAAAATGAGAGAGTAAGGGTGAGTAAGAATAGAACTTTTTTCATTTTTTTTGAGTTTAATTGTAAATAAAAGGGAGATTCAATTTGTTGTTGAATCTCCCATTGAAGTTTAGTTGTAATTTCTTCTATACTATAAGTAATCAGATAATTTCACTGTAGTTCCGCACATGTCAGCAGTAACTTCGAAAATTACTTTACCGTCAGCTTTCACTTTTTTACCAGGAGCACAAGTAACTGAAGTTTTTCCTCCTCTCGCGCTTAGTGTAGTTTCACCGTATCCAGTGTGAACTCTTACTTCATCATCCGTATCATTGTGGATAGTCAATTTTCCACCTTTGTATTCAACGGCTTCTACTTTTGCTTTTTCACCCTCTCCGTTTCCAGCATAGTTCAATGTGAATACAGATACAAGTGCAACTGCTAAAATGATCTTTTTCATAATTATTGTTTTTACGTTTTTAGTTATTTGAGACAGGTCAAATATATAGGGACCCATTCGGAATTTCCGTAATCGATTTATAAACAGGCTTTTTTAGTTTATTAATGGAATTTAGGGTGATAATTCAAAATTCAAAATGCAAAGTGCAAAGTGCAAAATGCAAAGTGCAAAATTAAAAATGGTCATGAATCATATATCAGTAAGTCCTAAATCAATTAGTCCTAAATCAAAAATTAACTTTTTAGTTTAACTATTTGGTTAATATTAACTAATTGGTTAAATTTGCTTCATGAAGTACAACAAAGACACCTCGGAAAAGATATTGGAAAATGCTTTTGAAGAGTTTGGTGAGAATGGCTACAACGGAGCAAGAATGCAGTCTATAGCGGATCGAGCAGGGATCAATAAGGCTCTTTTGCATTACTATTATCGATCTAAAGATGCCTTATTTGAAATTGTGATGAAAAAGGCATTTCAGATCATGGTTCCCAAATTAATGAAGACATTTAATTCTGATGATTCGGTTTGTGAGAGCATTGAGAAATTTGTTGAAATCTATATCGAAACAATCATGAAACATCCTCAAATTCCTGGGTTTGTGATTCATGAAATCAGTAATAAGCCAGACAGATTGGTTCGCTTGATAAAAAGCACCGAGATCAATTTCAATCTTTTAAAACAAAAGATCCAGAAAGAAATGGATGAAGGAAAATTGGTGCAAATGGCTCCGGAACAATTGATCGTGAATGTTTTGGCTCTGTGTGTTTTTCCTTTTATGGCGAAACCTTTGGTGACGGGATTATTACTTGATGGAGATAAAAAAGCTTATAAAAAATTAATAGAGGATCGAAAAAAGGAGGTGGCTTCTTTCATCATTCGATCTGTAAAAATTGAAGAACCAAAATCTTAAAACATTGAGTTATGAGAAAATTAATGGGTTTGTTAGTTTTAATTCCATTCTTTGCTTTCGGACAAGGGGTGAGTTTGGATAGCTTGCAGTCTGCTGCGGAAAAGAATTGGCCATCATTTAAAAAGCGTCTATCGATTGCGGAGGAAAACGATTTGGTGATCCAGATTTTGAAAAGAAATTATATCCCAAAGGTTACTGTGACGGGTCAGGCTACTTACCAGTCTGAAGTGATCTCTTTTCCCGAGGTTCAGATTCCAGGACAAGCTCCTTTATTCCCGGAATTACCTTTTGATAATTATGCTTTTGAGGCAAATCTCACTCAGATTCTTTACGATGGCGGGCAAATTAAAGCAGGTCGTCAAATCCAAGAAGCTTCCGCGGAAGTACAACAGAAAAATGTAGATGTCGAAGTCTATGATCTGAAAGGAAAGATTCAAATGTTGTATCTCAAGTATTTGCTGTTGGAGCAAACAGAAACCATCCTAAAATTGTCCATAAGCGAATTAGATGAGAATCTGAAAATCATGCAAGTTGGAATTGATAATGGAGTTTTGCTTGAGGCGGATAAAGATCATTTGACAGCTCAAAAAATTCAAATTCTAAAGCAATTAATTTCACTTGAATCGGGCAAAAAGTCAATTTTGAAAGCGCTCAGTATCATGTCTGGCGTAGAATTAAGTTTAGCCGTTCAATTTGAAAAACCGGAGGTGAAATCGAGCGCAGATTTGGTGCGTCCTGAACTGCAGTTGCTCGATGCACAGATCAACCTCACAGCAACCAATATGCTGAAGTTAAACACAGTTCCCATTCCTAAATTAGTGGCTTTCGGAAAATTGGGATATGGTCGGCCTGGTTTCGATATGATCAATACCAAGATGCATGGTTACTATATGGTTGGAGCCAAATTCACCTGGGATATCTGGGGTTGGAATTCTTTGAAAAAACAAAAGGATCAAATTTATGTGAAAACCAATATGATTGAACACAACAAAGAAATGCTGACCAAAAAAATAGCCATTGAACATGCAGAATTGCAAGAAGAAATTGACAAATACGAAAAGCAAATCGAACTCTCAGAAGAAATTGAAAAACTAACCGAAAATGTCTATAAAACAGGTCAGAGCAAATTCAATAATGGAACCATTAATTCCACCGAATATTTGAAGTTGTTTAATGATTTGAATCGGGCTCGTTTGACCACCGAAGCAGACAAATTAGGTCTTTTACAAGCAAAATTGGATTGGGTGCATGCCCAAGGAGTTAAGAAATAAGAAAATTCATAATTATGAAAAAGTTGAAATACAGCATTGCCATAGGTTTGATCTTAAGTTTATCGGCTTGTAATAAGGAAGAAAAAGCGGATGCCTACGGAAATTTTGAGGAAGATGCGACGGTCGTTTCTGCAGAAGGAAATGGGAAAATCCTATTCTTTAATGCGGTGGAAGGACAACAAATCCAAAAAGGTGACAAAATCGCTTTGCTAGACACGATGCAGTTGCATTTGCAAAAGGAAATTGTTCAGGCGAAAATGAGTGTGATTGCCAGTAAAGCCAATTCGGTGGAAAAACAAATCGCTGTAATCCAAGAACAAATTGATGCTTTGAAAGTGACTCAGGATCGTCTGCATAAATTGTATGATGAGGGCGCGGCCACTAAAGCTCAGGTAGATGAAGTGGATTCCAAAGAAAAAATACTGAAAGAGCAAATTCAGGCAATCAAAGTGCAAAGTAAATCTGTGCTTGATGAAAAAGTGGGCTATGTGGCTCAGATCAAACAAATCAATGATTTAATCAGCAGAAGTGTAGTTTATAGTCCTATTTCCGGAGTAGTATTGGAAACTTATGTCAAGGAAGGTGAGGTAACGGGAGCGGGTCGACCCATGTTGCGCATCCAAAACTTGGAGGAACTAACGCTTAGAGCTTATATCACAGAAACCAAATTGACCAGTGTAAAAATCGATCAGAAAGTGCAGGTGTTGGTGGATGCAGGAGAGGAAAAGGAATCTTTTGAAGGAACTGTGACTTGGATTAGCGACAAAGCGGAGTTCACCCCAAAGCAGATTCAAACTGAGGATGAAAGAAAAAATCTGACTTACGCGATCAAAATCAAAGTGCCAAACAAAGAAGGGAAGTTGAAAATCGGGATGCCGGCAAGCGTTGAATTTGAATAGCAGAAATTTTGATAGAAGTTCACAACATAAGCAAATCTTACGGTTCGGTCCAAGCGCTGAAAGAACTTTCATTTAAAGTGGAAGAAGGTCAGTTGTACGGATTAATTGGGCCCGATGGGGCAGGGAAAACCACGCTTTTCAGAATTTTAACAACCTTACTTTTGGCAGATTCTGGAGAGGCTACCATGGATGGCTTGGATGTGAAAAAGAACTATAAAAAGATTCGTAAAATGGTAGGCTACATGCCGGAGCGATTTTCACTTTACATGGATTTAACGGTGGAAGAAAATTTGAACTTTTTTGCCACGGTTTTTCAAACGACGGTAGAAGAAAATTACCATTTGATTCACGATATCTATCAAATGTTAGAGCCTTTCAAAAAGAGAAAAGCGGGAGATCTTTCAGGCGGAATGAAGCAGAAATTGGCGCTTTCCTGTGCCCTTATTCATAAACCTAGAATTTTGCTTTTGGATGAACCGACTACTGGGGTGGATCCGGTTTCCAGAAAGGAATTTTGGGAGATGCTGAAAAAATTGCAGCAAAGCGGTCTTACCACTCTCGTTTCTACTCCTTTTCTGGATGAAGCAGAGTTGTGTGATGAAGTAGCATTGGTGCAAAACGGACAAATTTTAAAAGTGGATTCCCCACATAATATTGCCATGGCTTACCCCCATAGATTATGGCAGGTGAAGTCGGGAGCAAACTATAAAACCTTGAAAATTTTAAAGGAATTTGATCACAAAATCTCTGCTTTTGCCTTCGGAAATGTGGTGCATTTGGCCACGAATTCGGAGGTCAGTGAAGAAATGATTGAAGTGCATTTGAAGCAAAATGGAGTCGAACACATTCAAATCAAACCTATTCAGGCGGGAATTGAGGATGTTTTCATGGATTTGATGCAGTAAAATGGAAGAAGAAAAAGTCATAGAAGTTAAAAACCTGAGCAAACACTTTGGCAAGTTCAAAGCGGTAGATGATATCAGTTTTGATGTGAAAAAAGGGGAAGTGTTTGGCTTTTTAGGAGCAAATGGTGCGGGTAAAACAACAGCCATCAAAATGCTTACGGGGATTTGGTCTTCTACTTCTGGTCAGGCAACTGTGGCGGGATTCGACATCAATAAAAATAGAAACAAACTCAAGGAAAACATAGGCTACATGAGTCAGAAATTCTCCCTTTATGAGGATCTGACTTTCAAGGAAAATGTGCGGTTTTACGGAGGAATTTATGGGCTTTCGAATAAAGAAATCAAATTGAAAACCGAAGAAATGATCGAACATCTGGAATTGGATAATATTCAGAATACCATGATTTCGGACATTCCACTGGGTTGGAAGCAAAAGATAGCCTTTTCGGTTGCGGTGATTCATCGACCTAAAATTGTTTTTTTGGATGAACCTACTTCTGGTGTAGATCCCATTACACGCAGACAATTCTGGGATTTGATTTACGAAACGGCGGAAAGTGGTATCACTGTTTTTGTGACAACTCACTACATGGACGAGGCAGAATATTGCGATCGCATTTCCATGATGGTGCAAGGAAGGATTGAAGCTTTGGGGAGTTTGGACGAATTACTGACCAAACACCAAGCGAAGAACATGGATGAAGTATTTGTAAAACTGGCGAGATAAATGAAGACATTTGCGGCATTTGTTAGAAAGGAATTCAAGCATATTTTCAGGGATCGAAAAACGCTGATCATCTTGTTTGGAATGCCTATCGTGATGGTCATCATGTTTGGTTTTGCCATTCGGACCGAGATATCCAATTCCCGTATTGCTATTTTGGATCACGCAAAGGACGCCCATTCCCAAAAATTGAAGGGGAAGATTGCTGCATCCGAATACTTTAATGTGGTTGCCGAGTTGAATTCAGAGGAAGAAATCGGCGAAATATTTAAAAGAGGTGATGTGAAACTCGTTTTGGTTTTTCCTCAGGAATTTGGAAAAGATTTAGTTAACACCAAACACAGTCCAATCCAAATTATTACCGACGCTTCCGATCCGAATACGGCCAATATTTTAAGCAGCTATTTGCAAGCCACTTTTCAGTCTTATGTCAACGAAGAATTACATCTGCAAGCTCCAAACCTGAATATTACTACCCGAATGATGTTCAATCCGGAGAATAAATCAGTTTATATGTTTGTGCCTGGCGTAATGACGATCATTTTGATGTTGGTATCGGCATTGATGACGTCCATCACCGTTGCCAAAGAAAAGGAAATTGGAACCATGGAAATTCTTTTGGTTTCTCCTCTCAAGCCTTTTGTAATCATTCTTGGGAAGATTATTCCCTACTTGGTTTTGGCTTTGATTATTGCCTGTACCATTCTGCTTTTAGGTTTGTATGTTTTCGACATGCCGATGAATGGGAGTTACTATCTTTTATTTGGCGAGATCTTTTTGTTTGTTCTTTGTGCGCTGGTTTTGGGATTGTTGATTTCCACGGTAGCCAATTCTCAGCAAACAGCCATGTTAATCTCGATGATGGCTCTGATGTTGCCGTCGATTTTATTGTCGGGATTCATCTTTCCCATTTCAAGCATGCCGATTCCTTTACAAGTAATAAGCAATGCAATTCCAGCGAAATGGTTCATCATCGTCATCAAAAACATCATGCTGAAAGGAACGGGGTTTGAAGCCATAGCTTTTGAGACAGGTGTGCTTGTTTTCATAACTTGTTTATTGACCTTAATTGCCATCAAGAAATTTAAAATCAGATTGGAATAATGCGGAAAATACTGATCATAGTACAAAAGGAATTCAAGCAGATCTTTCGCAATAAAATGATGCGTCCGATCTTGTTTATCATGCCAGTAATGCAATTGGTGGTCTTGTCCTATTCGGCGGATTTTACAGTGACCAACATCAATATTTATGTTGAAGATCACGATCATTCTTCCATGTCTCAGGCATTGACCCAAAAAATAGCGATGTCGGATTATTTTAACTTGATTGAAGTCGGCAATTCCTATGATGAAGCCTATCAAATGGTAGAAAAAAATAAGGTCGATGTCATTCTTACCATTCCTCAGAATTTCAGCAAAAACATGCATTCGGCTCAACCCACAGAGATCAGCATTTTTGCGGATGCGATTAACGGAACTAAAGCCGGAATCAGTTTAAATTATTTGCAAAATATCATAGCCCAATTTAGTTTGGAAGAAATTGAAAAAACAGGGATTCAAATGCAAATCCCGGGAATTGAAACCAACAAAAGAGACTGGTACAATCCTGATTTGAACTACAAGTTTTTCATGGTGCCAGGTATCTTGGTGTTACTTGTAACCATTATCGCACTTTTCTTGTCCGGAATGAATATCGTTCGAGAAAAAGAAATTGGAACCATCGAACAATTGAATGTCACACCCATTCGAAAGTACCAGTTCATTATTGGGAAGTTGTTGCCTTTTCTCATTATTGGGATGATTGAATTCACCATCGGACTCATCATCGCTTTGTTTTGGTTCAAGGTCCCGTTCGAAGGAAATTTCTTCCTCATTTACGGATTTACGATTTTGTATTTGATCCTCATTTTAGGAATGGGAATGTTCATTTCAACCATCACAAGTAGTCAGCAACAAGCCTTGTTTTTAGCCTGGTTTTTCATGGTTATTTTCATTCTGATGTCCGGACTCTTCACCCCAATCGAAAGCATGCCCATCTGGGCGCAAAACTTCACTTTATTCAATCCGATTAGGTATTACGTAGAAGTCATCCGTCTCGTCATGCTCAAGGGAAGCGGGATTTCAAACATACTCATGCATGTGTCGGCGGTGGCCGGATCTGCCATTTTGATCAATGTGATGGCGATGATCAGCTATAAGAAAACGGCTTGATAATTTGAAATTCAAAGTGCAAAATTCAAAATTCAAAGTGTGAAATGCAAAGTGTGTGTTTCAATGTTTGTTTTTTGCGCTTTTGTTTCTTTTGGCTGAAACTACGATTGCAGAGACAACCTTATGAATCTCATTTGATTCTTGCAATAACTTTTTTGTTTCCATTTCTTCCGCAAGTTGAGTTCTTTTTAATAGTCTTAGCCAATAACTTGTTTCACTTGATTCTTTCTGACTTATACTCATTTTATGAATAAAATCAGCGTGTGATTGAGCATTTTGAGCCTCATAAACATTTGCACCTATAGAGGTACCTGATCGAATAAGTTGATTGCCAAGAATACTTCCTATTTTAGATTGAAATAATTTTTTACAAAACAGAATAATATCAACTGCGAAATCTTCTGTACGTTCTTGGATGTTTGGTTTCATAAGATTTGATTTAAATGGTTCCTCAAATCTAAAAAAATATAGAATCAATTTTCCCAAAAAATAAAAATATTCAATTTTCCACTTTCCACTTTCCACTTTTCACTTTTCATTTTTCACTTTCCACTTTCCACTTTTCATTTTGAATTTTGCACTTTGCACTTTGCACTTTGCACTTTGCACTTTGCATTTTTCACTTTTCACTTTGCATTTTGCACTTTGAATTTTTACATTTAAAAAATGTGTTACAATGTCAAAGCCTCACTCGAAGCTCAACTCAAAAGAGCAAAGGAACAGGGCGATTCAGAAATGATTGCTCAGTTGCGCGAGCAGATGAAAAAATATGAGGTGGAAAACTACTATCACACCAACGGCTTTGAGCACAAACCATTTTTAATTTACGAAGCTGAAGAACCTGTAATCGCCAATTGGGGATTGATCCCACATTGGTCCAAATCCAGAACAGAAGCAGAAGAAATTCGAAATCGCACCCTTAATGCTCGAGGTGAGTCGATTTGGGAAAAACCTGCCTTTAGAGATTCGGCTGATAATTCAAGATGCTTGTTGTGTGTAGATGGCTTTTACGAATACCATCACTTTAAGAAAAACAATTACCCTTTCTATATTGAACCCAATAATCACAGCGGACTCACATTTGGTGGATTGTCGAGCAAATGGGTGGATCAAACCACTGGGGAAATTTTTCATTCCTTTAGTATTGTGACTACGCTAGGGAATAAGCTTTTGAGCAAATTGCATAACAACCCAAAACTAAAGGAGCCCAGAATGCCTTTAATTCTGAATCGGGAAGAACAAGAAATTTGGTTGCACGATACAGAAGCTTCCAAAAAACTCATTCATCCTCATGAAATCGAGTTAGATGTGCATACGGTGGAAAAACTCTCAGGGAATCAATACAAGGGAAATGTTCCGGAAGTTTCCAAGGAAAAAATCTATGTTGAATTGGAATTTGAAGGAGTTTATGAACCGCCAGAGGATTTGACTTTATTTTGAAATGAATAAAATGAAAATAAGATTCGTTATCATATTACTTTGTTTCTTTCCTGAACTATGGGGTCAGCATACTATTTCTGACAGCCTCTTACTCGCCAAAATTTTTGGTTCCACGGATCCGGATGGTCAAACTTTTACCTGTATTGATTGTAAGGATGAATCCATGTATTCCTATCAGGATGAAGTGGTTTTTAAAATTGTTTTTAAGTCGGAAATTGTGCTGGATGAAGAAGCACTACTTTTGGTGATTGCGGAAGCGCCTTATGGAACTCAACATGGACATCAATTTGGCTATCAGCATCTCTATTTTTTCAAAAGACAAGACAAGGATTGGAGTATTGTGGATTCGATCGTCATGGAAGATTTAACGCCTATTGGTGACCAAAGTGAATTCAGCATTGTGGATATTGGCAAGAATAAAAAGGCATTAATTTCTACTTTTCAGAGTACAGGAAATCACCATTTGGAGACCACACTGAGTATTGATTTAATCGAAAGAAGTAAACTCACTTTTTTATTTTCCATTAACGCAGAATACAGCAATTTGGCTTTTATGGAACCTGTTTCGGTTGGAGAAGATTGTCCAGGAGAAAGTTATGAGGAAACCTATGAAATCATTCCCTCTGATTCGGAATGGTATGAGATTCGAGTGCACAGAAAAGAATTTGCTTATTCTAGAGGGTGTAGAGACGCTATTCTCAAATTGGATGTCGAAAAACGATTCTTTTATTTTGAAGAAAAATACCTTGAACAGAAGTAAAATCGGTTTAAAGAATTCTGGTTACTCAAACTACTTTAAAGCTTCAAAGATCTGGCTTTTCAAGAATAGGTGAATTAAGGATTGAATTGCAACAAGATTAACACTATACTTGCAGTCATGACCCAAGAAGAATTCGATAAAGCCATAAATAAAACTTGGAATTTGCGATTGTCAGATTTGCAGACTGCCTATACGACAGCCATGGATCTGATGGAATATTGCGAAGCAAAGGGGTATCAAAAAGGAGTGGCAGATTGCTGTCGAATTTTGGGTTATTGCTATTGGCGTTTTTCAGATTATTCTCTTTCCTTGAGTCAGTCGTTGAAAGGATTGGAGATTTACCAAAGGATTGGAGATATTCAAGGTGAAGCAGACATTCTCAATAATATTGGTGCGGTTTACATGTTTCAAAACGACAATGAAAAGCGTTTGGAAGTGAACCTGAGATGCAAAGAACTGAGAGGATTGATTGGGGATTTGGAAGGAGTAGCTTCCTCGGAAGGAAATATTGGGGAAACTTATTTGGAAATGGAGGATTATGCCAATGCCAACAAGTGTTTTGAGTCGGTTTTAAGTGATCCCAATGCTTCTCCTCAAGGGATGGCCTGGGCTTATCACAATATTGGAAGAATCAAGAATAGTCAGAAAGAGTATGAAGAGGCCTATTCCTACTATAAAAAAGGATTAGATCTTAGTGAATCGGTTTCCTACAATGTGTTGATCACAGATTCTTACTTGATCATTACCGAATTGTTCCTGGAGCAGAAAATGTATGATAAAGCTATTTCTCAAGCGGAAAAAGCGTTGGACGTTTCCAGAAAAATTGGAGCGAAAGAAGGAGAGAAAAAAGCGCTCTATTATTTGTCCAAAATTTACGAGCAATTGGGTCAGTTTGAAGCTTCTTTAAAATATCACAAAGACTACCATTCAAAGGATATGGAGATTAGTCGGGATACAGAAATTGAGCGACTTAAAACGACTCAATTGAAAGCGGCTTTTGATAAAATTGAAGAACAAAAAAATGAGCTGATTGATAGCATTCGCTACGCAGAAAGAATACAAAATGCTGTATTGACAAGGGATCAAAATCAGAAATTGGTAACTAAGTATTTTGTGACTTATCAGGCAAAAGATATTGTAAGCGGCGATTTTTACTGGTATTATGAAAATGACCACTATTTCTATTTGTGTGTTGCAGATTGTACTGGTCATGGGGTTCCGGGAGCTTTGTTGACCATGCTCGGGACAACTTATTTAAATGATATTGTGACTTTAAACGAGGACATTACTCCTGCCTTTGTTTTGGATCGTTTGCGCCATCGTTTGATTCACGCTTTGTCTAAGAAATCGAATGATGACGGCACCAAAGACGGAATGGATATTAGTCTGATCCGTTTCAACAGAGAAACCTTGAGTGCGGAATGGGCTGGAGCCTACAATCCAATTTGGGTAATCAGAAAAAATAAAACTCCCTTAAATTCTTCGACGAAACCCATTGCTTTGGAAGGGGAGCAAGCGATGCTGTATGAACTCAAAGGGGATAAAATTCCGGTGGGAGACATGGAGGTACTCAAACCTTTTAGTGAACATAGAATCCAGTTTGAATTAGGTGATTTGGTTTACCTGTTTTCGGATGGATTTGCGGATCAGTTTGGGGGGAAACATGGTAAGAAGTATAGATCAGGTCAGTTAAAGGAATTTTTGTTACAGATTCATGCAACAGAGATTCACAAACAAGGAGAATTACTGCAATCTGAATTCAATTCTTGGAAACGAAACCTAGAACAAGTAGATGACGTCTGTATTATCGGAATTGAAATTTGATAAATATTTTTGATCAGCAAGTGGTCGTCTTTGGATGAAAGATAATTTCCCTCTTTCATAATATAATGCGTTCATAATATTTTCCTTAACGTAAATTTATTTTCTTTTAGGGAAATTGAAAATCAATGCAATACATAGTAATTATTTTTATATATTAGAAGTGAAATTATTCAATGAATGATTTCGATACACTAAACTTTTTCATTAAACCTTAGATTTTCCTTTTACACGAATTTACTTACTACTCAAAATGGAAGGAAATTTAAAAGTTGTTTCAGAAATTCAGGAAGATTCGATCTTAATTGCTCGTTTGTATGAAAACGGAGTAGTAGAAATTGAGTGGAATGAAAAAATAGAAGATATTGAGGTGCATCATCTTCAAAAAATGCAAGAAGTTGTGGGAGAAATTGGGCGAGGCGAAAGAATGCCTTTGTATTATTCTACACATGAATTTCTGGGAATTACAAAGGAAGCACGGAAATTTGCAGTGACAAAAGAAGGCACCAAACATACTTTGATCATCGCTGTTTTGGTGAATAACTTGGCCATGCAATTGCTTTTCAACTTTTTTATGCGTGTAAATCGACCCAAAATTCCAACCAAAGGTTTCAGAAATAAGGAAGATGCTTTTCAGTGGTTAGACAAAAAGGGAAAGAAAATCCAAACAATCAAATAAATACTTCTGCCAACATGCACCTGGCACTACCGCCTCCTACAAATTCAATTGTAGGTATTTCAGCTCGAACAAAATGATCTGTGTGTTTTTGAAATTGTTTAAGTTGATCGGAACTAAGTGATTGGTATGCAGCTTCTGATAAAACCAACACTTTTTCTCCACTGGAATTCAATACTTGAAGCATGTTTCCAGCAAAATGCTCGTAAATCTGTTCATTTGAAAGAAAAATAATTTCCTTGCCACTTTTTTCAAGCTGATCTTTAACTTTTTGCTGATCCTTTGCTGCTATCGTATCCATTCCAATGGCAATAAATGAAGCTCCAATACACAACATCACATTGGTGTGGTAAATGAGTTCGCCCGATTTTCCTAAGGATTCAAATGCCACAACTTCATACTCCAAGAGTTGTGCTACTTCCTCCAAAACTTGAGCAATAGTTCGGGGAGAAATGGCTGCATAAACAACCTTATTGGAATGGTCAAATAACATGCTTCCGGTACCTTCCAAAAAGCCTTCATCGGCTTCGTGTTTTTCCAAAGCGATGTGACTGTATCCATATTGATTCACAAGAGATTCAATGATGTCTGATCGTCTTTCGGCTCTTCGGTTGGGAACCGCCATGGGGTAGGTAATCAGCTCCCCACTTTGATGTGTCGAAAACCAATTGTTTGGAAAAATAGAATCTGGCGTAGTAGAATTAGGAAGATCTTCAAAAACCAAAACTTCAACTCCCACATTACGCAATTTTGCAACAAACCCGTTGAACTCCGCCAAAGCCTTCGCTTGCGTTTTTAACCCATTCTCTTTAGGCTGATTCTGGAATGAATTCGTCAAAAAGGCCTCCGTATTAAACCCAAATCGGGTTGGAGCAACCATGAGTACGGTATTTGTTAATTGTGCGGGCACTATTTTGTTCCAAGTTCCAAGTTCCAAGTTCCAAGTTTCAGGTATTTTTTCTGTTCACTCAAGATGAAGTGAGATTTTGATTCAATTTTGTCAAACGATTTCACCATTTTCAACGTTATTGTTCTAAACTAAAGCAATAACCATGAAAAAACAAGTGTTTATCTCTGGAATTTTTCTTCTTTTCCTAACAAGTTGCGATCTGAATCAAAATGTATGTGTCTGTAGCAATCCAGGAGGAGAGTTCGAAACCATCAAAGTAAGTAAAAATAGAGATCAAGCCAATCAAGAATGTCAGGATCACTACAATCAGAATTACAGCTATCCTATGAGTGAGATCTATTGTGAGGTGAGGTAGGCGAATTGCTCTGTATGACAACCTAAGTAATAGCTGAAGATTTCTACGTTTTACTTTTGTCCAATGTCTTTTGGAATTAATTCTTAAATTATAATCAAAAAATAATTCATGGCGAAAAAAGGTCCAATGCCCAGTTTTCAAACTGTTGATGATTACATTGCGAATCAATCCGAAGAAGCACAGCAGAAGCTGGAAGAATTGCGTACTCTTATCAAGGAAGTAGTTCCAGAAGCTGAAGAAGTATTGAATTACAAAATTCCTTCTTTTGTATTAGTTCCAAATGGTAAAAGAGATCACCAAATCATGATGGCCGCCTATGCAAAATTCATAGGTTTTTATCCTTTTCCCACCACTATGGAAGCATTTTCAGAAGAACTAAAAGCCTTCAAGCAGGGGAAAGGGTCTGTTCAGTTTCCCCTTGACCAACCACTTCCTAAAGATTTGGTGAAAAGAATGGTGAGATTTCGAAAAGAGGAGATTGAAGGAGGAAAATAATAATCAATGATTTCAAGAAATTTTATCACACTCGTTTTTGTATTGCTAACTGTCTTGGCTCAGGCCCAAACTAACAAGGAAACGAATATCAAAATGCAAGATTTGGATCAACCCTTTTTTCTATCTCTAAAAGAAAATAGAACTATCGAAAATACAGATTCCCTATCCATTCAATTTACAGATTGTGTCAAGGAATGGGGTTACGATACTCCACCTGAAGATCCCGACAGAAAGTATTTCGAAGAGGTTCAGTACACTTTAGAGATGAAGCATATTGGCTTTACAAATACAGTCAGTTTTACCAGTTCCAATATCCAAGAAAATCTCTATTTCCTATTTCACGAATTTAAAATTTACATTCTTTCAGAGGACTACAATGATCAAAATCCAAAACTGGAATTAAAGGTGGAGGAACTGAAATAATCCACATCTTTGTACACCACAATTTAAAAGCTCATGCAGTTCGAAACCATAGAAACGGAAAGACTCCTTTTAAAAAAATTGGGTCCAGCCGAATTTGACCATTTATTCGCGAATCATTCCGAAGAAGAAATTTGCCAAATCCTGGGTTTGCTGAATCATGAAGAGTTTCTAAAAGAAAAGTCAAGAGTAGAAGGCGGTTACCAAACCTACGATCGAACCATTGCCTCTTTCATTTTAGTGTCCAAATCTACAGGTGAAGCCATTGGAAGATCCGGTTTTCACAATTGGTACAAAGACCACAAAAGAGCTGAATTAGGCTACGTAATCTACGAAGACCAAAACAAAAACAAAGGCTACATGAGC
>JAGQYP010000036.1 GCA_020436025.1 Crocinitomicaceae bacterium
CTTCCCAGGCATCGGTTGAGTCAATTGCTTTAATCAAAGTTCTTCCAGAGCTGAAAGTCAAAGTGAATTCGATATGCTCCCCGCAAGGCACTGCTTCTCTTTGGTCTTTGTATTCGTTGGTTTGCACTAAACTAAATTCGGCTGGTTTTAGATTGAAAGTTTCCGTATTGGTTTGAACAGTGATGGTATCGTTCGAATAATTGTAAACGTATTTACTTACGGTGTTGTCGTACTTGCATCCTGAAGCGAAAATCAGCATGAGGAACAAGATAATTTTGTCTAGAGGATATGGATTCGAGCGGACTTGGATGATTTTACTTTTTAATTACAGAATATTAATGAGTGAAATATATAAAAAAACGATTAGATTTTATAGATTTGTTCCCGATTTACGGGAGTTAGAGCTCCAAAAAACAGTCATGTTTCCTTGAAGTTTTCCCTATTTCAGTTCGAAGGATAAAACCATTAGAGCAACCCTTACATTCTAAAAATCGAATTATGACACAGAAAGCTAAAATTATTTACACAAAAACAGACGAGGCTCCAGCATTGGCAACCAGATCATTTTTACCAATCATTAAAGCATTTGCTGAACCTTCAGGAATCGAATTTGAGATTAAGGATATTTCTTTGGCAGCTAGGATTCTGGCTTTGTTTCCAGATTATTTGACTGAAGATCAAAAAACATCAGACGATTTAGCAGAATTGGGTAAAATGGTAAAAACTCCGGAAGCGAGCATCATCAAACTTCCAAATATTTCAGCTTCCATTCCTCAGTTGACCGCTGCTATTAAAGAACTTCAAAAGGATGGATATGCAATCCCAGATTATCCAGCAGATCCAAAGGACGATAAAGAAAAAGAAATTCAAGCAAGATACAATAAGGTGAAAGGTTCGGCAGTGAACCCAGTTCTTCGAGAAGGAAATTCGGACCGAAGAGCACCAAAAGCAGTAAAGGAATTCGCAAGAAAGAATCCACATTCCATGGGTGCTTGGTCGGCCGATTCGAAATCACATGTATCCCACATGACCTCTGGAGACTTCAGAAATAATGAGCAATCTGTGACCGTTTCAAATCCAACAACAGTTTCAATTGTTTTGGAGGGGAAGGATGGTTCTACAACTGTTTTGAAAGACAAATTAGCTTTGTTGGAAGGAGAAATCATTGATGCAACAGTACTTAGCAAAAAGAAATTAATTGAGTTTTTAGAATCTCAGGTTCAGGATGCGAAGGACAAAGGTGTTTTGTTCTCATTGCACATGAAAGCGACCATGATGAAGGTTTCAGATCCAATTATTTTTGGACATGCCGTTCGAGTTTTCTTTGCAGATCTTTTTGAAAAACATGGGGCAACTTTCGAGCAAATTGGGGTGAATGTCAATAATGGTTTTGGAGATTTGATCGCTAAAATTGCTACACTTCCAGCAGATAAGAGAGCTGAAATTGAAGCAGATATTCAGGCAATTTATGCCAAGAATCCAGATTTGGCCATGGTGAATTCAGATAAAGGAATTACCAATTTGCATGTGCCTTCTGATGTGATTATTGATGCATCGATGCCTGCCATGATCAGAAATTCGGGTCAAATGTGGAATGCCAAAGGGCAAGCTCAAGACACTAAAGCAGTTATTCCGGATTCTTCCTACGCCAGAATTTATACTGCAACTATCGATTTCTGTAAAAAGAATGGTGCTTTTGACCCTGTTACCATGGGATCTGTATCCAATGTGGGTCTGATGGCTCAAAAAGCAGAAGAATATGGATCGCACGATAAAACCTTTGAAATTGAAAAGGCGGGGAAAGTGGTGATCAAAGATGCAAATGGAACAGTTTTAACATCGCACGACGTAGAAGAAGGAGATATTTGGAGAGCATGTCAGGTAAAAGATTTGCCTATTCAAGACTGGATCAAATTGGCGGTAAAAAGAGCTAGAGCAACTGGGAATACAGCGGTTTTCTGGTTGGATAAAAACAGAGCACACGATGCAGAGATCATCAAAAAAGTAAATAAATACTTGCCTGATCACGATACTTCTGGTTTAGACATTCAGATCATGGATCCGGAGTCAGCCACTTATTTTTCATGTGAAAAAATTAAGAATGGAGAGGATGTGATTTCAGTATCTGGAAACGTTTTGAGAGACTATTTAACAGATCTTTTCCCAATTTTGGAAGTAGGTACATCGGCAAAAATGCTTTCCATCGTTCCATTAATGAATGGAGGGGGCCTTTTTGAAACAGGTGCTGGAGGATCTGCTCCGAAACACGTAGAACAGTTTGTGGAAGAGAATCACTTAAGATGGGATTCATTGGGAGAGTTTTTAGCCTTGGCGGTTTCTTTTGAGCATTTTTCAGAAGTGAACAACCATCCAAAAGCAGCTATTCTAGGGACTACTTTAGATGATGCAACGACAAACTTGCTTATGAATGGAAAATCTCCTTCAAGAAAAACAGGAGAACTAGATAACAGAGGA
Source organism: Crocinitomicaceae bacterium (assembly GCA_020436025.1). GTDB lineage: Bacteria > Bacteroidota > Bacteroidia > Flavobacteriales_D > Crocinitomicaceae > JAGQYP01. The sequence continues at coordinate 2,476 of JAGQYP010000036.1, forward strand.
TCTCATTTCTATTTGGCTTTGTATTGGGCAAAAGAATTGGCGAATCAAACTAAAGATGCAGAATTGCAGTCGCGCTTTGCAGAAGTAGCCAGCAAATTGGAAGCAAACGAAGCAAAAATAGTGGAAGAATTGAATTCGATTCAAGGTTCCCCAGTAGATATGGGTGGATATTATTCCCCAGAAGACACTAAAGCAGATAAAGCGATGAGACCAAGTGCAACGTTGAACTCAATCATGAATTCGATTGCTGAGATGGTTTAATAAGATCAGAATATTAGAGAGCCTCGCTTATTATGCGGGGCTTTTTTATGGTTGCTAAAATACGCCCGCAAAGAATAAGATAACCATCACCAGTGCTGTAATCACGGCAATTACACCTAAAGCAATTCCAAATCCAGCAGCCACACGACTTCCCAAAACTTTTCCAATGGATCCCAGAATAATGGCGATACCTCCCACAGCCATAGCTATCCAGGCATAAATGACTCCAATAAAGCCAATACTTGCGAGCGCTACCGCAGCAATTCCGGCAAATAAGGATAAAAGTCCTAAAACCAATCCAGCAACGTCTGAAGGAGCATCTTCTGGAGTCGCATGAGCTTCCGCGACTTGCTCCATTTCCTTTTGTATTTCTTTGAAGGATATCAATTTCTGTTGGGGATGATCCTCCAAAATGGATTCTTTTTCCTGATTTTCATAAACAGTTGGCGACTCTTCAATTTCATTTGAGCTATGGTGCGTAATGACTTGTTGCTCTACTTGTTCTTTTTTCTTTTGTGTTTTAGTCTGAACTTGATTTTCCTGTTAAGTAAATTGGCCCTCCTCACTTTTGCTTTCCTTTGTTTTGGCTAAATTGTAATGACCTCTTTCAGGTTTATAATGACCTTTAGTATATTTTCTTTTAGAAAAATTATGACTTACACTATTTCGAGTAGAACAGGATCCAAGAAACAAAGTGAAAATCAATAACAAGTAGAAGATGGTTTTCATAATCACGGGATTTTAGATCATAAATCTGTACAATATAAAATAAAAAAAGCCCTGTCAAACAGGGCTTTACTATATAAATGAATTGAATTGTTTTAGAAAAGAATAACAAAAAGTAGCCAGAATAAGAAGACAACGATCGTTGCGACTCCAAAAGACATACCTATATATCCCATTACATTTCCATCAATAATTAGGGAGGCTGTACCAAGTCCAATCGCTATGATTGCAAAGGCCAAGGCTGTCCATCCAGCCCAAATTACAAAAGGATAGAAAAATGCCATAATTATAAAAATGAAAGAAAGCACTCCCAATACAAGTGCAATTAATCCTAAGATCCATCCGATATCACCAGCCGGTGAGGCTTCTGGTGTACTTGAAGTATTGGTATTTTGTTGCTCCACTTCAAGAGGTTCATTTGTTTTGGATACTTTTTGATCCTCCAAAAGCAGTTGATCCTGTCCTGATTTTTCAGGTTTTGTATCTACAGAATTTCTAACCTTTACAGGTTGTACTTCATTATTTTCTGCAACCTCAGTTTCCTTTTGATTTCGAATTTCCTTTTTGGAGTTCTTTTCAGATTTTACTTTGTAATCTTGTTTTGACAGGTTTTTGTCTTTGGAGACTACATATTTTGTATCCTCTGATTTTTCTCCTTTGGCAACATTGTAATTTCCACGTTCAGGCTTGTATTTTCCTTTGGTGTATTTTCTTTTTGAAAAAGCCATGTTTCCTGAGGAACAGGACCCTAGAAACAGTGCAATGACAAGTAATAAGTAAATTTTGTTCTTCATAGTCAATTGATATTTAAGTAAGTAAAGTTCGAATATACAAAATTATGTAATAAAAAAAGGTGGTCACGGACCACCTTTCTATATATTCAATTTTATATGTTCACTTAGATGAAGCAGTGATAGAATAAAAATAAAAAAACGGGTCATAATTTGACCCGCTTAAAGTTTTAAAAGTACTTTTTATAGAATGCCTACGCCCCAAAGAATAGCCCAAAGAATAGCAAGTGCAATTGCTACAGCTGAAGCAATAACTCCCCAGAAATTCCAAACGGTTTTTCCTCCAATAATCCATGAAGCAATCGAACAACCCAGGCCAATTATTCCAAGACCTATAGCTCCATAGGCAAAGAAATAGGGTAAAAATCCTAAGATTGCAACTAAAAGCGCGAGTAATCCAAATGCAAACCCAATATAACCAAGAATTTCTGCAGCATCAGCTGGTGCCTTTTTTGGTGTATTTGGAGTAGCATCACTTGAGTTTTCAATTACTGGCTCATCTACTATCGTAGCTTTTACCTCCGTAACTTGATCTTCAAATACTACATTTTGGTTTTTATTCTCAACTACAGCAACCTCCTGTACCTTTTCGTTTTTTACTTCTTTAACTACTGGAGTATTTTCTCTTTTAGCAACAGTTTCTTCATTCTTCACTTTAGAATTTGAGACCTTGTAATTTTGCTTGGAAGGATTCTTTTCAGTTTTCACAACATACTTTGTGTCATCAGATTTATTATCCGATTTAGCTACTTTGTAGTCGTTCTTTTCTGGTTTATACTTCCCTTTGGTATATTTTCTTTTTGAAAACGCCATGTTCCCAGTCGAGCAAGAGGCCAGAAAGATTAAACTTCCAACAAGAATGAATGTAAAATTTTTCATAAGAGTTATTTTAGTTTTAAATACATTATGTATGCTAATCTACAAAAATTAAACTCATTAATTGTTCAATACTTGTATGGATTTATATCATTTATTTTCGTGTTTTTAGTCATTCAATCATCAAATGTTCCATTCAATTCTATCATAAAGAGTTGTAATCCTCTCAATTGCTTTTAAAATAATCTAAATTTGAACTCAATTTTTAGAGCATGAGAATCCTGATGATCGATAATTACGATTCTTTTACATTTAATTTGGTTCATTACTTGGAATCAAATGAAAATGTAGAAGTCACGGTTTGGAAAAACGACCAGATTCAATTTGACCGTATTCCTTCTTTCGATCGAATTGTAATTTCTCCGGGGCCGGGACTTCCTTCAGAATCAGGCGAGATTATCGAAGTCATTCAAAATTTCTCAGGAAAAAAACCCATTTTGGGAATTTGCATGGGTCACCAAGCTATTGGAGAAGCTTTTGGAGCACGACTTAAAAATTTAAATGAGGTTTTACACGGTGTGGCAACGAATGCGATCATACAGGGGCAGGAGCCCATCTTCCAAAGCTTGGGAGAAGAATTTGAAATTGGACGTTACCATTCCTGGGTAATTGATCCAGCAACTCTTTCGGAAGATTTTGTGGTAACCCTGAAAGACGAAAAGGGTGAAATCATGGCCATTCGACACAAAGAGTTTGACTTGGTCGGACTACAATTTCACCCTGAATCGGTATTAACACCAAAGGGATTTGAGATGATTCAAAATTGGTTAGATCTTGATGCCTAGGTATTGGGCCAAATCTTCACTGGATTTTATTTCATCGCTTACATCTTTCATTATTATTGTATAATTATGATTGTTTTTTAAATCCATTTCCTGAAGCTGTCCTTTTTCAGTCAGATATAATTTTCCTGAATTAGTAAATAATGCTAATACATTGTTTGCTTTAGAATTACAAATAAAGCTTTTAGGGTCAAAACTGAATGCGCCATTGTAGTTTAAATCAATAAGAGAGAGTATCTTGGGACCGTTTATTTTATTTCCTTTATCATCAACATAATCAGCCAAAACATTTGTTTGATTCTCTAATCGATAGATCTGATCGCAATTGTAAACCCCAAAGCTTTCAACGTTTAAACCTTTAACAATATCTGGGTATGTGTGACCGGCATCATTTGAGGTTCCATCGCCAAGTAAAGTTGCATCTTCTCTGTTTCCATCGTCTTTGAAAGGCATATGAGGTTTCCATCCAATGAATTTATCTTTTTTGTTTATTTTTCGAGTAAATATCCAACGCTCTCCCTTTCTTTTTTTAATTTTCATACTTACTTCGCTAGTGATATTAAAATCAGGAATCATTGAATTCGGTTTTTCTTTATTTATGTTTTGAATTATATTCCATTTGCCGTTTTCCTTCAATTGATAGAAGTCAATATTATCTGGCTTTTGTATGAGAGAATAATCAATTCTTAATTTTTTGTTTTCAGCGATTTCTATTCTTTTCCCTTCACTTGAACCGGTAATTTCAAACATTCCTGCACTATTAAAATTCCATTCTTCATTGTTTCTTTTATAAGTCATGGGAATGCCTGAAAACGCGATTTCAGCGGAATTTGTGTATTCAGAAAAGGAAAGTTTAACCTCAGACTGAACAAGATTTCCGTTTGCGTCTATAAATGCATCCTTAGGAATGAATAGCATTGTACCTCTTTCTCCTATGATAAGTGATGTATCTGCTTTAGGATCTATATTGAATATTACTTTTTTACCGATGAACGATTCTGGTATTTGAAAATCAAAATACTCTACCAAAATTTCTACTCTTCGATTAGATTGTTTTCCCATATCATCCAAGTTTGATGCTACAGGTTTTTCTTCACCTTGAAAGTTGATTTCGAACTTTTTCTGATCCAAGGCAAGAGCATTGAATTTTTGCTGTACGGTTTCTGCTCTATTTCTAGATAATTCTTGATTGTAGACTAGACTTCCATCACTATCTGTATGACCAATAATCTCAATTTTTTTAATATTCTCAACATCCAGCTTTTGTATAAATAGATCCAATTGATCGCTTGCATTTTCATTCAAAGCATAGCTGTCGTAATCAAACAAAATAACTTCTTGGGTACTTTGAGCAAAAAGCATACTTTTCCCAGTAAGGCAAATCACTGCCAGTGCAATTCGTGTTTTCATGATTTCTAAGATTTAAAGTTTAATGTAGGTCTATGCCATATACCATTAGTTCAATGCTAACGCTTGTTTATGGTCAATGAAAAGTAGTGCGAAAAGTTACAAGAAGGAAAACGGCTAAACAGAAATTCTATTGTCTAATACAATATTTTATACTTCGTAGCCGGCTGAATTTCTTCGGGAAGATCTTCTTCTTCGATCATTTGTAGGATGTCCCTCTCAATGGATCTGGAAATGGCGGTGATGGGAACATCGTTGTACAATCCTTCAAATGGATTTTCAGAATACTCTCCCATGGATTCCATTAACCAGAATACCCAAGAAACCACCACGGCAAAAGGAATGGCAAGCCAAATCATGTGTTCGTGCGGAAGATCGTCAAAAGCTCTCAAAATTGAAAAAGGGAGTAATACAATAAAAATGACCACAATGTAATAATTTGCCGAAGCGTACTGTCTTGGAAACGGAAAGTTCTTAATGCGTTCTGATTTCCCCTGAAGCTCATACATCTCCTGAATCAGATCCTGCAACTTAATGTGCTCGAATGTATCGATATAACCTCCTTCTTTCAATTTTTTCAGGTCTTTGGACTGCAAACTTAAAATATGAGAAGCTTTATTTCCCTTTTGCATGAGGTATTGAAATTCCTCACTTGACAGGTATTTTTTTAATTCGTCAAAATTGATCTCTCCAGTTTGAATTCCAAGCATTTTCCTGAATTCCATGTCGTATCCAGTTTTGTGCTCCCATTCTTTTAATTCTCTCAACTGCAAAGTCATGGCTCGGAGCCAGGCAATATGTCTGTAAATCAGTCTTTTGTGAATGACTTTAAGTTCTTCTTCGGATTCCTCTTTTTTAATGAAATCCCTCACGGTTACTCCAAAGGTTCTGGAATTATTGACTATCCCGCCCCAAATTTTGCGTGCTTCCCACAATCTTTCATAGGAGGAATTATTCTTAAAACCTAGGTAAAAGGCAGTGGCAATCCCTACCAAACTAATTGGTTCCCAAGGGATGATCATCCAGTCAAAGTCACAGAAATAGTAAATGCAAACCACCGAAGTGTCGAAAAGGATGAACAAGTACAATTTCTTTCTTGTCCAATTCAGTGTTTGAATAAAAGGATATCGTTTGCCTGCCTGCATTTGAGTTCTTACTTGAATTTGTCGACAATACTATTGTCCATTTGGTTTAGGTTTATGGTTCTTGTGAAACGGTTTTTTCCCTTTCCCTTTTTTACCGTAAAACCGTTTTTTATTATTTCTAGGCTGGATCTCTCTCCATTCAGGTCCTTGACCCAATTCTTCCGGTAAATCCAGTCTTGGGATTTCCATTTCAATCAGCCTCTGAATTTTTTGAATTCGTTTAAGGTCTTCCTCATTTACCAGGGTAAAAGCTTCTCCTTTGGTGTTGGCTCTAGCAGTTCTTCCAATTCGGTGTACATAATCTTCGGCATCTCTCGGGCAAGCATAATTGATCACCATATTGATTTCTTTGATGTCAATTCCACGACTCATTACATCCGTGGCCACTAAGATTCTTACTCTTCTGGCTCTGAATTTCCGCAGTACTTCTTCTCTTTCTTCTTGCTCCAAATTGGAGGATATTCCAGAGGCTTTGTATCCTTTTTTACGAAGTGCTTTAACTATATCAGAAACATTACTTTTTGTTGAGGTAAAAATGATGATGCTGTCATAGTCCGGCCTTTCTTTCAGGATATGATCTATGGTTCCAATTTTCTGCTCATTGTGTGTTAAGTAAACAAACTGACTCACCCCTTCAGCAGGTTTGGAAATGGATAGGGAAATTTGATCTGGTTGTTTGCATATTTTTTTAGCCAGCTGAATAATTTTTGGAGGCATGGTGGCACTGAATAGCAAGGTTTGTTTGGATTCAGGTAAATAGTTAAAAATGGCATTCAAGTCGTTAATGAATCCCATGTCCAGCATTTTGTCTGCTTCATCCAAGATTAAATGTTCCAGTTGATCAAACTTAACATAACCCATTTTTAAATGAGATAGGAGTTTCCCAGGTGTCGCAACAATAATGTCACAACCATCGGAAAGGGCTTGTTTTTGCTCGTCCCAATCTGATCCGGACCCCCCGCCATAGATGGCAATCGAACTTACCGAAACAAAATAAGACAACCCTTGAATTTCCTGTTCAATTTGAACGGCTAATTCTCTTGTTGGACAAATGATCAGAGTATTAATGGAAGAGTCTTGTTTCCCTACAAGTTTGTTGAGAATTGGTAGCACAAATGCCACGGTTTTCCCGGTCCCAGTTTGGGCACAGGCAATTAAATCTTTGTTCGCTAAAATTTTTGGAATCGCTTGCTCCTGAATTTCAGTACAATCTTCGAAGCCCATGTAATCAATGGCCTCAAGTAATTCATCTTTTAGATCGAGTTCTTTAAATTTCATTGTGATTAATACTTAGTCCGTTCCAAGCGATGCCCTGAGAGGCAGCCGAAGGGTACCAAGATTTTTAATTCATAACCATCACCCCACTCTTGCTCTTGCCCAATACTCTTGCTCTATACTCTTGCTCAAAACTCTTGCTCAAATCTCTCAACTTCCTTTCACGCCTCGAATCATCATTTCAAGCATATCCCATTGTTCAGGTTTCACCATGGATAGCATGTTGAATTCTCCAGCTCCTTGAAGCCATTCACCTCCATCAATGGTGACTACTTCTCCATTTACAAAAGCAGAATAATCTGACATCAAATAAGCTGAAAGATTGGCTAATTCTTGTTTGACACCCACTCTTCCAACTGGAATCTTTTTGGTCATGTCGAATTTGTCTTTCATGTCTCCGGGCAATAATCTGTCCCAAGCCCCTTTCGATGGAAATGGACCTGGAGCAATGGCATTTAATCGAATTCCATATTTTGCCCATTCTACAGCTAAAGACCTTGTCATCGCAATTACTCCTGCTTTTGCACAAGCAGAAGGAACCACAAATCCAGATCCAGTAAAAGCATAGGTGGTAGCTATGTTGACAACCGTATAAGGACCTTCACCTTTTTCAATCCAGTATTTACCTAAGGCAAGTGTACAGTTTGTAGATCCTTTGAGAACGATGTCAATTATATTATTGAAGGCTCTGTGGGATAATCTTTCAGTGGGAGAAATAAAGTTTCCAGCCGCATTATTGAGCAAACCATTGATTTTACCAAACTTTTCAATGCCTTTTTGAATGACATTTTCGATTTGCTCATACTCTCTTACGTCAGCGGCCACAGCCAATACTTCATTTCCTGATTTTGCCGTGATCTCTGCAGCAGTTTTGTCCAAAACTTCTTGTTTTCTGCTTGAGATGATCACTTTTGCTCCTAATTCAGAATAATAGGTGGCCATGGCTTTCCCCAAGCCAGTGCCACCTCCGGTAACTAAAATTACTTTATCCGAAAGAGTTCCCTCTCTCAACATGCCTTCAGTGTGTTGCATTCTTATTTTTTAATGAATTTTTGAATTTGTTGTCCTTTGTCAGTTCGAATCTTAAGAAAATACACTCCTTGCTTCAAATTGCTTAAAGAAAATGTATGTTGATTTGTTTTTAATCCAGTATAAATCTCCACTACTTTCCCTTCTACATTGGAAATTTCAAAGGCATTGATCTCAGCATCTGTCTCAATAGTTAAATGATTGGTTGCTGGATTTGGGTAGAGATTCAATTCGAAATTTTGTGTTTGTTCTTCAATTCCCAAAACCGAAGTGCAGCCGTAATTGGTTGGTTGTCCCTGAAGGAAATTCCAAATTACTTTTGCTGCCCAGATGTCGTTTGCCGGCGGATAAGGCCAAATATGATCGGCACCATTCATTCTGTAATGCACTAATTCATTATTTGGGTCACAAGTATTGTATTCAATGTAATCAACGGTAATATTGTCTGCAGCTACATCCGTAATTCTGCAAATGGTGGAGTCCTGGCAATTAGAATAACCTTTCCAAAAGTTTAAGGTTTCTGGAACTAAACTTAAGGATGGCAAAGCTGTACCATCGTAAGGAACTGTTTGGTCGGCGGTTCCATGAACATGTAAAACTCTAGCTGGATTGGTTCTAGCACATCCTGAAATGTTACTTGTTGCAATGGGTCCACCCACACTACCAATCGCGTCAAATTCATCATTGGCACAATATAAATGATGAGCCATGATTCCACCCATGGAAAATCCACAAGCGTAAATGCGATCTGGATCAATATTATACCAGGCCTGAATACTATCTAAGACCTGAGCCGTAAATGCTAAATCATCTGTTGAAGTTGATAAAGCCGTTCCATTGTTCCATGCAGTTTGATTAAGGATATTCAAAGTCCCCTGCATATACACTGGAATGAAGTTCGCAGTATCAGACATTTGATTGAAACCAGCTTGAGCCATATTGGATGCATTGTCTCCCAAACCATGGTAAACAAACAAAACTGGAACTGGTGTAGTACCCGTATAACCAGAAGGTTGGTAGTAAATATAATCTCTGGTAACTCCACCTACATCTAGTTGAGCCGAGGTTTGTTGAGTAAAGGAAAATGTTGAGCATGCAAGCCCAAAAGCAAATAGTAAACCTTTTTTCATGTGATAATTTTTTAATGTTGACAGACCAATATACGAAATATTAAAGCAGAATAGGAAATCTTTGGATGAAAGGAAAAAGCCCTTAACTTTAGCCCACAAATTTAAATGGAATACCGATGAGTGTTAGAAATCTCGAACCAAAAGCAGTTTGGAATCATTTTGAGGACTTGAATGCCGTGCCTAGAGCCTCAAAGAAAGAAGAAAAAGTACGCCAATTCATGAAAGATTTTGGAAGTCGATTGGGATTGGAAACTTTGGAAGATGAGATCGGAAATGTGATCATTAAAAAGCCAGCTACAGCAGGAATGGAGAATAGAGAAACGGTGATCATGCAATCTCATTTAGACATGGTGCATCAAAAGAATTCTACTACAAAATTTGATTTTGATACAGAAGGGATTCGTTCTTTTATCGACGGAGATTGGGTAAAGGCTGAAGGAACAACTTTAGGGGCAGATAATGGAATGGGAGTGGCTTCGATCATGGCGATTTTGGAGTCTACAGATATTCCTCATCCAGCCATTGAGGCTCTTTTTACGATTGATGAAGAAACCGGAATGACTGGTGCCTTGAACTTGGATGGGAGTTTGCTCGAAGGTAAAATCCTTTTGAATTTAGACACTGAAGATGATGATGAATTGTGTATCGGATGTGCAGGAGGAATTGACACCAATTCTGAAATGGAAGTGAGAATGGAACCAACTCCAGAAGGGTATACCGGTATCAAATTGTCTTTGACAGGATTAACTGGCGGACATTCAGGAATGGATATCATCTTGGGTCGCGCCAATGCCAATAAAATCATGAACCGATTTGTTTTGGATCTATATGATAATCACGGGGCAAGAATTGTAGAAATTGATGGGGGAAGTTTGCGAAATGCCATTCCTCGTGAAAGTTTTGTCACTTTGGCCATTCCTATTTCTGAAGCTGAAAAAATTCACGACTCCGTTGCTGATTACTTTGAGGAAATTTATGCGGAATATGAAACGACCGACCCGGAAATGTCGATTGAAATTGAAGATTGCCTATGTCCGGAGCAGATCGTAAGCCTAGATGATCAAAATAAAATTATCAATGCGATATACTCGATCTATAACGGAGTGTACAAAATGAGTGCACAAATCGAAGGACTAGTGGAAACTTCTAGTTCGCTAGCAAGGGTAATCGTTAAGGAGGGTTGGTTTAAAACACAGTCCTTGCAAAGATCATCTGTAGAATCTTCAAAAATGGATATTGCAAATACGATCAGAGCAGCTCTTGAAGCAGTGGGTTCTAATGTGCAGCAGGGGGGAGATTATCCGGGCTGGGCGCCAAATGCGAGTTCTCCTATTTTGAAAGAAACGGAAGAGATTTACAAGAAGCTTTTCAATGAAGAACCTAAAGTTCAGGCTTGTCATGCAGGTTTGGAATGCGGAATTTTAGGTGATCGCGTACCGGGATTAGACATGATTTCGTTCGGTCCAACTATTAAAGCACCACATTCACCCGACGAAAGAGTTAATATCAAATCTGTTCAGAAATTCTGGACTTACCTACTTGAAGTATTAAAAAATATTCCTTCTAAAAACTAAAAAAATGAAAAGACCGATTTACATTATTACAGCTACACTTTTGTTGACTTCCATGGTTTCCTGTGGGTCAGAAGAACCAAAAAAAGGAGCTGAAAAAACAACAGAAAAGGAAGTAGATTCCACTGCCGACTCTACCGTTAGCGAAGAAAAGGAAGTCATCAAACTTGAAAAAGTGGAAGACTATGCCAGTTTGAAAACCTATGAAGCCGCAGTTGAGTATTTTGGAGAAGACAATATGATTGCAGACACCTCTTGGTACGCCGAAGGAACAGTAATGATGTTTTCGAATAGATGCACAGATCCACATAACAAACAGATTATCATGTTGGTATGGGAAGAAGGAGGTAAAGACAAACTTTCTCATGTGGAAGCTCATCACAAAGTGTGGGACAATGATTTTGCAAAAGTGTTGGCGACTCAAAAGATCAGTTCTAATTGTGGCTTATCCACTGGAATGAAGATTGGAGAGTTACAAGAATTTTGTGGTCAACCGGTTAAATTTTCAGGATTTGGATGGGATTTTGCAGGCGGAGTAAGAATGCTCAATCAACCAAAATTGGAAGCATGCAATATTAATTTGACTTTGGATTTGGATCAATCTGATTTTGAAGAAGTAAAGCACTTATTAGGCGACATTGAATTGAGTTCCGAACAAGAAGAGGTAAAAGGAATGCCCATCTTTGTACAAAAATTGACTTATTATGTGCAATAAATAGTTCCAAGTTGACAGTAGTCAGTTCCAAGAAAAAATGTTTTTTTAAAATCTTGAATCAAAAAAAGACTACCAGATGCTAGACTTTCAGATACCAGACAATAGATGCGATTGTAAAAATAAAAAGTCTTGAGTCTGAAAATCTAAAAAGACTACTAGATGCTAGACTATCAGATACAAGACAATAAATGCGATGGAAAAAATAAAAAGTCTTGAGTCTTGAATCTGAAAATCTAGAAATCTAAAAAAGACTACTAGAAACCAGACTATCAGATATCAGGCGATAGATTAGATTGTAGACCAATAAAAATCTTGAATCTACTTCACAAACGCACTCTCATACCTCTCAATCCAATCTTGCGGAGTCATTTTTTTCACTAGCTCAGCAAGTAAATCATAGGGGATGTCATCCATTTTTTTGAATCGGATGCATGATTTTCCCATGTCTAGTTTTCGTGTGGCGTGCTTTGGATATTCGTCCACAAACCATTTGTAGAGTTTTTCATCAGCATACATTCCCATGTGGTAAAACCCTATATGCGATTTCTGAGAAGCAATGCTTAAAAATGGAAGTGGCGGATTGGGTTTGCAATGGTAGCCTTGAGGATAAATGGATTTTGGAACCACCCATCCTGGTATGTTATAGGACATGGTTTCCTCAAACCCCTCTGGAAGATTTGCATTGACAATTTCTCTTAGTTTTTGCATCACTTCTTTACGTTCTTCAGGAAGTGTGTTGATGTATTTTTCTATAGCGTTCATATTTTCCATTTATTTCAACTACTTGTGAAATTTACTTTAAATATTAATAGCCTCAAATCGACCTATCAAAATTTTCTTAAATTAGACCTCAAACGACAATTAAAAACAAAACCATGGGTGAAGTAAAATCAGATTTGGAAATAGCTCAGGCGGCCACGCTCGAGCACATTAGTAAAATTGCTGCAAAACTCAATGTGAGCGAAGACGACATCGAAATGTATGGAAAGTACAAGGCGAAGTTGCCTCTTTCTTTAATCGATGAGAAGAAGATCGCACAAAACAATTTGATCTTAGTAACGGCATTGACTCCCACTCCTGCTGGAGAAGGGAAAACGACTGTTACGATTGGTTTGACCGAAGGATTGAATAAAATCGGAAAGCAAGCCATGGCGGTTTTACGTGAACCTTCATTGGGTCCCGTATTTGGAATCAAAGGTGGTGCAGCTGGAGGAGGTTATTCTCAGGTGGTGCCCATGGAAGACATCAATTTGCATTTTACAGGAGATTTTAACGCTGTAGAAAAAGCAAACAATTTACTTTCTGCTGTTATTGATAATAATTTGCAATCCAGAACCCGTGGATTAGATATTGATCCAAGAACAATTGTTTGGAAGAGAGTCATTGACATGAATGATCGCGCTCTAAGAGACATTACAATTGGATTGGGAGGAACAGGTAACGGAATCCCAAGACAAGATGGATTCAATATTACTGCAGCATCTGAGATCATGGCCATTCTTTGCATGTCGAATGATATTGAAGATTTGAAAGTGAAATTGGGTAATATTTATATTGGTCAGACATTCAAAGAGAAAAAGCCAGTTTATGCCAAAGATCTGAATGTAGTTGGAGCAATGGCCTTGTTGCTGAAAGATGCGATCAAGCCAAATCTAGTGCAAACTCTTGAGCATAATCCAGTAATTATTCATGGCGGACCTTTTGCAAATATTGCTCAGGGAACAAATACCATTATTGGAACGAAAATGGGCTTGTCCTTATCCGAATACGTTGTAACGGAAGCTGGTTTTGGAGCAGATTTAGGAGCTGAAAAATTCTTGAACTTAAAATGTGTTCACGCTGGATTAAAACCCAAAACAGTTGTGGTTGTTGCTACTATCAGAGCCCTAAGACATCATGGGGGAGCACAAAAAGAAGAGTACAATACGCCAAGTGTAGAAAGAGTGCGAAAAGGAATTGAAAACCTGGAAAAACATATTGAAAACGTTCAAAAATTTGGATTGAACCCTGTTGTAGCAATCAACAAGTTCATCTCGGATACCGAAGAAGAATGGGCGGTGGTAAAAGAAGTTTGTGCAAAACACGGTGTAAAAGCTGTGATCTCAGACGGATGGGCAAATGGAGGAAATGGAACTTCGGATCTTGCAAAAGCGGTGGTTGAGGAAATTAATTCTGGTTCTGCAAATTTCCGTCCGTTGTATGATTGGAAGTCTACCACTATTGTAGAAAAGATGAATAAAATCGCCAAAGAGATTTATGGTGCCGATGGAGTAGAACTTTCAAAAAAGGCTCAAATGGACTTGAAAAACATTGAAGATTTGGGAATGGGAAGTTTACCTGTATGCATGGCAAAAACACAAAACTCCTTTAGCGACAATCCTGCTTTGAGAGGTCGTCCAACTGGCTTCACAGTAAATGTGAGAGAATTTGAAATTGCAGCTGGTGCCGGATTCATTGTGCCAATTTTAGGTGTGATGATGCGTATGCCTGGATTGCCAGCTGTACCAGCATCTGAAGGAATGGATATTGATAAGAATGGTGTGGTGACTGGATTATCCTAAAATATGGAGTATATTTTATCTTCAGTAATTACTTGATATGCAGTTGACTAATGTGTCAAGTTGAGCAAATGGAAGATATAATATCATAGAAAAAATTAAGTTCAATATTTAGGATTATAGCTTTCGCGTCATTACATTTGATTTTAGGTTGGATCAAGCATTATATTTAATATAAAAAATTCTGTCTCTATGATCAGCTATGAAATCACTATACGATTTAGAGGCAGCGCTTAATCTGACCCCGAGTTCACTAGTAAAAGAAGACAACCCTTTCGGAAACGGAAGGGTGTTTTCATTTTAAGACCTTTTTCACGCTCAAATTTCTTATCTTCAAAAAAATAAGATTCATGAAATATTTGTTATTTACACTTTTCATTTTACTGTTAAATTCCACTGTATTAGCGCAAGAGAAGATAAGGTGTGGTAAAGTGAATTACACTTTAGAAGGGGAATTAGTCAATTCTTCCTCCCGCACGCCCATCATGAATCAAAAAATGGGAATTTTACCTGAAATTGGAGCTCGAGGCGAATTATTGAAGTATTTCCAATCAGAATTATTTGGAGGTCAGGTGAGTGGTACATTGGTGATCGCTGAAGTTGAAATTACTGGAATCAAAGGAAGTAATGTATCCTTAAAAGTTCTGGAGGAAAAGTCTCAAATCACTGTGAATGGGAAAAAGAAGAATCATTTCTTAAGTGGCAATCGGGTCAAGTTGAATATTTACGATTATCAAACCCCACAATTGAGGAAAAATTATTGGGAAACAGGTGAGGTAAAATCTGAAGGAATGTCTGTTTGTGGGAATAAAATTGGAAAATGGACTTATTACCATATAAACGGAACCAAAAAAAGCACTTACGCACTAAATGAAGACGGCGAAATTGAAGGGGCTTATGAGCAGTTTCATCCCAACGGCCAATTGTATATTAGAGGTCAGTATAAAGATGGAAAGAAGGAAGGGGAATGGAAAGTGTACAATCCTGATGGATCAGATGGAGGTTTCTTGAATTACAAAAGGGATGAACAGTATGGGAAGTATCTATTAAAATATCCAAACGGTCAAACTAAAGAAATAGGTGAATATAGTTTTTCGGGAAGAATTGAGGGGATACAAAAGGGTTTTTACGAAGATGGAAAGCCCCAATTTGAATACGATGAAGACCAAAGAATTCGAAAGGAATGGTATACGAATGGAAACTTAAAAGAGGAGATCAAATTAGATTATTCTGGAAAGAAGAAAGACGGCAGATGCAAGGAATATTATGAAAATGGGCAGTTAAAATCTGACATTGTTTATGATGATGATGAATATGAAGGGGACTACATTTTATATTATGAAAACGGACAAATTAAGAAAAAGGGAAAATACAAATGGACGGATCACAAGAAGGATGGGGAGTGGCTAGATTATTTTGAAAATGGAAAACTAGCTTACAAAAGAAATTATTATCAGGGAGTCATGAAAGGACTAAACGAGTCTTACTATGAGAATGGACAATTAAAAATAAAAGCGAACTATAAAAATGGTGAACCCGATGGAGAAGTGATAAGTTATTTTGAAGATGGTAAAGTAAAATCCCAAGCCAATTTCAAAGAAGGAAAAAAGGAGGGTATTTGGAAAATGTTTTTCGAGGATGGTACATTGAAAACAATGAAAACATTTGTGCAAGACAAAGAAGAAGGTCCTTTCGAAATTTATCATGAACCAGGAAAACTCAAAGAGAAAGGTTCGAAAAAAGGAATGTTTTTCCAAGGCCCTTTTGAGTCTTACTACGAAAGTGGCAAACTAAGATCCAAAGGCACTTTCCTTGAAGATGGGAAAAGAACAGGTCTATGGTTGTTCAACGACAAAGAGGGAAACCTTGAAAAGAAAGGAAACTACGAAAATGGCTTAAAAACAGGCAAATGGATTGAAGTAGATGAAAATGGAAAGAAGAAAAAGGTGAAGTATTAGAATTTAATTAAAAGTGAAAAGTGCAAAATGCAAAGTTTGAATAGAGTCTGTAAAATGGGACAATATTGAATTCTAGATTTCTGAAATTGGCAAAAAAAGTTAAAGCGCATGAATTAACATAAAGAAGTCTATTACCTTTTTAAGGAGAAAGGAGACGTCTAAAGTCTACATCACATCTCAGCGACCCCCGCGCCTCCTTTGCGCCTTTGCGGTTAAACCCTACCTACTTCTTCCCTTCAAAACTCCTTCAATATCCTTCAACTCAAACCCTTTAGCCTTCAACAAGATCAAATAATGGTATAACAGATCCGCCGCTTCATTCTTGAAGAGCTCATCATTACTATCCTTAGCCTCAATAACTACTTCCACAGCTTCTTCTCCAACTTTTTGAGCTACTTTGTTGATCCCTTTTTTAAAGAGTTGATTGGTATAGGAATTTGGGTCATCTTCATCGATTTTTCTTTGAATGGTTGCTTCCAAATCGTATACAAATCCTTTAGCAGTTTCCTCTCCCCAGCAAGAGGTTGTTCCTTTATGGCAAGTGGGTCCGACTGGATCTGCCATAATCAAAACAGTGTCCTGATCACAATCCACCATCATTTCTTTTACAAAAAGAAAATTGCCAGACTCTTCACCTTTCGTCCATAATCTATTTTTAGATCGACTAAAGAAAGTCACCTTTCCTTCTTTTTGTGTTTTGGCTAAAGCTTCTTCATTCATGTAGCCTAGCATGAGTACTTGCAAAGTCTTGTAGTTCTGTACGATTACAGGAACTAATCCATTAGTTTTATTAAAATCCACTTTCATATCTAATTGCAATATTTTGTTCTTTCAAATAAGCTTTTAATTCAGGCACCGGAATTTCCCCATAGTGAAATATGCTCGCTGCCAATCCCGCATTGGCTTCCGTATTTAGGAAGAGATCTTCAAAGTGTTTTTTACTTCCTGCTCCACCAGAAGCAATCACCGGAATGTTTACATTTTTAGCAACTTGATCTGTTATGTCCAAGGCAAATCCATCTTTGGTTCCGTCATTATTCATCGAAGTAAGTAATATTTCCCCTGCGCCCAATGATTCTCCGATTTTTGCCCAAAAAGTGGTTTCTAGGGGCGTTTCTTCTCTTCCGCCTTTCACATATACTTTCCAATTTGATTCATTGAATTTGGTGTCAATGGCTAAAACGACACACTGACTCCCATATCTTTCTGCTATTTCTGTAATTAGTTCAGGTCTTTTCACGGCGGAAGAATTAATACTCACCTTATCCGCTCCAGCTTTAATCACTGCACCTGCATCTTCAACACTATGGATTCCACCACCTACAGTAAATGGAATATTAATTTCTTGGGCAACTTTCTCAACCAGATCCACTAAGGTTTTGCGCTTCTCAATGGTCGCAGTTATATCTAGGAAGACCAATTCATCTGCACCCTGATCAGCATATTTTCTAGCCAACTCAATCGGATCACCAGCGTCTCTGATCCCAACAAAATTGACACCTTTAACAGTACGTCCGTTCTGTATGTCTAAGCAAGGTATGATTCTTTTCTTTAAAGTCATTTTTAAATTATTTTTTATGAACCGAGCGATAGCGAGCTCATCGACCGATAGGGAGATAATTACGAATTACGAATTACGAATTGGGTTAACTCTGATAGGCTGATTCTATTTTCGTAGATGGCTTTGCCAATGATGACACCTTCGCATCCGATTTTTTGCAATTCTATTACATCTTCCATACAGGAAACGCCCCCTGAAGCTATCAGATTGACACCAGTCTTTTCCATAATCTCCGAATACAAATCATAGCTTGTGCCTTCCAGCATTCCGTCTTTGGCAATGTCGGTAGAAATCACATATTGAATTCCTTTTTTTTCATATTCCTGTATAAAATCAATAACGTCCATGTCGCTTGTCTCCAACCAACCATTGGTGGCTATTTTTCTATCCTTACAATCTGCTCCCAAGATGATTTTTTCGGAACCATACTGTTCAATCCATTTTATGAAAACCTCAGGCTCTTTCGCAGCGATACTTCCCCCCGTTATTTGGTTGGCTCCAGATTCAAAAGCAATTTTCACATCCTCATCCGACTTTAAACCTCCTCCAAAATCAATTTTTAGAGTTGTCTTAGAACTAATTTTTTCTAGAACGGATTGATTTACGATTTGCTTTGCTTTCGCACCATCAAGATCCACAAGGTGCAAGTATTCAATGCCTGCGTCTTCGAACGCTTTAGCTACTTCTAATGGGTCTTCATTGTAGATTTTCTTGGTGTTGTAGTCACCTTTACTTAAGCGAACACATTTACCATCAATGACATCTATTGCGGGTATGATTCTCATAATTCTAAAAAGTTTTTAAGTATTAACTCCCCAATTCCAGCAGATTTTTCCGGGTGAAATTGACAAGCATAAAAATTATTTTTTTCCATGGCAGCCGCAAATGGCCTGATATAGTTGCATTCTGCTACAGTTTCTTTCGATGTTTCGCAATAATAGCTATGCACAAAATAGACATCTGAACTTTCCTTTATTTCATTGAAAAGTGGAGATTTTAGACCAGTAATCTCATTCCAACCCATGTGAGGGACCTTGTCTTCAGGAGGAAATTTTTTGACGTCAACGTCGAATATTCCTAAGCACGATGTATTACCCTCTTCAGAGTATTTACACATCAATTGCTGACCCAAACAAATCCCCAAAACAGGTTGATTCAACGAAATAATTAGTTTGTCAAGATCCTTTTCCGTCAAGTATTTCATCGCCGAACTAGCTTCCCCAACTCCGGGAAAGATTACTTTTTCCGCTTTTCGAATCTGTTCCGAATCATCAGTTACAACACAATCATAACCCAAACGCCGAACTGCATTCTCAACCGACTTAATATTCCCCGCATTATATTTTATAATTACAATCATCCCAATTTTGCATTTTGCACTTTTAATTTTGAATTACAAACTTCCTTTCGTACTCGGAATTCCACTTTCCCCCGTTTTTCTTACCGCCATTTTGATTGCTTTGGCAAATCCTTTAAAAATGGCTTCAATCTTATGGTGTTCGTTTTCGCCTTCAGCTTTTATGTTCAAATTACACTTTGAAGCATCAGAAAAGGATTTAAAGAAATGCATGAACATTTCAGTTGGCATTTCTCCAACAGTATCTCTTTTAAAATCTGCATTCCACACTAGCCAGGGACGACCACCAAAATCGATGGCCACTTGTGCCAGACAGTCATCCATGGGGAGCAACCATCCATAGCGTTCTATTCCTTTTTTTGTTCCCAAGGCCTGTATAAAAGCCTCACCTAAAGCTAAAGCCGTATCTTCAATGGTGTGGTGTTCATCAATCTCAAGATCACCTTTTACTTGAATAGTCAAATCCAGATTGCCGTGTTTGGAGATTTGTTCCAGCATGTGATCAAAAAATCCAATCCCTGTGGATATGCTATTCTTTCCATTACCATCAAGATTTACTTCTACTTCGATATCTGTTTCATTGGTTGTTCTTCTGACGACGCCAATTCTTGGTTTTGCTTTTAAAAACTGATAAATTACTTCCCAACTTGTGGTTGTCAAATCAGCAGTATCAAGTTTTTCTTTTGAGATATAAATGCTTTTACAGCCTAAATTTTCAGCTAATTCAACATCGGTCATGCGATCTCCAATCACAAAGGAATTTTCTAAATCATAGTCTCCGTAGATATACTCGTTCAACAAGCCTGTTCTTGGTTTTCTAGTTGGCGCATTTTCTTCCGGAAAAGAACGGTCAATTAGAATAGCATCAAATTCAATTCCTTCATTTTTAAAGGCTTGAATGATTTTGTTTTGCGCCGGCCAGAATGTATCTTCCGGAAATGACTCAGTCCCTAATCCATCCTGATTGGTCACCATCACAAGTTTATAATCCAGTTCTTTTGCAATTTTTCCCAAACCTGAAAATACTCCAGGAATGAATTCCAATTTTTCCAAGCTATCTAATTGAAAATCGAGGGGAGGTTCTATAACAATGGTTCCATCTCGATCTATAAACAAAACTTTATTTTTCATTTTCAATTGTTTTTAAGGTTTTGATCAATACTTCATTTTCATTCTTTGTACCAACGGTAATGCGGATACAATTCTTCACCTGCTGGTTTCGATTTCTTACAATGATTTTTTCTTCTACAAGTCTAGTGTAGGTTTGGTCTGCGTCTTCCATTTCAACTAACAAAAAATTGGTATCTGAAGGGTATATTTTCTTGATGGATTCCAATTTTCCAAGTTCCTTTAATAAAAACTCCTTTTCTTTTAATAGGGTAGCGACCTGTTCCTCATATTTACTCAAATTATTTATTGCTTTTAATGCAGCTTCCTGATTCAGTTGACTCACATTGTAAGGTGGTTTCACTTTATTAAATAAGTTGATAATTTTTTCATTTGCAAACCCTAATCCGACTCTAACCCCGGCTAAACCCCATGCTTTGCTTAGAGTCTGCATAACGATCAGATTCGAATATTTTTGAATTAATTTTATAGTTGAATCATTTTCGCTGAAGTCAATATAGGCCTCGTCCACGATAACGATTCCTTCTGTTTTTTCAAAAATTTCTTCAATTACTGATGTTGAGATGGAATTTCCTGTGGGATTGTTTGGTGAACAAATGAAAATAATGCGGTATTGCCCGAATTCAAGCTTTGATCGTAAAGCATTCAGATCTATTTCAAAAGATGGAGTTAATGGCATGGATTCAACTTCCACATTATTAATATTTGCTGACACGTCATACATTCCATATGTTGGAGTGAATGTCAGGACTTTATCTTTTCCGGGTTCACAAAATATACGAAACGCCAAATCAATGATTTCATCGCTGCCGTTGCCCACAAAAATTTTGCTAGGAACAACACCTTTTAATTCAGCAATTTTATCCTTTAAAATTCTCTGATAAGGATCAGGATACCGATTCAATTGACCAAAAGGATTCTCATTCGCATCGAGAAAAATTCCTTCCGATCCTGAGAATTCGTCTCTAGCTGAAGAATAAGGTTTTAGCTGGCGAATATTTGGTCTTACAATTTTATCTAAATCAAACATTTTCTAAATTTTTTAATCTTAATGTCACCGCATTCTTGTGTGCGAACAATTCCTCTGCTTCTGCCATAATTTCAATGGCTGGTCCGATGTTTTGAATACCTTCAGCTGACAATTTTTGGAAAGTCACTTTTTTGACAAAACTATCGATGGAAACACCGCTGTAATTTTTGGCAAATCCGTTGGTAGGAAGTGTGTGATTGGTTCCGCTGGCATAGTCACCGGCAGACTCACAGCTATAATTCCCAATAAAAACCGATCCGGCATTCTGAATTGAATCAAGAATAGCATCCGCTTCTTCCATGGCTAAAATCAAGTGTTCTGGTGCATAGGCATTACTAAATTCAATGCAATTTGCAATAGTGTCCAATTGAATCGCTCGACTATTTTCCAAGGCTTTCTGCGCAATCTCTTTTCTTGGTAATGATTTTAATTGCTCTTCTACTTGTTGCATACATTGATCTAGTATGGATTCCTTATCACTAAGTAGAATGACTTGACTATCCGCACCGTGTTCAGCCTGCGAAAGTAAATCGGCGGCAACGAAAGCAGGATTGCATGTTGCATCTGCAATTACCAGCACTTCACTGGGTCCAGCGGGCATATCTATGGCAGTTCCCATTTGTTGCGCCATTTCTTTGGCTTTCGTTACGTACTGATTTCCTGGCCCGAAAATCTTGCTCACTTTAGGTATAATTTCAGTTCCTAATGTCATTCCCGCAATAGCTTGTGCGCCACCAACTTTGTATATTTTGGTACATCCTACTTCCTTTGCAGTATACAAAATAGCTGGATTGATTTCTCCATTATTATTTGGAGGAGTGCAAAGAATGATTTCCTTACAACCAGCCAATTTTGATGGAATTCCAAGCATTAAGATTGTCGAAAACAAAGGTGCAGAACCTCCTGGGATATACAATCCTACCTTTTCAATTGGAATGGATTTTCTCCAACACTGCACGCCTTTGGTTGTTTCAACTTTGGGTTCTTCGATCAATTGAGATTTGTGAAAAGCCTCAATATTGGATTTTGCCAGCTGAATTGCAGCCTTTAATTCTTCAGAGATTTTTTCAGATGCTCTTTCTATTTCATCCATTGAAACCTCGAGATCGTTCAGATCAGCACCATCAAATTTCTGAGTTAGCTCCATCAAAGCCTGGTCTCCATTTATCTTCACTTCTTGAAACACGTTTTGAATTACATTATCTAATTGGTTTTTCTCCAATTGAGGTCTCTCCATGAGCGTGCTCCAAGTATTTTTATCGGGTTGAATGTATTTCTTCATCACATAACCATTTTATCTATGGGTACTATTAAAATTCCTTCTGCGCCAGCCATTTTGAGTTCATCGATTACTTCCCAAAACATGTTTTCGTCGATTACAGAGTGCAGTGAGCTCCAACCTTCTTCAGCTAGCGGCAGTATCGTTGGGCTTTTGAGAACGGGCAATATTTTGCTTACTTCCTCAATTTTCTCATTGGGAACATTCATCAAAATATACTTTTGCTTTTTCGCTTTGAGTACAGCACAAATTCTGAAAAGTAGTCTATCAAGAATTTCCTGTTTTTCCTGATCAAGTTTTTTTGATCTAACAAGCACTGCCTCGGATTGAAGAATGGGAACAAATTCTTTCAAACCATTTTTGAAAAGCGTAGAACCGGAACTTACAATGTCACAAATTCCATCTGCCAGACCAATGTTCGGAGCAATTTCCACTGATCCACTGATCATGTGGATTTCTGCCTCTATTTTATTCGCTTTCAAGAATCTTTGAAGTGTATTAGGATAGGAAGTGGCAATTTTTTTCCCTTGAAAAAAGGATAGGTCTTTAGACTTCTCATTTTTGGGCACTGCCAAAGAAACACGGCATTTTGAAAATCCAAGTTTTTCAACGATTTCAACGTCTTTCTCTTTTTCGATTAGGAGATTTTCTCCTACGATGGCAATATCCACCACACCGTCTTCCAGGTATTGTGGAATGTCCCCGTTTCGGAGATAGAGAATCTCCATGGGAAAGTTGGGTACTTTTACCTTTAACTGATCTTTTCCATTGTCAATCGAAATACCGCATGACTGGAGAAGTTGGAGGGAGTCTTCGTTGAGTCTGCCCTTTTTTTGTACTGCAATTTTTAATTTACTCATTGTTTTTTTTAAAATGTCTGAGTAAACCAAAAGGCAATAAAAAACCCGTCTAATTTACTCAGACGGGTTTCAGATATCGTGGGTTATTACATATCATCATCAGCTCGCCTGTGTGCAAGTATGATAATGATGATGATGTAATTGAATAAAATTCATTTTCCTAAATGTTTCGGGGACAAACTTATAGACTTTATTTGATTTCCACAAAAAAATTACTGTTTTTCATATGTATCTTCAACATGACAACCAACTTGATGGTCGTAAAAATGGGTTTTTAAAGTGTTTCCATTTTTTTCCAAAACCAAAATATTTGTGGTGTCTCCAGAAAGATTAAAGGTTACGGTAATAATTTGATCAGTGTAATTTAAATCCCAAGTAAATTCATTTATGGCTATTGTACTCACTATTGATTGACCTGTTTGGTCGGAGTTAAAAACTAAGCTGAAATCTGAACCAAGTGAATCAAGATCTATGACCTGTCCATTTGCAACTCTATGGATTAAATCCCATTGTCCCACAATATTTGAGTTGGTAGCTTTGTTACAAGAAATTAGTATGGACAACAATATAAGAAGGGATAGGTTTTTCATTTTAAACAGATTAAGATTAGAATCAAATATATGTAATTCTAATCCAAAAGAGAAAAGGAAAGATCAAGGATACTATTTGACCAATGTTGCCCTTTTAAAATAGATTTTTGTTCCAACAGGAAGATAGATCAATATCAAACGATCCTCGTATATTTCGATTTTATATCGGTCGATTTGAGCGTCTTTTTCCGATGAAACTTCAAGAACATTTTCTTTGATTACGTAATGCCCTACATCTCCAAATTTACTTGGATCTTTGTCGGGACCACTCATAAAAATGGCAGATTGCATTTCATCTTCCGTAAAGCAAACATAGGCTGTATGTTTTTTCTCCACGCAAGAATCTTGCGTATAACAAGGAATCCAATAGCCTTGTAGATCAAGATCTTGACCTAAAACAAGGAATGGGGTGAAAATTAGAAAAGAAAATAGGAGTTTCATGGGCGAACAAAAAAAATCCCCGATTTTCACCGAGGATTTTTCAGTTTTTTTAATTGGACTATTGCTTTTCCATTGTCCACGAATAAGTATCCGTTCCGTTTACATATTCGAATTTTAATACTTTACCTTTTTTCTCTGTAACAGTATACATTTGACCACTGATTGTCAAAGTTTTACCATCATCAGAAACAGTATAGGAAGTATTTCCTTGTGAAACTCCATCTTCGTAATAGGTTACATTCCCATCATCCATGAATTCATAAGTTTGAACTACTCCAGTAGGGATTGCAGTTCCGTTAATCGCGAATTCAGTAACTTTCCAAGTTCCAACAATGTTTTTAGTAGTCAATTTGTTACATGCAAATGCTAGCAAGGCAACAAATGATAATAGCATAAGTTTCTTCATAATTGATAAATTTAATTTTTGACAAATATAATTCTTTAATGTATTGATAGACTGATATTCATCAATAAATCAACTGAATTTTATTTATTGTTTTTCGAATGTGTATTCGTAAGTCCCATTATTCTCATATTTCACTTTCAGGACATCTCCTTTTTTCTCAACAACGGTATACAATTGGCTGTTCCCAAGAGTGTTTGGAATAGTAATCGTTTGATTTTTTTCATCCAATACCCAAACCATTGTTGAGGTATTGCCATTCAACGTACTTGTTCCAGTATTCCCTTCGTTAAAAACAACCACCCAAGTAAATGATGGGGGATCCTGACTTATTCCATTATAACTTGCTGCGGTCATGTTCCAAGTTCCAATGATGTTTTTTTCTGTCAACTTGTTACAACTAGTAGCAAGTAAAACTAAACCGAATACTACGGTCATTAATTTGATTGATTTCATAGATAATTGATTTTTATTTTAAAAAGTTATAAGTATTACCATAGAACATCATTTGCTCTATGAATCCTTGTTCATAATTGATTTTGATATCGATGATTTCACCATTTTCTTCCACTGCTTCTAAAACAGGATTTACAAAACCGTTGTAAGGTGCAATGTTCAATGGTGCAGATCTATCCAAAACTTCTTTGTGAATCGCCTGATCTACTTTCACTCCATAGGTTTCAACCAAGTTTTTTCCTGCTTCAAAATCTCCTTCTGATTTGATTCTTTGAATTTCCTTCAACAATTCTCCAAAAAGCACTTGCAATTTCTCGTAATCATTGATTTCAAAGTAAGTCTTGCCATCTTTTTGAACTTTGGAAATAACATTATCAGCAGCTCCTTTTTCAAATACCCATCCAGCAACCAATTGACGGTTTCTCATGTGATCTTCTTCTACTTCATCTCCAATTTCCAATCTTCTTAACTGCAACATCAATCCGTTTCGGATATAGGAATCGTATTCTGCTTTTCCAACTTCCAAAGATTCCATCAAACCTAATTCCACCATTTTTGGATTCATCAAATAAAACAGAGCAACCAAATCTGCTCTAGCTTCTTCCAAGGTAGACGAATAGTTCTTCAAAGTTTCATGCGGAGGCAAAATACCTGGGTTTAATTTTCCAGATGCATGTCCTACCACTTCATGCAAAGCAGTATGCAATTTAGAGCCAATTTTTCCGTATTTCTTTGCTCTTTCAATTTCTTCTTCATCATGAGCAAATTCTGTCAGCATTCCCTCTCCAGAAGCTTCATTATAGGCTTCTACGATGTTTCCAAGTGATACTGATTTTGAACCGTGCTCAGTTCTGATCCAGTTGGCATTTGGTAAATTCACACCAATTGGGGTAGAAGGACTCGCATCACCAGCTTCACCGGCAACCGTAACCACTTTGTAAGTTACTCCTGTTACTTTTTTCTTCTTGTGCTCATCCATGATCGAAGAATTGTCTTCAAACCACTGCACGTTGTCCTGAAGTACCTTCATTCTTTCTGAAGCTTCAAAATCTTTAATTTGAACTACAGTTTCATAAGCACCTCTCATTCCTTTTGCATCGCCATATACCTCAATGAAAGAATTGATGTAATCTATATCTCCTTCTGTGGCTCCAGCCCAGGCAATATTGTATTGATCCCATACTTTTAAATCTCCTGTTTTGTAGTATTCAATCAACAGTTTTAAAGCTTCTGCTTGTTGGTCATTTTCAGCAACCGTAACAGCTTTTTCCAACCAGAAAATGATTTTGTCAATGGCTTCTCCATATAATCCACCAGACTTCCATACATCTTCATAAACATTTCCACCATCATCAATTTTCATGGTAGAGTTCAATCCGTAAGAAATGGGTCTTGGATCCTTTTTATCAACGATTCGATTGTAGTATTCTTCCACCATTTGCTGTGTTACTCCCGGAGCGTAAAAGTTATTTGCAGATGCTGCAATCAAATCTACTCCAGAGGCTTTGTTTACTCTTTTCATGTCTTCTGTTGTAGAATACATCAAATCAATAATTTCATCTGATAATGAAGCTCCCGATTCACTCAAGAGTGACTTAAAGTAATCTTTTGAAAATTTTGGAATGAATTTGACAGTAGAATAATGGTGATGAATTCCATTTGAAAAGAATACACGTTTAGCATATTCATCAAAATTCTTCCAATCTTCTGATGTTTCTGATTCTCTCCCACCAGCATTGTATATGCTCTCTATCGCTTTTCTAATCTCTAAATTATGTCTGTAATTCTGATCCCAGATGATGTCTCTTCCCGACATTCCAGCTTGAACCAAATAATAAACCAGTTTCTTCTGATTAAGGCTCAACTTATCAAACCCATTGATTTTGTATCTTAAAACTTGTATGTCAGCAAATCGGTCTAACTTATACCAATTGTCTTCGTTAGATGTACTTGCTTCTTTATTTTCCTTTGTATTTTTTTCATCGGTTTTTTCTGCTCCTTCTCCGCATGAGGCTAAGAACAGACCGGCTAATGATAGTGTAATGAACTTTTTCTTCATGATTTTGTTTTTAACGCGAAACGAATATAAGGAATTTGACCTGAAACTTCTAAAAATTATGATGATGAGGTAGTCACAAATAATGGAGGATTGTAGTTAGTTCAAAGGTAGAGGTAACTCCAAATAAAACAACGAGTTATATTGTGAATGGATGGGAAAAAGAAAAAGTAAATTTTAATTCAAAGTAGCAAAAAAGGACTAATGGTGTTTACTTTTTGACAAGTCAAGAAACTAAATTTCGTTAATTAACTTATCAATGAACTAAACCAAATCCTGATCCACATAAACCTTATCATGGTTAATGTTTTCCAGAACTTTCTCAATTACCAATTTCTGGTTTTCTTTTGAAAGACTTTTTAAGGGAAATTTCAATTGGAGGTCGGTCATGTATTCAAAATAGATCTGGTCAAAGTCCTTTTCCATTTTGCGTAAACCGTGAAAATAATACCCACTTAACTGGCGATCTAGTAAAATCAAGGCTTTTTTATTTACGGCAACAGCATACAGATTTTTAGATCTTACCCAGAGGATGTAAAAGATGTTCTCCAATCCAAAAAGAAGAAGAGCCAAACCTAAATTTCTGGTCAACTCCGCATTTTGTGCGAAAAAGTATCCAAATGCAATCGCAAAAAGGGCTTCCAACCAGTTGCTAACACTTTTACTGGTATACCAGCTTTTTTCTACAGGAACTTTAATGATGAAGGAATCTATCTTCCAAAAGGCTCTAATCACGGACCATTTTTGATAGACTCGGAATAAATTGATCATTAGGATAAATGCAAATACACCGGTATAAATTTGAGTTTGAAACGGAATGTGAGCGGCATTTTTTTCTGGCCAAAATTCCAGTTCATGTTTGATTGCAAAGGCTAAAAAAGCTGCAGGAATCAGTACGATTACTGATAAAAAATTAACGAATTTGTTCATTTAAGGTCTTGGAATTTGTTTCAAAGTGGCCTTTAATTTTTCCACTTCATTTTTAGCCTTTTCGATCTTCTTTTTTACTTCAATGACCATGGGATTCTTTTCACTTCCTTTTCCGAAGAAGCCCAAATTGTTTTCCAACTGAATAATTTCATCATTGAATTTCGTGATCTGTTTTCTGATTCGATCTCTTTCCTTGAACAAAAGATCTTCAGCATTTTGGCTGTTCATGATGGTCTCGATTTTGGATTTCAACAAAAGATCTTCTTTCTCTTGTTTGTCCATATCCAAGGCATCGTATTGGGTGTCAATAGCTTCTTTATACGCTTTGTATATTCTGTCTTTTTCTTTGAATGGCACATTTCCCAATGCATTGAATTCAGCTGATAATTCTTTGAGCTGGCCAATGATTTCTTTCGGTTCCCCTGAAGGCTTGAAGGCTTTGATTTTCTCTATTAAAGCTTCCTTTTTCTTCAGGTTCTCAATATTCTGTTCGTCTTGTTTTTCAAAATGTTTCTGACGGGCATCAAAGAAATCATCACAGTGACTTCTAAAAATTTTCCAAAGCTTTTGCTCCCATCTTGGTCCAGCATTTCCTAAACTTTTCCATTGATTTTGGAGTTTTTTAATTTGCTCGGAAGCTTTCTTCCATTCCTGTGAGGTTTTAAGTTCATGAACCTTTTGAATAATGGCTTCCTTGGCTTCCTTTACCTTTACAAAATCTTGATTTCGATCCTTGTAATAGGCTCTTTTCTTGTCAAAGAATCCATCGCAGATTTCTCTAAATTCCTTCCAAAGTTTTTCGTTTTCTTCTCTAGGACCAAACCCAATGCTCTTCCATTCTTTTTGAATGTCCATCACTTTCTGAGTTTGCTTCTCCCAATGTTTGTGGGTTTCAGGGTCTCTACTTAAAACTTCTTTTAACCTTCCGATCAGTTCTGCCTTTTTCTCAAGGTTTTGAGCAGACTCTTCTCTTCTGCTTTCATAAAAGTCCTTGATCTTATTGTAAAGTTCTTTTACCGTATTCCAATATTCACTTTTGATTGACTCCCAGTCTTCTTGTCTGGTAGGACCAATATTTTCCCACTCATTTTGCAAGAAACGGAGTTCGCCTTCAATCACTTTCACGCTCGTTTCATTCAAGAGGTTTTTCAGTGATTCAATCACTTCCTCTTTACGTTGTAAGTTTCTTTTAAGATCGTTTTCCTGAAGTGCTTTGTAAATATTGATGTTGTAGTAAAAATCCTCGACTAGCTGGCTATATTCTTGCTGAATATCGTGATGTACTTTTTTGGAGACACTTCCTATCTCACTCCATTTGTCTCTTACTTCTTTGATTCTGGAGAAAGCCTTCCCAATATTCTCTTCATTTTGAACCAGATCTCTCAATTCTTTGATCAGGTCTTTCTTGATGGCCAAATTTTTAGCTTCTTCTTCATCTCTTGCCTTGAAAAACTCCGCTCTTTTGGTCTTAAATGCTTCCGCTAGTTGCTTGAATTTCTCTAGTTCCTCTTTTTTGGAGGAGTCTTCCTGAGTTTCAGCTGCAATTTGTTCTTCCGATTTTTCTTCCTCCTCTTCTGATTCCTCAGATGATTTGTCTTCGTCGTTTACAATATCATAGAATTTCTGAGTAAGGTCTGAAAACTCCTGATTCAGCTCCATTGTAAAATCCAAATCCTTTAATTCTTCAAGTCGGCTTAAAATTGCATTTTTGTCCATCGTTCTTAGGTTTCCGAGGAAAAATCAGATATCAAAATAAGTTAATTCTTTGAACTGATTCATTCTCGCAGTTATATCTTGTTGAGTCAGATTTTCTAATCTTTCTGTCCCAAATTTTTCTACGCAAAAAGAAGCCATTGCCGATCCAGCAACTACCGCTTTCTTCATTTCTTTAAAATTGACTTCTCCTGACTGAGCTAAATATCCCATGAATCCTCCAGCAAAAGTATCTCCAGCTCCAGTTGGATCAAAAACTTCTTCCAAAGGCAAGGCAGCAATATGGAAAATCTGATGTTCCCCAAACAATAAGGCTCCATGCTCTCCTTTCTTGATAATCAAATATTTTGGACCCATATCCATGATCACTTTTGCTGCTTTTACCAAAGAGTATTCTCCTGAAAGTTGTCTCGCTTCCTCATCATTGATAATTAAAACGTCAACCAATCTCAAAGTTTCTTTTAAGTCATTCAGAGCAATGTCCATCCAGAAATTCATGGTGTCCATGGCAATCAATTTGGGTCTGTTTTTTAAACGTTCAATCACTGTTCTCTGAACCGATGGAGTCAAATTCCCCAACATTAAAAACTCACAGTCCTGGTACGAGGCTGGAACAATGGGATCAAAGGTTTCCAGTACATTTAATTCGGTTACCAAAGTATCTCTTGAGTTTAGATCGTTGTGGTATTTTCCAGACCAAAAGAAGGATTTTTCTCCTTGTTTCACTTGCAATCCTTCAAGATCAACGCCTCTGTCTGCTAAATCCGACATAGTTGTTTTTGGAAAGTCCTCCCCAACAACAGAAATGATTTTCTGATTCTTCGTAAAGTAAGATGCTGAGTAGGCAATATAGGTTCCTGCTCCTCCTACAATCTTGTCTGTTTTTCCAAACGGTGTTTCGATAGCGTCAAATGCCACACTACCAACTGTTACTAAACTCATATTTTGTATGCTAATTCGTTACTAAAAGCACAAATATATTGATATTCCCTTTTCTTACGTTAATTATTCGTTATCATTTGGGCTAAACACTTATTTTTGAACCGAAATTATTTGGGCATGTTGAAACACTTTGTATACTTAAATTTGATCATTTTATTAGTTGCTTGTTCTGAATCCTCAAAAGAAGAGCAAAAAACAGAAACTAAAGAAGTTGTCGGGGAGATGCCTGCGCCTTTGGAGTACTTTTATCCGAAAGACACAACGGTTTACATGTATGTATATCAAAATACTAAAAATCCCGATGATCAATATATTGAGCGGGTCATGTACAAAGAAGTGGATGGAGTAGATCATTTTTTTGTTTCTAGATACGATGCCAGAATGAACCCTATTTTTACCATGTCTTATTGGGTTTTGGAAGGAAATATTGAACTTATGAAGGCGAATATGGTGATAGGCCGAGTGCCTTACGAAAGCAAGATTAAAAATGGATTCACTTTTCCAACTGGAGCAAATATGGTAGCCAACACCACTTATGATTTTCCGGTAAATGACTCCATCATACAGGTTATCGAGATCAATAGAAAATTCAAAGGATTAGACACCTTAAATGAAGGAGGTTTGGTTTCTCCATGCATTGTGTTTAAGGATTCCGTTAGAACAACATATGTCGACATCAAGAACGAACAACATACGAGTCAGCCAGGATATTTAGAGACCTATTTTGAAAAAGGAATTGGTAAAATTTTAGAGAAAAATGATCGAATGGGTTATCGATTAATCATGAGAACTACCGCAGATCAGTTTGCAAAACTCCAATAAATTCCTTTGCTTTTTCTCGTGCGTTAATATCTACTTCCTTCAAGGTGTTTAAGTCTACAATGGCTTTGTTTTGCATCGTTAAAAACACTTTTTGGTTGACCTCATAAATCTGATTGAACGTAATTTTTCCAATTAAAAAAGCTTGAACGGCAATTTCATTGGAAGCATTTAAAGCACAAGGCAAGATTCCTCCTTGATTCAAAACTTGAATTGCCAGTTCCAAATTGGGGTAGTGGGAGGTTTCCACTTTAGAAAAGTTCAATTGCCCGATTTTTGAAAAATCAATCCTTTCTATAGATGATTTAATTCTTTCCGGATAACACAAAGCATACTGAATGGGTCCTTTCATGTCTGTAGCGCCCATTTGTGCTTTGACAGAACCATCTTCGAATTGAACCATGCTATGTACCAAAGATTCCGGGTGAATCAATAATTCAATTTGAGCTGGTTTCAGACCAAATAACCATTGTGCTTCAATCATTTCGAAACCTTTATTGATCATGGTGGCACTATCTACAGAAATTTTGGCTCCCATTTTCCATGTAGGATGCGAAATGGCTTGTTGAGGTTGAACCATTTCCAACTCTTCCGGCAATTTCCCTCTAAATGGCCCGCCACTTGCGGTTAAAATGATTTTTTCAATCGGATTGTCAAATTCACCTAGCAAACACTGAAAAATGGCCGAATGTTCAGAATCTATTGGAACTAAACGAGCGGTTGATTTTTTCAATTTTTCAGCAATGAGAGGCCCAGCGACAACCAAACTCTCCTTATTAGCCAAAGCGACTCTTTTATTGGCTTCAATAGCTGAAAGAGTAGGCTCTAAGCCTGCAAATCCAATCAAGGCATTTAAAACAATGTCAACCTCCTTTGTAGAAACAATTTGATTCAATGATTCAGCTCCAAAATAGACTTTCACATCGTCTTCCCAAAGAGCTGTTTTTACTTTTTCGTAATCTGTTTCTTTGCTTACAACAACACAATCGGGAAGAAATTTTTTCGCTTGTTGAATAAGCAAATCGGTATTTTGGTGACAACTTAAAGCATAAACTTCAAACTGATCATGCAAGGAGTCGACAACTTCCAGGGCTTGTTGACCCACAGAGCCAGTTGAACCTAATATGATCACACTTTTTTTTGTCAATTCCTTGGGATTTGCCGCGAAGCTAAAGAATTATCTTTTTTCAATCAATGGATTCCTTACTTTTGTGGAAAATGTGTGACGTGGTAGCAGACCTAAAAAGTAGATTTTCCTTTCAAACAGAACAACATTCCGATCTGATTCCAGAAAAAAACATTAAAGTTCATGCTTTTACAGGACTTGAATGGGGAAACAGTACCTTGATCGTAACCGAAGGACTTTCTTCCTATCAAATGAAAATGCCACAGGGACTGGAAAACAAATCCAGAGTGGAATTAATGTTTTTATTTACTTCTGATTTTGATTCAGAAAATTGGATTTACAAAGGGATGGATGTGAAATTGGTACTGAAGAAAATTGCCAGTTTGATCACCGACAAAGATTCCTGGATTGGAGCAGGTCATACTTTCCCAAATGTGAGTCCGGAACCCACCATTTCAATCTACACGGAAATGGATCAGTTTATGCTGATTGAACCCCTGGTTTTTAAAGAAGAATTGTCTGGATTGAAAAATGAAAATGAAGACGTAACCTATTTGGCGATTATTCCTTTATTCAAAAAGGAGTTGGACTACAAGTTAAAAAATGGGGCATATTCTTTGATGAAAAGATTGAAGAAAAATGAGGTCACAGAATTATTTGAAATGAAAAGACCCATCGTTTTGAAAAGAAAATTTTTCGGTCTGTAATGAAGTGGATTTTTGGAATCATATTGGCATTCACCCTACATTCATGCTTCGATATCATTGAGGAAGTAAACTTTAATGAAGATGGTTCCGGTAATTTCTCCTATCAAATCAATTTAGGTAAATACAAATTCACTTTGGACAATATCATGAAACTGGATTCCATTGGAAAATTCAAGATTCCTACCAATGAGGATATTCGGAAAGATTTGGTTGACCTTCAAGCTCAACTTAACAAAATTGAAGGCGCTTCAAGTGTAAAGTGCTCAGGTGATTTTGAATACTATCTTTTTAAGATCACAGGAAATTTTAAAAATGTGGAGGCTCTCAACAAGGCTTATACGGCCATTTATAATTTCAAGAGAAATGAAAAACTACCCACAATTGAAGCCTATAAATACGATGGCAAATCCTTTGTACGCAATGAAAAAGAACCTAAAACCGACATTTTTGCCAAGAATACCTTTTTAAAAGAAAATCAGTTTACTGAAGGCAAGATCATGATCGTGACCAGATTTGCCGCAGAAGTTTTAACGGTTTCCAATGGTAAAACGATCATTTCAAAGAATAAACAAGCCACATTAACCAAATGTACGGCTGCAGAACTAATGAAGAATCCTGCAATTATCAATTGCGAAGTAAAATTGAAATAAAATGAAAAAGACGATCCTATTTTTAAGCAGTATAGCTCTTGGAATTAACATGTTTGCTCAAGAATTGATGGACCAAATTCCTGCAAATTCAAATTTTGTGATTCAATTGGGTTTTGATCAAATGGAAAAGATTTATCCTACTTCAAAACTCTTTAAGCAAGAAATATGGATGGATGCCGCGAAAGAGTTAGATGTTAAAACTTTAAGCGAAACGGGGATCAATTATAAAAAACCCGCCTTGTTTAGTGCCGAATTCACCGATACTTGCAACTACTTCTCCCTTCATTATGAAATTGCCAACTCCAAGCAGTATTATGAGTTTCTCGCCAAGAACATGAGAAACATGGAACTAACGAAAAACTACAAAGGATCAGGGATTACATTGGTGAAAAACAATCAAAACGGCTATATGTTTGTGACCGAAACCTATGCTGTGATTGTTTTTGCAGAGATCAATAGAAATTATAGACGTAACAACATCGATTATTTGTTGGAAGTGTATTATGAAGAGCTGCGTCAGTATGAATACGAATACGAACAAAAAGATGCGATCCAAGGAATTTTAGCTCGTGAACGAATGTTGGAGCTTTTAATGAACAAAGGCAATTCTTTTAAAACCTCGAAGAGCTATCAATTAAAAGATGAGACCCATGAAATCACTGTTTGGATGAATTTGCTGTTTAGTAAACTACAAACAATCAATGAATTAGGATTCAGAGGGTTAGGAGGAGTGATGAGTATTTTGGATTCGTATTCAGTTTATGATGTTTCCATGGAAAAAGGGGCCATCAATATGGATATGCAGATGGATTTTAGCCCTGAAATAAAATCAGAAATGATGGCTTTGGTGAAGAATCGAAAACTAAATCCAGAACTTTTCAAGTATTTACCAAAAGAGCGCTTGATGACTTACGCATTGTCTAATGATCCCGGAGCTTATTATCAGTGGATGAAAAAATACATAGCTGAAGCAATTGGCAGGAGATACTTTTCGAACGGAACCATGAATGATATAGTGGATTTGATCGGGACTATTTTAGATGAAAAGGCGATTTCAACTTTAATGACGGGAGATGTGGTGGCTTCATGGAATAAGATGGAAGTAATCGAATATGAATACAAATCCAATCGATACAACGATAATTTTGAAATGGAAGAATACGTAAAGAAGAGAAAGGTTGAATTTCCTCAGTTTACGGTTGTGACAGGAATTCAGAACATGGATTTCTTCCAAAAGATTCTTAACATTTTGAAACGAGAAAATTTAGTAAAAGAAGAAAATGATTATTTGTTGATTCCCGCTGGGAGAGAGATTCCCTCAGGTTTGGGGATTTACCTAAAAAACAATGTTTTAATCATTTCAAATGACTTCCAAATGTTGAATGGTCTCAAAGAAAATAAAGATTATGGCAAGGAAGAAATGGATACAGAAACCAGTTTCTACGCACATTTGAATATCCGTAAACTTTTTGATTTTCTAGCTGAAGAAACAACCAATTTTTATGAATACAATGGATTTGATTTTGTAAGGAAAACATTTGATGAACTGGAAATTAGATCGATTACTTCACAGAAAGATCATTTTCAAGTTAGTACTAGTTTGAAAATGGTTGATTCTAAATCCAATGCTTATGTCAGTGCGATGAATGGTTTGAACGATATGTATGTTAAATCAGAAGTAAATAAGGATAAAGGAAAATATGAGTTTTATTCTGCCAAATTGAACGCCATGATTAAGAAGTATGAGGCAC
>JAGQYP010000037.1 GCA_020436025.1 Crocinitomicaceae bacterium
GAAGCAGAAATGGCCGTACAGTGGGGAAAGAAAATCATGGAAAAACATGGTTTCGACAAAGTCTATTTGCAAGAGATTCGAGTACCCCATTGGGAAAGAGGAACAACAGAATCAGGTTGGATTGAAAATGAGAAAGGAGAAATCTACAAATTGCACATTTTAGCCCTTGGTGGATCCAAAGGAACCAATGGAACCCTTTCAGGGGAAGTGATCGAATTCATGTCACTGGACGATTTAAAAAAGGCCTCCGAATCAGAAGTGAAGGGAAAAATCGTGTTTTTGAACCAGCCTATGGATCAAAAGCTAATCAACACTTTCAAGGCTTATGGTGGATGTTGGCCCATTAGAGGAAATGGTGCTATTGAAGGAGGTAAGTTGGGTGCGAAAGCGGTCATCATACGATCATTGGCTATCCCCACAGACGATCACCCTCATACAGGTAGCATGAAATATGATGAAGGAGTGGATTCAATTCCCTCTGCGGCCATTTCGACTTCAGACTCAGACCTACTACATAATTGGCTTAAAAAAGGAAAAGTGAACTTGCATTTCCACATGGATTGCCGGTTTTATGGAATGGTCAAATCTCATAATGTCATTGGAGAAATTACAGGATCTGAAAAACCAAATGAAATCATCACCATTGGAGGTCATTTGGATTCCTGGGATGTAGGAGAAGGAGCTCACGACGACGGAGCTGGAATTGTGCATTGTCTGGAGGCTGGAAGAATTTTCAAAGCCCTCAATTATCAGCCCAAACATACCATTCGAGTAGTCTTTTTCATGAATGAAGAAAACGGAAATTTCGGTGGAAAGTCCTACGCCTTGCAAGCCAAAAAGAACAATGAAATGCACGTGGCAGCAGTAGAAAGCGACCGAGGAGGTTTTTCACCAAGAGGATTTGACATTCAAAACGCTAATCCTAAATCATTTAAGAAGTTTTTAGAAACCATGAAACCTCTTCACGATTTTGAATTGACAAGATTTAAAGAAGGCTACGGAGGTGTGGATATCGGACCACTCAAAGAAGTATTTCCTGAAATCGTATTATTCGGACTTGTACCCGACTCCCAAAGATATTTCGACTTTCACCACGCTGAAACCGACGTATTCGAAAATGTGAATAAAAGAGAACTCGCATTGGGTGCAGCTGCCATGGCTTCTTTTCTTTTTTTGTTGGATAGTTATTATTTGTAGTGCTAGGTGCTAGGTGCTAGGTGCTAAGTTCTAAGTGATTAGTTGAGAAAATCAGAAATACAGATGTATAGAGGTACAGATTTTTGATATTATGATGTTAGGACTTTATGATTTTATGAGGAACTAGAAGTCATGACTTTTTTAAATTATTAGCATATGCTTTTTGTATCCCGGACTGAAGTCACAGGGTTACAAAGTGAAAACCAAATTATTCATTTTTAATTTTTCATTCTTAATTCTTAATTCTTAATTCATAATTCTTAATTTAATCCTGTGAATCAAAATCTGACAAATACGGACAAAACAAAGATCAAAGTTCAATGGGTTACTCTCTGGGTTTCTTTGGCTTTGTTGGTTTTTAAGTTTGTGGCTTATTTCTGGACCAATTCCAATTCTATTTTGTCGGATGCCATGGAGTCGATTGTTAACGTAACAGCCTCAGGATTTGCTTTGTATTCTATCTATTATGCTGCCCGACCGAAAGATTTTAATCATCCTTATGGTCATGGAAAGATGGAATTCATTACTTCCGGAATTGAAGGAGGAATGATTTTGATTGCTGGTTTCTTCTTGATTTACAAAGGAATTTACAATTTGATCTTTCCTCATCATATTCAAGAAATGGGATTTGGGTTGATTGTTGTAGCCGTTGGAGCCGCCGTGAATTTGATTCTCGGACTCTCTCTTCGATCTACAGGAAAGAAGCATCGTTCACCAGTTTTGGAATCGGAAGGAAATCACATTTTAAGTGATT
The DNA here is from genome assembly GCA_020436025.1 of Crocinitomicaceae bacterium. Classification (GTDB taxonomy): domain Bacteria; phylum Bacteroidota; class Bacteroidia; order Flavobacteriales_D; family Crocinitomicaceae; genus JAGQYP01. The sequence goes on from JAGQYP010000037.1 coordinate 1,952, forward strand.
CTTACTCATCTTTTGGTTTGTTAATTGGGATTGGAATCATCATGTGGACCAATATCACTTGGATCGACAATGCAGTAACCATTTTCTTTGGAGGATTGATTATTTACATGGGTTATCGTATCATCAGAAAATCACTAAAAGGAGTTTTAGATGAAGCTGATTTTGGCGTTTTGAATGAAATGATACAGTTTTTTCAAGATAACCGAAAAGATGATTGGGTAGACATTCATAATATGCGATTGATCAAATTTGGGAGTCACTATCATTTTGATATTCATCTGACCCTTCCCTTTTATTACTCCATTCAACAGGGAGACGAAATCATGGAAGAAATCGAGGGTTTAATCAAAGAAAAATATGGAGAAGACGTTGAAAATTTCATTCATATTGAACCTTGTTTGCCAAAATCTTGTGAAATTTGTAGTTTATCCAATTGCGACAAACGAAGCAGGCCCTTTCAACGTAAATTAGAATGGATACCTGAAAATGTTCTGACCAATAAAAAACATGAATTAAAATGAAATGGATTAGTCTGATAGCCTTGTTATTATTATTTGCTTCATGCAATAAGAGATCGACCACGGAGTTCACTGTTATGGGGCAAATTAACCACTACACCACTGGTTCAGGCTTAGATGGAGTGACGATTTTAGTTTACGAAAACACTTCTAGTGGAATGAACGTTGGACAAAGTCTAATCGGCACTACATCCTCCAATTCAGATGGATCCTACTCAATTGTTTTTCCCAGAAACCTAGTCGAATCCTATACCATTCGTTTTTACAAAGAAGGGTATTTTCTGGAAGAAGTTTTCTTAAACTTTAGCGATCTCCATACCGATGAAGACAATATCATCAATATAAATCAACGCCCCATTGGTTGGATTCGATTTGTTATCGAAAATGTGGCCCCAACCGATCCGCAAGATCAATTAAAAATCTATAAAGAATCCGGTACCACAAACTGTGCTGATTGCTGTCCTGATGGCTATTATTACTATGATGGTGCCAATATAAATACAACCATGACTTGCCCAAATGTAGCAGGAGAATATTTTGTCTTCAGAATCTGGGATGTACTCCAGCCAAGCTATACTTTCGACTCTGTGTTAATTGTACAAAACGACACCATTGATTACGTTGTACATTATTGAGCAAGAGTGTGGAGCAAGAGTGTGGAGCAAGAGTATGGAGCAAGAGCAAGAGTGTGGAGCAAGAGCAAGAGCAAAGAACTTGGAACTTGGCACTTGGAACTAAAATACTATCATAAAGTCATAAAATCATACTATCCTAAAATCATAAAATCACTAACTTCACAACATGATTTACGAATTCAATGGTTTTAAACCTGTAATTAAGGAAAGTACTTATGTTCATCCTCAGGCAAATGTCACTGGAAATGTGATTATTGGGGAGAATTGTTATATCGGACCTCATTGTACCATACGCGGTGATTTTGGTCAGATTATCATTGAAGATGGTTGCAACGTGCAGGAAAGCTGTACGGTACACATGTTTCCTGGAACTACGGTTTACCTTAGAAAAAATGCACATATTGGTCATGGTGCCATTGTTCATGGTGGTGAGATTGGAGAAAATTGTTTGATCGGAATGAATGCCGTGATCATGGATAATACAAAGATTGGTAAAGAAAGTATCATCGGTGCTTTGTGTTTTGTACCCGCCAAAATGGAAATTCCTGAAAGAAGCTTAGTGGTTGGGAATCCTGCCAAAATCATCAAAGAAGTGACCGACGAGATGATTAAATGGAAAACGGAAGGAACAAAGATTTATCAGAATTTGGCCAAAGAATGTCATGAAACGCTCAGACCCTGCGAGCCTCTTAGGGAAATAGAGTCGAACAGACCTGAACAAAAATCGGATTATCTTACTTGGGATCAGACAAAATAGGTTGGGTTTCCTATCCAACTACTATTTTTATTCGTTTTCTTGTAAGGAAATGACGAGATTTACTCTCTACTTCTACTACTTTGGATTGTTGCTATATTTTATTAAGACGCGAAAATTTATGAGAACTAAAGGTTATGCCTTGATTTTTGGGCTCCTATCCTACTTTATTTCATTCGGACAAGGGACGACTTGGATCGATAAAATGATGGAGCCAAATGCCAATTTTTACGAAATCCAAGACCAGTTCTATCAAGACTGGGATGGTTACGAATACCAAAAAGGTAAAGGTTGGAAGCAATTCCATCGATGGGAGTGGTTTTGGGAAACTAGAATATTGCCGGATGGTTCATTTCCAAATTTTAAGCGTACTTGGCAGGAAATCAAAGATCGTCAAAACTTTGAGCGTACCATGAATTTTTATGGTGGTGATTGGCAGCCGGTCGGACCTTTTAATTATAACAACACAGCCTCATGGAGTCCAGGTCACGGGAGAATTAATTTTGTACGATCACACCCAACCAACTCCAACATCATTTTTGTGGGTGCCCCAGCTGGTGGAATATGGAAAACTACTGATGGAGGAATCAATTGGAAACCGGTTTCTGACCAAATTTCGTTGATCGGAATAGGATCCATCGCCATTGCTCCTTCAAATACGAATATCATGTACGCAACTACAGGAGATCCAGATGCGGGTGACACGTATTCGGTTGGTTTATTGAAGTCTTTAGATGCAGGGGAAACCTGGACGGATATTGGAAATGTTCCCTATGAACTCAAAGATGTAACCATCAACCCAACAAATCCTGACGAAGTTTTTATCGCCACGGGAACTGGTATCTTTAAATCAACAGATGGTGGGCTGAACTGGGTCAACAAACAAGGCGGAGACATGCGAAACATTAAATACAAGGTGGGAAGTACTACAGATTTATTTGCTGTTTCAAACAAAAAATTCTTTTACTCAACTGACTCAGGGGAAAACTGGTTGGTTGGAGACGGATTAAACGACTCTACCTCTACCCGACTTTGTTTTGACATAACAGAGGCTAATCCCGACATCGTATATGTTTCAATTGCAGGTCAAGGAAATGAATACTGGGGGGTTTACCGCTCCGACGATGCAGGACTGAACTTTACTTTACAAGATTCTTCAGATAATATTTTCAATGGATCGAGTCAGGCTTGGTACGACATGGCCATTGCGGTTTCGGATACAGATCCGAATATCTTAGTTCATGGGGTATTGAATGTTTGGAAATCGACAAATGCAGGGGTTACCTGGACGCAAATTAATGACTGGAACAATCCGAGTCAACCTAATTACACGCATGCCGACATCCATTTTCTAGATTGGCAAAATGGAGCCTTGTATTGCGGTTCAGATGGTGGAGTGTATCGCTCTACAAACAATGGAAACAACTTCACAGATTTAAATCAAGGGATTCAAGTAGGCCAGTATTACAGAATTGCCGGAGCTCAAAGTAATCCAAATCGCATTGCAGGAGGATTACAAGACAATGGTGGATATACATGGGATGGTTCCGAGTGGAAGGTTTATCATGGTGCAGATGGAATGGATTGTGCCGTTAAAGAATCAAATACCAATCACATTTATGGTATGATCCAATACGGTTCTCTTCGTTTTTCTTCAGATGGCGGACAAACTTCAAATAGTCTTGGAAACCCGGAAGAAGGGGCTTGGGTGACACCTTTGCAATATGACAACCAAAACAGTAGGATAATTGCTGGGTATAACGAAGTCTACACGCGAAGTGGAGGTAACTGGAATCAATTATCTTCTCATGGATTCCCAGATCTTTTAAAATCCATTGAATTGTATGAGGCCAACACGAATATCATGTATGTAGCCACAAACTATAAGATTTACAGATCTACAGATGGGGCTGTGACTTTTACGGAAGTCAACAATAATCTTCAGAATTTACTAGCTGGAAATCAAATTACTTCAATCGAAGTGGATCCAAATAACGATCAAAGAGTTTGGGTTTCAGTAAGTGGCTGGACAAATAATCATAAAGTAATGATGTCTGAGGATGGTGGTCAGACTTGGTCCAACATTTCAAACGACAACTCCTTGCCAAACATTGGGACAAACATTATCAAATACGATGCAAGTTCTTCAAACAATGCTTTGTATTTAGGAACAGATATCGGTATTTATTACAGAAATGATGATTTGAATACCTGGATTCCATTCAATAACAATCTCCCCAATACGATTGTGAATGATCTTGAGATCAACGAACAAAATCATATTATACGAGCTGGAACTTATGGCAGAGGAGTTTGGGAATCAGATACCTACCCAGACAATATGATGGATGAGGATGCCGGAATTCAAAGAATTATTCAGCCTGTTGGAGACATCTGTGGAGGAAACATTGAACCTAAAGTGGTATTGAAAAATCATGGTGCCAATGATCTTCATTTAGTAACTATCAAGTATCAGATTGATGCAAATGCTCCTGATTCAATCGTATGGCAAGGGAATTTAGCCTCATTTGATAGTGTTACCGTAGCTCTTCCCTCTTTTAATACAACAGGAACTCATGCTTTCAAAGTATGGACCAAAATGCCGAACAATATTTTAGATCCGAATACAGACAATGACACACTTAGCTCTAACTTCAATACGGTGGCGGGTGATCAAATGGTGACTATTCAAGTTGTTCAGGATTGCATGGGGTCGGAAACGACATGGAATTTAATTGATGGTTCGATGAATACTGTAATTTCAGGCGGACCTTACACCGACGGAAATGAAGGCTACCTGAACACGACAAATGTTTGTGTGGACTATGGTTGTTACGATTTCCAAATCAACGATGCTGGTGGGGATGGGTTAACAGGATCGCAAGCGGGCCAATATCAATGTACAATCAACGGAGATTATTGGATTTTAGACGCAAATGGGGATACACTTGTATCTATGGCTGATCCGGCATTTGGATCAACCGAAACAACAAACTTCTGCATCAATGAAGCCACTCCGGTTGCCGATTTTGAAGCCGATTTTACTTCATTCTGTATTGATCAGCCAATCAATTTCTCGGATTTAAGTACGGGATATCCGAACAGCTGGTCATGGACATTTACCGGTGGAACTCCTGCTTCTTCAAATTCTTCCAATCCACAAGTTAGTTATGCTACAGCAGGTGTGTATGAAGTTATTTTAACCGTTACCAATGGAAGTGGAACTGACACGAAAACAGAAAGTACCTACATTACGATTGGTGATGCACCTGAAATCACGCTTACTTCATATGATGTAAAATGTTTTGCGCAGTGTAATGGAGCAATTTCTTCTTCCGTAACAGGAGGGACTACTTCCTATTCTTACGAATGGACAAACAATCAAACAGCAGATAGCATCTACAATTTGTGTCCAGACAATTATACCTTATTCGTAACAGATGCCAACGGATGCCAGGATTTGAAACATGCAAGTATCACGGAACCGAATTTATTGGAGGTAGCATCAGATACGACTCAGTCCAATTGTGGTCAGACCAATGGAAGTGTGAGTCTCGCGATCACTGGTGGTACAAGTCCATACACAGAAAACTGGTTTGGAGAAGATCCTAATAACCTTTCTGCAGGGACTTACCCCTATTCGGTAGAAGATGCAAATGGTTGCGTGCGCAGTGGCTCGGTTTTAATCGAAAACATTAATATGCCGGTGGAGACACTTACGACTACCCCTGTAATTTGTAATGGAGGAAGTACAGGAACAGCTTCTGTTACTGTTTCAGGCGGAAATCCTCCTTATGTGATTGATTGGGGAGGTATTGATGAAAACAATTTGGCTTACGGGCAATACACACTTACTATAACAGATGCAGTTGGATGCGAGATTATTCGAGATTTCTGGATTTATCAGCCATTTGCCATTTCGTTGACTCCTACAATCACCCATGAGAATTTTGGTTCGGATGGAGCTATTCAAATGGCCGTAAATGGAGGGATTTTTCCGTATACCTACTCTTGGGATAATGGAGCTACGACAAAGGATATTTCAGGCTTGGTTGCTGGTTTTTATACCCTTACGGTGACAGACGACAATAACTGTGATACTTCCATTACGGTTGAAATTGAAAATCACTTGAGTTTGGAGGAAAACAACTTACACGGAGCATTAATCTATCCAAATCCGGTGCAGGATGAACTGATTATCTCCACTTCAACTGAAGATCTTTTATTTGATGTAAAACTGATTGACAGTAGAGGAAGAGAGGTTTATCGAATGGATGATTACAACTTAATGACTGGATTGAAGGTTGATATGAGTTCGTACAGACACGGTATGTACATTTTAAAATTCCAGAGTCAGGGTGAAGTTTTCACTTATAAAATCATTAAAAAGTAGGATCCTTATAAGCGAAATATAGTCTCCAACCTATGTCTTTTTAGCGAATTCATATTTGCAGACTTGTGTAATGATATTTCTTATAACAGCATTGGATGAGGAAGGATCTCTCCACTACACTCCTAGGATTGAAGAATATAATTCATCAAAAATCGTTATATTTGTAAGAACCAAGCCACAAGAACATGGAACTATCAAAGAAAAATACTGACATCATTGAATGGTTGTTTTTACCTCGAAACAAAAAGGTTTTGGAATATGTGCAATCGAAAAAAAATGCTGAAGTAATTGATGAGTATGAATCCAAACTCAACCCTTTATCTATTGATGAACTTCAAAGTAGAGCGCTTCAAGCAGAAGCCGATATCAAAAAAGGCAATGTTACTAGTGATGATGATTTAGAAAGTGAAATCACTTCTTGGTGATGAAAATAGTCTGGACTGACTTTGCCAAACGGGAATTGAAGGATATTTATGACTATTACAAATTCAAAGCGAGTAAACGAGTAGCGAATAGAATTGTAAAAGACATTAGGAAGTCTGTTCAGATTCTAAAATCACATCAAGCAGTTGGTCAAGTAGAAGAATATCTAGAAGCTTTGAATCTGGATCATAGATATATAATCGAGGGAAACTTTAAGGTCATCTACAGAATTGAAAACAATCAAATTTATATTACGGACGTTTTTGACACTCGACAAAATCCAGATAGTATGATAGAACGAAACTAATCATATTGAAAAACCTAACTTCATATAAACCCTATTTCAAAACATTAGATATACTCTCCTACTCCGACTACTACCCCTTTGGTAATTCGTCTCGACATTTATCGTCGATGATGCAGATGCCTGGTAGAAATGGTAGTGATGGTAGTGCTTATAGATACGGCTTCCAAGGCCAAGAGAAGGATGATGAGATAAAGGGTGAGGGTAACTCTGTGAATTATAAATATAGAATGCATGATGTGAGGATAGGTAGGTTCTTTGCTGTGGACCCTCTTGCACCTCAGTACCCTCATAACTCTCCATATGCGTTTAGTGAGAATATGGTTATACATATGAAAGAACTCGAAGGACTGGAGGCTACAACTGCCACATTTGAACCAAGTACTAATGAAAATGGAGAGACTAAATACGAGGAAAGAAGTTTTCAAGTAAACGTGACAAGTAATTATGATGATTTTAAAGCGGCAGCTGCAAAAGATGGGTTGGAAATAACTCCAGACCAAATGTATAATCATCATTTTGTTAGAGTACTAGATGAAAATGGTAATTTTGATTTGGAGAGGTCATATGTAGTGCCAGATAGTGAAGTTTCGGCAGTTTCGGCTTATACTGAGAAAAAAAGAGAGGAAGCTAAGTGGGCTCGTATACAAGAAATTTGGCGAGGAGGTTCTAACAGTGGAGGAAAAGGATTCTTTGATGCTGGTTATGGTCCAGCTTGTTGGATTGCGGATAAGCTTTTTGGAGAAGGCACTTCAGATGCTGTTATTCAATATGATGCGAGTTTATATGGTTCAAGAGGTTTATATGGTAACGGTGGCGCATTAGTGTTAAATACATGGTTCACAATAATAACATTGGGACAAGGACTTGAGTTACAAGCAACGTATAAAGGAGTAGCTTGGGGAACAATGAATACAGCTCTCAGAAATAAAGCAACTAGAGATATTGGCTGGTTCACATTTGACGCTCTTCAAACAACTGATGGTCTCATAGGTTGGTCACAATACCTTCCAAAAGACCTACAAAAAGCTTGGACTTTTGGAGGTTTTCTTTCTAACAAAGCAAATCTTTCCAAGAATTTGATAAAAGGTAAAAAAGCAACTTTTTGGGAAAATGCGGGTTATTTTCCGAATGGAGTTGGATATGGAACAAATCTTGATAAATTGTTGAATGACTAAGGAAGAAGTAATATATGAACAAAATAACTATTCAACTGTGGTTATTGCGTTTATTATATTTAAAGTAGTTGTGTATTTTGTACTAACATTAATCTCTTTTTGGAGTTTAAATATTTTTCTGATATTCACGACTCTAATTTTAGAAACATTATTTTCCTTAAGGTATTTCATGAAAAAGCCATGTCATTTATTGTTCACCTCAAGCGGGATATCCTTAATTTATCCAATTACTGGACGAAGAGAGATATTCGAGCCAAAAAATGTCGTGGTTGTAAATAAAGGTGATAGATATGCTTACAACTCTTCTGGAAATTTCATGTTTCACATTAGAGTAATATCAAGTGGAAAAGAAAAAACAGTTGCGGCACGCAGTTTAAATGAAAAAGAGAGTATTAAGTTTATAAAGAAATTAGATTCAAATGGAATATATGTTAAGAATGAGTTCGTGTATAATTAATATTGGATTCAAATTCTGTATTTTGTTTTTTTTCATCATAATTTCAAGTTACACATTTGCTCAAAATTGTGTTGATACTAAAACTGGAGTTTTTAGTTATGTTACAAATGGTATGAAAGTATTCATTGTCCGATATGAAAATGAGCAAATAGAGTTTTTTAATAAAGGCGACTCAAAACTGCTAGAAAGTGTTAAATGGACTTCCGATTCTACGTATATATTGACACATATTATAGATAAAAATGTAAACGGTAGTCTGAAAAAAGGTGATAAGATATTTTCAACTGTTGTTAGTTGCAAGGATAGCACTGTAATTGTTGATTCATATCTATTAAAAAAAGATGCTAAAGAAAGTGATAAAATAAGTATTGGGAAAAATGTAATCACAAGGATGATGTTATTTAGGGATGAGGATATTCCAATTATGTTGGAAAAATTCAAGAAAAGCATGCTCCCCCTCCCAAAAGACAATGAGAAAGATTGATACTTTTTGATAATTCGTGAATCAGTTTTTGTCCGCGACCTTGAAATAAGGCCACTGACAAAAACCGCTCGCTATCGCTCTCTTTGGTGGTGAGTAAGAAAAATCCCAGAGTGGAAAATAACTCTCAACACTTCGACTACTTCTCGACTTCACTTCGTCAATGCGGCTACAGCAGCTACCATATAGTGGTCGCTAAACCAAAAAATATTCACCTATAAAATCATTAAAAAGTAAGACTTCAAACAACAGCACAGATTATACATCTCTAGTCTTTATTGGGTATCCATTTTTTTGGCTTTACTGACGGAAACTCCTTGTTCACTAAAAATCTTATGCCATGGATACAATCTGGAATTAACCTTTTCTTAAAAAATCGGTAACTTTGCAAACCAAAAAGTAAAAGAACGCGTTTACTTTTTTGAGAAGTGAAGAGAGAATAAGAAAGAAACCTACACATGATACTCATACTTATACCGCATTACAACAACCTAGAGGGACTTAAACTATCCCTAAAATCGATACATCATCGAAAGGCCATCAGTGTACTTGTGATTGATGACGGAAGTCGTCCCGAACAAAAACCCCAACTAGCAGACCTTCAAAAAATAGCCAATCCAAACGTTTCTGTTTTTGTTGAATATTTAGACGAAAACAAAGGAATTACGGAAGCTCTAAATCATGGATTGCAATTATTCATAGACGATCCTAAATACAATTACATTGCGCGTTTGGATTGTGGAGACACCTGTGTGCGCAATCGTTTTCATATTCAAGAAGAGTTTCTGAAAAATAATGAATCCGTTTCCATGATTGGATCCTGGGTGCGATTTAAAAACAAGAAGAACGAAGATCTATTTACCTTCAAACCGCCCACGGAGCACAAGAAAATTAAAAAGAAAATGTCGATTCGATGCAATTTCATCCATCCAAGTATCATGATGGAACGGAAGGTAGTCGAAGAAATAGGTATGTACCCTGATCAGTATGAAGCTGCTGAGGATTACGCATATTTTTTCAAAGTTTCCAGAAATTTTGAAACAGCGAACATCAATAAATGCCTAACCGAAGTAACAATCGATCCCAACGGGATATCATCTACTCAAAGAAATGTACAAAACAAAAGTAAAATCAAAATCATCCAGGATAATAAGGAGTTCAACATTTACTATTTATATGGCATGTTGTTGAGCTACGGACTTTTGATCGCTCCTGACTCTCTAGTTCTTAAAGTGAAAAGATTAGTGATGAAATAAGGAAGAAGGCGCGGAAATGAAGATTTTACACATAGTAGAACCTCTTGCAACTGGAATTAATACTTTCATTTTACAGCTGGCACAAAATCTTTCTAGTGACGAACACATAATTCTTCATGGTATTCGGAAAGAAGGTCAGGATATTGAAGAAGTAAAAAACGAATATCCAGCTCAAACTCAATTCATTCATTGGACAAATGCGCAGCGAGAGATTTCTCTTAAAAAAGACTTCAAAGCTTATTCGGAACTCAAAAAAAGAATCAAAGAGATTCAACCCGATGTAATTCATTTACATTCTTCAAAAGCAGGGATTATTGGACGATTTGCCGCTCGATCCTGTGGGATAAAAAAAGTGATTTACACCCCAAATGCTGCTTCATTTTTGCGCACAGATGTTTCCCCCTTGAAAAGAAAAATCTTTGAACAAATTGAACGATTCTCGTCTCGATTACCCGGTGAAATCATTAGTTCCTCTACTTGTGAGCAAACCCGATATGCCGAAATAGGAATTGAAACAAAACTAATCTACAACGGAGCCAAAGTAAGTAAACTGAATCAGCCAAAATTTGACAAATTTACAGTGGTCAATTGTGGAGTAGTTTCAACACAAAAAAATCCAAAATTATTCAATGAGATCGCTTTGCATTTTCAGGATCAGTCAGACATTCAATTCATGTGGATTGGTAATGGCGATGAACACAATATTTTAAATGCCCCAAATCTGATCAAAACAGGATGGAAATCCAAAAAGGAAGTCTTCAACATATTGAATTCCGCTCATTTATATCTTTCTACTTCTTTATGGGAAGGTCTACCATTGGCCGGAATCGAAGCGATGGGCTGTGGATTACCCATGTTATTGAATGATTGTCCGGGAAACAACAATCTTGTCCTGGATAACCAAAATGGATATTTATTCCAGGATAAAGTTGCGGCTCAAGATTTCCTAGCTCAATTAAAAAGTAAAAAAGATCTTATGAATTCCATGGGAGAAGGCTCCTTACGTATTTATAATGAGTATTTTACAGATGAAATTTGTACTGATGCCTACAGTAAATTATACGCTGAATTGTGACGATTTTAAGAAATGAAAATAGCGTTGTATTTCTTTTAGGATTGATTTTATTCAGTCATTTCCTTCATTGGCCGGCCGTAACAAATATTGCGATGATGCTCCTGGGGATTCTTTCCATAATGGCTTTAAATATGCCTAAAAGACTGACTTCAGCAATACGAACTCTTGGTTTTTGGTCCATGATTACCTTTTTTCTTTTTTATGTCTTAAGTCTGACTTATTCTCAAAACATGGAAGAAGGTACTAGGTCCGTCACCGCTAAACTCCCCCTATTGGTATTTCCGATCATGTTTTCCATGCTTCCTGTTTCCAGTTCTTTACTGAAGAAGTTCTCTCGTATGTTTCCTTTGATACTGAGTGCCTTTTTTCTGATTTGTCTGGGAATTCAATTGCAAGAAGTGAACGCTACGGGAGACCAGAGTTTGATTTACAGCGACAACCTTGGAAGTGTGTTTCATATTCAGGCCGTTTATGGTGGTTTGTTTGTCAATTTGGCTCTAATCTTTATTCTTTTTGGAATTGTGGATCAGAAAGAAAACTCCAAAAAAGACAAGGTTTTGTACGGAATTTTGGCCTTCTTTTTATTCGCTTTGCATTTTTTATTGATCAGTCGATTGGCTTTAATTTTGGGACTTTTGATCCTTGCTATCTTTATTTTTAAGCTGATTTGGAACACGAAAAAACAAAAATGGATTCTACCGGTGGCTCTCGGGATGCTTTTACTTCCATTCTTAGCCTATTTCTCTTCCGAAAAACTTCAAAACAGATTTCAATCGGTCTTTCACACTGAATTTCAATACGACAATCCCAATCCCATTAATCATTTTAATGCGGAACAAAAAGAAGAAAACTGGAATTCATTCACGGCTCGATTGGCTACCTGGACCTGTGCTTGGGAAGTCTTCAAAAAAGCGCCGATAGTTGGTCAAGGGGTTGGAGATCATTTTGATGAATTGATGAAAGAATATGAAGTGAAAAACTATGTTCTTGGATTGAAAGAAGGCTACAATACGCACAATCAGTATCTAGACATCCTCTTGGCCTGTGGAATCCTAGGTTTGCTTGCTTTACTGCTCTATTTTTTCTACCCTCTTTTCATCGGATTTCAATCAGGGAACTGGCTGTTGGCGGTATTGGCTCTGGCTTTCATATTCAGTGCCTTAACGGAAAACATTTTAAATCGATCACAGGGAATTATTGTTATCGCAATTGTATTTAGTTTATATCAATCCTATAATATCAATCAAAATAAATCAGTAGAACAAATCAAATGAACCAAAAATCTATCTTAAATACCGTATTTGACAAAGTTTATGTCCTTAGTTTGGAGAAAGAAACCGAAAAGAGGGCAAACATTCAAGCTAAACTAGACGCACTTCACATCGACTTCGAATTCTTTGACGCTGTGAATGGTTATGAAACTCGTTTCAATTTAGAATGGGAAATTTATAGTAAAAGACCTTTAGCGACTTATTACGAGAAAACCTACAAAAAGAAATTTATTGAATCCCGAGGTGCTTGGGGATGCTTGAAATCCTATTATGAAATTTTCAAAAAGGCATGTCAAGAAAAACTAGACCGTATTTTGGTTTTTGAGGACGATATACTTTTTACTGAAAATTTCGAAGACAAAGCGAGGGATTTCTTCCAAAATATTCCTTCTAATGATTGGAAGATCGTTCAACTAGGATGCTCTCAACATTTTTTCGAGGAACACATGGATCAAAACTATTATCGCCCTGTTAAGTTTAGAACCACAGGTGCTTTTGCAAATGGATACGATCGATCCGTTTATAAATCTATCATGAAAGACATCTCTTTGATGGAATCTGCTTTTGATAATACACCAATTGGTCATGTATTTGAGAATTTTCCCGATCAATGTTTTGTGGCTTTTCCCAATTTGATTATTGCGGATGTGAGATCCAGTAGTATACGCGGGGGAAGAAATATGGAGAAATTTGCCGAAAAGATGCAATGGGATCTCTCGCAATTTAAACTGGAGGAATAATGGAAAATGTTTTTTTAAGTATCGTCATCCCCGTTTATAATGTTGAAAAATACATTAAAGCTTGTCTGGATTCGGTTCTGGTTGCTATTGCCAATCAATCACAATATTCTTATGAAATTCTGATTATAGATGACTTAGGAACAGACAAATCCATGCAGAAAGTCAGCAAGTTCGCAGAAAAGCATCCATCCTTAATAAAGATAATTCAACATACAGAAAATAAAGGACTCGGTGGAGCTAGAAATACAGGGATAAAAGAATCTAAGGGTCAATTTATCCAGTTTATTGACTCTGATGATTGGATACACCCTAATTGCTATAAGAATTTGCTTCCTGAAGCTGAACTGAATCCAAAAAAAATTCAAGTTTTCGGTCTGGAAGCTGTTAAGAAAGGTAAGAAAGTCTGGGATTTTAAATTGCCAAAAAACAAGGTAATCTCTTCAGATAAGGCACTTGACATGCTATGCAGAGATGAGATGATTGTCTCTGCTTGTAATAAAATCTTTCCGAAATTTCTTTTTGAAGGGAATTCGTTTCGTGAGAAAATGATCTATGAAGACCTTGACCTTATTCCTGTTCTTTTCGAAAATTCAAATGGTGCAGTTTTAAATACGAAACGCTATTATTTTTACCGACAAGACGGTGTTTCTCTTACCCGAACAGCCACTTCAGACAAACACATTCAAGACGGTTTTTCCGCCACGAAAAACCTTTGGAAGTCTCTGAATTCCGAAAGAGCCAAAGGAAATGTATTGTTGAACCGATGGGCGTATTTTTTGAGAAAATGGCATTTGTCTGCAACTCAATTGACTGACGTATTGGAGAAAATGATTCTCGAATTCCAATCCATTCATATTCAGTCTTATGATCCCGATCAAGGGCAATTGTTTCTAAGAAGTTTGAATGATTTGGAAGAAAAAATTCCTAAATCAATAATTATAGCACTAAAAAGAGCTTTTTTGGAAGCCTGCTATCTCAATGATCAAACGAAAAAGATATTTAGCATTATCTCCCCTGTTTACAACAACGAAGCACATCTTGAACGTTTTATACATTCAATTGACTTCCGTTTCAAAGATTTTTTTGAGATTATTTTGGTCGACGATTTAAGTGAAGACCAATCATTTGAATTAATGAAGGAACTGGCAAGAAAACACCCTGAAATTCAAGTAATTCAAGTCCCAGAAAAAGGAGGTGCCGGCGGAGCAAGAAACTTTGGATTGGAAAAAGCAACAGGCCATTTCATTTTGTTTTTGGATTCGGATGACTGGGTAAGCGATGATTTCTTTGAAGAAATTGTTGATTCCATCATTGTAAACTGTGACTCGGACATGATTTTATATGGGTTTGATGTGGTAGACGAACAAGGAGAAATTTCTTGGAGTAGCACAAAAATCAATAATCTACCCTTCTTTAATTATTCCGGTGAGCAAGTTTTTTCCATGTTTCTGGACGAGATTATCAACCCTTCTCCTTGGAATAAAGTGATCAAACATTCCTTATTGAAAGATGAAAAAATGCGTTTCCCTAAACATATTCATCATCAAGATTTGGCATTTATTCCTTATCTATTTCATATTTCGGATACCGTTAGTTTGATCAAAAAACCTCTTTACAAATATTTCATTAACGATCAGGGAATCACTCAGACCGCCACTCAAAAACATATTGATTCCATCTTTCAAGCAGTGGATCATCTCATTAATCTCGTTGAACACTCAGGAAAAGAATCTGAGCACGATCAACTGATTAAAATGGCTTTACTCAATTTCAACTATAACCTGCAATTGCGCAAAGAAGCCTATTCCGACGAACAAATCATCAATTTCAAAGAGCAATTGGTTGATGCTTTTAAAAAATATGAAGTAACGGTCGAACATATCATATACAATTTCCACGGTCGCCAATTATTCAGCACCTTAAAATTTGAATTTGACTCAAGAGGTCTGGATTTTAGTTTATCGGAAGCACTACTAAGTGTCAACATCGATCAATTGATTGAACAATTTGCTGCAATTTGTAGTCAAATGGATCTTACTTTGGCCAACAATGGTTCGCCTATGGCCTACTCCAGTTCAATTGAAACAAATAATTTAAAGGATGCTTTGGCCTGGTATTCCAGAACGTACGACCACCTGCCAAAATGGTACCTAAAACCAGGAGGAGTATTTAGACGTAAGCCTTTTAATAAGCTGAAAAAGAAAAAATGAAGTTCGTTCTAGCCATAACGACATACAACCGATTGGATTACCTCAGGGAATTGCTTGCTACTTGGGAGCAAACTCGTGGGGATCATGACTGGAAACTGATTGTGGCGGATGATGGCTCAAATGACGGAACACTAGAGTTTTTAGATCAATTAGATTTCACAGATAAAAAAGTAATTAAAAATCATCGAATAGGCGTTCACAACCAAATGAACTCTATTCTGAAATCCCTTACCGAAATGGACTTCGATTTCTGTTTCAAAGTGGATGATGATATTCGGTTTTTGCAAAAGGGATGGGACGATTTGTACTATTCTAAGGCTATGGAGACAGGTTTCCATCATCTCGTCTTTCATGAATCTAAATGGGCTGAAGAACAAAAATTAGAAAATCCAAAAAAAGAAAATGGATTGGTAGCTCATAATGCACCGCTGAATGTACATGGATTTTTCTACACGATTTCACCAGAAATGATTCAGAAAGTGGGCTATTTTGATGTGGAAAATTTCGGTTTTAGAGGAATGGGGCATGTGGATTACACTGGGCGGGCCTGCAGGGCGGGATTCAACGATTTGGCTCATCCATTCGATGTGGAAGGAAGTGACAAATATTTAAGCGCCTATCGAGAAGAATACAATGGTGCCTTACCTTCCAATATGATCCAAGCTTACGATAATTTCCATAGAAAAAGAAAAGAAGAAATCATCTTAAAAGAACGCGTATTTGTTGATTTCAAAGACAATTCAGTCAATTTCGAAAGCTTTCAAAAAGAGCTTCCTGAGGCTTTTGAATTTGAACTCGAGCGCAAACAAAAAGAAATAGAATGGTATCAAAACACCTATGAAAAACTTCCCAAATGGTGGAAGAAAATAGGCGCCCTGATCCGAAAAACAAAATAATTTGAATACCGAAAACTTAAAATATTGGCTTTGTACGACTGAGTTCCCTCCTATTCATGGGGGTGGAATCAGCACCTATTGCTACCATACAGCCAATATGCTCAAAGAAAAGGGGCATGAGGTTTCTGTTTTCATCTACGAACACGGCATCGACGGTATTCAGAAGGAAGTAAATAAAAATGGGATTCAGATTATCAAATTTGATCCGGATCAGTCTGCCATTAAGGAAACTTTAGGATTTGAAGCTCTTTTAAGCTGGGAGTTTGCCCGAGTAATCGAAAATTGCATTCAGACTGATGGTCGGCCAGATGTCATTGAGTTCCAGGATTACCTCGGAATTGGTTACTACACGCTTCAGAAAAAGCAATTGGGTTATGACGTATTCAAAGATTTAAAGATCTTACTTACACTTCACGCCCCGGTTTTTCTATACTACGAGTACAATCAAGTTCCCCTTTATCAGTTTCCGGAATACTGGATCTGTGAAATGGAAAAGTCCTGTATTCGCCAAGCAGATTTGGTGATTTCGCCTTCCAAATATCTTTTGGATCAACTCAAAGACCGAATGGTGATGGAAGATCTGGAGCCTATTCAATTGTTCAATCCTTATTTGAATGAATGGTCTGATGGACAAATTCAAGTGCCTGAGAAAGGCGATATTTGTTTCTTTGGCAAACTCACACCTCAAAAAGGAGCCATCGAACTATTGGCTTATTTCAAGCAGCTATGGGACGAGGGATTTGATCAACCACTCAATATTATCGGAGGAGGAAAACACTTCTTCTACCCTTTCAATGAAGATTTACAGGATCATTTAAAGAAAAAATACAAAGCCTACATCGATAAAAATCTGATTCGCTTTGAAGGTAATTTGGCTCCAGATGCACTAAAAACAAGACTACAAAAAGCAAGAGTGATCATTGTTCCAAGCATCGTTGACAATCTACCTTATGCGGTTTTAGAAGCCATGAGTTTAGGTAAAATGGTTTTAGCTTCAGAAAATGGAGGGCATACTGAAATCCTAAAAAACGGGGAAAACGGATTCATCTTCTCTCACCAAATAAAAGGTGATTTTGAAACGAAACTGAAGACCATTTTAAATCTTGGCGATGCCGACTATCTAAGAATTTGTGAAAACGCGAGCAAATCCGTTCAGCTCAACTCTAATTACGAGACAATTTACCTAGCAAAGAAAAAGTTAATCGATCAACTTCTCAATGGCTCAGGAAAACAGCATTTTGAGTTCAATCAGCCTATTTCAAAGCAGGATTATCAGAAAGATATGGCTTTTGAAAAAGGATTATTGAGCATTGTGGTTCCCTACTTCAATATGGGGGATTATATCGAGGAAACCTTGGAAAGCTTACAAAAGATTGAATATCCGAATAAGGCAATTTTAGTGATAGACGATGGCTCAAACAAAGAGCAAAAGACCAAAATAAAATTTCTTCAAAGCAAGTACGACTTTCAATTAATCAGCAAAGAAAATGAAGGTTTGGCATTAACCCGAAATTTTGGAGCCGAACAAGCTAAAGGTGAGTACATCGCTTTTCTAGATTCGGATGACACGGTTACATCAGATTATTATTCCAAAGCGATTCAATGCTTGCAAAATCATCCGGAAGTTGGGTTTGTAGGCTGTTGGGCACAGTATTTTGAAGGAAGTAAAGGGACTTGGCCTACATTTAATCCCGAACCTCCCTATTTGCTTACCCACAACATGATCAACAGTAGTGCGATTGTTGTGCGTAAAAAAGACTTCCTCAATTTTGGCTTGAACGATGCTAAAATGATCTACGGAATGGAAGATTACGACAGCATCATTTCCATGGTGAAAAATGGTGTGAGAGGGGTTGTTTTACCTGAGTTTCTGTGGAATTACAGAATCAGAAAAGACAGTATGCAGCAGTCCTTTACGGTAAACAAGCAATTGATGCTTTACCGTGAAATCAGCAAAAAACATAAAGAATTTTACAATCAATACGGATGTGAAATAGCTAATATCCTGAATCACAATGGTTCAGGAATATTTTATCAAAATCCTACACTTTCCAATAACAAACTCAAACTGAAATTAGAACGTTTGTTTGGACAGAAGACCATAACTCTGATCAAGAAAAACCGTATGATTCGTGAGGTGGCGAAGAAAATTTACAGAAAATTCAATTAGTGGAGGAAGTAGCAACAAAACATATTGATAAAACGAAAAGTAATCGTTGGGAACGCATTTGGTTGTTGGCTAAAATCGAATTCAAGTTGCGCTATTATGAGAATACTTTGGGATTACTTTGGGCGCTGATCAAGCCAATAGCCCACATGTTGATCTACTACGTTGCGTTTAAAATAATCCTTTCCATTGAGATACCGAATTATGCGCTTTACCTTTTCTGCGGATTAATTCTTTGGAATTTCTTCATTGAAGCTTCGAGTGGTTTGATGAATGTATTGCGGACCAAAAAGTATTTGTACGAGTACTCCAACATGTCCAAATTAGAGATCTACATGGCAAGCATGCTTAGCATTTCCATCGGATTTGCTTTTAATTTGATCATCTTTTTAATCGCGGTGATATTATCTGGACTTCCTCTTTCTGGGAACCTGGTGTTTTTTCCTCTTATCTTTTTCATGCTCTTTGTCTTTTCAATGGGTCTGGCCATGATCCTCTCCTCTATTTCGATTATTGCAACGGATATCAAGCAAATCTGGCCACTCATCATCATGGGCTTGTTTTGGCTCTCTCCTATTTTATTTACCTACGAAAATGTACAGGAAAAACTCCCTTTCATGAATTATTCTAATCCCATGGCAGGAATCATTCTGAATTCCAGAGAAGTATTAATGTATGCGCATCCACCTGATTGGAAACTGATGTTAGTGAATTTTGGTCACGCGATTATTTTTCTTTTGTTAGGAATGTATACCGTCAAGAAAATAGGTTCTAAAGCTTCGGAAATACTGTAATGGCAGGTCAAAAAGAAATAGCATTAAAACTGGAAAATGTTCGCAAAACCTTCGTGGTCTCGAACAAAACTTTCTTGTCGATCAAAGACCGATTGTTCAACCTACATCGTAAAAACGAAAAGAAAACCATTTATGCACTCAAAAATGTAAATCTTGAAGTTCACAAAGGTGAGTGTATTGGAATTGTAGGACGAAATGGTTCCGGAAAGTCTACCCTGACAAAGATCATGTCTGGAGCCTTTCAACCTGATAAAGGGGGTAAAGTGATCCGAAACGGGACGCATTTACTAATGAATTTAGGTGTTGGATTTAGCCACGAACTCACAGCCAGAGAAAATGTTTATGTGAATGGTTCTACTTTAGGTTTGACCGTCAAACAAATAGACGAAATCTTCCACGACATCATTCAATTCGCCGAATTAGAAGAATTTGTTGATACCAAAATCAAATACTTTTCAAGTGGAATGGTACAACGTCTCTCCTTCTCCATCGCCATGTACGCACAGGCCGACATCCTTTTCCTTGATGAAGTTTTCGCAGTTGGAGACAATAAGTTTAAAGAAAAGGCCACCGAAATGTTAGAAAAAAGCTGGATGCAAGGATGTACCACCATCATGGTTTCTCACAGCAATGCCTTAATTCAAAAATATTGTTCCAAAGTATTAGTTCTCAACAAAGGAGAGCAAATCTTTTACGGTGATGTGAAAGAAGGCTTGGAGATTTATGAGGGACTTTGATTTTTGGATTTCTGGAGACTGGACTTTTTACTTTTTACTTTTTACTTTCCACTTATCACTTACCACTAAAGATCCACCTTACTCATCTGTCTCACAATAAACCTTACCGCGGCGGCCGGACTCAATCGATAAAACAGATCCAAAAACTTGGCGTCTTTTCCCACCAGAACTCTGTATTTATTCTTTTCGATTCCATTGATAATAATACTTGCTGCCTTAGCCGCAGGCATAGCCATTTTATCTGCTTTGTCGCTTTTCTGAGCACTTTCCTGAGCTTTGGTTTTTACACCAGAATTGGACATGATATTCGTGTTGATGGCTCCTGGATGAACGACAGTTACTCCTACATTTGTTTCTTTCAATTCGGCGTACAAACCTTCAGTTAAGATTTTTACCGCAGCTTTAGAAGCACTGTACATGGTCTGACCCGGAAATGGGATAAATCCTCCCATACTGGAAATATTGGTAATATGCGCTTCGGGTCTTTCTTTCAAAAGAGGTAAAAAAGCTTTGGTCATATAGATTGTGCCGTACAAATTGATATTGAAAATTCGCTCAATCGTCGCATACTCCAACTCCTCCACATTCACAAAAGGCTGAATTATTCCTGCATTATTGATAATGGCATCCACTTGTCCGTGAGCTTCAATAACGGCCTTAGGAAGCGCTTCAACAGCAGTTTTATCCATGATATTCAATTCATGCAAAGAAACCGAATCCCGACCCGCCAAATCGGCTGTCTCTTCCATTCCAGGAATATTGATATCGGCCATAGCCACTTTACCACCCAATTTGACAATTTGAATGGTCATTTCTCTACCCATACCGCTCCCGGCGCCGGTGATTACAAATACTTTGTCTCTTATTTTCATGTGTGTATGTGTTGATTTATGATGAAATGATTTATGACTTATTGATTCAGGATAAATGACTAATTCAAGAGTAATCCCAAATTATTAATTGTTCATTCTTAATTCTTAATTCCTCACTCGTCCGTCTCTTTCCCAAACCAAACCACCGCAAAGCCTTTATACATTCCTACTCCAATGGCTTTCCATTCATCATCCCAAATCCCTTTATTGATGATTACGTTATTGTGGGGTGTACTTCTTTTCCATCCATTTAAAGCTCCTTCCGGTGTTGCTTCTCCTCCATAAGTTCCATGAGAAATTTCATAGCCTCTTCCTTCGTAACTAGTGAGTTCTTTGGGTTTGTTCCACATGCACTCTGCCTTTGCATGATCTGAAGTATAGCAACATGAGCTCCACTCTCCTTTATCCGACCAACTATGCAAATTGCAATTCCCTTTCACAGGTTGATTTTCATGCAAGTCTTTCACATGAGTTTGAGCCACAATTGTAAGTGATTTTGAAAGCGGGATTTCCGGCAAACCTTTTTCTTTTCGGTAAGTCATGATTAAATCGTAGAGTTTCTTTTCGGCTTCAGTGGGTTCTTGACTGAAAACTAAAGCGAATGAAAATAAAAATGAGATGAGAATGAGTGTTTTCATTGTAAAGAATTTAGATTTTTAAAGATAGTAAAGTTTAACTTACAACTTGAAACATGGAACTGTCCACTTGGAACTTATACCTCCCCTACAAGCACTTAAAATACTCAAATGGCTCCAAGCAATCATTGCATTTGTACAATGCCTTGCAAGCTGTAGAACCAAACTGACTTTCTAATTTTGTGTTTTTAGAATTGCATCTGGGGCAGGTAACGGTCACAATATCATTCTCAAAAAATAGAGCTTTTTTATTGGCAGTGGTTTCCTCTGGTGGGGCAATGCCGTACTCTTTCAGCTTTCGTCTCCCCTTTTCTGTGATCCAGTCTGTGGTCCACGCGGGTTCGTAAATCATCGGAACTTCGGTGCCTTCAAATCCATTTTGCTCCATCGCTTCTACAATGTCTTTTTCGAAACGTTGCATGGCTGGACAACCAGAATAAGTTGGGGTGATAGTAATGATTGGTTTTTCATCATGGAATTCAACTTTTCTTACAATTCCAAGGTCAAGGATGGTTAGAACAGGAATTTCAGGGTCTGGGATCTCAGCTAGGATTTCCCAGACTCTAGTTTCCTTAAATTTTGTATTTTCTGGATTACCATTTGGCATCCTGTAACATATTTGGCAAATATTGGAATTCACACAACATGAATCCCATGTATTCTGTATGTTGACCGTCAAACGAACCTGAAGCTAACACTTCGTATTCTGGCTTTTGCATACCTGCTTCGTTGAACACTTCCATGACCATTTTATTCCAGTCAGACTCCAACCCAGCCAAATCAGGAATAATTCCATCTTTTGCCAAATTTTGCTCAGATTCCGGCATAACGAAAAGATCTCCAGTGTAAAACCAAAGATCGTTCACTGCATTTTGCAAACGCTCATGTGATTCCGAAGTCCCATCGCCTAATCTTACCATCCAGTTTGAACTGTGTCTTAAGTGATATCTTACCTCTTTCAATGATTTCTGAGCAATTGCAGCAAATGTTGTGTCTTTGCTATTCGTTAGTTTGGAATACAACAAATAGTTGTAAACATCCATGAAAAACTGACGCACAACAACATAAGCGAAATCCTCATTTGGAAATTCAACCAATTGAACGTTTCTGTACTCTTTTTCCTTTCTTCTGTAGGCCAAGAAATCTGCATCTATGTTTTCATCTGAAAGCTCTGCAGCGTATTTTAGCCATTCTTCAGACTGACCAATGTGATCCAATCCAATATTGGTCATGGCCAAATCTTCTTCCAAAAAGGGTCCATAAGAACACAATTCACACAGTCTGTGACTCAAGATCCAGCTGGTGTCTCCCATTCTGATGGCGAAATTGTATAAATCCTTTTTCATTTTAAATATTTTTTCTCTCGTCAGCCGTTCAGACCAACGAATTCATTAACACTATTAAATATGTTTCACTCCATCCGGAATCTCATAGAAAGTCGGATGTCTGTAAATCTTATCATCTGAAGGATCAAAAAATGCATCAGCATCTTCTGGTTGAACCGCAACGATATCTTCGGATTTCACAACCCACATTGCAGTACCTTCGTGTCTTCTAGTGTATGTATCACGCGCATTTTCAATCGCCATTTCTTTATCGTAAGCATGAACTGCTCCTGCGTGTTTGTAAGGTGCACCTGGTTTTGTTTGAATAAAAACTTCCCAAAGTGGTCCTTGATTGTCTGTATTTCCCATGTTAGTAGTTTTTTAAAATATTATGCAACTTCTTTTTTCTCTTTCTTCTTTCCATAAGCGATAGAAGCTTCTCTCACCCATGCACCTTCTGCATGTACTTTTTGATGATGCTTCATTCTTCGCTTGTTATTTGGACCGTATCCTTTGATGCTTGCCCAGAACTCATCCCAATTGATGTCTGTCCAGTCATAATGCCCTGTAGCTTCGTTGAATTTGCAATTCTCATCTGGAACTGTCAATCCTAAAAATTCAGCCTGAGGAACGGTTTTATCGATGAATTTTTGTCTCAACTCATCGTTGGTTTCTCTTTTGATCTTCCACTGCATGGCCAAAGATGATCTAGGTGAATCTCCATCGTGTGGTCCGAACATCATCAAAGATGGATACCACCATCTATTTAGCGCATCCTGAGCCATTTCTTTTTGTTCTGGAGTTCCCTGAGCCATGTGTACCATGATCTCATATCCTTGTCTCTGATGGAAAGATTCTTCCTTACAGATCTTTACCATTGCTCTGGAATAAGGTCCGTAGGAAGTTCTTTGTAGCGAAACCTGATTCACAATCGCAGCTCCATCTACCAACCAACCAATGGCTCCAATATCAGCCCAATTCAATGCGGAGTAATTAAATACTGATGCATATTTTGCTTTTCCCTCGTGCAACCACTTTAAATATTGATCTCTGGATACACCCAAAGTCTCAGCTGCCGAGTACAAATACAAACCATGTCCACCTTCGTCCTGAATTTTTGCCATCAAGATTTTTTTCGCTCTGATGGATGGACATCTGGTGATCCAGTTCCCTTCTGGTTGCATTCCGATTACCTCAGAGTGTGCATGCTGAGAGATCTGACGGATCAAATGTTGTCTGTAAGCTTCCGGCATGTAGTCTTTCGGCTCGATCTTTACTTCTGCATCGATTTTCGCCTGAAACTCCTTTAATAATTCCGGATCTTCATTTTTTAATTTATCATCCATAGTTTTCATTTTTATTTTGAGCAGCTTGAATATAAATCAGAACTGCGACATTTTCAATATTCTTTAATTAAATAACCAATTTCTCTTAGTACTGTTCAAATTTTTCCATGTATGCATCCGCTCCCCAATTCTCTAATTCCTCTTCCGACCATAATTCCGGGAAGAAAATTCTTCTTTGGTATTTTGGGTGCATGTATTTCTGCCAATTGGACCCTCCAGTAGCCTCTGCATCGCCTAAATACTTTCGAGCAGCATTGAAATGGTTCATCACCCAATCAATATTCACTGTTCTATCGTAATGGCGCATGGCTTCTCTTAAATCAGTATTATTTTGAAATGCTGAAGGAAGTTGTTTGAACTTTGTCCACAAATTCACTTCATTGTATTCCATCATGAAATCAGTCAGCTCCTTTTCATAGCGCTTTTCGAAGTTTGCCATCAAAGTGGTTTTCTTACCTGTTTCATAATCTTTTCCCGCAGCCTGCCAGTACATGTGTTCCCAAGCGTGCTTGTAAGGAGTATTGCGATCAATGGTCTTTCTAAATCTGAAATCGATCAAATTAATCAGTTCCGTGGACGCAATCTCAATTTTTCTGTATTGAGCAGACTGAAAACCAGAGGCTGGAGTCAAAGTATCTCTGAACTTCATGTATTGTTCTTTCTCCATCCCATCTCCCATAACGGTGAATGAACTCGACAACACATCAAAATATCTGGAAATACGATCCAAATGCATGATGAATTTCTCGGGTTTAATATCTTCGGTATGCGAAACCTGGGCAATTTCCCATAGGATCATCTTAAACAAAATCTCATTGATCTGATGGTACATGATGAAGACCATCTCATCCGGAAGCTGTGTGCGTTGAATCTGCAAGCCAAGTAAAGCATCAACTTGGATATAATCCCAATAAGTAATGGGTTCAGCATGAAGCAAGCCCGATAAATGCACATCTGGATTTTGTCCGATCGCTTTGTATTTGGCATCGATGGCCGCTAATATTTCTTCTCTATTCATTTTGTAGTGGATAAGTCATAAATTCTATGGATCAATTCATCAATTGTTCCATCTTCAAAAGCAGCTTCAACAGGGTATTCGTTAATGAGTTTGCGCATTCTTTCATCTTGTGCTCTTCCCTTTTCTAATGCTTCAGAATAAGGAATATGCGAAAAAGAAACCATGGAATACAGTGGCAAATATTCATCCGGATACAATTCAGAAATTCGTTTTTCAAATTTCTTTTGCAACAGGAACTCTGGATCGGCTACATAATCTCTCATCACGTGGTAATTGTGAACTGAAAGGTCTTGGACAGCATCTCCATTAGGCTTTCTTACTTTCGAATACTCATCGAAAACCAAATCCCATTTCTCATTGTGTTTGTGCATTAAATCCCAC
This sequence comes from Crocinitomicaceae bacterium, assembly GCA_020436025.1. Classification (GTDB taxonomy): domain Bacteria; phylum Bacteroidota; class Bacteroidia; order Flavobacteriales_D; family Crocinitomicaceae; genus JAGQYP01. Next base: position 27,818 of record JAGQYP010000037.1, read on the forward strand.
ATTACCGTGCAATCTTCAAATCCTGCATTCATTCCCTGACCATAAAAAGGAACTGTTGCATGAGCGGCATCACCCATTAAAGCTACTTTTCCTCGGTGCCAAGGATAACATCTTACGATCGCAAGAGATGACAATGGATGGTCTTCCCATCTATCGGCAACGTCGGGCATCATATCATGAAAATCGGGAAACACTTCCTTAAAGAAAGCATCCACATCGGCTTTTGACTTCAGCTTATCGAAGGCATATTTGTGACCTTCAAACGGCATAAAAAGTGTACAGGTAAATGAACCGTCCTCATTGGCCAATGCAATCAGCATGAAACGACCTCTTGGCCAGATATGCAAGGCATTTTTATCCATTTTATAGGATCCGTCGTCATTTGCCGGTAAAAGCAATTCACGGTAACCATCTTCGATATAATGTTGCGAATATTGAAAACGATCCGACTTCTGCATGGCATTGTAACGAACTGCTGAAAAGGCTCCGTCGGCAGCAAAAACTACATCCGACTTCACTTCTTTCTTTTCACCTGTTTCGGTGTTTTCTAAATAAACAGTCCCATTCTCCAAATCAGCTCCAGTGCATTTTTCATTGTAATAAATCTCCGCATCGCCATATTTTTCTGCAATGTCCATCATCTTACAATTGATTCCTGCTCTGGAAACAGAATAGATAGCCTGACCTTCTTTTCCGTAAGGCTGGTAAGTTAAATTCCCTTCCAAATCGTGCATGATTCTTCCAGTCATTGGAATAGCAATGGGTTCGATTTCTTTCTCTACCCCAACCGTCTTGAAAGCCTTCCAACCCCTTGCCGACAAAGCCAAGTTGATCGATTTACCAGCCGAAATATCCGCTTTTCTTAAATCCGATCTTTGTTCGAAGATTTTAACCTTATAACCCGCATTGGACAAATACACTGCCCAAAGTGAACCTACTAATCCTGCTCCTACTACTGTAGCCGTCTTCATATTTTTTAAAAAGTAAAGTAGACCTTCCAGGTTTATGAAAACTGGAAGGTCATTTATTTTATAAAGTTCCTCTTAACTCTTGTTCTCTTTCGATTGATTCGAAAAGTGCTTTAAAGTTTCCAGCTCCGAATCCTCTAGCACCCATTCTTTGGATGATCTCGAAAAATAATGTTGGTCTGTCTTCTACAGGTCTTGTAAAAATCTGTAGCAAGTACCCTTCTTCATCTGCATCGATCATGATTCCCAAGCTTTTCAATGTTGCAAGGTCTTCAGCCAATTCATGGTTGTGCTCTGCCAATCTTTGTGGAGCGGCATTGTAATAAGTATCTGGAGGAGTAGTTAAAAACTCAACACCTCTAGCTCTCATCCCTTTTACCGTTGCGATAATGTCATCCGTAGCAACAGCGATATGCTGACAACCTGGTCCTTCATAGAAATCCAAATACTCTTCAATCTGAGACTTTTTCTTTCCTTCAGCTGGTTCGTTGATTGGGAATTTGATTCTTCCATTTCCATTCGACATTACCTTTGACATCAACGCAGAATACTCTGTATGAATTTGTTTGTCGTCAAATGAAAGGAAGTTTTCGAATCCCATCACGTCTTCGTACCATTTTACCCAGTCGTTCATTTCACCCCAACCTACATTTCCTACCATGTGGTCGATGTATTTCAATCCCAAATTATCCGGGTTGTATTCTGATTTCCATTCAACAAATCCTGGTAAAAATACGCCATCGTAGTTCTTTCTCTCAACGAAAATGTGAACGGTCTCACCGTAAGTGTAAATACCTGATCTTACTACTTCACCATGCTCGTCTTTTTCAACAGTTGGTTCCATATAAGATTTCGCACCTCTCTTAGTCGTTTCTTCCCAAGCACTTTTGGCATCATCTACCCAAAGAGCAATCACTTTCACTCCGTCTCCGTGCTTAGCAATATGCTCATTGATTGGACTTTTGGAAGACAAAGGAGTCGTTAATACCAAACATATTTTGTCTTGCTTCACTACATATGAAACCTCATCTCTTGACCCAGTTTCCAATCCTTTGTATGCGTAGGACTGAAATCCGAAAGCTGTTTTATAGAAATGAGCCGCTTGTTTGGCGTTTCCTACATACAATTCAACATAATCAGTTCCTAAAAGCGGAAGGAAATCTTGTGCTCCCGCGAATATTTTTTCAAGACCGTAGTCTACGCTTTTTAATTTTCTTTCTTCTGCCATAACTTCTTTTTTAGTTCAAAGTTCAAAATGCAAAAAGCAAAGTGCAAAGTGTCTTTAATTCAATTTTGAACTTTTAATTTTTAACTTTTAATTCAAACTAGTGAATCCAAGATTGATAATAATCATCAATATTGATTTCCAACGCTGCTTTAGTCACTTTTAATGGCGCGAAAGTATCGACCATTACAGCTAACTCTTGGGTATCCTTCTTTCCAATGGATCTTTCGTAAGCTCCAGGATGTGGTCCGTGAGGAATACCTGCCGGGTGTAAGGTAATTTGACCTTTTTGAATATTGTTTCTCGACATGAAATCTCCGTCCACATAGTACAACACCTCATCCGAATCAATATTTGAGTGGTTGTAAGGTGCTGGAATCGCTTCTGGGTGATAATCGTATAATCTTGGTACAAATGAACAAATCACAAAACCAGCACACTCAAAAGTTTGGTGGATTGGAGGAGGTAAATGCACTCTTCCTGTAATTGGCTCAAAATCGTGAATTGAGAAAGCGTAAGGGAAATTATAACCATCCCATCCAATAATATCGAACGGATGTGACGCATATGTATACACATGCATGTAATCTTCTTTCTTTACTTTCACAATGAAATCACCCATTTCGTCATGTGTTTCCAACTCTTCTGGTGGTCGCATGTCTCTTTCACAAAATGGAGAATGCTCTAAAAGTTGCCCAAACCAGTTTCTATATCTTTTAGGAGTATAAATGGGAGATTTGGATTCAACTATGAACAATCTGTTGTCCTCATCATCAAACTGCAATTGATACGTCATTCCTCTTGGGATCACTAAATAATCACCATATGAAAATGAAATATTTCCCAATAGCGTTCGAAGTTTACCTGTTCCTCTATGAATAAAAATCACTTCATCTGAATCAGCATTCTTGTAAAAATATTCAGTCAGAGATTTTTTTGGAGCCGCCAATGAAATTTGGCAGTCGTTATTCATCAAAACACAAACTCTGGAATCCAAATAATCATCTTTTGCTGGTACTTGAAACCCGTTCAATGAAAGCGATTTCATGTTTTTCTCAACTGCTACTTCTGGAGCAACAGAATAAGAATCATTTACTTCCTTTACCATTGTAGGCGGATGCAAATGATACATCAAAGAGGACATTCCATCAAATCCAATAGTTCCAAATAGTTGTTCGTGGTAAAGACTCCCATCTTCTTTACGAAAAGTCGTATGTCTCTTATGAGGTATTTTACCTAATTTATGATATCTAGGCATAATATCTAATTAAATTGTTAATGATTAAAAAAGTCGGGAACTCCCGAAAACAAAGGTAGTAATACGGCTAAGACCCTATCATTCAGGATCTCTCTTCAGAATATCTCTTATGTCGATATAGAATAGTTCTGCCATATTCTTTTCAAGTGAACTCAAAGATAGGTCAAAAATCTTAAAAATTCAACCTATCAGAGCGCTTAAGTATTTAGTTGTTTATGTAATAATTCAATGCATCGCTGGTCGTGATAATCCCCGACAATTGATTCTCGTCATTTACAACTGGTAATGCATGAAATTGTTCTTCTATCATTTTCTTGGAGGCATCAGCCAAACTCATGTTTTCTCCAATAAACATGGGATGTGCGACCATTACTTGACCTACTGTCAGAATATCATACAAATTCGAACCAATTTGCATTTCCAAATCTCCTAATGTATCATTGAAACCCAGTCTCAAAAGATCTGTTTTAGATAAAATTCCAATCAACTTATCACCATCCACTACCGGTAAGTGACGGAAATGGTTTTTCTCCATTAATTCACTTGCCTTGGTAAGACTTTCATTCGGACTAATAGTGATTAATTTCTTTGTCATCACTTCTTTTACAACTGCGTTTCCCATGATTCCTATTTGTTATTGTGATACAATTCTTCGTCTAAAACCAACAATGGTTTATTGGCATATACTGCCATTTTCTTGGTAGATGATTTGTGTAGTAGATTTTCGAAAAAACCGTAATGTCTTCTTACCATGATAATCAATCCACAATCATTCACTTCCGAACACTCCAAAATCCCTTCTGAAACATCCTGATTTTCTATGAAATGAACATCCGTATTTGTTCCTTCAAAAAAGTGGGAGAATCCGTTGCGATCTTCCAAAGCAGGCATATGATCTTTGTCCTTATAGACATTGCACAAGTGAACTTTTGAATCATACTTCTTAGCCAGTCCTTTAACAAAAGTGCTCGAAGTACTGTATTTAGAAGGATCCTCAGCTACAGAATAAACGATTTCACCAAAATTCAATTTACTTTTACTTGGAACAATGAACAAAGGAATATTTAACTTCTTCATTAATTTCGAAGTATTTGACCCAAAGTACTTATTTGAAGTGGTTTCTGCACCTGTAGTTCCCATGACCACTGCATCCATTCCTTCTATCTTAATCAAATTTTGAGCACATTCATTGAGATAACCAAACAAAGAATGCTGTACAACCGAAAGTCCAGCATACTTCTCTTCCGATAAGAAATTCGCCACTTGTTCGGCTAGCCCCTTTTTAGAATCCTGTTCCAAAATATCTTGAAGATCGATCATTACACTGCTATTTCCCTGCGGAAGCTGATAGCAATTCACAAGGTGGATTTCTGAATCGTATTGAAGAGCCATGTCTCCAGCAAACTTCAACGCATTATAAGCGGTGTCAGAAAAATCGGTTGGCACTAGTATCTTGTTCATAAAAGATTAATTTTCAGTCTAATAATATAATGATTTAGACCAAATATATCAATATAATCCAGCTGCAATAATGAGAAATATCAATTTGAGGTAGGTATTTTGTCATTCAGTCTGAAAAAAAATATTCAAGACCCATGAAAACAAAGGAAAAAATAGAAGGAAGAAATATATTCGACCACTTAGAATTAGCGAAAACTTAATATCGCTAAACTAATTATAGAATATACCTTACTTAATTCTGAATGTCACAACAGGATGAATCGCGTGATTCACCAGATCCGAGCCCAATGAACCATTAAACCAGTGATTCAATCCTCTTCTGTGGTGTGTGCTTACCAACATGGCATCTGCATTAATTTCATTTGCAAATCTCATGATGCCATTCTCAACCGAATCATCATTATAGATATTAATAGTACACTCTGTCCCTAAATCGGCTTCCTCAATAAACTTCTGCATCACTTTTCTTGAATACCAGGTGGTTTCAAAATCCTTTTCAGTATTCACTCTTAACAAATGTACATTGCAATTGAAATCCTTTACAAATTGCTTTAAATAAGGAAGAACAGTATCTGATTCTTTGTAGAAGTTTGAAGCAAAAACCACATTTTTAAACTGAAGATTCTCCTGATAATCCTTTACACATATTACAGGAACAGTAGATCTTCGCACAACTTTTTCTGTGTTCGACCCGACGAAAACTTCTTTAATCCCTGAGGCACCATGTGAGCCCATCAAAATATAGTCTGCAGCAACATCTTCAGCATATTCTATGATTCCTGTGTAGGTATTATCCAATTTAATGTCTGAAGAAATCTCAATGGAATCTGATTTTACCTTTTCTAAAAACTCTTCCATTTTTTGTTTCGCTCCCTTCATCATGAAGAAAGACTCATCAGAATTCAATTCGCGAATAATATCGGTACCATAGAAATTAGGAATATCCAACATATGTAATAGGACCACTTCTCCTTTTTCTGCTTCGGCAATACTTTTGGCTGTTTTCACCGCTAGAAGTGACTGATCTGAAAAATCTACTGGAACTAAAATCTTCATTTTGTTAAGGTTTTATTGCTTTCATCAAAGATAATGGAATCTTTTAATCCCTCCCAAATTCAATAAAATCTATTCTTCTGATAAATGTCATTTCCAAAAAAAACATTCGTCATATTCATTCCAAATCTTTGTGGCCACCTTTGTTACATCAGAAACTTAAAAAAACTCAAGATATGGCAACTACATTAACAGCTCAAGACGAGAAAGTATTAAAAAGATCAGGATTACAAGGAATCATTGAATGGGCGAATTTCCCGGTTTATTCATGGACGGTTCAAGTAATGGTAATCTTCGCTGGAAGTATCTACGGAGGACTTACCGCTTTTTCTATGTTTGCATCTATTGGTTTCAATGTACCAGAATTAGCAATTATGCTGACTTGTACAATCATACCAAATGCATTTGCGATTGGACAAGCTCCAATGAAAACAATGGTACCTATGTTCTTCGGAGCATTAGCGATAAACACATTAATAATCTTACTAAACGTGGCCTTGGCGCTACAATAGTTTTTCATTACAGTAAGTTTGTAATTTAGTTTGGTTAAAAAAGCAATCACGACGGTGGTTGCTTTTTTTTGTTCTACTTTCTCTGTGAAAATCTTCACTCGAAAAATTATCTCCCTATCGGTCGATGAGCTCGCTATCACTCGGTTCTACACTCCAATGTAACTTCCACAAACATTTGTATTTTTAATCTGTGAAACAACTTTTCTATTTTTCAATTTTGATAATTCCGTTTGTCCTTTCTGCTCAAAGAAATGATTTCACTCAGAAGGAATTCCTCAAGGAAGGAGATACCATCTTATTCGACTATTATTTTGCTTTTAGTAATCCCGGATTGAAACACCCACATAATGACAAGGTGATTGATTTCTTTAAATACCATACTGAAGTAGAATCAGTACGAATCTTATGTCATACTGATTGCAGAGGCACATCCGAATCGAACAAGAAATTAAGTCAGTACCGATGCGACTATTTAAAAAACTATTTGAATGATTTATTCAACTCTTCTTTCGTAAATCAATCGACTGGTATTGGAGAAGAGCGGCCTCTCAGCATTAATACGGACTCTGGATCTTTCACAATTACTTGTGATCTAATTTCAGGAATTCAAGCAACTGAGAGGAAAGAAGAACTGCATAAGTTAAACCGACGCATAGAAATACTCATTCTGAAAACAGACTCGACCAAAAGAAAACCGCAACTCTATTCACATCCGAGCTATTCGGCTTTGGAAAAAGGAAATGTGTATTTACTTCCTGAAATAAGATTTCAATTATCTAAATGGGAGCTTTTAAGAAATGAAAATCACAATTCTATAGACAGTCTAAAATTTCTTGCAGATTTCATGATTCAACATCCGAACACAATAGTAGAGATCATGAATCACACAGACTGTAGAGGTTCCGACAAATATTCTATCCGACTTTCTCAAAAAAGAGCTGAAAGTGTTAGGCAATGTATGATCGAATATTACGGAATCAATGGAGATAGGCTAATCGCTAAAGGCTATGAAGAAAATCTGCCGCGAAAAATAATTCTCCCGAATGGCTCAGTACAAATGCTGACTTGTGATTACATCAACTCCCTCCCTTCCAAAGAAGATCAAGAAAAAGCGCATCAAATGAATCGAAGAACTGAGTTTAAAATCTTGTCTTTGGATTATGTTGAAAAAGAATAGACTTACTCTTTCCTAAATCTAAATGTCTTTTCTCCGATTTGGAAAAAATACAAGCCTTGAGCTAAATGAGATATTCCCAACTCTATTTTTCCTGAAAGTTTATTACAGAAACTTAATTCTGAAGATTGATCCTGCCCTAAAACATTCAATATTTTAAAATTTGATTGCGCATTCAGAGAAGAATTCTCAACTATAATCAAATAATTAGATGGATTAGGATAAACAAGCCAATTCTCATCTTTTTCGTACTCCTCATCCAATAAAACACTTTCAATATCGCTGTAGGTCGAAGATCCATCAAAGTCGGTTTGCTTCAATCTGTAATAACTTAAACCAAGAAAAGGATCATGATCGATGTGATTATAATGCTTATTCGAAGAAGAATTCCCTGCTCCTTGAATTGTGGCAAATGCAATCCAATCAAAACCATTCTGACTTTTTTCCAAAGTGAAATAGTCATTATTAATTTCCGATGCAGTTGTCCATTGCAACTGAACATTGTTTTTATTCAAAGGATGTGCTTCAAACTCAACTAGATTTATGGGTAAGGCTGAATTGGTGATACTCCCCACGACAATACTATCTAAAAATGTTCGATTACTTCCAGAACCGTCCAAATTATCTCCTATTCGAACATCTCCAGCACCAACCCAATAAAGATCCCGGTTATCCGGACCATCATTCGTCCAAACAATGGTATTGTTCACAATTAAATACCCTACTCCCACATCGTTCAAATAAATGAATCGATAACGGCGAAAAGTATTGTCATTAGGAATCGTATAGGCATTCCCTGAATTGACTTGGGTATAGCCTCCAGCTCCATCATCCACTCTGTAGGTTACTCTTAAATTCCCTCCTGTCATGCTTATGTCCAGATAATTCCCTCGTCTCCAAAAACTCCCTGTACTTTCATCTCTTTGATAATCAAATGAAACATCAATTCCCGGAACATCAAATGTTGGAGAACCCGCAATATCCATGTCCAAATCCAATTTTGGAAGTCCAGCATTTACTCCATTGGTTCCTCCTGTTCCATTTAAATCAGAAAATGCGCTAGAACTTACGGAATAGGCATTCGGACCTATATCTGCTTGAGTAACAGGATTCGAATTGAAAGTGAACTGACTGATGACTGTCTGCGCCCAATTCATATAAAAAACTAATAATGAAAGAATTAGTAGAGCTATCTTCATAGTTTGAGCGTTAGTTATAAAATATTGACGTCAAAAATTAGCCAAAAGTTCAACCAATTGCAAATTAAAAAACTATGCTTTCAGAATAATTATTGAGCAATAAAGGAATAAAAAATCCTTCCTGTCTGCATGGCTGGTGCACTTTGCTTGTAGTTGAATTTACTCAATAAAGCATATTTGATGGCATTTTCCACCATGCATTCGGAATAGGAAGATGAACCTGCTGGATCGAGTTTTGCTTCTTTTACAGCCCCGTATCGATCTACTTTTATGATGACCGCTACCTTTCCACTTCCTTTACATCTATAACCTGGATTTCGAATATACCAACTGTTATTGTCTTTGGGACCCCGATCCTTTAAATCGTAAGTTAATACTGTTTTTCCTGCATATTGCTTATCAGATGGATTCGCATTGTTTTTATTCTTGTTTCCTTCGTTTCCTCCATAAATCTTGACATCCGAATATTCATCGGCTAAATATTTCTCCCCCTTGGCTTCTCGATCTGCCTGCACATCTGCCAGCATTTGTTTTTCGTAATTCTTGACGTAGTCTTCCACATTCTTATTGGCAGAATAATCAGAATAATCGTCGTAAGATTTCTCGCGATCATCGTTCATGTTGGCCGCCATGTTCTTTGGATCTTCTCCGTTTTGTTGATTTTTCATCATGGCCTCCATTTGTTCTGGAGTCAGCTCTACATCGTAGTTATCTAATTCCACATTCACACGAACTTTTCTTTGAGGCATCTCCACTGGATTACTGACTTTGTAGAAATTAAGTCCAACAAAGATCACAAGATGGAGTAAGATCGCAAAAGTGATCCCGTATTTATGGCGTTCTATGAAATCTAAAACATTATCCATTTACTCTACTTCAATATAAGTTTTTGTGTTTAAATTGAAATACTGCATTTCTTCCCCATTCATCGTTTTAATCAGTACATCTGAGAATAAAATCAGTTCATCATTTTTAACGGGTAAAAGCACATTCAATTGCTTATCCAACAACCCAAATTTATCGTTTTTCTTCACTTTGTAGAATTTGTCTTCTACGAATAAAATCTCATCGTATTCAGGCATCAATTTGTATTCCCCGGATTTGTCAATCAAGCCCATCTTTCCTTCTTTTGAAACGATGGCCAGATTACCGTTGAAATTCAAAGCCATATCAAACTGATAATCAATTTTTCTATTGGCTTTTTCGTCGCAATACCCCCATATTTCATCTTTGGTAATTGGAATAAGCTCATCAAAATACCCTACACCCTTAAAAATTGTCGGGATTACTTTTTTTCCTTTTTCATCAATCAATCCAAATCGATCACCACTTTTCACCAAGGCATGCCCGTTTTTAAAATAACATAAGTGCTTATCATCTGCAAA
>JAGQYP010000038.1 GCA_020436025.1 Crocinitomicaceae bacterium
AAATCATCAGTTGCAAAGACTGAATTTATAACTTAAATTTAAGCTCCCTTGGTAAACTTTAGTTTGAAGACTTACAATTTGCGCATTCGAAGAGGTAGTTATTGATTGAAAATTGGCTTCCCTTCGACAGGACTTCGGCTAATTATTCCGTTTTACTTCATAATTGCTCAGCCCGCTCAGGGACCGATAATTTAGAGTTAAGTAGGCCGCAATAACTTTCAGTCTCAACCCTCTAAAATTCAATGCGGCCATTACTTGAATCTTTTTAGGGTCGCTGAGCATTTTCGAGCGAAACAAAGTGGAGTCGAGAAAAAGTCGAAGCGCCTAAGTTTATTGCTTCAACAGAAATTCATTTTCAGTAGAAAAGTGATTGTCTATTTCAACTGAATACTATTTTCGATCTCTGTCCCCGATGGTTTACTGATTTCAAGAATGGATTCTTCTTTAAAATGGAAAAAATTCGAGATTAGATAGTCTTGAATCGCTGGGTAAGTCGTTTTGAAATGTTGCCCATTCATTTTTAGGGGAACGGAAGATACCGGATTATAAAAACGGATGGCCAAGCTATCTTTTTGGGTATTAAAATTAACATAAGTAATATGTCGATGATGGATGATTTCCAATTCGAAAGAATCGTTCCGGCTATAAAATACAGTCGAGAAGTCCTCGTGGAATAATCTGCCAGAAATGGTGTGAATGGTGGTATCACAAATATTGTTTTTCCCTTTTTTCGGTATGGTTTTGGCAGTAAAAATTTTGGACCAAACGTGTTGGTATTTGTTGCAGTTGACATAAGTATTAGGCTGAATGGAAGTCATCACTTCAATAAAGTGCTTTAGATTGAAGGTATCTTTTTTCGCATATTCCTCTTCAAAAGCTTTTTTCGCATCCAGGTATTCCTGTAAATAGGGGTGAATGGTATCGTTTTGTGCCCAAGATAATGAGAGGAGAAGTAAAGTGAAAATGAGGAATAGAGATTTCATAGATGCTCTTTTCAGATCTCTAAAACCTGTCCAATCTTTTCTTCCAATTCTTCTTCTTTTTTTACAAATTTTCCTAGATCGATCTTGGCTTTTTTGATCTTATTTTTTTCAATCAATATTTTAAGTCTGTTGAACCAGTTATAGGCAATCAATCCTGTAATCGCTGGAACAGTAAAGTAATATATAACGCCCAACCAATAACTTGGATACACTAAATGATAAAATAAAAAGATATAAGGGATATTGAAGAGTCCGATAAGCACTTTTCCTACCATCATTTTAACACCGCCCCAGAATACTTTTCTACGGAAAGAGCCTTCTACAAACCTCTTGGTAAAATAATAGGGAATAAAATTATGAACTGCTCCAACAAGTGCCAATGGAAATAGCAAAATTAAAAACAGCCAGTTGCCACTATTGGACAATTTCCCTTTGGTTCTGTATTCATGAATGTACTTTTCCTTTAATCGGAATTTCTTCAACAAACTGAAGTACCCACTCACTTCTTTTTGCAACTGATCCATGTTTTCGGCATCGGTCTCTTCCTTGGCATTGATCTGATTTGCCAAATCACGGGAATACTTCCATCTCGCTGTCATGGGTAATTTCGGATCAAAATCTTCCGCGTTCATTCCTTTACGGGTGATTCGCATGATGCCTTCGTGAAGTGGTTTTCGGTCTTTGTTTTTGTAATGGGTGATTTGTGCTTGCAGATTGGACTCGATTTTTTTGGTCACTTCTGTCATCACCGCCTGCGGATTTTCAGCATAGCGCTCTTTATAAGCGTTGACTTTGATGGGTTCGGAGTAAGAAATAAGCACGTCGCTTCTAAAATGATTCGGATCCGTATAATTGATTCCCACACTCACAATTTCCAAGTCAAAATCCCAATTGTATTTTTCCATGGCTCCAAAAGCGATTCTTACTGGACCTTTTTTCATCGGTTTGAGTCGACGAATAAAGGTGTCATCTGTAAAACCTTCTCCAAATAGCAAAAGCGATCTTCTTTTTTTAAGCAGATTGTGACAGGTATTGAATACAGCTTCATTTTTATCCAAAGCACCTTCACCGTCTAAACTTCTGTAGATTGGAAGCATGTGAACCGACCAAAATAAGGGTTTCAAAGCAGGCTTGAAAACATCCGATCTTACCATGAAATGAATGATGGTATTTTGCTGATCCGAAACCAAAAGTGGATCCAAAAAGGCGGAGGGATGATTTAGGACAAAAACGGTACGAGACCTCCATTTTTTAGGTGGATTCACTAATTTGATTTTTCTGAAATAAACATTCAGAGAATACATCAAAGTGAATTTTAGTAACAAATAAATGGGTCTCATGGGCACATTTTTGGTGGCACAAAGCTAACAAAAACCTAAGAGAATGGAATATGGATGGTAAAAATTGTATTCGGCGAATTTTGACACTGAATGACCCCATCAATTTGTTCGGTCAGAATTTTAATCACATCAAAACCTGAAGTTGGCGCACTGTTTTCCCAAAGTTTTAAGTCAAAACCAGATCCATTATCTTCAATTTTTAAGATATTGTATTGATCGTCTTTGGTAATCTCAAAGGTGATTGTAGGAATTTCTACCTGATCGAATCCATGCTTGATGGAATTGGCCAGAATCTCCGTAATGATCAACCCCAAATAAAACATGTCATTCGGATGAATACTAAAAGTATCGAGTCTTTTAACCAAGCTGATATTTTTCGAAAACCCTTCACTGCTTTGAATGTGACGCACCAAGTCAGACAAATAAGTACTGAAATCATCTTTGCTGATAAATCCCTTATTCATAATGTTTTGGTGGATCAAAGACATGGAAAGAATTCGATTTTCAAGTTCTTTGAATTGATTTGGGTGAACTTCTCTGCCTGTATTCAAATATTTTATTCTGATCAATGACAAGATGATCTGAAGGTTATTGGCCACGCGATGGTGAACTTCTTGAAGCAAGAGATTGAGAGATTTATTTTGTCTGCGGATTTCTGTGTTTTTCTTTTGCAATTCTTTCAAAATATTCTCCAGGTCTTCGGTTCTTTTATTGACCAATTGTTCCAATTCACTTTTGTACAATTCCAATTCCTGATTTCTTTTGATTTGGATGATTTTTACGGAAGCAATGTTGGCAATGGTTTCCAATGTCTCCAAATGTTCTTTGGTGAAATGATCCTTATCCTCATGTTCCGAGTCAATAACTCCAATCACCTTTTTATTATAAAGAATGGGAACGGTGATTTGAGAATTAAACACAGATTTTTTATCTCCATTTGAAGTATTCGAAGCGATAATGGGTTTGCCCGAAGTCGCCACATCCGTGATAATGCCTTTCTCAACCCCAATGGTTCGAATGAATTTCAATTTGTCAGAAAAAGCTTGATGGGAAGAGTGGAAACTTACCAATTCCAGTTGGTTTTCATTCAGAATGTAAAACGAACAATCCTCAAAACCTAAACTGTAGATGGCTTTGTCCACGATTTCATTCGCCACACCTTGAATACTGGTTTTTTCGATAAGAATTTGGGTAAGATTCTGAATCGACTTGTATTTGTTCTCTACCGTCAATTCAGGATCAAAAATTCTATTCTCTTTGATCGTATTTGGTTCTTTCTTTTTCAATCTTGGTTTTTGCAGTAAGTTGGGTTGAACCCGACCTAAAACTAGCAAATGTCAGATGAAAAATCTAGGGGTTTTCGTCGAGTTCCTTCTTTTCTTCGGCAGATTCCTCTTTTTTTCCTCCGATTAAAATACCCAATGTCACTTCATGGCTTCCTTTTGAAGAAATTCTTATGGGAGAAATAGTAATGTCATAAGAATAAGAGAGTTGGAAATGTCGACCAAAATTAAAACCAGCCATTAAGGAGATGGCATCTTGAAATCTGTAGCCTACCGCACCCCAAACAAAGTCGTTATATTCAAATTTAAGAGCCACATCAAAAGAAATGGGAGAAGGGTACATGTATTTCACAATTACACTAGGCGAAACAGAGAATTTTTCAGTCGCTCTCCAGATGTATCCGGCTGTAAAATAGGAGTGAATATTGAGCCTTGAATCAGATTTATTGGAGCCGAAATGGATTTTGTTCATGATCAAATTCGTGGCCGACAATCCGATATAAAAATCATTGTGATAGATCCACAATCCCGCCTGCATGTCAAAAATATTCTGATTGGCTCCCATGCCTACAAATTCAATATAGGTTGGGTCGTTCGGATCCAAAGTCACCGCCTTATCCTGATCGAAACGATAATTACTCCAGCCAGCACCAACCCCTAGACTCATATTTACTTTTTGAGAAAGTGGTACGTGGAAAGCATAATTCATAAATACGCTAGTCTTTCCAAAAGCACCCCACTGATCATTGATGATTTTTCCACCCAGGGCATGTTTCATTCGCCCGGTTTTCACTTCAGGATTTTTGAAGAATTGCATGGCATCTGGATTAAAGCTAGCTCGAGGTCGATTGTCCTTTTTCTTCATCTTAACAGGAGCATGAGCCGTCAAAGTGAAAGTCAAAGGAGAATTCTGAATCCCCACCCACTGCTTTCTAAAACCTAAGTCAATATCAATCAAATCCTGAGTTCCGATTGCTGCAGGATTGTATAGAGAAGGATTGAAGAAAAATTGGGTGTATTGACTCTGCTGCTGACCAAAAACTATCAGATTTACCGTAACGACCAAAAGAATAATTAACTTTTTCATAGCGCTTATCTTATTATGGTTACTGATCCTGACAGGGGTTCGTCAGAGCCGTTATTAAAATCAATTACAAAGTAGTAGGAGCCCAAAGGCAAGTCCTTACCACGATATCTTCCATCCCAAGGGGTGGTGTAGCCTTCACTTTCAAATAGAGTATTTCCCCAACGGTTGACAATGATCACCTTGCATTCGGGGTAGAATTTATTCAGATCCGGTATTTCCCACGTATCATTAATTCCATCTCCATCGGGAGTAAAAGCTGTTGGGATGTCAGGATTGAAAGGAATACAAGCGTAGTAATTGATCGAAATGGTATCATGCTGATCTGGGCAATATTGCTTGGATACCGTCCAGACCAAAGTATTCGGATTTCCATTAATTCCTGAAACAATGACGCTCAAAGCCGTATCATTATCAAGGACTCCATTGCCATCTACAACACTCCAAATCCCCATTCCATAATCCGGTTGGAGTGCGATGAGGTTAATCTGATCGGTCGTGTCACAAAGATCCTGATCTCCGCCGGCATCAATAATCGAAGGCGCTTCGGTTGAGATCACCACTAAAGTATCTTTACTGGAAGTACAATTTCCATTGCTTATCGTCCAGACAAATCGGTTCTCTCCGGCAAAAAGATTGCTTACAAATGCATTATTGGAATTAGGCTGTGTAATCGTTCCCGATCCAAAAATGTTGGTCCACAATCCAGATCCAATGGTCGGTAAATTGCCAGATAAATTCGCTGTATCACCACATGTGTGAATTGTATCCGCAACTAAGGCCATGCTTGGCGTTTCCCATCGATTTATTACTACGGTATCCACGTTGCTAGAGCAAATGGAATTGGTGATCTGCCAGGTTAATATCGTAGCACCATAAGGTAGATTTCGAATAGTTGTGTTGGGATTATTTGGATTATCAATCGCTCCAGAACCTGAAACAACTGTCCAGGTTCCTGTTCCCACCGTTGGGTTATTCCCTGCTAATCCAGTGGTATCGGTTACACAAAGATCAATATCCAAACCAGCAGTAGCATTATCAGGAAGGGCAATGACTTCCACATCAAAACTACATGTATTTGAATTCCCAGAATTGTCTACAAGAAGATAGGAAATAGTAGTGGTTCCAATTGGAAAAACATCTCCTGAAGTTAATCCAGTTCCATCGGTTCGGGTTAAAACAGGAACATCACAATTATCAGAAATCACAGGACTCGTCCAAGTAATGATGGTGTCACAAGTTTGTTGATCTAATGGACAAACAATGACAGGAGCGATAGTGTCCAATACAGTGAGGTCAAACTGGCAAGAATCCAAATTTCCTGCACTATCCGCCGCAATCATGTAAACCGTCTGAACTCCAGCTGCCAAATTGGTTCCAGGTGCGGGAGATTGACTAATGGAAACTGCGCTACAAAAATCACTGGCTACCACTAGAGAAGTGTAATCTGGTAAAGTATAATTACAGGAAGAATCGACATATTCCGTTTGATTGGTTACACAAGTGGTAATTGTTGGTGGAATATTGTCATTCACTAAAATATTGAAGTTGCAATCCGCACTATTTCCATTCCCATCTTGAACGGTAATCGTCACCATGGAATTTCCTGTGATGGTGGTTCCTGGTGCTGGAGTTTGGGAATAGACTAATGAAAAGGGAGCAGTGCAATTATCCGCAGCCACAGTAATAGCCGTATAATCTGGCATAGTGAATTCACACTGAGCATTGACTGCCACATTTTGATCTGAAGGACAATTTGTGAACACTGGAGCAAGTGTGTCTAAAAGATTTACACGAATCACACAAACAGCAGTATTTCCACTTGCATCCGTTGCCACGATGGAAACATCCGTATTGGACGATATTACCGTTCCAGCCGTCGGAGTTTGACTATAGCTAATTGTGCCCGAACAGTTATCCAAAGCAGTTGCTTGAGGAGTATAGTCGATCAGAGTAGCCTGACAGTTCTGATCGACATTAATATCCACATTTGGCGGACAATTATTGAAAAAAGGACTGATCGTATCCAAAGCACTAATATTGAAGCTACAAGTGTTGGTATTTCCAGCTTCGTCCATCCCGGTAATAATGACAGGTTGCGTACCTGCAGCTAAGATGGTTCCAGGAGCTAAATTTTGTGAAAGTGTAATGTTTCCTGGTGCTGAGCAATTATCTACCGCACTAGCAGCCCCTGTGTAATTCACGACTGTATAATCACAAGATGCTCCAACATAAACAGTACTATCCGAAGGGCAACTTATAATGGGGGAAATGGTATCGCTTAAGCTTACTAAGAACTGACATTGATTGGAATTGCCACTAGTATCGCTCACGGTCATGGTAATCAATTGAGATCCTAAGCTTCCTGGCAGAATGGTTCCTGCAACAGGAGACTGTGAAAAATTCAATTGTCCCGGAAGTAAGCAATTATCGATGGCTACGGTCATACCACTGTAATCAGGCAAAGAAGCTTCACACACTCCATTTAAAAAGAGGGTTTGATTAATAGGGCAAGTGACCGATGGCGGGAAAATATCAATCAGATCAAGATCGAAATTGCAGGAATTACTATTTCCAGATTCATCTTGAATGGTGATGGTCATAATATTGGTTGGACCCGAAACTGTGGCACCGATAGCAGGTAACTGGGAATAAGTTAAATTGATGGAATTAGAACAGTTGTCATTGGCGCTCACCAATGCACTGAAATCAGGTACTAAAGCTTCACAATTATTATCTCCATTTACAGACTGCGTTCCCGGACAAGTGACTGAAGGAGAAATGGTATCCACTAAATTAACCGTGAATTGGCATTGAGAAGTATTACCTAAACCATCATCTGCTGTCATGGTAACCAACTGGTTTGCACCAAGACCTGATAAAATACCACCTGCAACAGGAGATTGAGAAATTGCGATCACACCAGCATTGGTACAATTGTCTGATACAACTGTAACACCAGTATAATCAGGAACCGTTGCATCACAAGAAGCATTCGCATAGATATTCGTGTCGTTCGGACAAGAAATTGAGGGAGCGGTAGAATCTGTAAGAATGATATTAAAAGCACATTGATTCGTATTTCCCGCTTCATCAGTTACTGTAAAATCTAAATTTTGAATAGTACCATGATTGGCTAGAATGGTAGCAGCAGGTGGATTTTGACTAATCAATAAATTTCCTATCGAGGAACAATTGTCGGAAACGGTCAATAAACTTGAGAAGTCAGCAATGGAGTAAGAGCAAGAATTATCAACGTATACAGTTTGGTTTCCAGGACAACTTGCACTTGGAGAAGTAGTGTCTACAATTGTTAAATTGAAGGAGCATGAATTGGAATTTCCATTTTCATCTTCCACCAAGAAGGAAATATTATGTGGATTTGACGCTGCGTCTAATATAGTCCCGGGTAATGGCGATTGGGTAATGGTAAGATTTGGTGTTGGGGTACACAAATCACTTACTGTAAGCGTAGAAGTGTAGTCCAAGAGGGTAGTTTGACAAGAATTATTTCCAGGAATATTAATATCTCCCTGACAAGTGACTGAAGGAGGAGTATTATCTTCTCCAGTTATAATGATGTTGTCCATGGCGAGTGGCGGGTCATTGACCAGGGAATTATCAAAAGTCCACATGATTCCAAATTCAAAAGATTGTCCATTTAAGGATGCTGGAAGGGGAAGAGTAGCAGTAGACCAAGCAGGGATATTGTAAAATGCATTGGATGCGTTTTGCCAGGTTGTACCTCCATCTGTTGAATAAACCATGGTTCCAAAATCATGGAAAGGTCCGCTAGCTCCGTTGTATCCTTCTCCAATTAATTTGTAATCTATGGTATACTGTAAATTCGTCAAACAAGCTGCATCAACAGTGGTAAAGACGATGGTGAATTCAGATCCCGAAGCCGCATTATCATATCGGTATTGGATGTCTCCAGTTGTTCCACAGCCAGCATCAGGTCCCCCTTTCGAGATATAAACAGCATTTGATCCAGCCGCCGACGGTCCGTTTCCTGCACAGGTATTGATAATCCATTGATTAGAGGCAGAGCTACCGGTGGTACTCCATACGTTGGTAGGGCCCTCAAAATCTTCATTTAGAATTTCAACTGTTTGTGTGAAAACGAAGTAAGGAAGCGATACTATAAAAGCAAGTAAAATTCTCATTTTCATACTCAGTCTTCGATAATGGTATATTTTTCAGGTTCCTTTAAAATGAGTTTTTGCTTTTGCTTGGGCATTTCTTTGAAGTCAGATTTTTTGATCTCGATCGTTTCCTTCTTTAGCTCTCTAGAATTTTTAGTTTGAATGGGTTTGATAGGATTTCCTTCATTGTTGATGGTTTCCACTTTAGTAGGCGGCCCCATTTTCGATTGACCGAAAGCAAACGGGATCAAAATAAGGGTGGTCAAAGCAAGGATATATTTCATAGCTACTAATTTTTGATTAGTATATCAAATTGAATACCAATATAATAAAAACGAGTGAAGTTGAATAGGTAAGGAATAGAATTGTGTGTTGGTTTTTTAGCCTATGGCAGAACTATTTGATTTACCTGCTCGAATGAAGTCCTAAAATCTAAAAGGTGAACAATTCAAAAGTCCAAAAACGTGTCTACTTCGATTTCTCTATTGCTTCCTCTTTCGAAATCGTTTTTCCTTCTTCGTCTCCGAAGATAGCAGGATTTTCCACGCCCATCTCTTTTACTTTTTCAAGAGCAGCTTGAGCTTCTTCAAGAGTTTTGTAGTTTTTGGTATAGTAAGCTACTTTACCATTTTTATCCTCATTTTGAACATTACCGATAGCTTGGTAGATCTCAATAACTTCTGTAGGTAGATTTCCTTCGAATTCACCTAAGAATACTTTGAATCGAATATTATCCTTCTTAGTATCATCGTTTCTCTTCTCAACGAAAGTATTTTTCTCTTGATTTTCATCATAAGTTTCGGAAACATTTGCACCAGCTTCTACTAATGTTTTACGTTCACCTTCGTCATAAGCTACCACAAATGCATTTGCATAACCCTGAGTAATCAATTCTACTTTGTATTTGTTCGCTTCTTCCATGGTTTTGAACGCTCCTGCGTAGTAACGTGTATATCCGTCCTTACCTTTCGCGTAAACCACATCTTGTAAGTTTTGGAATCTATCGTCTTCCACTTTTTTCTTAAAGGCACCAATTTGAATTCTGTACACTTTACCTTGGGTATTGTCTGCAGTATGATTCGAATTCGTTTCAATTTTCTTAATCTGTTCGTCTGTCAGAATATTAATATTATCTGAGGTTTCACGAGTAGAACCAATTCCTGAAACGTGCACTCCATTTTTCTCGAATTCTTTTTTCGCTGCTGCAGCTTCTTCCGCAGTTTTATAACCAGAAATACCGTAGTAAGTCGAGTCTCCTTTTTCGATTGAGACAAAGTTTTCATATCCGATGTATTGATGGATCATGGCAGATGAATCTGTTGTTTTCTCTTTATCCAAAATCACTACGTATTCCTTTTCATCAGATTTCTTAGGTGGTCGTTTTCCGCCTCTTGGATAACCAGGCACATAGAACTGTTCTTCAACAAGATCGTAGAAAACAAATTGATCTGTCGTGTCATAGAAAATCACCATTCTATTGTTCAGTACTTCCTCAGGAATTTCAACACCATACATGTTTACTTCTGCGCCTTCTCTGGTGTCAGGTTCTTCATCAATATAATCTGGCACTAAATCTCCATCGCTATCGAGAGGACAACCTCTTTCATCAACGGAAGCTTCCAAAGGAGTATAAGCACAATGGTCAAATGGATCCATGATACCATCATTATCCGTATCTGAAGAATCAGCCAAATAAGGATCATCGATAAGGAATTCCATTTCGTCAATTTTTCCTCCCGTACCTTTCTTGAAGACAAGATCATAGCTCAAACCAAAGGAAGTCCAAAGAAAATTATCCATCTGTTTGTTCCCTTGTCGCATTCCAACACCTTTCGAGCTAACATTATCAATGAGATCTGTAAAGGTGAAATGATAGGTACAAGATAATCGAGCAGCAAAACGCTCACCCATTTTAAAATTCAATCCCAAAGTAATGGGAACCGACCAGCTTTGGATACGATACAATCCCAAGCCATCTAGATTCAATTCTCTTAAATCCGTTTCATAACTGTTGTCCCGACTAATAATTTCAGCTGAAGGGGCATTAGGATCATTTTCTGCAATGTTTCGAATGGATCCGTCGCTCCAATAGTGGTAGTCGTACCATTTGTTACGCATGTCACTTTTTGTATTAAACTCAAACGAAGTGATTCCAATACCAATGGTTGGACTAAAAAATCTTTTTAATTTTTCGGTTACCAAGGGGAACAGGTTGTAATGAACCATGATACCCCCCATTCTGATTCTCGATTGGAAATTTAAATTTCTTACAGGAGTGTGTTCGTTGACCGTAATTTTGTTGAACTGTCCGAAAATTTCTAGATGTAACGCGTTGTTTAAAGGAGCCTGAGCAAAGATCTTGATTCCGTAAGAACCACTAAAAGGGCTATAACCTTTTAAGTTGTTTTGAACATCTCCAAAAAAGGAGAGTACCCCTATTTCAAAACCGATAGTAGGCTTAAACACATGATCTAATGTGTCATTTTTGATGTCACTTTTCTTTTTAGTTTTTGTAGAATCTCTTTCACTTTGCATACTAAATGATGCAGAAAAGAAAGTGAGCATTAGTCCTAATATGGCAAGTTTCTTAGTCAAGTCTAAAAGTAACCTATCTTATAAAAATAAAGCGATTTTGTCAAAAAAGCAAGAATTATTGCACCCATTTTTGGTTTGATAATACTAAGGCTTCTTGTACGGTAATTCTTTTGGTTTTGTTATATGCGGTAACAAATGGTTTGGGTAAGTTGGTTGATCCTCTCAATTCTTCTCTTTTATCTCGGGCAAACTGATATTCTGGAAAGTTTCCAATGATATATTTCTGCCAACCTTCATGGGCTTCTACCGTAAATTCCGTATTGAACTTATGCATTCTTTGAAAATACTCCTTACCAACTACTTTGTGAGCCGCCATAATCTGAACTTTGTAAGTTACATCTGTAAGGGGAGGGTCGATTTGTGGGGTAGGAAGTTCTTTAGCTTTTCCAGTAGTCGGAATGAAATATTCTACAGACTTTCCGTCCACAATCATGTATTCAGCCCAAAAGTATCCCTCAATGTTGTAGATGGATTCGGTAGGAGTGATCTCTTTAAGGGCGTATTTTACCTTGATTTTTTCTCCAGCCGGAGGAAGTTCTAGCCAGGTAAAGACAATCCTTCCATTTCCTGGGTCAATTTTCGTTGTTGCATTATTCGCTTCTAGGATTTTAGCTGCATAACCTTCCGGAATATTTTCTTTAATCCCTCCAAAACCAGTATTGGAACCAGGATCGATGACTAATTCAATCTCGTACATTCCTTTTTCAGTTTCTTTGATGTCTCTATGGCAATCTAATTTTGGAGTCTTTTCTGGGTACACGTGAATGACTTTATCCGGGAGATGCAGTGTTTTACGCGTACCATCCATGAATGAGAATTCACCATCAATGATTTGGGTTCCGTATTGCAATCCTCGTACTTCAAAAGTGACTTCAATTACAGGTTCTGGCGGTAAATTTTCCCATCTGAAAATAAGATTCCCTTCCTCTTTATCGGGGACTCCTCCTCCTGCATTTAAAATGGTCGCTTCAACGCCCTTAGCACGGTTTAAGCCCAATACGAGTCGAGCCGCACCAGTAGCATCTCCTTTGTCTATGGTAAGGGTGATGGTTTTGGTTTCATTGATGTTGACACCTACCTGATTACTGTACTCAAAGTTAACCCCATCTTGCGTGTAAAGCAAGGAGATCAGTACAACTCCGACGATATTCAATCCTATCAGGTAAGATTTCACCATTGTACAAATGTATTAAATTCGAAACACAAGCAAAATACCGCGTTAAAAAGAATTTAACAATCCCCTTTTAATATAAACAATTGATTCTATCTGACTTAGAGCAAAATGAACTAGAAATTCGGTTTCAATTCATGTCTTGAATAGAAGTCGTCGATGTACTTAATTGCCTCATCTGTAGAGTCTGTTACCAAAAATAAGTCTAAATCTTCCGGCGAAATATTTTTTTCCTCGGCTAACATGACTTGCTTGATCCAATCCACTAGACCACTCCAATATTTTTTACCCATAAGAATAACGGGTTTACGATTGATCTTGTCTGTTTGGATTAAAGTTAAGGATTCAAAAAGTTCATCCATGGTTCCGTAACCACCCGGTAATACTACAAATCCTTGAGAATATTTTACAAAAACTACTTTTCTAACAAAGAAGTAATCGAAATGCAAACATTTGTCAGTATCGATATAAGGATTATAGTGTTGTTCAAATGGTAGGTCTATGTTTAAACCAACGGACTGACCTTTACCTTCTTTAGCACCTTTATTTCCTGCTTCCATGATTCCAGGTCCGCCTCCGGTAATTACTCCGTATCCGTGCTCAGCTAGTTTTTTACTGATATCCACGCCCATTTGGTAGTATTCATGGTCTGGTTGTGTTCTTGCCGATCCAAAAACGGAAATACAAGGACCTAAAAGAGCCATCTTTTCATATCCTTCAACAAATTCAGCCATTATTTTGAATATGGCCCAACTATCGTTTGTCTTGATATCATTCCAATCTTTTTGTCTCATAGTTTGTCAATTTAGTTCGTTAATTAAATATTTTCCTGTTATACTTTTCTTGTTTTTAATAATCGTTTTTGGTTCTCCAACCGCAACGATTTCACCCCCTTTTTTTCCACCATCCGGACCAATATCAATAATGTAATCCGCAACTTTAATGATATCCATGTTGTGTTCGATAATCAATACCGTATTTCCTTCGTCAACCAGTCGATCCAAAACTTCATTTAAGAGTCTGATATCTTCAAAATGCAGTCCTGTAGAAGGTTCATCCAAAATGTAAAATGTCTTTCCGGTTGATTTTTTGGAAAGTTCCGTTGCCAATTTGATTCTTTGAGCTTCTCCACCGGACAAAGTGGTTGAGGGTTGACCGACTTTTACATAGCCAAGTCCTACAGAGTTCAACGTTTTTAAAATACGATTTATTTTAGGGATTCCTTCAAAAAAATGTTGTGCCTGCTCGATGGTCATCTCCAAAACATCCGAAATCGACTTTCCTTTATAGCGCACTTCCAGTGTTTCCCGATTGTATCTTTTCCCATTGCACGTTTCGCATTCGACCATCACATCGGGGAGAAAATTCATTTCAATCACCTTAATACCCGCACCGCTGCATGTTTCGCATCTACCACCTTTTACATTGAAAGAAAATCTACCTGCTTTGTAGCCTCTGATTTGAGCTTCGGGCAAACTAGCAAACATTTCTCGAATGTGGGTAAACATCCCAACATAAGTTGCTGGGTTGGACCGAGGTGTGCGTCCAATTGGCGACTGATCAATTTCAATTACTTTGTCGATATGTTCTAACCCCTTAACTGATTTATAGGGTAAAGGCTTTTTGACTCCGTTATAGAAATGTTTGTTTAAAATAGGGTAGAGGGTTTGAGTAATTAAAGAAGATTTTCCTGAGCCAGAAACACCAGAAACACATACTTTTACCCCGAGTGGAACTTTTAAATCAACATTTTTAAGATTGTGCCCCGAAGCTCCTTTTAGTTCGAGAAAATTCCCATTTCCTTTCCGGGGTGTATCTGGAATTTCAATTTTTTTCTTTCCGTTGAGATATTGCGCAGTAAGGGTGTCATGAGTAAGCAATTCCTTCACATTACTTGCTGAGACGATTTCTCCTCCATGACGGCCCGCTTTTGGGCCAATATCGATGACATAGTCCGCCGATTCGATCATTTCTTTGTCATGTTCTACAACAATTACAGAGTTTCCTGTATCCCTTAATTTTGTCAAGGACTGGATCAATCGAGTATTGTCTCTTTGATGTAAACCAATGCTTGGTTCATCCAAAATATAGAGCACGTTCATCAATTCTGAGCCTATTTGTGTGGCAAGCCGGATTCTTTGGGCTTCTCCACCAGATAGCGATTTTGAGGGTCGATTCAAAGTGAGGTAATCCAATCCTACATCGAGAATGAAACGAGTGCGATCAGCTATTTCTTTGATGATTTCCGTTGCAATTTTTAATTCCTTTTCAGACAATTCTTTTTGCATGCGTTCGATGAAGAGACCTAATTCTGCAAAATCCAAAGCAGCAATATCCGCAATGTTTCTATCGAGAATTTTGAAGTTGAGTGCTTCTTCTTTGAGTCTTTTTCCTTCGCACTTTGGGCAAGGAATTTTATTCATGAAGCTTGTTGCCCATCTTTTAATTGGGCCTTTTGGGTTTTCATCTAGTTGTTTTTGAATGAGCTGTCCAATTCCTTCAAGTTCCAGGGTTCTTAGATGACCTTCTTCATCTTTGATCATTTCCTCAGTTCCGTTGATAATCTTCAGAATGAGTTCTTCTTCGATATTCTCAATTGGAGTATCTAAAGTGTAATCGTAATGATTTAGAATGAGTTCGATTTTTTCGTTTAGGTATTTGGATTTGAGATCATGAAGAGGAACAATTCCTCCTTTTTTAATCGATAATTTAGGGTTAGGAATCAGTTTTTTAATTTCCAATTCATTTATTTCACCTAATCCGTTACAGCTTCGACAAGCACCGTAAGGAGAGTTAAATGAAAATAAATTGGGCTCAGGTTCGGGATATGAAATACCAGATGTTGGACACATCAAAGCTCTTGAAAAGTGTTTTTCAGTACCTTTTTCATAGTCCAAAACGATCATGGATTTATTCCCGTACTTCATAGCGGTTGTCACGCTTTCATAAATCCTTTGCTTGTGTTCTTTTTTAACCTGAATTCGGTCAATTACAATTTCAATATCATGAATTTTATAGCGATCCAGTTTCATTCCTGGCTTAATGTCCATGATTTTCTGGTCTGCTCTAACTTTGGCAAATCCCAGCTTTTGTATTTGTTCAAAAAGTTCCCGATAATGTCCTTTCCTACCTCTAATTCTTGGAGCCAAAATGATAATCTTTTCTCCATCAAATTGATCCAAAATAAGATCCACAATTTGTTCGTCGGAATACTTAACCATTTTCTCTCCACTCACAGAAGAATAGGCAGTACTTGCTCTGGCGTAGAGAAGTCTTAAAAAGTCATAGATCTCAGTGATGGTTCCAACCGTTGATCTTGGACTTCGATTCACCGTTTTTTGTTCTATGGAAATTACAGGAGAAAGCCCCGTGATCTTATCTACATCTGGTCGCTCCAATCCGCCTAAAAATTGTCTGGCATAACTTGAGAAAGTTTCAATAAATCGTCTTTGACCTTCTGCGTAGATGGTATCAAATGCTAAAGATGATTTTCCAGAGCCACTTAGTCCCGTGATGACAACCAGTTGGTTTCTCGGGATGGTGACATTGATATCTTTTAGGTTGTGTTCTCTTGCTCCGTAGATTTTTATTTCTGTCTCTTCCGTCAATCCTTTATGGGTATTTTAATGGTGTATGGTTTATTTCCTTTAGGTAATTTGGAAGATCTGATCCAAGGGTTGAGTAATTTCAAAGATTTGTAATTGGTTCCTTGTTCTTTCGCAAAGATTTTAAGGTCATCGATTGTTTCTGCTACTTTAATTTCTTTGGAATCTGGTAATTGGTAATATTGATCATCAGCAATATAGAAACCATATTTTTCTGGATTTTCCATGATTAATTTAACTGCCAGCATACGGAAAACATATCGGGCGGTCTCTGAATTCAGATAGAGATCAAAATAGGAATTCACCCCTTGTTCTTCCATCGCTTCAGAGATTCCTCCTTGGCCTCTATTATAAGCGGCCGCTGCCAGGAACCAGTCGTCGTAAACCCGATGTAAACGCTTGAGGAATTCACATGCCGCTTCAGTAGATTTTTCAAGATGATATCTCTCATCCACAAATTTGTCTACCTCCATGTCAAAATTTTTGGCTGTGGGTTTCATGAATTGCCAAACTCCAGCAGCTCCGGCAGGCGAAACTACATTTTCCAGTCCGCTTTCAATAACGGCTAAATATTTAAAATCATCCGGCAATCCATTTTTTTTGAGAATGGGTTCGATGATGGAAAAGTACATTTTAGATTTCTTGAGGAAAAGTAAAGTATGACTATGTCTGAACATGTTTACAATGATTTCTTTGTCCAGTCTTTCTTTGAAGTCGATTCCATCCATTGGGATGTTTTGACCTGCGAAAGTCATTTTTTCAGGAAGTGGAGGGCAAGTAACCTTTTGTTCAGAATCGACTTCTGGGATTTCATTTTTCCCTTGAACTTCTTTATTTGCAGATTCCTCTGTTTTCTGATTTTGGGAAGAATTATATGAATTAGTGGCGTAAATCGACAATGCCGCCGTAGCCAGAATCACATATAGGATATTAAATTTTTTCATTTTTTTCGACTTCTACCTGATGCTTGATTTTATAGAAATATAAAATTAAAACAATTGGGTAAAGTACGAATAAAATTCCCAAATAAGAATCGAATTTAACTTTGATCCAAACCGCGAGAAGTGCCAAAATTAAGGACAGTAAGTTCAATATCATAAACCGATATCCGATTTGCTTGTCTGATAAACCAAGATAAGATAAATGGTGAGTGGTGTGGTCCTTTCCACCTACCATTGGAGATTGTCCTTTTCGAATTCGATTAATGGTTACAAAAGTAGTATCCACAATAGTTACCGTAAAAATTATCAAAACCAGGCTAAAACTGAAAATGATTGCAAGCAAACTATAGTGCTCTGCTGGATCGATTCGTTTGATTAAGTTCCAACCTTGGTCTATAGAAACATAAGCAAGAACAAAACCTAAAAATTGACTCCCAGTATCACCCATAAACATTTTTGAGGGGTTGAGATTGTAGGGTAAGAAACCGATAATGGCACCAACCAGACTGATCAAAACCGTAATATTGATCAAATAATTCCAATCAAAAATATAGATGATAAAGATGATGGAGAGTAAGATTTGCAGACTCGTAACTGCCGTAATACCGTCCATGTTATCCAGCATATTGAGGGAATTCATAATTCCGATCACCCAAATTATCGTTAGGGCGTAGTTAAGAATCTCATATTGGAAAACATTGATATAGGAACCTGTGGCGATCATTAAAACTCCACAAAGAATTTGAGTGAATAGTTTAATTAAGGGTTTGGTATCATAGGCATCATCTGCCAATCCCATGAAAAAGGCTAAAAAAGATCCACCTAGAAAACCTAAAAACCTAAGGTTGTGATAGATGTCTGATTCTCCAAAAATGACAGAATAAACCAGAATACTTGCAAAAAATGAGATAAAGAAACTGATTCCTCCTAATGAAGGTTTGCTCACACTGCTCCAACGAATGACCACATTATTTTTATTTCTTATTCCTAGATTCCCTGCAAATGAAAGCAAGAGCTTGTTAATCATTAGTGAAGCAACAAATGAAAAAAAGAAAAAGATGATAACGTATAAGTGTGGATTTTCAAAAAACTTCATTAAAAAGGGGAATTAAAATTGTCAAATAAGTTCTGTAGTTTGTCTTTTTCTGAAATGATCGGGTTGTCTGATTGCCATGGAATGTTTAAAGTAGGGTCGTTCCAATAAATGGAACCTTCCGACTCTACGTTGTATGGGTTAGTGCACTTGTAAGAAAAAATGGTGTTGTCTTCCAGTGTTTCGAAACCATGAGCAAAACCATCCGGGATCCACATTTGCATTTTGTTTTCTTCTGATAATATTTCACAATGAAATTGGCCGTATGTAGGAGAGTCTTTCCGAATGTCAAGAGCCACGTCTAGTACGGCACCTTTGATCACCCTAACAAGTTTTCCTTGTGCAAATGGAGGACGTTGAAAATGCAATCCTCGAACTACTCCTCTGGAAGAAAGCGATTCATTGTCCTGAACAAAAAGGTGTTCACCGATGTATTCCTGGTAGCGTTCACGATTGTAACTTTCCAAGAAATAACCACGAGAATCTTCAAATACTCTTGGTTTCAAAATCAACACATCCTGTACATGAGACTTGTTTACTTCCATTTATTTTCTCCTAAATATTTTTGAAAACAATGACTTTTTTTGAGGTTCATCATTGTAATAATTTCCGTAACCGTAGTTGTATCCATAATCCTTTTTCTGTGAATGGAAACCATTTAAAACGGTGTAGATCTTACTTAATTTTCCTTCGGCTAAATAACTTGAAATCGTATTGGCAAAAATTCGTTTAGAGTAATTTGATCGGAACACAAAGACAGGAATATCGACGTATTTCAGGACTTCTATTCCATCAGAAACCACTCCAACAGGTGGGTTGTCAATTACAATGATGTCAAATTCGTTTTGAAGTTGTTGCAATACCTCTTGGAGCTTTCCATTTAAAATCAATTCGTAAGGATTTGGCGGAATTGTTCCCGCTGAAATAATGGATAGGTTATTTTTATCTTCTCTAATAACTTCATGGATGTCACAGTTTCCTGAAAGGACATCGCTGATTCCCTTATCGTTTTTCAGATTGAATCCTTGGTGAATTTTAGGTTTTCTCAAATCCATGTCTATTAATAAGGTCTTTTTACCGGACAGCGAAAATATGGAACCGATATTAATGGAAACAAAGGTTTTTCCTTCAGCTGGGATGGAGCTGGAAACGCCAATAATGAGACAATTTTCCTCCTTGTTGCTCACGAAATTGATATTCGAACGAATAGTTCTAAAAGATTCTGAAACCGCTGATTTAGGATCAGAAAACACCATGGATTGCGAATATTCCAGTTTCGATTTCAATTGTGGCACGATACCCAAAAAGCCACTTTTGTTGTGCAAGAGTTTTTTCAGTTCTTCTGGGTTATTGATTTCATTATAAAAAACATACCTGAAAAACATCAAAATAAATCCTGAAATGATCCCCAGCAAAATCCCGCTAATTGTGATAAGATTCTTTCTTGGAGATATTGGAGAATCTGGTAATTGAACTTCCTTCAAGATCAAATTAGAAGTAGTGAAGCCTTCTTTTGAAATAGAATATTGTGCTTTCTTTTCCAAAAGTAAAACATAGTACTTTTCATTCAATTGGAAGAATCTTTCTAGTCTGGAAAGTTCCATCTCGATTTCAGGAATACCATAAAAATTGGCCTCAATTTCTGTGATTTTTTTAGTGATGCCCTCTTTTTGGATTTTAACTTTTGTTTGAAAAGCACTAAGAAGTCTTTTGATTGTGTTTGATTGTGCCTGCACTCTTTTTTGCAAACTCTTGACATTCGAGTTTTCTGCTGTTTGTGAGAATTTCGCATCTTCAAGTTGAAGCATCAATTCATGCAGTTGCTCTACCTGATTACTCAATGTATTTTCAAATTGAGAACCAACCAACCCTGGAAGAAGGTTGTAGACATCTAATCTGTCCGGAGAATCATCCAGAACTTTTTCAACTG
Source organism: Crocinitomicaceae bacterium (assembly GCA_020436025.1). Lineage (GTDB taxonomy): Bacteria > Bacteroidota > Bacteroidia > Flavobacteriales_D > Crocinitomicaceae > JAGQYP01. The sequence continues at coordinate 20,171 of JAGQYP010000038.1, forward strand.
TGGCTAAAAGGTTTTTTTCAAGATCAAGCGTTACAATTTGTCCTTCTAAACTGGTGATTCTGTTTAAAAGGTTTTCAGAAATCCCTTTTGGGTCTTGAACTTTATTAGATTGTTTGTATTCCTTAATTTGAATTTCCGAAAGCTCTAATTGAGTTGATATGGAATCAAGCTGTTTATTGATGAATGATAGGATATTGGCAGAACCCTTTTGCTTTTTATCGTTATCGTGATCAAAAAACTGCTGAACCACTGCAGTCACAATATCTTTAGAAAGAACCGGATTGTTGGATCGGTATTTAATTTCAATAGTTTTTGCTTCTGGATTGATTACCCGTACAGACAAATTTGATTGATAGGCAAGGACCAACTTCGAAAAGTCATTAAACATGAAATACAGCTCATTTTCAGCTACATTTTTTCGCAATTGATCCCAGTTTTTAACATTGATAACAATCTTAAAGAAGTCATTCTCATAAAACTGACCTACCCGAATTTTATCCGTTTGTTTTCCTTTGAAATCATAATTCAAGATCAGTTTATCACCATCCAAACTTATTTTAATTGGTCGGCCTACAATACTGGAATCTTTTAAAGTTAAAGGTAGGATACGATAACTCGAATAAGTGTACTTCTCTTCGGTTAAGATATCTCCTTTTGAAAAATAGGATACATTGAGTTTTAGTCTTTTCAATGCCGCTTTCAGGATCAATTCTGAATTCAACAGCTCTACATTACTTGAAAGTTCATCCCCAACTGCAGAAACGTTTTCTACATCTACAATTTTCTTTCCCTCATCAATACTTCCAAGCTGGATAATTGTAGACGCTTCATAGACAGGTTTCGTATAGCGCAAATAAATAAAGGAAATAGTAAGAAAAAGGACAATGAAAATAGGTGTCCAATACCAATTTTTCTTCAATACGGTATTGAAGATATCAATATCAAATTCTCGATTCAATTGCCTTTTTGGGCTTCTATTTTCAGTTTCCTGATTCACTATTTTGTAAAGGATTGAATAATCACAACCACCGCAGCAGCTGAAGTGATGATTCCAAGAATTGGCGCGATTTCAGCTAACAATTCTCTTGAAATTTGAGGAACTGGCTCTACATAAATGTAGTCCATGGCTTGAACAACTAAATCAGCTTCAGCAATACCATCAATGGTTGACAGGTCGATGAGATAAACTTCTCTTTTTCCTTCAACCATTCTCATGACTTTTATCTTTTTTGCTTTACCTCTATCCGTAATTCCACCCGCTAATGCAAGTGCCTCTAATAGAGTAGTGTTGTTGTTTTTTAGAGTTACAACTTTTGCCTGACCACCATTTCCCGGAAAAACAATCACTCGGTTGTTAATCACACGAATTTGTATAAATGGCTCAATGTAGTAATCGGAATATACTTTCTCAAGATAGTTTTCGCAAGAGTCCAAGGTCATTCCAACAAGCTGAACTTTTCCTACAATCGGTAGTTTCACAGTCGAATCTTGTTCCACTTTATAGGTGATAGCAGTTCCTTGGCTCAAGGATTGATTGTTATTTGCGGTAGTACTTGACTCTCCAGAGACAATATCCAAAATTTTAAATCCTTGATTGGAGTAGAGTCGGAAGGTAATTTCGTCATTAACCGATAGTTTGTATTCGAAATTCGCTGTATCAGGGAGCGAGTCAAATACATAGTCCTTGGTTGTTTTGAACATGAGGTTGGAATTGATTCCACATGAATTCATCATTAAAACAAGTACGAGGACGACTCCAATAGGTATAAATTTTATCTTCAGTTGTGATCTCATTCAGCTAATAGTTTTTTGTACAGTTTTTCCATATCGGCACACAAACGCGCGTAACTGAATTTATCCTTTACGTAATTCCAGCCATTTTGTGACATATTTTCCAACATTTTTTCATCCTGAATCATTTCATTAAGCTTGTTCACATAAGAATTCAGGTCTCCTTTTTCGATAATATATCCGGTTTTTCCTTCATCAATAATATCTTGAACACCTCCTACATTTGTTGAAATCACAGGGGTGCCGGATGCTTGAGCTTCAATTAAACTAACAGGAGTTCCTTCGTTTTTGGAGGTCAGACAAATAATATCCATACCCGCGTTAAATTCATCGATATTATTGATCCAACTGGTCATGATCACTCTTTTTTCTCCAAATTTCGAATTCAACTCATTTGTTTTTTCTTCTATTTCTGATTTTAATTCTCCATCACCCACCACAAAAACTTTGATCTTAGTGATCGATTCTTTTGGTAGATTCTCAATTACATTTAGAAAAAAATCATGATCCTTTACCGGCGCTAGTCTTCCGATGATGGCAATAGCGATTTCATTTTCTTTTAATTGGTATTTCGCTCGAACATTTTTACGGTTTTCGTCTTTGTTGGCATGGAATTTTTCTAAATCAAATCCAAGAGGGATGACTTCTATCTTTTCTGGTGGACAAATCTTATGAATGCTTCCAATTTCTTCTTTTTGTTTGTTGGAAATACAAATGATTCGGGTAGATTTTTTAGCCAACCTCCTTTCTACTGTTTTGTAAAAAGTGGTCTTTAATTTCCCAAAATAAGAATGAAATACATGTCCGTGAAAGGTATGCAAGATAACAGGTACATTTTCTTTAATTGCAGCTTGTCGGCCCAAAGCTCCTGCCTTAGATGCATGAGTATGCACAACGTCCGGCTTGAATTCCCGAATGATTTCTCTCAGTTTTTTCAGAGCTTTTTTGTCTTCCTTGTAGTTGATCGCTCTTTTCAATTCGGGAATGATGATGGGATGCAAGCCATAGCTTTCAGGGATGTGCAAACTATCGGTTTCGTACTCATCTGGAACACCACCAACCAAAAGTGTTTCAAATTCCTCGCTCATGAATCGAGATAAAAAGGTGACATTATAAGTTGGGCCTCCTAAATTGAAGCGGTTGATAATTCTTAAAACTTTGATCTTCTTCATTTAGTTTGACATATTTGTCGCATACCAATATTGAAAGACGAGATAATTCCACAAAACGTAAATGCGGTCGCCCAGATTTTTGGATGCTCTTTCCTCTTGGAGTGTTTGTATTTTATTGGTGTCAAATAGATTTTGTTGATTGATGTAATGCTTGTCGAAAAATTTAGGATCGATTTTTTCCCAAACGGAATTGATCCAGAACTGCAAAGGAACTTCAAATCCTTTTTTAGGTCTGTTCCAAAGTTCTTTGGGAAGCTCATTCTTAAAAGTTTCGATGAGAATATGTTTGTTTTGGTTTTTGTTGATCTTAAAATGTTCCGGCAAACTATTGGCAAATTCTACCACTTTATGATCTAAAAATGGCGTTCGTACTTCCAAAGCATGTGCCATTGACATCAAATCCACTTTTTTAAGCATATCACCAGAAAGCACAATGTTTTGATCTGAAATCAGTTGATCATTCAAGCATTTAATATCCGGAATGGAAAGAGCTTTTTGAATGTCAATCGTGAAAGGTCGCTTTAAAATATCAAATCCAGCTTGCCTTCCATTCGAAATCCAGTTGATATATCTTTCGGTGGGTGGTGTTTGAATTCCTTGGTTCAGTTTACCCAATTTTCTTTTGAGATTGCTGATTTTGGATGTTCTGGAAGCGGGAAAGGGTTTTAATAGAGCATTTCCTGTGCTTGCAGCGATTTTCTTGGAAAGACTTAGATTTCGGATTAAAAACTCTGCTCTGTACTTGTTGTAGCCTGCAAATAATTCATCTGCTCCATCGCCCGACAAACTCACCTTCACTTCCTGACTTGTATATTTCGAAAGTAAATTCACCGCAATGGCCGAAGAATCTCCGAAAGGCTCATCAAAGGAATGCATGATCTGTTCGAAATCATCGATAAAATCAGCATCTTTTAGTTTGAAAACTGTGTGGTGTGATCCTATTTTTTTGGCGACGGCATCCGCAAAATGAGTCTCATCAAAATAGTTGGCATTTTCGAATCCGATAGAGTAGGTATTCAAATCGGTTTTATGTTCTCTTGCCAAAGTTGAAATGATGGATGAATCAATTCCCCCACTTAAAAAACAACCCAAATCTACGTCCGAAACCAAGCGGTTCATAACAGAATTGGTTAACAGATTTTTAAGTTTGCCTTTAGAAGTTTCAAAATCATCCTTACTGATCTCTTTTTGGTTGATTTCGTAATATCTTTTTTGTTCTACTTTTCCATTTTGGATCTCGATACATTCTCCCGGGAAAAGCTTGTTTACTCCTTTTAAAATAGTGAAAGGCGCTGGGATGTAGGTCAGACTAAAAAACAATTCCAATGCTTCCTGATCGATTTCTTTTTCAGATTGTAATTTTGATATTGGAGTCAATTCCGAAGCAAAACAAATGTCGTTTTCAGTTAATTTGTAATACAATGGTTTGATCCCAATACGATCTCGGGCAATTAAGCTGTAGCCACTTTCCAAATCATGAAATCCAAAGGCAAAAAATCCATCCAATTTGTGCAGCGCATCGGATTTATATTTGATCAAAAGATTCAATAAAACCTCTGTATCTCCTGATGTCTTAAATTGAATACCATCATTGATCAATTCATTTTTTAGATCGTGGAAATTGTAGATTTCTCCGTTAAAGATCAAAATATAGCGACCCTCTTCACTGAAAAAAGGTTGATTGGAACGAGAATCTGTATCAATTATTGAAAGTCTTGTGTGACCGAATAAATTGTTTTTGGCAAACCTTTTGAAGTTTTGATTATCGGGACCTCTATGTTGGATAAGGTTCAGAGCAGTTTTAAAGGCTTCATCTTCAATGCTTTTAACATTGGTTTCTGTAAAATTAATATAGCCTAGAATCCCGCACACAAGTTTTTTACGCAAATTTAGCAGACAAAAGGAGATTTGACGACTATGGAAAAAGGAATAATTATCATTTTAATGTTGATTTCGGGAGTTTTTACTTTAAATGGACAGGTAAATTCGGTACAGGCCAAGATCAATGCGATTCAGAGTGACAACTACATGAAGAATGCCTCCATTGGCTTTTATGCGGTAAATATTGCTACTGGTGAGGAAATTGCAAAGTTGAATGAGAATACAAGTTTGACTCCGGCGTCAATCATGAAATTGTTTACGACTTCCACCGCTTTTCAAACCTTAGGCGCTGGGCATCGCATTAAAACAGAATTATTACATGATGGCGTTGTCGATTCAAATGGGGTATTGCATGGAAACATCTACATCAAAGGATATGGAGATCCAACCTGGGGTTCAAGATTTTTTACAAAAGAAGGACATGAATTAGATTTTCTAAAAACATGGGTAGATTCTATAAAAGCCTTTGGAATCAAGGAAATAGATGGATATGTCATTGCCGATGGATCCTATTACAGTTATGATGGGGTGCCAGGAGGTTGGAACTGGACAGACATGGGGAATTATTATGGAGCAGGTCCGGCGGGATTAAACATTTTTGACAATATGGTTTATTTACATTTTGCTACAGGAGCCAAAAGTGGAGATTCAACTGTATTGCACTGCATTGAGCCACATATTCCCAATTTAGAATACAGAAATGAAGTATTGACATCAGACAAAAAAGGAGATAATTCATATGTTTTTGGAGGTCCCTTTTCATTAGATCGTTTTGTTGTAGGAACTTTACCTAGAAATGAGGAAGATTTCAAAGTGAAAGGAAGTATTCCAGATCCGGAAGATTTTTTTGGATACGCCTTCACGAATGCTTTGGAAGAGAATGGGGTGCAAGTGAAATATTGTCACCAGACCATGCGAAAATTGCAACTGACTAAAGCCGAAAAAGACAGCTTAAAGTTAAAAGAGATTCACACTTTCCGAGGAGAAAAATTGTATAAGATCATCAATGAAATCAATCACCGAAGTGTGAATTTATTTGCCGAATGCTTACTGAATTATTTAGGTGCACAAAAATACGGAACAGGTAATGCATGGAATGGAACAGCTGCAGTCGAAAAGTACTGGAGTGCGCGAAATAACATGACTGGTTTTTACATGAATGATGGATCAGGATTGTCAAGAACCAATGCCGTTTCTGCAAAGCATTTTGTAGACATGCTAAAATACATGTCGACTCAAAAAACCTTCGAATCTTTTGAGAATTCCTTAGCTCAAACAGGAAAAAGAGGAACCATTCGGTCGATGTGTGCGAATGGAGCGGGTTACCAAAGAGTCTATGGTAAATCGGGATCCATGAATCGCGTTCGATCTTATGCGGGCTATGTGTACTCAAAAACAGGAAAGAAAATCGCATTCACAATCATGTTCAATAATTTCAATTGCAGCTCCACTCAGGTGAAAAGAATGTGCGAAGGGCTTTTTAATGTGATGGCGAGTTATTAATTCGGAACCGAGCGATAGCGAGCTCATCGACCGATAGGGAGATAATTCGAAATTCGGAATGTGGAATTCGGAAAGCGAAGCTTGTGCTGCGACGGATTCCCAAATCCTTCGCATACGAGCAAGAGTAGGGCCCTTCGACAAGCTCAGGAACCGCAAGAGATTGAGTCAGTTAATAAACTCTCCGTGAAACTCCGTGCCTTCTCCGTGAATCTCCGTGTAACTTAGACAGTGTGTCCCTTTCAACTAACATTCACTTCTCTCAACACTTTCTCCACCATTCCAACTTTGACTTCGACGTCGTATTCGCACTTTCCGATTTCGGTGATTAGTGCGCATAGAATTTTGTCTTCTTTATTTTTCTTGTCGAATTGGATGAGGTGCATGATCTCCTCGATTTCTTCATCCTCAAGTTTGATGGGAGGGTAAATGGACAAAATGAACTCTTCAATTTCTTTGGATTCATCTGCTGAAAGCATTCCTAGTTCCGTAGCAATTTTAGCTTCGACCATCATTCCCCAGGCGACTCCTAGTCCGTGAATGATGGGAGCTTTGGTCAAGTACATTCCTTCGATGGCATGGCCAACAGTATGCCCAAAATTCAAAATTTTTCGAAGTCCACTCTCCTTGAAGTCTTTTTCCACGACTTCCTTTTTGATCTCAATAGATCTTTTGATGAGGTCGATGCGACTAGGAACTACATCTGGTTTTGTTTCTTTCAGGGCTTCCCAATGAGCTTTGTCTGCAATAAGTCCGTGTTTGAGCATCTCTGCATATCCTGAGAAAATCTGAATTGGTTCCAGTGTATTAAGGAATTCTGGATCAATGTAGAGTGCTTTAGGTTCCGCAAATACCCCGATTTGATTTTTCAAACTTCCTAAATCCACTCCGGTTTTTCCTCCAATACTTGCATCTACCATGGAAAGTAGGGTAGTAGGTATATTGATAAAATCGATCCCTCTTTTGTAGATGGAAGCCATAAAACCTCCCATATCTGTAATTACGCCACCACCCAGGTTGATCATTAAATCATTTCGAGATAAATTGTGTTCTGAAATCACATTGAGGATTTGTTCCACCAAAGGCAAATTTTTATACTGCTCCCCAGCCGGTAATTGCAATACTTGTGCTTCTTGCAATTCAGGAAATTGGTTCAATATTTTTTCCAAACAATAGTCGTAAGAATTCTCATCCGTAATCATGACCACTTTAGCGTTCGGGTAGTTTTTGGATAAGAGACTTTTCAATCCCCACTCTTGGATTGAGCCTAATTCAATGGCGTAATTTTTAGTTTGAATGATGTCCATTACAGTGTCTTATTCAGCAATCCTGGTTTGTTCAGAATTTGGTGTACGTACTTATTCGTTTTCAGACTTTCCATGGCCATCAGGTGTTCAAATCGGTGACAATCTGAACCTACTAAATCGATCAGATCTCTTTCGATCAGACTCTGAGCCATTTTCTGAATATCTTTTCCGTAGCCTCCGGTAAGTGAGTTGAGGTTCAATTGCAAAAGTACCCCTCTATTGATATAATCTTCAATTTTGTCCCATTTATTGACGTAGTATGGATAGCGTTCTACGTGTGCTAAAATAGGTTGGTAACCTGCGGAAGTCAGTTCGAAAATTACTTCTTTGACATTGGCAGGTTCGTATTGAAAAGACAATTCAAACAAAACATAATTCTTTCCAAAAGTGAGCAAATCCTTCTTTCCAATTAAATCCTGAAACATGGTGTCGGTGTAGTATTCTGCGGCTGCTTCAATTTCAATTTGCAAGCCCACTTTTTGAATAGCTTCCCGAACTTTTTCAAGTCCACCATAAATGATTTCTCGATTATTATTGAAGTAATCGCTCATGATATGGGGAGTAGTAATTACCTTTTTATAACCCAGATCTTGAAATTTGTGCAACATGTTCAAAGTATCTTCCATGCTTCTGGATCCGTCATCAATTCCAGGAATCAAATGCGAATGCACATCCGTTTTGATGATCCCAAAATCAATCGGTTCCAATGGCTTGTTAAATAAATTTGAAAATATGCCCATTACTTTTTTAGTTGGTTGATGTTTGATGTGTTTTCTTCAATAAAGGTACCAATTACAACCAGATTCGCACCATTTTCAAAGGCCAATTTTATCTCTTCGGAAGAACGAATTCCACCACCTACGATCAAAGGAATATCAAGTTTCGATTTCACCTCTCGAATAATTTCCTTCTTAACAGGGATTTTGGCTCCACTTCCGGCTTCCAAATAGATGGCTTTCATTCCCAATAATTCTCCTGCCACTGAAGTCGCTACAATCGTTTCGATATCATCCTGTGACAAAGGCAAAGTCTGAGATACTTTCTGAACTGAGGTTTCTTTCCCACCATCCACTAAAACATAGCCCGTAGGCACAATATCCAAATCCATTTGTTTAAGGGCTAGGGCAGACTTGCGATGTTCACCGATAAGGTATTGGGCATTGTTTCCTGAGATCAAAGACAGATATAGCATGCCATCTGCAGCTTCACTTACTTGTTCGTGAGAACCTGGGAAAATATAAACGGGTTGCTCAAAATGGGCTTTTATGGATTTCACACATGGATCAATCTGCTTCTTTGAATCTGAACTACCACCAACTAGAATCACGTCAAATAAATCCGCGATCTTTCCTTTCTGATTTAGATAATCTTTTTCAGAATACTCTTCCGGATCGATGAGTAAAGCTAGTTTTTTAGAATTTGTGGAAAGTAATGCCATTAAAGCAAAGGTATATTTTAGATTTTAGATTTCGGATTTTAGATTAGGAAAAATGGGCTTGTTTGATTTTAGGACTTTAGGATTTTAGGATTTTATGATTTTATGAGATTATGATTTTATGAGCTTAGGACTGTGTTTGTCGTTTTTGCACGCGAAGGGGTTCTTTTAGGCTGGCTTCGTCTCTGCCTTCCAAAATCAAAAAAGCCCCGACATAAATCGAGGCTTTTCTTTATTTGTGTTGATCTTTTAGTTATTCAAAATAATCACCTTCTTCGTTTCCAAAGCTTGGTTTCCGTTGTATCGGATGAAGTAGGTTCCGTTGTTCAATTCGCTTAGATCTACTTTGATCTTCGCTTGGTTCATTTCCAATTCTTTTACAATTTTCCCAAACAGGTCAATTACAGTAATCGTTCCTCCTGCCTGACTCGTTTCAATTGTAAACTTTCCGTTGGATGGGTTGGGATAAACAGCGAAGTAGTTCAAATCAGATTCGTCTAAAGAAGCTGGGTAACCTCCATTGAAAATTCCGGCGGATCTGTTAGATCTTGTTCCGTTGTAATCTTGTGCTTTGGTAGCCAAACAAGAAGACGGGAATACCGCTTGAATCTGATAGAAAACAGATCTTTGTCCGTTGTCTCCAGGCATGGTGTTGTCTGTGTAATTATAAACAGGGTTGTTCGCTAAAAAAGGCACCGTTGCAATGATGGCATCAGCTACAGTTACACCACTTTCTACAATGATTCTTCTCACTCCATACTCCGTCAAGGAAAGCGAACCTCCATATTGATTCCACTGCATGGTAATCGACCCATCTGTATTATTTGGTCCAGTAGCCGGAGTCATGTTAAGCGTATCCAAAGACAATTGGATGGTGGCATGATTAGCAGTATAAATTGATAAATTTCCGCATTGGTCAACGGTTCTTAACTGGTAAGTGTAGTAAGTAGCATTTGGGTCTGTTCCATAATCCACATACTGACTCAAACTAGCAAATTGAACTGAATCTCTGTATTGCCACATCCCGTTAGCTTCCATTCTCCAGATTTCGTAAAAATCAATCCCTAAACCAGCATTTTTCTCCCAAACAACTACGTTTTGTTGATTATTGTTGAAGTCTTGCTGAACAGTTACCATACAAATCTCTTGTGGAGCTAAATTGGCACCTGGAATGGTTGTATTAACATAAATAGAGCAATTATTAGCATCGCGTACTTCTACAACATAAGCCCCTGAACTTAGATTAATGGGCTGATTTGTTGTACTGAATACAGTTCCTGAACCCAGTCCAGAGCCAGATTGATTCCAATACTTAGTCCAATAATAAGCATAGGGAGCTGTTCCACCATTTGCTGTAACAAGTGCAGAACCATTTCCAGGATCAGCTGGATTAGAGCTCAAACAAGCGGAAGGAGTAATATTGGTTACCCCCGCAGTTAAAGGTGTTGCTCCTCCAGAAATTCCAGAAAGTGAAATGGTAGCAGTATCTGAACAACCATTGGCGTCTACTGCCACGGCCATGTAAGGACCAGGTACAAGATTTGCAAAGGTTGGCCCTGCTCCTAAGCTAGAATTTTCATCAAACAATTCGTAAGAGTAGGCTGGAGAACCACCAAAGGCAGTTACGGCAATCATACCATCCGCAGAAGTACATCCTGTTGCATTTGAGGTTGTATGTATAATTTGTAAGGCATCAGGCGCATCAATAGAAAAGGAATCCGTAACTGAGCAAGATCCATTGGAAACTGTTACCGTATAAAATCCTTCATAAAGATTGGATGCATCTTCTGTTGTAGCTCCATTCGACCATAAATAAGTGTAAGATCCTGCAGGATTTACTGTAATATCGATAGCTCCATCATTACTTCCATCACAGCTTGGTGAAGTCGGACTAGCCGAAATGGATATCCCTGAAGCAGGAACAAAAACATTGGTAAAATTCGAGCATCCATTGGCATCTGTAATGGTTAACTGGTAGTAACCAGTATATAAATTTTGTGCCGATGAACCGGAAAGTCCGGCTTGAGACCAAGAATAGAAATAGGGTAAAGTGCCCCCTAAAACTGTTGAAACGATTGATCCATCATTGGAACCACAAGTGGCAGGAGTAACAGCCGTAGCTATCTGAATTGCTGAAGAATCCTGAATAGTAAAATACTCGGCCTGACTTTGGCATCCATTTGCATCATTTACAAAGACCCAATAATTTCCTGCACTTAAATTGATTATGGAATCAGATGTAGCCCCATTCGACCAAGTATATGAATAGGGTAAGGCTCCACCAGAAGGATTTACATAAGCAGATCCTGAAAAGCTGGCGTTACAATTCGCATTTGCAGTATTTAAATTCAAACTGATTAGAGAGTCATTTGAAGGAATTGTAAAAAGATTTGAGAAAACTGGACAGCTATTGGCATCAATTACTCTGAAAAGATATCCCGTTCCTGCAGGAACACCTGAAATATCAATGGTTGAGGTTAAACTTGGTCCTCCGTTAAACCAGTTGTAGCTGTATGGAGGGTTTCCACCAGAAACTGAAAGTCCCGAAATGGCTCCATCAGAATTTCCACAACCTGTTGGAGTGATTACAATGCTTGCTGAATCTATCACGATTTGCGTTGCTTGTCCCACAGTAACAGTGTCATAAAAATTACATCCTGCATTATCCTGAATATAAATGAAATAATCTCCTGCCCAGATGTTTGAAAGATCTTGAGTTGTTTCATTAAATGCACCTGAATTGGACCATTGGTAGGTGTAAGGTGCAGTTCCACCAGAAACAGAAGTTGTAATTGCTCCTGTACCCGCGCTGTAACACGTGGCATCAGTAACTGAAAAGTTTGCTGATAATAAAGAACAAGGGGAAAGATATTCAATCGCACCTATATCTCGACCACTACCAACAATTCCGAGCCCAAAGTAGTCCGTTAATGGTGCGTAGGTAGCGTCCGCACTATCTATAGCCGTAATGGAAGCAGAAGTGAGTTCGCTTATACTTAACATGGGGTCGGCATTACTATAAAAAATTGGAAAAGTTTGAGATGAAGGATCCGTGGTTCCTATAATATTTTTAGAATATAAAGCAGAACCTGTGTTATTATCCTGTCTGAAATCATAAGAATTTCCATAAATGATATTGTTGTGAATAGCAATATTCGACATATTGGAGTTGGCATCGTACAATAAAAGTCCCACTTCATTCCCATCTTGAACAGTGTTATTCACAAATCTCGAAATTCCTCCAGGACTTACTGGATCAACAATAACCACCGAAGCCATTCCAGGGTTAGCCGCCTGATTTTCAAAAATGTTGTTGGTCACTTCAAAATAATTCGATTGTATGTAAGCTCCCGCTCCTCTTTGCCCCGTAAACAGACATTCGTTTACCTTCAAATATTCGAGGTTGACCTGACAATTAAGAGCATAAAGATTGTTAGAAAACTTACAAAAATCATTTAAAATCACCGTGTTTTGAGCAGCGTCTATAAAAACTGCAAATTGGAGCCGAGTAAATTCCACTCTTTCAAATAAAAGGGTGTCACCTGTTGTCCCTAAATCTTGTGCAATTCCAAAACAGGAATCTTGAGATGCGGATATCATGTGAAATTGAAAAAATCTAAAATTTCCAGGGGTGGAGTTATATATTTGAATAATTCCGCTCCCAGTAAGCGGATCACGCCCTACTAAAAATGTAGTATCTTGACCTCTACCAATAATTGTTACGCCTTCCGTAATTACAATCGTCGAATCAAAGAATATCGAATCTGTAGCAGATCCTGCTCCAAATCGAATCGTATCATGACCGGGATTTGCATTCGCTTGATTTATCTGATACCTGAAGCTTAAATTATCAGCTGGGTTGTCTGTCGTAGACTCTACATAATAAGTGGTCTGACCAAAGACTAAAGAAGTTAAAACCAATGCAAATAGCAGAAGAGTAGATTTATACATAATCGTTTAGTTTAAAGTTGGGCGTAAAGGTAGTAAATCTACCTCAATAAGAGCGAGTTGTGATTAAAAAAAAGAAACTAAATCGTGAAGGAAATCACATGATCCTTAAAAATTGTACTGCGCAGCATAATGGTTTCTTTTACAAGGCCATTGACTCGGTATTCGGCTTTGAAATTTTCATCATTTATTTTCTCGATCCATATTTGTTCTGCAAAAAGGACTCCAGGACGAGAAAGATACTTGTAAACCGCTTCTTTAAGTGTCCATAGTCTTGTGATTTCCAGATCCGAAACATCAAAAACCAACTCCGATTTATTTTGAAATTTACTTTTGATTCTTCTAGGTTTTTCAGAAATGATTTCGATATCCATGCCTACCATTTTAGAAGGATGATAACAGATACCAAATAAACTTCCAGAGTGGGAAATACTGACATCTCCTTTTTCCAATGTGGGTCGGCCAATAGGGTCTTTTTTTAGTTCTTCGATTCGTAATTCCTGGTGAATAAGGCTTCTTGTGAAAATGATTTCCTTTCTCCTTTTTTCTGAATGACAGTTTTCCAAATCTTGCTGAACGATGGGGTGATTGATACTGAGGGAACAGTCGTAGTTTTCATCAGCAATAATGACCAAAGGGGATTCTGAAAGTACTTTTTTCACTATGCAAAGATAATTTTCTATGCGAGAGCGGGATCAAATTGCTGCGCCCATTTTCGGTATTGCAATATTGGACCATCTCCTTTTGAGAGTAATGGAGGATGAACATAAATCTTATTTTCCCAGATTTCACGATCCATGCCCACATCTTTGACAAATTCTCTAAATAGGATGTTAAAAACAATCTGATTTAGAAAAGCTTTTGGAAGCAAAATAGCTAAAGGGTGCAATTTTTTAGGGTGATCTATTTTACGCATGCATGCCCCTATTTTTAGTTCAATTTGATGGTTTCCAATGGGTCTGGGTAGTATGAGATGGTAGCTTTCTAAATCCATGGGTGAAACTTGGGCTTTGATTACAGCAAGTCCTGGGCCTTGAAGATGTAAGGAGAATTCAGCATCCACAGCTTTGGCTCCCACAAAATTACCTTCTCGATGTATGCCATATTTGGTTTTCAATTCGTGTGCTTCGAGAGCTAATGGATCGATCGCATAGGTCTCATCGTATTTATGTACAAATTGAAAATGACCCAAATCCACAGTATTTTCAAAAATATCGATCACATTGGAATTCAAGATCCATGAATGCCATTTGAATGGGGTTGTGTTTCCAAATTCAGGTATTTCTGGTTTCCAAGAAGGAGCATCTCCATTTGGATGGAAAAAAACAAAAACAAGATCTTGGATTACTTTAACGGGCCAGTTGCGACTGTTTATTTTTGGATCTGCTGGTGTCTGATAACCCGAGACAACACATTCTCCCTTGGTATTAAATTGAAAACCATGAAATGGACATTCCACACATTCTCCTACAACTCTTCCTCCTTTTCCAATGTGAGCCCCCATGTGTTTGCAATAGGCGTCCACTACTCCGATATCTCCGCTTTCAGTTTTGAAAAGAACCAATTCCTGACCAGCTAAATTTTTAGTCAAAACCCGATCAGAAACAAATTCACTAAGATGTGCTAAGGCATACCAACCAATTGAGTTTTCAGGGAGTACATAAGGAGTCATGAAATAAAAATATCAATTTGAATTCAATTTGCCGAAGTTCAAGACTGAAAATATTCTTTCATGGGTTTAAAATAGTGTTCTGTCCAACCAATATTATAATCCGGTTGATTTGCTGGGATATTTTGGTGAATCAAAGTGAGTTCGCAACCATCTTCTGTAGGAGTGAGTTGGATGGTGACAAGGGAATCTTCATCTTCTTCATCGAATTCATCTGTCCGCCATTGCATAACAATTAAATGATCTTCCTCCAGTTCAATGATTTTACCAGAAATATACCCATCCCAGGCGGTAAATTCGGAGTTGATTTTGGGTTCGATTTCGGCTTCTCCACCAGTCATTTCTGAATGTTTGTTACTATTCAGCCAGGAGCTGTACACTTTTTTTGCCGGTACATGAAAGTGTTCTATTTTGGTAAACTCAGTTAATTGCATATGTAAGGATCAGAATAACTGTAATTTACAAATAAAAAAAGGGAGTTCAAAACTCCCTTCAAAATAGATTATAAATAATTTCTTTTTATTGACCTAAGCATTTAACTGCTTCAGCTTGCATCCAAGATCTGTCCAAGTTGATTGCATCAGCAGCATTTGGATATTTTTCCATCACTTTTTCAAGCATGCAAGAGCAATACTCTTCTCCGTTGATTTCTGGAGTTCCTTTTACTCCGTCCACGCAATTAGTCATAAAAGCATCTTGTTGAACTTGTGGCCAACCTCCAGAAGTAGAATGGTCATCTGCATGATCATCGCCTTCATGATCTTCGTTCTTAGCTTCCGTTTTTTTCTCGTCTTTTTTCTCGTCTTTCTTTTCTTCACCTCCGCAACTAGCGATAGCAAATGAAGTTAAAGCAACTAATAAAAGTGTTTTTACTTTTTTCATCTTGTTTAAAATTTTATAGTCCTTACAATCAGGTCGTAAGATAGTTATTAATATCAGAGAGACAGGTTAATGTTGAAAAAAAAGCGAACCGAAGTCCGCTTAAGTTTTTTGTGAAAAGTGAAAGGAATATTATTCCTCAGCTCCACCTCCCATTGAACCTTTCATACAAGAAAGCATTTTTTCTGCCATCCAGTTTTCGTTCACTTTCTTATCAGCTTCAGCGTATGATTTGTATTCTTTTTTCAATTCTTCAAGTACACAATCACAAACAGGTCCAGCTTGCTCTTCTCCAGCAGCAGCACTTAATTGTTTCACACACTCGTCTTTAAATTCTTTAACTTTATCTTCTGGCCAATCTTCTCCACCACAAGAAGCGATCGTTAACGCTAGTCCTCCTAATAAGAACATTGTTTTTGCAAATTTCATCTGATTCTAATTTTTAAATAATAATGAGACGGTGAAAATACAAATCTTTTTAAAATAATGTTCTATCGCGATCACAAAACATATGATTTACTTATTTGTTATAGTCTCAGGAGTTTGCTAAATTTGCAACTCAAAATTTTGAAAAATAACAAGTAATGAGCGATACACAAGAAAGATTAAAGTATAAAGTTAAAGATATAAGTCTTGCTGATTGGGGAAGAAAAGAGATCAAATTGGCTGAAGCTGAAATGCCGGGATTGATGTCTTTGAGAGAGGAATACGGAGCATCTCAACCGTTAAAAGGTGCAAGAATTGCAGGTTGTCTTCACATGACTATTCAAACTGCCGTTTTAATTGAAACTCTTATTGAACTAGGAGCGGAAGTTACCTGGTCTTCATGTAATATTTTCTCTACTCAAGATCAAGCTGCCGCTGCAATTGCTGCTGCGGGAATTCCAGTTTATGCCTGGAAAGGAATGAGTGAAGAGGAATTCGATTGGTGTATCGAGCAAACTCTTTTTGCATTTGAAGGAGGGAAACCATTGAACATGATTTTGGACGACGGTGGAGATTTGACAAATATGGTATTTGACAGATATCCAGAGTTGACAAAAGACATCAAAGGATTGTCTGAAGAAACTACTACTGGAGTACACAGATTGTACGAAAGAATGAAAAAAGGAACTTTGGTAATGCCTGCAATCAATGTAAATGATTCGGTTACTAAGTCGAAATTCGATAACAAGTACGGATGTAAAGAATCTTTAGTAGATTCAATCAGAAGAGCTACAGATACCATGATGGCTGGAAAAGTTGCAGTTGTTGCTGGTTACGGTGATGTAGGAAAAGGTTCTGCAGCTTCATTGAGAGGTGCTGGAGCAAGAGTGATTGTAACTGAAATCGATCCAATTTGCGCACTCCAAGCAGCGATGGACGGATTTGCAGTTAAGAAAATGGACGATGCCGTTGCAGAAGGAGATATCATTGTAACTACAACAGGAAATAAAGATATCGTTGTTGGTAGACACTTCGAGAAGATGAAGGACAAAGCAATCGTTTGTAATATAGGACACTTCGACAACGAGATCGATGTAGCTTGGTTGCAAAAGAATTCTTCTAAGAAAACAGAGATCAAACCACAAGTGGATTTATATGAATTGAATGGTAAAGAAATCATTCTATTGGCAGAAGGAAGATTGGTAAACTTAGGATGTGCAACTGGACACCCTTCATTTGTAATGTCGAATTCATTTACCAACCAAACTTTGGCGCAAATCGAACTTTGGAACAATTCAGATCAATACGATAATGAAGTGTACATGCTTCCAAAACATTTGGATGAAAAAGTGGCTGCATTGCATTTAGCGAAGATCGGAGTAGAACTAGATGTTCTTTCAAAAGATCAAGCTGATTATATTGGAGTAAACGTTGAAGGTCCATTTAAGCCTGAACATTATAGATATTAATCGAAAACCTGGAAACAGGAATGAAAGCCGGTCTCGTTTTGGGATCGGCTTTTTTGTTTTTTAGTGCTAAGTGCTAAGTGCTAAGTGCTAAGTGAATTTCAGAAAACCTCTTAAGTTTAGGCAAATATTTCAGATTTGGGTTTAGAACTTCAACCATAAGTCAATTTGTGGATTAAAATCCTCCCCGCATTTTTCTAATTGTTCATTTTTAATTTTTAATTATTAATTCTTCATTCGAAAAACTCTACACTCGAAAAACTCTACACTCGAAAAACTCTACACTCGAAAAACTCTACACTCCAAAATTGTCAGATTTTTAGACCCAAGACAGCCAGATTATTGGTTTCGATTTTCTCCACCCCGGACTGA
>JAGQYP010000039.1 GCA_020436025.1 Crocinitomicaceae bacterium
TCCATTCGTAACAAAGGCAAAGTAAAGGGGGCTAAAGAAGCACTAAAAACAGCTCAAATCGCCTTGTGGATTTTAACTGGACTTCACATTCTAGGTTTGCTCATCATCAAAGATCCCACAGCTCTAGTTTTTCAATTTTCATTTACAGCTATGTTTCTTGTTGCTGCTTTGGCTTTAAAGCTCAGACCAATTACCGTACTTACAATAGTTGTGACCATACTTGGACTATTCTACTTATTTCTACTGGTATTCGATCGAAATGCTTTCCTTTCTGGACTTTTATGGAAAATGCTAACCATGATAACATTAGGATATAGTTTATATGCTGTCATTACAGCTAAAAAAACTCAAGAAATTAGTCCATATCTTCTTCAAGAGGGAGAAGATAATCTAAAACCAAAGATCAAACCTGATGAGGATTTGTTAGATATTTGAATTGGATCCTATTTCTGTTTCCCAAACCTGAACTTGAATCCCTCTGAATTCGATTTGCTCTCCATTGAATTTCATCCCATTTTTTTGGGCAACATTTTGGCTAAAAGAATTTTTTGGATGGATCCAACTCACAACTCGAGGATGTAATTGATGAGTAATTGCAAATTGCTTCATGTTTTTAGCTGCTTCCGTCGCATAGCCTTTTCCCCAATAATTTGGCAAAATCGAATAGGCCACTTCGAAATCCAAATTGGTTTGTTTGTTTCTTACCAATAATCCAGAAACTCCAACAAGATTTCCTGAGCTCTTTTCTAGGATTGCTAAATGACCAAAATCTCCTTGAGTATATCTTTCAAGTTGCAATTCAATCCATTCTTTTGCTTTTTCTTCTGGGGATAAAGTGGCATCAAGTGCCAAAAAATGTTCTCTTTCATTACCGTCAAAAAATACTTTCCAGTCGTCAAAATCATCCATGGACAATTGGCGATACCGGAGTCTTTCTGATTCTTGATTGTAATATTTGGAAAGTATTTCCTGAGTCATCAAACTAAACTCTAAACCCAATTACACATACATCATCCAATTGCTCCAGATCTCCTCTCCAGGTTTCAAAAGAATTATCTAGAAAGGATTTTTGCTCAATCATGTTTAAATGCTGAATCTCCAACAAGATTTGCTTAAAATTTGATGTTTTCATTTTCTTCCCTTTTTCTCCGCCAAACTGATCTGCGAATCCATCTGTAAAAATGTAAACCGTATCTCCAGCAAACAATTCTACTTCATGAGTTGGGAATGGACTTGGCTTGGCAAATTTCCCAATGGGTTGCTTCTCCCCTTTGATTTCTTCCATCTCAGCCTGACCATTTCTAACTATCCAAAGGGGATTATGAGCTCCTGAAAATTTAAGTTTTGAAACCACGCTCTCTTGCTCTTGCTCAATACTCACCAAAGCGATATCCATTCCATCTTTAATAACCTGGTCAGAATGATTCACAACAATATTCTGTTCGAAGTTCTCTTGAAACGAATTGTGTTCAAACTCCCGAATGACAATTTCTCTCGTTTTATCTAAAATTTCTCCAGGTTTCCGCAATCCAAATTCTCTGACAGCCCTATTCAATGCATTATTGCAAACAACGGACACCATTGCACCTGGAACTCCATGACCTGTACAATCTGCTGCTGCGAATAAAATTCCGTTTTTTCCGGATCCTTTTTCATAAGGTTCCATCCAATAGAAGTCTCCAGCTACAATATCTTTTGGCTTGTATAGAATGAATGAATTTGTTAAGTAGGATTTCACCAAATGTTCAGGTGGTAAAATTGCCGACTGAATTCTTTTGGCGTAAACGATCGAGTCCATTATTTCTCGATTCTTTTGTTCTACTTCCAAGTAAGCATGAGCAACTTCTTCCTTTTGCTCCTGAATCACTTTGTTTTGTTTCTTTGAATATTGGAACCGATTGTATGCAAATCCTCCAAAAAGCAAAGCCAAACCAAGTACAGCCAATAAAGAATAAGTGACAATTTTTTGATTTTGTTTTTCGGTTTCCGCTCGAGCCAATTGCTCGTCCTGAATTCTTTTTTCACCAAGAACTCGCAAACTATCCATTTCAGCCTTTTTTCGGTACTGATCCTCAATTCGAATTCTTTGAACCTCATCTTTATTTTCAATGGAATCCAAATACATTTTTTCTTTCAAATAAAGCTCATGCATTTCAAGCGCATCCCCAATTTGATTCATCCCTTTAAATGCTTGATAAAGTCTGAAATAAACTTGAGCCGAAATATAGGGTGCACCTATTTCTTTTGCAATTGCTAGTGAATTTTGCCCTGCTTCAATAGCCTTTTTATAAACCTTTCTCTTGATCCATAAATCGGACATATTCAAATAAACAATTGCCACATCTTCTTTGGACTGAATCTCCATGTTCAATTCCAGAGCCCCCTTCATGTAGTCTAGAGCTAAATCCATTTCCCCGAGATCCATCAAAACTTCACCGTATCCCACGTAAGCCTGAGCAATTTCATATTTGAACTCATTTGCCAATGAAATTCTTATCGATTCCCTGTATTTTTCTGCGGCCGTTTCAAAATCTCCCATGTGATGATAATTCATGGCAATATTCGTCATCACCATCGCCTGACCTCTTTCATCCCCCATTTCCTTGTAGGTTTGAAGAGAAGATTCGAACAGATTCAATGCTCTTTGGTAATCCCCTTGTGCCATATACACGGTGGCCACATTGTTCTGAGAATTCGTCTCGCCTTCCTTGTTTCCAAGTTCTCTGTAGATTTTGCTCGCTTTTAGAAAATTATCAACTGAGGTTGGATAATCCCCAAAAGCTTTAAAGTTGACTCCTAAATTCAAATATTGAGCAGCTAGGCCTAATTTGTACCCTTCCTTCTCAAATATTTCCTTTGCTTGGAAAAATTCTTCATTAGATTTGAAAAAATCACCTTTCAATGACAAAGCCACACCGATCATGGAGTGTCCATTTCCTATAAAAATCTGATGGTCAATTTTCTTTGCTAAATCCAGAATTTTGTTTGAAAGCACAATGGCTGTATCTGGATTATCGTACATGTAATAATTCCAAACAATTAATCGCATGGTTTTTATTCTATTGGTATCTGCAACAGATGGATCGTTCCAGACTTTTACCAAACTATCCAGTTCTCCATTCCCAAATGACTTTAGAGATAGCAACAATAAAAATATGACGGTTAAATTCTTCATGTCTGAGAACTACGAAACTAGGTTATTCTCCACAAACCAACAAGAAGTCAAATTGAAATTTTTAGAATGGTCATTTTTGTTCTATTTAGGATATAAACATTAAGTCATGGAAAAAAGCTGCAAAAAACAGTATAACCACTTGATTCATAGATTATTTTTGCTTTAAAATAAAACTCATTAAAATCTTAAACTATGAAAGAAATTATCAATGAATTTAAAGCCTTTGCCATGAAAAGCAATGTAATCGAAACAGCAGTTGCATTCATTATGGCGTTGGCATTCAAACCGATTATTGACACTACGGTAAATGGAATATTCATGCCATTAATTGCCCGAATTGCTGGGAAACCAAATTTCCACTCACTTACCATTGATTTAGGTAAAGGGGCAGTGATTACTTATGGTTCCTTATTGACGGTGATCATCGAATTTCTTTTTGTTGCGGTGGCCTTGTTTATTGTGATTAAAGTTTACAAAAAGACACAAAAGGAGAAACCAGCAGAAGCTGCAAAACCAACAAAAGATCAGGAATTATTGACTGAAATCAGAGATTTATTGAAAAAATAAGAGGGGTTGGAATTCAAAGTGCAAAATGGAATTAACCGCAAAGGACGCTGAGAAGGCGCAAAGGACGCAGAGAGTTTAATAGTTAATACGTACAACCCAAATCACTTTGCACTTTGCATTTTGCATTTTGAATTTTGCATTTTGAACTTTGCCCTCCTAAAGCTCCGTCCCACACATCTTACAATACTTAGCGTCTGTGTCGTGTTTGTCGTGTTGGCAATTGATGCAAACCTGTGTATTTATGTTTGAGGTATCCGTACTTTTAATTACTTCTCCAGTAATGATTCCTGTTGGAATAGCTATTATGGCATAACCAAGAACCATGACAATCGATGCAATAAACTGACCTAAATCTGACTGCGGTGCTATGTCCCCGAAACCAACGGTGGTTAAAGTTACTATGGCCCAATAAATACTTCGAGGAATACTTGTAAAACCCGTTTCTGGACTTTCAACTAAATACATTACGGTACCCATAATTGAAGTGACAGCAAGAACAGCAAACAAAAATACCGTAATTCTGTAGCGAGAATTTTTTAAGGCTTCCATCAACAAATCAGACTCTTTCACAAATCTCCCTAGTTTCAACACTCTGAAAACCCTTAATAATCGTAGTGATCGGATCACTCTTAAACTTCTTGTGTCAATGAAGAACAACGCGAGATATGTTGGAATGATGGAAAGAAGATCAATTATTCCGTAAAAAGAGAAGATGTACTTGATCGGTTTATGAACGCAAATCAATCTTAAAATATATTCTAAAGTGAACAAAATTGTAAAGAACCATTCGGCGATATGAAAAAATCTTCCATATTCAATTCGAAGCCCTTTGACGGATTCCCCCATAACAAGCAGAACACTAATCAAAATAGCCCAAAGAAGAACAACGTCGAACAATTTTCCAGCTCTGGTATCGGCTTCAAAGATGATGGTGTGCAGTTTGATCTGCCAATCCTTCATGCGTACTTTATTCGATTCTAATTTACCGTTCATAAAACAAAAATAACACAAGAATCTAAAATAGCTACACTTTACTATTTGTAACCTTTTCTGCAGACAACATTTAGAGAATAGGAAGCGTTTTATTAGAAAAAGGATAACATTTTAAAAGAATGCTCCGTAACAGAGAAACAACAAACAAATTTTACTAACAAACTAAAAATTTTAAAACATGATTGCTTTACTATGTTTTCTGGCTCTCGGGTTTTACGGAGCAAAATTTACTAGAGGATTAGGTCAAGAGTATTCCAAGTCCTATAATAAAGAAACCGATCTATTTCGCAATAACTATTTCTAGGCGAGTTACTATTCAATCAGAAATAAACGATGTTTTTCGTGTTCTTATCCCTCAAGTGTGAACGAATAATTGAATTGACATCTTTGTTATCCTCTTTGGAAATAAGATAAGGAATTAAGTTTGAAGGGCCCTCAACTTTTATCCGACCGTTGCAAAAGCCATAGCCTTTGTATACGCTGTCTTCAACAATTACGAATGATTTTTCGAATTTGGACCTGCCTTTACCGATAATGATGAAGTTATCTGCATCAAAAATTAATGCACTAATTGCCTCAGAAACTCTTTGATTGTAGCTTTCTGGCAATTCTTCTTTCAAGCAAGCTCCGTAGCATTCTTTGATTTGGTATTGAAAACAACTGCTATTGGTTTTGTATAATCCACATAATTTCTGACACAACTCCCCTTCCGCACATAATCTTTCCAGAAACTTTTTGCCTGTCATTTTATTGGTAAATACTGTGACAGGTCGATCTGTTTTTCCTTGCAATCTATCAATAAACAAGTTGCGATATCCATTGGCATCTTCAAATTCAAACAAACCATAGCTATAGAGTGTTTTCCGCTGCGCCCGGTTGTATTTCGGTTTGTAGCTTTTGATTTCATCTGATTCCTTGAGTAAGGCAACCAATTCAGATCCAGTAAGTTCGTATTTGATTTCCGAGATATTCTCTCGCATCTCGATGGCTTTCTGCGTTGTCGCATTTCTTAAATGTTGCTCAACTCGACTTTTAATATTTTTACTTTTCCCAATGTAAATCAAAGCCCCGTTTTCATCGTAGAAATAATAGACACCCGTTTTTGAAGGCAATTCATCCACTTTATTCAAGTCTAGCTGGGGATGAATCTTTTTAGGATTGATTTCTTTCTGTATAAATTTTTCCAGATTGTAAGGATCCTTGTCAATGATAATGGTAAACAACTCCGAAGTCGCCAATGCATCTCCATAAGCTCTGTGTCGATCTTGAATTTTGATACCCAAATCTTTTGAAATCTTCCCTAAACTATAAGATTTGTACCCAGGAATCACATATTTACTGGCTCGAACGGTACACAAATGCTCTCTCCGATAATCAAATCCTAAAGCCTTAAATTCATTTCGAACAATGGTGTAATCGAAAGACACATTGTGTGCAACAAACACACAATCTTCTGTTATTTCAACAATATTTCTCGCAATCTCGAAGAATTTTGGAGCATTCACAACCATTTCATCTGAAATACCTGTGAGTCTGACAATAAACTCGGGAATTGGAGCTTCAGGATTCACCAAACTTTTAAACTCATCAATTACTTTTTCCCCATCATGGATCAGAATAGCGATATCCGTAATTCGAGTACTTTTAAATGTACCTCCTGTTGTTTCTATGTCGACAATTGCGTATTTCAAGGGAGTTCTAAGTTCTAAGTTAAATGTGTACCTGATATAAACCAATTCTTAATTCTTAATTCTTAATTCTTAATTGTTAATTGTTAATTATTTCCCTATCGGTCAATGAGCTCGTTATCGCTCGGTTGTTAATTTCTCAAAGATCTTAACTACTTCTTTTGCTTCTCTAACATCATGCACTCTGAGAATATTCGCCCCTTTTTCCAATGCTTTAAAATTTAGAACAGACGTACCGTTCAATGCTTGTTCAGGAGTTGAATCCAATAATTTATAAATCATGGATTTTCTGGATATTCCCGTTAAAATTGGACGATTCAAAGATTGAAAATAATTTTGATGATTCAGCAAGAAATAATTTTGATCTAAATTCTTGGCAAAACCGTAACCTAAATCCAAAACAACATCCTCAACTCCGAGCTCCTTCAATTGATTCAGTTTTTTGTCGAAATATTGATAAATTTCTTTCAAGATATCCTTGTAATCCGTCATTTCTTTCATAGTTTGAGGAGTCCCTCTCATATGCATCAAAATATAAGGAACCTTAAGTTCTGCAATGGTTTTAAACATCTTATCATCCAAACTTCCACCTGAAATATCATTGATGATTGAAACTCCTTGGTCGACCGAAAAACGAGCTATTTCGGATCGGAAAGTATCCACGGACAGAATCAAATCAGGAAACTCTTTCATTACTTCTGAAATGACTCCTTCCAGCCTTCTTTTTTCCTCTTCTTCTGGAACAAAATCTGCTCCTGGTCGAGAAGAATAGGCGCCAAGATCTAAAATATCCATTCCATCCTCAATCATTTTGGCGATTCGTGGGATAAATTCTTTTTTTCCAGCGATTCGACTCGAGCTATAGAAAGAGTCGAAGTTTACGTTTAAAACCCCCATTATCAAAGGTTTAGAAAGGCTCACCAGATTCCCTCTGCAATTAATATTAAAATTTGGATAAATTAATGTATCTTTCACGCTTTTTAGAGATCATTCTATAGGGCAAAAATACATGCAAAACACGACAAAACAATACGATGCTGTTTTTGACAAATGCAAGGACCTATTTGCTAAAAAAACAAAAGATTACGGAACGGCATGGAGAATACTGAGAACTAGCTCGTTAACGGATCAAATCTTCATCAAAGCACAAAGAATCAGAACCATCCAAGAAACGGGAGTCAACAAAGTTGGGGAGAACATCGAGGATGAATTTGTCGGAATCATCAACTATTGTATCATGGCATTGATCCAATTAGAATTGGGCGATTCGGGAGAATTAGAAATGAAAGCTGATGAAGCAATCAATTTGTATGAAAAATATTATTTGGCGACCAAAGAATTGATGGAAAAGAAAAACCACGATTACGGGGAAGCCTGGAGAGACATGAGAATTAGTTCACTTACCGATCTGATTCTAATGAAACTGCTTCGAGTGAAGCAAATCGAAGACAATGAAGGAAAAACAATTGTCTCTGAAGGTCTTGATGCTAATTATCAGGACATGATCAATTATTCCGTATTTGCTTTGATTCTGATGAGCGAAGGAAAAAATTAAAAACTTGTTAAATAGAATAAACTACTTGTTAATTGCAAGAAACTAACGCATTTGATGAAATAAATTTGAAGAAAAAAATTATGGGAGTTAAAGGTAGATCGTTAGTATTTAATATCATATTCATCATCGTAAACCTGATTGGGTTTTCGTTCATTGCCATGGGTTGGCACGAAAACTTCGAAGAAAATGCAGGCATGATGCAAACCATTGGTTATTTCTTAACCATCGGAACCTTAATCGGTTTATTCATTTTTGAAGGATACAAAATGTTTGGCTATGTTGCCCGTGTCATTGTGGGTGGACTCTTCATCGTATCTGGAATGATCAAAGCCAATGACCCACTTGGGTTCAGTTACAAACTCGAAGAATATTTCGAAGATGGAGCATTGGCCTATCGAATTAAAGCTTTAGGATGGGAAACTTTCTCCTTGGAAGGCTTGATCGAATACGCCCTATTCTTTTCCATTTTGATTTGTATTGCTGAAATCATTTTAGGAATTGCATTACTTCTTGGGGCTAAAATTAAAGTAACGCTTTGGGCGCTTTTCGGACTCACTGTTTTCTTTGGAATGCTTACCGCTCACACCATGGATTGTGATCCTCAAGGGACTTTCAAAGATGTGGACTATTATTCTCAAGGAGACAAGCACTATGATGTATACAAATCTAAGATTGGGTTTGAAGACGAAAAACTAAAGGTCATTCAAGAAGGAGATCAAATTCGGGTTGAAGAAATTAAAATGCTTCAATGTGTGACGGATTGCGGATGTTTCGGAGATGCCTTGAAGGGAAGTGTTGGTCGATCTTTGACTCCAGCCGAATCCTTTTGGAAAGATTTAATCCTATTTTATTTGGTGATCATTGTTATTCTATCCTATTCAGGATTTGACAAAATGGAACTTAGAAAACCTATCAATGCAATCAAAATTGGTCTTTTAGGTATGTCCTTTGTTGTATTTTGGTTTACTGGAGTGATTTCTCCTTTCATTTTCATGCTCTTGCTGCTTTCCATCATGGGAATGCTTGCGATTCGCGAAACACAGATGAACTCCATTATTGAAAACATTGCCATTATACCCTCTTCGGCCATTGTCATTTTGTTCTTTTCTTGGGTATTTGGATGGTATTTCCCATTGGCTTTTGCAATGGTTGTTTTGATATCAAATTTGATGATCCGAAGAAGTAAAAACGAGTATGTTAGAAGCGAGTGGTCTTTAGCCCTATTCTCAGTTCTTGCTACGGGATTATTTGTTTGGTACGTATTGAACTACCTGCCAATGAAGGATTACAGAGCTTATGCCATCGGAGAAAATATCTTGGAAAACATGGTAGAGAAAAAACCTCCTGTAATTGCTTCAGTCTATACATACAAAAACTTGAGTTCAGGAGAAATCATTGAATTAACCGATGCGGATTTGTCGAACAACAACTATCCAAAAGATTTGTTTGACAACACAAAATGGCAATTTGAGGAAAGAAAAGATAAGATTTTGGACAGAGGAATTCCTGCAAAAATTACGGACTTCCAACCTTTCGCTTACTACGATTCGCTTCCTGAAAAAGTGAGAAACAGCGCTGGAGTGCAAGAATTATTGAATGCAAATCTGTCTGAACATTTTCAGATTGACACCCTTATGGCAGTTATTCCACTGCAAGAAGGAATTTATCCGGACACCATTCCTCCTGCTGATTTTGATACAACAGTGTACACCCCAGACATGTACAAAGCGGGTGATATATTTGTGAAGAAGGAAAGAATTGATCCAAATGTTCCTATCACACTGAATTTCACAAATTACTTGCTTACCAGAGACCAAGTTTTCTTCATGGTTTGCTATGATATTGAAAAAACAAACCCGAATTACAAGGACAAAATCAAGGAATTATTTGACCAGTGTACAGAGAATGGAATTGAATTTTTCTTACTTTCAGCCTCCAGTTCTGATAAAATCGACACGTATTTGACCGATATTGACCCCAATATTCCGGTCTTAAGTGGAGATGACAAAGAATTGAAAATTATTGTTAGATCGAACCCAGGATATGTAGCTATTTCCAATGCGGTAGTCAAAGGAAAATGGAGTTTTAGGGCGATCCCAACTTTCGAGGAAGTTAAGAAAGCATTTGAAGAGTAGATGATTAGATTTATATTGAAAAAATTGTTTTATGGTGTTCTGGTACTTTTCGGAGTAATCAGTCTGATATTCTTTTTATTCAATATTAAAAATGATGATCCGGAAGCCATTGCCAGAACTTATGTAGGTCAAAATGCCGATAAGGACATGATACAGGCAGTTGTGACTGATCTTGGTCTTGACCTTCCACTCTACAAACAATATTTACTCTACGTAAACGACCTGTCTCCTATTTCATTGCATTCAAGTAATGAAGCAAGCAGAAGGTATTTAGATGAAGAAAAATACACGGGAATCAAACTGTTTAGTATCGGGGAAAATACCTTAATGATTAAACTTCCCTATTTAAGGCGATCTTACCAAAATGACAGGAAAGTATCTGAAATACTCTGGCAGGCACTTCCCGGAACAATGGTATTGGCGATTACCGCCATTCTTATCGCTTCCATTCTAGGAATCTTTTTAGGCGTTGTTTCCGCAATAAATAAAGGTACTTTTTACGATAGTGCTTCTGTTGTTTTTAGTGTTTTGGGTATGTCGGCCCCAAGTTATTTCATGGCTTTGATTATTTCCTGGATTGGAGGATATGTTTGGTATGAAATATCATATGTCCCAGCACTTCCATTCATTTGTTTGGGTCTGGGAGCCATAGCAGGAATTGCATTAAACCGAATTAAAACCCGAGTAACCTTAGAGAATTTCTCTTACACCTATTTAATGGAAATGACCTTAAAAGGATTTGGATTTGGAACGGCAGCCTGGTTTATCCTATTAGGTTTAGGCGGACTATTCAATGGCATTTTTGATCCAATTGTAGACATCTATCTAGAGTTTCCTGGCACCGGTTTAGAGGGAAAAGGTTCTTTATATGAGTCGGATGATTTAGGAGAAGAATATTTGAGTCTTTCCAACTTAATTTTACCAGCCATCACCTTAGGTATTAGACCACTTGCTATTGTGATGCAATTAACTCGAAGTTCTTTATTGGAAGTCATGTCGCAAGACTATATTCGAACCGCCAAGGCCAAAGGATTGAGTCAGTTTCAGGTAATCTGGAGACACGCCATGAAAAACACTCTTACTCCCGTAATCACGGCAATTTCAGGTTGGTTTGCTTCTCTTTTGGCCGGAGCTATATTTGTTGAGCAAATTTTCAATTGGGACGGACTTGGTTTGAAAATATACAATGCCATCATTCAAGATGATATGCCAACAGTAATGGGAAGTGTAATTTTGATCTCCGCATTTTTCGTGATTATCAATATCATAGTAGATGTGATCTACGCCTTCCTCGACCCAAGAATAAGATTAAGATAATGAGAAAAAAGATTGTTGCAGGAAACTGGAAAATGAATTTAAATGATTCAGAAGCTTCTGAATTAATACAAAATGTCAATGCTGAAAAAATCAATGATGTTGAATTGATCATTTTTCCTCCTTTCCTCTATCTTGATCGAGCAGTTAATAATAGCATTCAAACTAAAGTAGGTGCCCAAAACTGTTATCCTGAAAACAGTGGAGCCTTTACAGGAGAAATTTCACCTGAGCAACTTCAATCTGTTGGTGTGGAATTTTGTTTAGTGGGTCATTCTGAAAGACGAAGCATTTTGGGGGAATCCAATGCTTTTTTAAAATCTAAAGTCAACGCCTTACTTTCGAATCAGCTACAAGTTGTTTTTTGTTGTGGAGAGGTGAAGGAAGAAAGAGAATCAGGTGTGCAAAACCAAATAGTAAAGAATCAGTTGGAAGAATCATTATTCCACCTTTCTGAAGAAGATTTTCAAAACGTGATTGTTGCTTACGAACCAGTTTGGGCAATTGGAACAGGACTGACAGCCAGCTCTGATCAAGCGGAAGAAATGCATGCTTTCATTCGTTCCTTGATTGCTCAAAAATATTCTGAATCGACCGCAGAAAACACCTCTATTTTATATGGTGGTTCATGCAACCCAACAAATGCTCAGGAGCTTTTCTCTAAAGAAAATGTGGATGGCGGATTGATTGGTGGGGCAGCTTTGAAAGCCGATTCGTTTTTAGCAATCGCAAAATCCTTTTAAATGCAGTATATCGAAATTGAGTTGGATTTCGAAGAAGTAAATCCATGGCAGGAAATTGCCACGGCCTTATTGGCTGAAATAGACTTTGAGAGTTTTGTCAATACCGATTCCGGTCTCAAGGCTTATATTCAAAAAGATCTTTATTCTGATCTGGAAACAGTACACAACTATCTCAAAGATGCCATTTCCATACCCTTTAAAATAAAAGAAACGGAAATTGAAGATCAAAACTGGAACGCAGCCTGGGAAGCCAATTTTGATCCGATTTACATAGAGGATAAATTGGAAATCATCGCTCCTTTCCACACGCCAAAAAATCTGGAACATACTATTATCATCAATCCTCAAATGAGTTTTGGAACGGGGCATCATGAAACTACCAGAATGATCTCCAGATATCTTTTAAAAGCAAACTTGAAAGATCAAAAAATTCTGGACATGGGAACAGGTACTGGGGTTTTAGCAGTATTAGCAGAACAATTGGGAGCAAAAGATATTCTGGCCGTAGATATTGAAGATTGGGCTTTTAATAATGCAAAAGAAAACTTATCTTTAAACGAATGTTCCTTTATTCGAGTTTTGAAAGGAGATATTGATGTTGTGTGTGAAGGCGATTTTGATTCCATAATTGCCAATATCAATAAAAATGTGTTGTTGGATCATTTACCTCATTATTCAGAAAAACTAAAATCTGGGGGGTTACTTTATTTAAGTGGCTTTTTTCATTCTGATGTAAATGATCTTGTAACCAATGCCGAAAAGTGTGGTTTTAAATTTGTAAAAGAAATTAACGAAAATGATTGGAGTGCGCTTCAGTTTGAAAAATTATAAACATGAATAGATCAACCTTATTTCTCATCTTTATTTTCAGTTTAGGATTTTCATATGGTCAAAGTTTTGACGGATCCAGTAAAGAAAAATTTCTTAAATCCTTTAAAAAGGTAGTTGGTGATATCAGACCAAAAGAAACAAAAGAACTGGCGGATAAACTTGAACCGGTCTTGCTTTCAGATAAGTTCAAAGGCAATATTTTCAGTAAAATGGTCATCACCTTAAATTTAATGGAATCCAAAAGGATGAAACCTTATCCGGAAATGTTCAACTATGTAGAAGCCATTTATGGATTGGTAGCGAATGATAAGGCAGATAAAAACTTCAATGTTTGGCACAACTCTTTAGATCAACTACTCGACTCCAAAAATTCAAAAAAAGCAGTTGATTTACTTGAAACGAGTTCTTCCATGTTTAACCGAAACGTACTTTTTGAATCCAATAAACTGATTTGGGGATTTCGAGGAGGAGACTATACTTTTGAATACGATAAAAAACCTTATATCAAATTCAAAAACACCACTTTATACTGTCACATTATTAATAAAACTCCAACCAAAGAGGACTTCCCGGTACTTGATTCTACCAGAATTGAGAATACTTCAGGAACCTATGAACCCTTGAATATCAAATGGGAAGGAACCGGAGGAATTGTTCGATGGGAACAAGCCGGTGACGATTCGACCTACGCGGAAATCACGCATTATCAGTTTTCTATGAGAAATGCCTTATTTACTTCTGATTCTACAGTTATTCATACGCCTTACTTCAACCGCCCATTAACAGGAACATTTAAAGAGGATTGTAGAAAAACTGCCATTGATAAAAAGAGAATTTATCCTCAATTCATTTCTTATGATGGAAACTTGAAAATCAATGATGTAATGGAAGATGTAAACTATGAAGGAGGATTTGCCATGAGGGGTGCTTCTTTCGTGGGATCAGGAAATACGAATAATCTGGCCAAACTCATCTTCATGTACAAAGGAAGACCATTCATTATCGCTGAAGCATTGGAATATGAGTTAGCCAATGACCTAATTGTCTCAGAAAACTCCAAAATCACCATCAATTTGAAAGATGGATACAAAATCACCCATCCGGGCGTCAATTTTAGATATGACAAAGGATCTATGACCATGATGCGCGGTAATTCGGGGGTACAACAAACTCCATTTACAAATACTTACCATAAATTGGACATGTACGTCGATCAAATTGAATGGCATAAATACGGAATTGACATTGTAAAAAAGAACTATTCAAAGAAGAAAAAGGAAAGAACAACAGATACCTTGAGAACAGGGGCTTACAAAGACAGTTTGCTCTTTTCTGTACCCATGAAATCAAGAGATCAAAGAATGGTTTATTTCGAATCACATGATTTCTTTGACAATCAACTATGGGACAAAATGCAAGGAATGGGGAATAACAATCCCATTGGATCCTTGTACAACTATTATTACAAGCACGATAAAGAAACATTTACTGAAGGAGAAGCATTTACTGCCATCGGTTATACCGAATCGCAAGCAAAACCGATCTTACTGGAAATGTCAAATATGGGCTTCATTGAATATGATCTAAACAACAAGCTGGTCCATATCAAAAAGAAATTAGAAAATTTTGTAAAGGCGAAATCAGGAAAGAAAGATTATGATGAAATCCAGATTGTATCTAACCTGACCGAAAAAAACACCCAGTTTACAGAGGAAGAGAAAAAAGCCAATCCTTACTTAAGAGAATTGCAATCGAGAGACAGTATTCAAGATGTCATTCGAGGTTATATGACCAATTATGCAACGATTGATTTATTGAACCTCAATTTGGATATTAATGGAGTTGATCGTGTCGGGCTATCAAGAGTTCAAACCACTTTTATTCTTCCAGATGAATACAAAATCCAGGTTCAGCAAAACAGAAATATGAAATACGATGGCTGGCTTTTTTCTGGAAAATGGGAAGTACATATGAAAGATGGTGGCTATGACTATGGCAAAAACACGATTTTCTTCCAGGATTCAGATGCAGCTAAATTGAGAGTGGCTCCACAAAGACCCGAAGATGGGACAAAATCTATTAGAACAGTGACCACCATTTCGGGTATGTCAGGATTTATCGAATTAGATGATACCTTAAATCGTTCTGGATTTAAAAAGGATCGAAGAGATTCCCAAGGAAAAGTGGAAAAGCCGTATTATTCTCTTTATCCAAAACTAACGGTTACCAAAAAATCTAAAGTCTATTATGACGACCCTAGTATCTACCGTGGGGCGTATGAAAGAGATCGATTCTATTTCACTTTAGAACCATTCAAATTTGATAGCTTAGACAATTTTAGAGAGTCGAATTTAAAACTTGAGGGGACGCTTACTTCAGCTGGGATTTTCCCTGATTTTAAGGAAGAATTGGTCATCATGCCTGATTACTCCTTAGGTTTCATGACCAAATCGCCTCCTGGTGGTTATGATTTTTACGGTCAAGGAACGAAATACGACAACTTGATTGTACTTTCTGGAAATGGATTACAGGGTAAAGGAGAAATCAACTTTATTGAATCCAATTCTAAAAGTAACAAGTGGGCGTTCTTACCAGATTCAACCATGGGAATTGCGCAGTTTGTCAACAACCCTGTTGAAGGAAAATCAGTTGAATTCCCTGACATTACAGGAGATGGAGCTCTTGTGATTTATCAGCCCAAAGACAAACTTCTCAAAGCAAAATCTTACAAAAACCCATTGGTGTTCTTTAACGGAGAAGCAACGATGGATGGAACCACTTATATTCGAAAAGAAGGTGCTACTGGTAGAGGTTATATGTTCTTCAAGGATGCCACTTTAGCTTCCACAAAAATGAAATTCAAAAGATGGGAAATTGATGCAGATACAGCAGATTTTTCTCTGGCTGACAAGGAAGTAGAAAATGATTTGGCTTTTGGATCTACCAATGTAAATGCCCACATTTCATTTAAAGATAGAAAAGGAGAATTTAAATCCAATAACGGAGAAGAAGTGGTTGAATTTCCTGCAAATAAATATATCTGTAAAATGGATATGTTTACCTGGTTTATGGATGTAGAGGAAATTGAATTGTCTAAGTCTAAGGATGTAGGTGATGTTGCAATTGAAACAAACCTTGATTTGGCAGGATCCAATTTTTATTCCGTACATAAGGATCAAGACTCACTTAATTTCATGGCTCCTAAAGCGAAATTCTCAATTAAGAAAAAAACTATCCTTTGTAAGGAGGTTTCGTTCATCGATGTTGCTGATGCTAGAATCTTTCCCGATTCAAATTTGGTCGTGATTAGAAAAAATGCAATAATGGATCCTCTAAATAACTCTAAAATCACAGTTAACCGAGTTACCAAATTCCATGAAATTTATGAAGCGAACACAAATATCACTGCCCGCATGAAATATGAATCTCAAGGAAAATATAATTACTACGATGCAGACAGTAACATTTCTGTCTTAAACCTTTACAATATTCACCCAGATTCCACATTCCAAACACGTGCTACGGGTATTGTAAAAGCAGAAGAGAAATTCCGTTTAAGTCCTGAGTTTGAATTTTATGGAAATGTAAACCTGGTTGCTTCCAGCCAGTATTTAGAATTTGATGGTGCTACGAAGGTAAATCATAACTGTACGGCCTTTGCAAAATCATGGATGAAGTTTAAGACCTTCATTGATCCAAAATCAGTTTCGATTCCTGTAACTGAAGAAATGAAGGATTTGGATGGCAACCCGATTTCAGCAGGTATTGTGTTCCACAACTCATCTGATCAGGACAGTATGAAACTCTACCCAACTTTCTTGTCTGCACTTGAGTCTGGATCCGACCATATTGTTATTACTTCCAATGGAGTTTTGAATTATAGTAGAGAAGACGAAGAATTTAAAATTGCTACAATTGAAAGAATTGAAAACCCAGAAGCAGACGGGAACTATATTTCTCTACACAGTAAATCATGTTTGATGACTGGAATTGGAAAAATTGATCTCGGAATTGAGGTTCCAGGATTTGAATTCGATTCTTATGGGAAAATTGAATTCAACCAAGCTACCAAGAAGACTAGTTTAAGTGTCTCTGGTCCTCTAGTTTTTGGATTTGATCAAGCATCCATGGAAAAAGCTGCTGAAGGAATCAATAAGATTGAAGATTTAGAGGAACTTCCATTTGATGTGCTTACTCTTGGGCAATCGGTTAGATCACTTTATGGTGCAGAAGCCGCAGATAAATTGAAGACTGATTTAGAAACCAAACCAGATAAATCTAAAATTACTCTTCCTAAGGACATGAAGAAAAATGCAGTTTACTTGTCTAATGTAAAAATGGAATGGAATCCGGAAAATTCAGCTTTCCAGACTTCTGAATTGGGTAAAATAGGAGTAACCAACTTCTACGGAACCAATCTTTTCTATAATGTTCCTGGACAATTATTATTGAAAAAGTCGCCCTTAATTGGAAAAGGAGAACTAGGAAAACAAGAAATTGTTGCGCTAAAGCTTCAGTTTTTAATGAAGGGGTATGTCTTTTTTGCCAACCTGAAGAAGAAATCCGAAGGTGGATTAATGTTTGGTACTTCTGACAAGGAACTTCACAATGAGTTATTGGAAAAAGTAGATAAAATCAAAGCTGACAAGTTGAAAATTGAGCTTGTTCCTTATTCAAAAGCAGACGGAACATTCCTGAATTATTTTGATATTGAGTAATGATTGAAACTTACCTGACATCCGGATTATTAGCGTATTTACTGGGCTCAGTTCCAACTGCGGTATGGGTTGGAAAGGCTTTTTATGGCGTTGATGTTCGAAATGAAGGAAGTAAAAATGCGGGAGCAACAAACACCTTTCGAGTCTTAGGTAAAAAACCCGGCATCATTGTTCTGGTTATTGATATTCTTAAAGGAGTCATTGCTGTTCTTCTCCCCTTGTTCATCTTCTCTTTGCAATCGGATAGTCTTTTGTATGGAAACATCAAGGTACTTTGCGGTATCATGGCGGTAGTTGGACATATCTTCCCTGTTTTTGCAGGATTCAATGGCGGAAAGGGAGTGGCTACCTCTTTGGGAGTTGTCATTGGGATTAGTCCACCTGCTGCAGCCATTTGTATTACTTTGTTTTTAATTGTTTTTATCGCCTCTCAATTTGTCTCGTTAGGGGCCATTATTGCTTCCATTGCTTTTCCTTTGACAATCATCTTTGTTTTAAAGGAAGATAACCAGATATTAATCGTCTTTTCCGTGGTTCTTGCCATCGCCGTCATCCTTGCACACAGGAAGAATATTACTCGTCTTCTGGCAGGGAATGAAAATAAAATGAACCTTTTTAAGAAAAAATCGTAGAAATTACTTTAATTGATTAGTAATACGGTGAACCTAATTCTTTTACGATTGTACCAGAATAGGAGAAATAACGTGACATACAGACTTTTTTACATAGCAGTCTTATTCCTCTTCGGAATTTGGACGTCAAACACGTACGCTCAGCAAACTCCTGAAGAACTTGCCAAACAGGCTAATGAACTGTTTGAACAGGGGAAATATGTTGAAGCAACTCCATTATTCAATAGATTGCTTTCTAACGATCAAAGGAACTATGAGTGGAACTATAAATACGGAACCTGTTTGATCTACAATGCTTCCAACAAGGGAGATGCAATCAAGTATTTAAAATTTGCCGTTAAAGGAAGTGTTCCAGCAGAAGCCAACTATTATTTGGGAAAAGCTTTTCATCTGGATTTTCAATTTAATGAGGCGCAAAAATATTATAGTCGATACAAGAAAGAAGCCGGATCCAAGGCCTTAAGAAATTTAGATGTTGACCGTCAAATTCAGATGTGTAAGAATGGTCAGCAGCTTTTGAGTACCATGAATGACTTGGTAATTGTTTCTAGAAAGACCATTAAAGAAGAAGATTTTTTCAGGGTGTACGACCTTTCTGGAATTGGAGGAACGATCCTGGTAACTCAAGACTATCAATCCAAATTGGATAAGAAAAACGGACATGTTCCAGTAGTTCATTTTGACAAAGATGCTCAATTCATTGTTTTTAGTTCTTATGGTGAATCTGGTGACAATCTTGATTTGTACATGAAAAGAAAACTTCCAAATGGCACATATTCATTACCTATGAAATTGGAAGGTTCGGTGAATACACAGTTCGATGAAGGATACGCCTACATGCACCCCGACGGTCGGAAACTTTATTTCTCTTCAAAAGGTCATAATTCCATGGGAGGCTACGATGTTTTTGAGGCAGATTACAATCCGGAAACCAACACTTTTAGTAATGTTAAGAATCTGGATTTTGCTATTTCAACTCCAGCCAATGATATCTTTTTCATTGTAGACAAAAACTTCGAAAACTGTTATTTCGCATCCGATCGACAATCAAAGGATGGGAAAATACATGTGTATAAAGCCTTGGTGACCCGAATTCCTGCACAGATGGCGGTGATCAAGGGTGATTTTGTCAATAAGATCAATGCCAGCAATAAAAAAGCAGAGATTACCGTGCAAGATTTTGCTACAGGTAAAGACATTGGAAAATTCAACACCAAAGCGGATGGAGGCTATTTGATTGTGATGCCTAAGCCCGGGAAGTACAAATATTTTGTGAATGCTGATGGTTCGGAATTGACCCATGTTGCCGTGGTTGAAGTGCCTTATCTGAAAGAATTCAGACCTTTAAAGCAAGGCATGGAATTGGTGACGATGGACGGACATGAACAACTCATCATCAACAATAAATTTGACGAACTATTTGATGACCCAGCAGCCATTCTTGCAGAAATCTATAAACAGAAAGCGGAATTGGCTCCCAACTCTGGTGACTTTGATTTAGATTCCTTAAAGAAAGCAGGAAATGTAGAGAAAGTTTTAGAGGAACTTGGTTTGAGCAAACTTCTTCCAATGGAAATGGGAGAATTGGCTAAAAGAACATTAGAGGATATTAAAATTGAGTTGAATTCGGCAGATGACAAGAAAAATGTCGCTGAAAATTTAGCTCAGAAAAAAATCAATGATTCCAAAGAGGCCATTAAAAAAGCTGAAGATTTATTGAATCAAGCAAAGAATGAGAAAAACCCGGATCTTAAGAATCAATTATTGGCTGAGGCTGGTGAGCAATTTGACAAAGCAAGTATTCTTCAAAAAGAGGCTAAAAGTGCCTTAAACATTGTTGCAACGAATGAAAGTAAAAAGGACAGCTTAAAGAATGTCATTTCCCAAGGAGAAAACTTCGTGAAAGCCTATGAAACAGCTTTGAAAAATGAAGATGACGATGCTAAAAACAAAGCGATTCAGGAAAATCTAAACTATTTGACTGTGGTTTCCATTAATGAAAGTGGAGACAATCCTAATTTGAAAAATGACGACGTTAGCAAAGCTCAGGATAAATACAAAGAAATCACCAAACAGTTGAATGAAGCGGAGGTGAAAGTAATTGCTCTGGAGAATGAAATTGCTGAATTGAATCAAACCTTAAAAACCACCAAAAAGAAGAAGGACAAGGAAGATATTGAGAATAAAATCGCCGCTAAAAAAGATGAGATCAGTGAATTGAAGCAGATGGTGATTCCGAATTTGGAAAAGAAACTACAAAAAGCCAAGCATGATTACGATGATGCAGTTTCGAAGTTGAATGTTCAAAATGAGATCAATGACGCTCTGATTTCCGGAAATGTTCCTGCAGCGACTAATTTGGATGTATCTAAAACGGATAACGATATTGAAAATCTTAAAAATAAGATCAGAGAATTCGAAGCCATTTATGAAGCCGATACCAAAAAGATCAAAGACGAAATTGCTAACAATCAGAATATCACTCAAAGAACTGGAGTTTATTCGAATCTGAAAGAAGAGGAAATTGTAGAACAGATCGAACCGGATTATGAGAAAAAGATTGAAGAAATCAAAAATTCAGGGGAACCACAAAGAAAAATTTGGGAAGATTTAATTGAAGAGAATGACAAGTTGATACGAAATTTGGACGACAAAATCAATGAACTGAATGACAAGATCAATGGGGATCCGAACAATAAAGACGTTCAAAAGTGGAAGGATGATTTAGCTACCCTAGAGGAAATAAAAGAAAGAAAAATCTGGGAGAACGATGAGATCAAAAAAGAGATCAAAGAATACGACAATACAGCAGATAACAATGACGTAAAAAACGTAAGCTCAGTTGAAGATCTAGATCCTAACTACAATTCCAAGAAGACGGATATTGAAAATGATGCCAATTTGAATGATGCTCAGAAAGCTGAAAAAGTGAAGACGCTGAATGAGAATACATTGAATCAGGTAAACAATCAGATCAATTTAACCGAGGAAAAAATTAAGTCTGAAAATGATCCGGATCAAAAGACTCAACTGAATAATTCTCTTGATAATCTGAATAAGATCAAAACAGATTTGGAAAATGAAATTGAAGCCAACAACAAGGTTATCGCTTCCAATAATGGAAATAATAACGGGGGAAACAATGGCAACAATAACGGAAACAACAACGGCGGGAACAATGGAAATAATGGTGGAAATAACGCCGGAACTGTATTGGCGGTGAATTCCGTAAATGATATTGATCCCAATTACAATTCTAAAAAATCAGATATTGAAAACGATGCCAATCTGAATGCCGCAGAAAAAGCAGAGAAATTAAAACAATTGAATACGAATACTCTTAATGATGTAATTCAGAAAAAAGATTTGGCTCAAAATCAGTTGAATAACGAGACCGATCCAATCAAAAAGACGCAGCTTACCAACTCCATCGAGAATTTAGATGCCATTCAGACGAATCTGGAAAACGAGATTGAAGCCAATAACAATGTCATTGCTTCCAATAATGGAAATAATAACGGCGGAAACAATAACGGAAACAACGGAAACAACAACGGAAACAACAATGGAAATAATGCCGGAACTGTATTAGCTGTGAATTCTGTAAACGACATTGATCCGAACTACAATTCTAAGAAATCAGATATTGAAAATGACGTCAACCTCTCTCCTACTGAAAGAGCTGAAGAATTAAAAAAATTGAATCAAAAAACTTTGGATGAAGTGATTCAGAAAAAAGATTTGGCTCAAAACCAGTTGAACAATGAGACGGATCCAACGAAAAAGACGCAGCTTAACAACTCCATCGAGAATTTAAATGCCATTCAGACGAATCTGGAAAATGAGATTGAAGCCAATAACAATGTTATCGCTTCCAATAATGGAAATAATAACGGCGGAAACAATGGCAACAATAACGGAAACAACAACGGGGGGAACAACGGAAACAATGGAGGAAATAATACCAATGTTGTTGCCATCGCAGTAACTTCTGTAAATGATGTAGATCCGAATTACAATTCCAATAAGTCCAATATTGAAAATGATGCGAATCTGAGCCCAGAAGAAAAAGCTGAAAAACTGAAGCAATTGCATCAAAATGCATTAAATCAGGTAAACCAGCAAATTGAATTGAACCAAAATCAGCTGGCAAACGAAACGGATAAAAAGAAGAAAAAAGAGATTACCAAGTCTTTGGATAAGTTAGCTACGATCAAAGCGGATCTCGAAAAAGAAATTGCAGCCAATGAAGCCATCATAGCTTCCAATAACGGTGGGAATAATGGGAACAACAATGGGAATAATAATGGAAACAATGGAAATAACGGAAACAATAATGGTGGAAACAATGCTACTAATGTAGTTGCCGTAAATTCAATTGATGACGTTGATCCCAACTACAATTCTAAAAAATCAGATATTGAAAATAATGTAGACTTCACTCCTGCTGAAAGAGCTGAGAAACTAAATCAGTTGAATCAAGTCGCATTGAATCAGGTGAACAATCAAATTCATCTTACTCAGAACCAGTTAGAAGAGGAAGCAGATCCAGATAAAATGTCGGAATTAAACAATTCTCTGGATAAACTGAATGCCATTAAAACGGATCTCGAAAATGAGATCGAAAGCAATAACGCTGTGATTGCTTCCAACAATGGAGGAAATAATAATGGTAATAACGGTGGAAACAATAATGGTGGGAATAACGGGAACAACAACGGTGGCAATAATGCTAATAACAATGGAAATAATGCGGGAACCGTTTTAGCTGTTAATTCTGTAAACGACATTGATCCGAACTACAATTCTAAGAAATCGGATATTGAAAATGATGCCAACCTCTCTCCTGCTGAACGTGCCGAGAAGTTAAAGCAATTGAATCAGAATACACTGGATGAAGTCATTCAGAAAAAAGACATGGCTCAAAATCAGTTGAATAATGAGACGGATCCAACGAAAAAGACCCAACTCAACAACTCTATTGAGAATTTGAATGCCATTCAGACGAATCTGGAAAATGAAATTGAAGCCAATAATTCGGCTATTGCTGCCAACAATGGTGGGAACAACAATGGAAATAACGGTAATAACGGTAATAACGGAAACAATGCAAATGCAAACAATGCCTCTAACCTTTCTGTTATTAACGGCATTGGCGACTTAGATCCAAATTATGAAGATCAGATTGAGAATATTGGTAACTCTGAACTTTCTACTTTGGACAAGGCGAAGGAGAAAAATAAGGTGCATGAAAATTTCTTGTCGATTGTCAACAATGAGTTAGCCGCTACCAATAAAGCATTAAGTACCAACCCGGGAGATGCCAAACTTCAGGAAAGAAAAACGATTCTGGAGAAAATCAAAAACCAGGTGGTTCAAGACATCAATAGAAATAAAGAAATCATCAAAAAAGAAGAGGAAAAGAACTTTGATGTGGCTGACGAAAACGTAAAAGAGATTCTGAACAACAACAATCAGTCGGATCCAAATAATGCTGTAATCGCTTTGGTCAACAACACCTCTGTGAACGCAAATGATCCAAAGAATAAAGTAGAAAATACAGATCCAAATAAATTCAAATCGGAAGATTCTAAGAACAAATTTGAAGAAATCAAGACCGATGTTGAGGATTTAAAGGAATTAAAAGATGAAAACGCAACGCTCAAAGAGGAATTGAATGGAGCGGATGAGAAAGAGGCCAATAAGATCCAGAAAGCCATCACCAAGAATGAGAAAAAGATTCAAGAACAGGAAACTGAAGTGTTAGAAAAAATTGGTCCGATCAAAAACGAAGAGATCAATGCAGGAATTAAGGAAAACAATGAATTAAGCAAAAATGTAGCTGAAGTTGGAGTAACGAACAATACAGACATCCTTAAAAACAGTGAAAGAAAGATTGCAGAGGCCATTGTACTTCAAGATGAAGCAAAAGAACTGAGAGACCAGGCGGCAAAGACCAAAGACAAGGAAGAAAAGAATACTTTATTGAAGCAAGCCTTGGAAAAAGAAAATCAGGCAATTGCTCTATTGGACAACAATAAAACGGCCTTGAATGTTGCCAAGAAAGATGCTGAACTGAACAAGAAAATTGTGAGCGCCGTCGTGATCAACAATGTTCCTGAAAACAAAAATGAGAGAGAAAGTACAAAGCAAAAGAATCTGGCCAAACAATATTTGAACGAAGCGGATAATCTTCAGAATGAAGCTCAGAACTTAAGAGATAGTTCGGCGACTGCGAAAAAGAAGTATCAGCAAGCTTTGGTCAATGAAGCCGATGAAAAAGAAAAGCAGGCAAATAAGAAATTCCAGACTGGAAATCAGATCATGGAAAATGCTAAAGTCATTGAAGAGAAAGAAAATGAATGGTTAGAAGCACATAAAGATTCACTTAAAGATAGAGAACTTGCACCGGCGATAGTCAATGAAGTGGCTTCGAAAAAAGAGTTTGACGAATACAAGAAAAATATTGATGCAGCCAATGCCAAAACAAAAGAAGCAGATGTCATAGCCGAAGAAATTAAAGTGCTTCAGAATAGCTCGAAAAGAAAAATTGTGGAAGCGGTTGTGAACTACAATATTGCGGATACTACAAAATTAGAAAACAAAGCAGATGCGGAAATAAAAGCCAAACAAGCTGAAATCAAAGCAGAAGAAGATCTGAAAAAAGTAGAGGCACTTCAAAAGAAAGAAGCTGCATTGAGAGCAGAAGCGAAAGATTTAAGAGCCAATGCTTACACGGCTATTGAAGAGTTAGATACTGCCACTGCAAACAATATCATTGCGGCGGCCAACCAAGATGTTAAACCAGTTCAGGTAGAAGAAGTGAATCTTGCAGATGCAGATTTCAAAACTCCGACCAAATTGAACGGACAAAATGTGTTTAGATTAACCAATGGAGATTCTCCATATAATGCCAACAATCCAGTTCCAACTGCAGGAGTAGTTGAGGGATTGGTGTTCAAGGTTCAGGTGGGCGCATTCTCAAAACCCATACCGCAAAACACCTTTGCTAAATTCGCTCCTTTGTCGACCGAAGCAATTAATGGTGGACCGGTAAAAAGATATATGGTGGGATATTTTGCCACTAAAGATCCAGCATTCCAAGCCAGGGATCAAATTAGAGGAATGGGTTATTCTGATGCATTTGTAGTGGCCTATTTGAATGGTAAACGAATTTCCATGGGTGAAGCAGATCGATTGATTAATTCTGGAGATATTCCTGTAATTGCTTCGAACAATGGCAATAACCAAAACAATAATGCGGGTAATAACAATGCCAACAACGGAAATAATCAGAATAATAACAATGCTGGGAACAACAATGGTAATAACCAAAACAATAATGCTGGAAACAACCAGAATAATAACGCGGCAAACAATAATGCGAACAATGGCAACAATCAGAATAATAACAACGCCGGAAATTCGAATTACAATAATGCTGCAGGAGCGGTAAACTCGACTCAAGTGGAGCAAATGGCTGGATTGTTCTTTACCGTGCAAATTGGGGTGTACAACAGACCTGTTTCCGCAGCTACTTTGAAAAATGTAAGTCCGATCAACTCGCAAAAGACAGAGAGCAACCAAATCAGATATTCCACGGGAGTATTCAAAGATGTGCCTTCTGCCATTAGTAGAAGAGATCAGATAAGAGCCAGAGGAATTAGTGATGCTTTTGTTACTGCCTATTACAATGGAAAACGAATTACGGTAGCTGAAGCCAATAGATTACTTCAGGAAAATGGAAACGGTATTCTTTATTCAGGAGGAACAATTGAAAATAATGGGAATGTTGACAACAATAACAACAACGACAACAATGCCAACAACGGAAACAATGACAATAACGATAATAACAATGATAATAATGGTGGCAATCAAAACAACAATGCAGTTTTAGACAATGCTAATCCATCACCAGAAGGAGTTTATTTCAGAGTTGATATTGGAACTTACGGGGAAGATGTTCCTCAGGAAATTGCGAAGTATTTGTTCGATCAGAATTATAAGATTGAGAATGAATTGTTGATCTCTGGAGACATTAATTTCTTCACCAATAAGATCGAGAAATACGAAAAAGCCTCTCAGTTAAAGCAGAAATTGGTTGATGATGGATTAGCGAAAGCTTTTGTAAGAGCGTACTATAAATACGATGAAATCACTTTGGGATCAGCAATGAAAATTTTGGCTGGAGAAAAAGTGGAAATTCAACCGATACAAAATGAAATTGAAATAGAGGATAAGATTGAGAATCCAAATAATGTAGATACAACGGCTCAAAATATAGACAACGGGCCTAAACAAATTTCTCCTGCAGATTATAAAAAAGAGGCAGTTTATTTCAGATTGATCATGGGAACTTATGATGGAGAAGTACCGAATGAACAAGCAAAATATTTCTTCGACTCAAGTATCAAATCAGAAGAAGATGAATTGGGAAGAACGACATTCTACAAAGGAAACTATCCAACTTTTGAAGAAGTGGAAAATGCTCAAAAGGATCTCATGCAAAAAGGATTCAAAGGATCAGAGATTAAAGCATACTATAAATATGAAGAAATTAGCGTAGATTTGGCGAAAATTATTCTTGAATACAAATAAGTGAGATGGGACAAACACAAGTACAAGAGGAAGTAGCGTTAGATCGCATTGTAGATCAAGGGTTTAAAATCATTGTCTACAACGACGATTTCAATACGTTCGATCATGTCATCGACACACTTATCGATTTATGCTCGCATTCAAATATTCAGGCGGAACAATG
The DNA here is from genome assembly GCA_020436025.1 of Crocinitomicaceae bacterium. GTDB lineage: Bacteria > Bacteroidota > Bacteroidia > Flavobacteriales_D > Crocinitomicaceae > JAGQYP01. Next base: position 27,116 of record JAGQYP010000039.1, read on the forward strand.
TGCCTGGATCATTCATAATAATGGTAAATGTGATGTAAAAAGAGGTTCTTACGAAAAATTAGAACCCATCTGTACTGGATTATTGGATAGAGGTTTGACAGCCGAAATCGAGTAACTCCGGCGTCAAGCTCCATATATTTCTTAAGAAATTAATCTTCTTTCTTTGCAGCCGGCTTTTTAGCAGGTGCTTTTTTTGCGGTTGTAGTTTTCTTTGCCGCAGCAGGTTTTTTAGCAGCCGCTGGTTTCTTTGCAGCAGGCTTTTTAGCTGGAGCTTTCTTTTCAGCAGCCTCCTCAGAAGCAGATGCAGCTGGAGCAGTGCTCTTTCCTACTGTTCTTCTGATTCCCTTTTCTTTCTTTTGTCTCAACTTACCGTAAGAACCGGCAATTCTTTTTCCTCTCTTGGTTTTCTTATCTCCTTTTCCCATTTGATAGTATTGATTTTGAATATTTTGACGAATAAATATAGAAAAAATATTTTAGTGAGGGACATCTTCCCTATTCTGGCTTAAAGAAGAAACTTCAGATTGCTAGAAATTCATCGAAATGTGTATTTTTAAAATAAAAAAATGAGGTTTCTTACATTTCTATTTCTTATCCCGACTCTCTTTGCATGCAATGAATCTTCAAAAGAAAAGCCCACTACCACCGCAGAAATAAAGAAGGAGGATGAAAATGAACATCCCAAACATACAGCAAATCTCGTGCATTACGAAGGAGCCTTGAAAGCAATCATGCATGAAGGCGATTTGTCTGCTAAAGCCTATCTGAAAGACCACGAAATGGAAACTGATTTTTATGCCCTTGGAGCATTGAAAGATTTAAAGGGCGAAATACTGATTTGGAATAGTCAACCGATTATTTCAACATATGAAAAAGACAAATTGATTATAGATTCTACCTTCAATCATGAAGCCACACTTTTTGTTTATTCCAATGTAAATAAGTGGCAGTCCATTGCTATTCCTTCAGAAATTAAAACTTCAGAAGAACTAGAAATCTTCATAGAAAAAACGGCTCACGAGAAGGGATTAGACATTGAAAAAGCTTTTCCATTTCTGATAAAAGGTCCAATCAAAGAACTGGACTGGCACGTAATCAACTGGCCTGAAGGAGACACGGAACATTCGCATGAAAAACATGTCAGCTCAGGAAAACATGGGGAAATCAGTAATGAAAATGTAGAAATCCTTGGTTTTTACAGCAAACACCACCATACGATCTTCACGCATCATACAACAAACATGCACATGCATTTTAGAAGTCAAACACTTCAATTAGCCGGACAAGTAGATGCTATGCTTCCTGGTGAAAAAATGACGCTTGAACTTCCCCTTACTGAGTAAGAGAAGTCTAAGAGTTGCGCATGGCCATTTTCTGTTGTTCCTTTTTCTCTAAAGCCTTTTCTCTGGTCGTGCCACAGATCTTATCCCAAATAAAGGAAACCTCCCCAAAATTGGTATTGGTATCTGAATGATGAATATTGTGCCAGGAAGAACTATTCAATAAAAGGTATTTCGTAATCCATTCCATGGGTCTGAAAGTGACTCCACAATGCAAATACAAATTCAGGAAAACAAAAGAAACAATGGCTGAAAAGTAAAAAGGAGCAAAATGCTTGGCTTCGGGCATACATATCAACAATAAAGGCTAGAAGGTAAGCACCGTTTCCACGGGTCCGACCGCAAACCCAGCAAAAGGAGTTGGATCACGGAAAGAATGATGATGGGCGTGGAAAGGAAAAAACATACGCGTATGTAAAAAACGATGTTTCCAATAGGTCCAGGCATCAATAGCCACAATTCCCAAATACATTTGAATCACCGCTTGCCACCAGTTTAAGCCCATTTCTTCCAGAGTCCAGGCCAAACCAGTTGGATACCCCGCCAAAGCCAAAGCTGTAGGCCAAGCCGCCATGGCACCCACCAAAAACATGGCACGAGAAGTCCCGAAAATCTCTCTTCCCAGAGGCGGTTTCTTTTTCCGTTCTCCTTGGATTCTCTGCCCATTTCGCTCCGAAAACCAATAAACAATGGCACCGAAAGAAAGCAAAGGAATAATGATGACAGCAAATAAAATGAGAAATGTTTTGTAGTAGAGAATCGGATCCGGATGCAAAAGACCAGAAGCAGGAACGAGAACCACCACGGCCCAATCGATCACTTCTGCCACTTTACCGGCAAAGATGCTTTTTTTCATGTGTAAATAAATTGTGTTCGATAACTGAGTGGAAAGTTAGTTATTTTTTGGATTGGATGGAGTTTTGGACTTTTGGATTTTTGGATGAGCAGGGGTATCGGTTTTTAGTGGGTTTGGATTTTTACTGTTCACTCAAACTTTGCACTCACACTGTTTAAGTTACACGGAGATGCACGGAGAAGGCACGGTGATGCACGGAGATAATTTTTAGCTTTCCTCTTGCTCATCCCTCTTACTCTTGCTCAATACTGTTGCTCGCTACCCTTCGACTATGCTTCGACATGGTTCGACAGGCTCACCACAGGAGCTCAGTTCGCTCAGGGACCGTTTACCTTTTTTTACGTTGGCCGCAATCTCTTTCTGTCAATCACTCTCTGCTTGGCATTGCGGCCTACCCTCTTATTTCCTTTATTACGGTCACTGAGCAGTTTCGAGCAGAACGTAGTGGAGTCGAGAAACAGTCGAAGTGTTGGGAGTTTTTTAACGAAACAAATACTTCTACTAGCCCCCCTTCGACAGAACTTCGACTGATTATTCCGCTTTGCTACATAATCGCTCAGTTCGCTCAGGGACCGTTAGCTTTTGATTTACGTTGGCCGCAGTCTCTTTCGGTTAAACTTCCTCTGCATGGCATTGCGGCCTACCCCCTTCTATCCTTTTCCACGGTCGCTGAGCAGTTTCGAGCGGAACGCAGTGAAGTCGAGAAACAGTCGAAGTGTTGGGAGTTTTTTAACCGAAACAATTTATATCTTTGACTTAACCACTTTAAATCTCAAAAATGAAATCAGCATATATGTACATTTTAGAATGTTCCGATGATTCGTTCTATGTCGGATCTACCATTGATCTTAGTTTAAGAATTATTGAACACAACAGCGGAATAGGCGCCAATTACACGAAAAAGAGAATTCCCGTAAAACTCATTTATAATGAAGAATTCGATTCCATTGAAGAAGCTTTTTTGAGAGAAAAACAAGTTCAAAAATGGTCTAGAAAGAAAAAAATAGCACTAATCAAAGGAGAATTCGATAGACTAAAAGAATTGAGTCGGGGAAAATGAAGTTGGTTTGGATCGAACCGACTGCCCTTCGACAGAACTTCGACTGATTATTCCGCTTTACTCCATAATCGCTCAGTTCGCTCAGGGACCGTTTACCTTTTTTTACGTTGGACGCAATCTCTTCCAGTCAATTTCTCTCTGCTTAGCATTGCGGCCTACCCTCTCCTATCCTTTTCCACGGTCACTGAGCAACTTTGAGTGAAGCGAAGCGGAATCGAAAAGTAGTCGAAGTGTTGGGAGGTATTAACTGAAACTTACAGGATTTTAAGTGTAGTGTAGCTTATGCAATTGGGGTGCATTTTGTTGCAATTGAGTGTATTTTGGAGCGAAAGGTGAAGTTGGGTGGCAAAAAATGCATGTGTTTTCTTATTTTTGGGATTACTACAAATAACCTATCGTGAGTATGACTATACTCTCATTGAATTCTAATTGAAAAATATGACTTCTACTAACCTAAAGTTCGTATACCACATAATAACAACGTTGTTATTCATCGAATTAACACTTACTATTTTTGGACCTTGGACTTTTGGACAATGGATTGGAGATGTAATATATTTTTATGGAATTATTGCTTCAATTATAATCTGGGGATTAATTGTTTACATTAAGTCTCCATTTAGAAATGAAATTGCAAGAAAAATTAGAGTTCTATTGTCCCTGGGAATGGTAATTACTCCAATTTATTTTGTTTTGCAACTGTCTTTCTTTTTTGGAGGAGAGGAACAAGGAATGCCTTTTTAATAAACTTTAATACATTTTGAGGCAAACTTAATAACCTATAACTTTATGGAAATCTCATTTAGTTTTCATCTGTTTTATAAAGAATTAATACCAATACCTAATCAATGAAAAACTTTATAATCCTCATATTAATCGGTTTATTTATTATTTCCTGCGGACCTACAAAGAAAATTTCTGAAATAGAAATTATTGAAGAAAATGAAAATGGAAACAAAGGAATATTTCAAGTTCAGATAAAAAAGGAAGGTTCAGTTCGATATCAGGAATACAATATTGACTCAGAAGGAGCTAAATTTGGAATGAGAAGTGGGTTTGATGGAAGTGTAATTGCATACATTACCCCAACCACGGTACAAGTGAAAACTAAAATCTCATCTAATCCTAGTTTAAATAGGACTAAAATACTTAGTCCTACTGTAATTACTTTAGATAGCACTGAATTATCAATAGAAGGAATAGATGAATCATCGAAAAACATTGTATATGTAAAAATTGCAAGAAAACCAATGTATAATTATATAAAATGGATTACCAACGATAGTTTAAGCATTGGTATAGAATACAGTGGAGAATCAGTTGGTGTTAGAGATGGATTACCTGATGAAATATGGGATGTATTATGGAAGAACGGTAAGTATGTCTTCTATCAATAGTTGTAACAATTCCCAAGTTTTATATTTTTGAGCTAATCTAAATGACCTAATTCTATGATTGAAATCAATCAAATTAAAACTGTTCCATACGGAGAAAAAATCTTTAATTTTTCTGAATTCGTTCATGAACTTCGAGAAATTAAAATTGATTGTGAAGTCATCTACATAGGATTACAGAGCTCTTCCATTAATCCAGAAATAATTAAATACCATAACTATTACATTATTGGAATTGACCAAGGATTATTGATTTACAATACAGAAAATAACGAAACAATATTCAAGAAACTTGATTGGAATTATTCTTTCAGTAAAATAATGGATCGAAAGTTATTTGTTTTTGCTGGGCCTTCTCTTATTGTTTTTGAAGGAAGTTCTGAAATAGTTTCTAAAACGTTCCCAGATATTGTTGATTCCATTGAGCAGATAAACAAATCAGAATACAATATCCACTTATTCGATGAATCAAAGATCATTTTCAAATTAACTGATTATAAAAAGTGAATGAACATTAACCAATACTTTTTCAAAAATATCCTCTGGGTAAAAAAGAAAAACACAGTTTTCTATGAAGCAGAAGTGGAAGGAAAGCAAATTTATTTGAGACTTAATGATTTTCCAGAAGAACCCATGTATACATTGATAGTGGATAAAGAGGAAAAAGATCTAGACGACCTGCCAAGTTGTTGGAAGTTGAGATTGGGCAATTAAATTTCAGAGTTTTGTATTTTTGAGCTAATCTAAATGACCTAATTCTATGAAGAACTATCTTGGAATAGCAATTATAACACCTACAGTGCTGTGTATATCATTATTGATATATAATCTTAGCGAAGTATCAGAAATATCTCTTCTTCCTCAATTTGAATCTAATGTAGTTGCAACCATTTTTATTGCTATTATTTACTTTGCTCTTTTAGCATTTCTTACAATTAAATCGAAGGCAATAGATAGAAATAAATTTAGTCAGATTAAAGCAATATTTATTTGGTTATGGCTGTTCCTTTTGTCAATAACCATGGGGTTTTTAATTACAATAAGTTTTAAGTGGAATATCAACTATTGGTTTAGAAGCAATACAGTTGAAGAAATAGAAATAACTATCATTGATAAAAGAATTTCACAAGGCAGAGGGACTTATTACTATATTGAATTTGAAAGCTTAGATGAAACTTATGACTACAAAGTACCAAAGTCGGACTATTCTAAATTTACTATTGGAAAAAGTTATACTGTTTCTGTCCAAAAAGGATATTTTGAAGGATGGTTTCTGCAGGATAAATTAGCACCTAAATCAAGTGATAATTAATTCAAAAAATCCTCAAGTTTTGTATTTTTAGGCTGTAAAGGAACTTAACCATGTCATTCAAGTTAATCATATTGCCAATTTTGTTTTTATTCTTAATGAGTTGTAGCTCAAACCCAACTCAAAAGAATGACTCAACTTCAAAAGATGATGATTCCAATAATACGGTAAGGAAAGACACTATTATAGATGGCGACTCTGTTACAATTGATTTTAGAACTGAGAAATATGAAGATGGCACATATCGAGAAGGTTGGTATTTAGATTCCATAGCCATTGGAAGCCATTACATAAAGAATAGTGAAGAGATTATATCCAAACTTGTCTATGCCACCTGGTTAGATAATGAAATCAAAATGATACAAGATTTATTCCCTAACTATATAGGAGAAACAAATTATTCGGGATATTTCTTAACTGAAAAATTCAACTATTCTAATGGCGAAATTGATTCTTTAAATAGCTCATATATTGAAATAAATAGAAAGGGAAAAGGAATCGAATTTATCACTCATGATACAAATCTTGACATTCTCTCAACTACAGCAGTTTTAGAGGTTTCTCCAGATTCAGTAAGATTCATTCAA
>JAGQYP010000003.1 GCA_020436025.1 Crocinitomicaceae bacterium
AGTTTCTTTGGGACTTTACCTGAACTGTAAAAAGAAGCCTAAAGGATTTAGAACTATTTCTTGTCCTTCCTTCTAAAAAAGTGTGTAACCAATTAAAAAGACTTCGTTATTGGAATAATTGAAGCAAGAATATTGAGGAAAATTGAATTTAAATACAATAAAATGAAAAACCTGAAAATGATCGCTGTTGTTGCAGCGGCAGTGTTTGTTGCTAGTTGTGGTAGAGAAAGGTCTGGTTCTACAGGTTGGGAATATAATAACCCAAAAAATGGTGGGTTTCAAAAAGTTCCTTACATAGACCAGGAGACGGGCCCCGGATTGGTTTTTATTCAAGGTGGTACATTTACCATGGGTAGAGCCGAACAAGATGTGATGTATGACTGGAATAACGTTCCTCGAAGAGTAACGGTTTCTTCCTTTTATATGGATCAGTTTGAGGTAACCAACTTTTATTGGTGTGAATACCTTTATTGGGTAAAAAGAACCTACACAACTTATCCAATGGTATACAAAAATGCTCTTCCAGACACGAATAGCTGGAGATCTAAATTAGGTTTTAACGAAGCTTATGTGGAGTACTATCTAAGACATCCAGCGTATAGAGATTATCCTGTAGTTGGAGTTTCTTGGTTACAAGCTAATGACTTCTGTAAGTGGAGAACGGATAGAGTGAATGAGTTTATCTTGATTAGAGAGGGTATCTTGAACTTAAATCCATTCCAAGAAGATGATCCATTTACTACAGATGCTTTTATGGCAGGTCAGTATGACAACGAGATTAATCAGTTAATGCCAGATCTAGATCCTGCAAAAGGTGCTGGTGGAACTAAAAGAAAAGATTTGGGAACAAGAATTCCAAGAACTGCTGATGGGATTTTACTTCCAAGATATAGGCTACCAACCGAAGCTGAGTGGGAATTTGCTTACTACGGCTTAGTAGGTAACCTTCAAAACGAAGGGTCTGAAGTTATTACTGACAGAAGACTTTACCCTTGGGATGGTCACTGGGTAAGACAAGATGATCAGAAATTCCAAGGACAAATTAGAGCGAACTTTGTAAGAGGACGAGGTGACTATATGGGAGTTGCTGGTCAGTTAAATGATAACGCAGATATTACTGCTCCTGTTATGGCATATTGGCCAAACGATTATGGTCTTTACCATATGGCTGGAAACGTATCTGAATGGGTGATGGATGTTTATCGACCATTGTCGCATGAAGATTTTGATGAATTCAGACCATTCAGAGGAAACGTTTTCAAAACTAAAGTTCTGAATAATGCTGGTGAAATTGATGATAAGAATACTATTACTCTTTATGATGTTCACGGAATCAAAGAATATTTAAACCAATTTGAAAGAATCAGATATCAAAGACTTACTGGTAGCGAATTTGCACCACAAGAAGTTCATGATACTTCTTTCTTTCAAACTCCTTATGGAACACAAATTAATTCTCACATCAGAACATCTAATCCTGTAGAGAATGGATACCCACCAGATCAATATTATTTATCTCAAAATAGAAGATTGGATTCTCTTGAGAAATATGTGTTGTACCGGGTAAATGATGTTGTAAACAGAGCAATTGACTTAAAAGATAAGAAGTACTATATCGAAGCTTCTCAGTTAATTCAAGACGAAATCTTCGATGGTATTTTCATCGATGAAGCGTTGAGAGACTCATTGGATTACGAATATTCTTTAGATATCGTTCCTATGCTTAGATCAGGTATCTCTGAGTTCATTGTGAACACTCCTGGTAGATTGAAATGGAGAGAGGTAACTGCTGAAGAAAATATCAACAGAAGAAATTACAAGCATTCAAATTATATTGATCATTTGGATGGTGATGTTGAATATTCATTGGAATATAATGATGACAAATATCGAGAATCTGTTAACCAAGGTGTCAGAAACGTTGATATTGTCATGTATCAAGATGAATATGAAAAAGTAAACCTTCAAGGGAACGACATTAAAACTGCTTCCAATGATTATGGACATCCAGAATGGCCTACAACTTTGATCTCTGACAGGTCAAGAGTATATAAAGGTGGTTCTTGGGCTGACAGAGCATATTGGTTGGTAGGTTCAAACAGAAGATACCTAGAAGAAGAAATGTCCACTTGCACTATCGGATTTAGATGTGCAATGCACAGAGTTGGTTCTCCTTACGGACTTGGAAAAGGAGGAGGAAGAACTAGCACTAGATAGAACACTATTTAAGTCTAAATAATTAGTAAATTAATCCCCTGAAAATTCAGGGGATTTTTTTATGGATAAAATTGAACTATTTGAGAAGTGCTTGGAATATCGTGTTTCAACGGATACGAGAAAAATAGAAAAAGGAGACTTATTCTTAGCATTAAAGGGTGATAACTTTGACGGAAACCAATATTGTGAAACAGCAATAGAACAGGGTGCAGCAATCTGTATTACTGACAATTTAAACATTGCTAATTCCACAAATATTTTTTTTGTTCCTGACGGACTTCAATTTTTGCAGGAACTTGCCAATTACAAAAGACAGCGTTTACATATACCCATTATTGGAATAACTGGCAGTAATGGTAAAACAACAAATAAAGAATTAATTCATGCCGTTTTATCCACCAGTTTTAATACGTCTGCAACCAAAGGAAATTTAAATAATCACATTGGAGTTCCATTAACTCTTTTAGAAATCCCTAGTGATTGCGAAATTGCAATTGTTGAAATGGGCGCAAATCAGCCAAATGACATTATTGAACTTTGTGAAATAGCAGAACCAAATTATGGCTTAATAACTAATATTGGCGCGGCTCATTTAGAAGGTTTTGGTAGTTTAGAAGGAGTTTTGAAAACCAAAAAACAACTATTTGATTTCTTAGGGAAGAACAAGTCAAATACTATTATCTACAATGCCGATGATTCTATATTATCCGCGATAATTCCAGATGTGAATCAATTTGGTTTTGGTCAAAATCAGGATTTAAAATCAACTTCAGTAAAGGCTACCCCCTTTTTGCAATTTTCATATTCGTATAAAGATTACTCCTCTCCTATTTTACAAACCAACCTTGTTGGAGATTATAATATTAATAACTTCTTGGCTGCCATATCTTTTGGAATACTATTTAAGATTCCTTTTGAGAAAATAAATCAAGCTTTAAAGGACTATAAGCCTTCTAACAACAGATCTCAGTTGACAATTACAGAGCGAAACGAGTTGATCGTAGATTGTTACAATGCCAATCCAACAAGCATGACGGCTGCATTAAAAAATATGTCGCAAATTACAGGTAAAGAGAAAATTTGCATACTGGGAGACATGCTTGAAATGGGAGCTGAAAGTTCTAAAGAACACCAAAAGATCATTGAATTGGCGAACTCCTATAATCTGCAAACTTATTTTGTCGGAAAAGAGTTTAAAAAAGAACTGCCAAACTCTTCCAATGTCTATGAAAATACTCACGAACTGATAGAAAATTTAAATCTTTCTGAAATTAAAAACAAGATTATCCTTTTGAAGGGGTCTCGTGGTATACAGCTAGAAAAATTAATCGAATATTTATAACAAAAAAAGGCTGTCCTCAATAGACAACCTTTTTTTTCACAGAGCGGGAGACGAGATTCGAACTCGCGACCCTCAGCTTGGAAGGCTGACGCTCTACCAGCTGAGCTACTCCCGCGCGATTTTCCATTCGGAATACTTCTGCAATTTTACGCAAAATCTTCAAAAATTATCTAATTTCAGACAAACTTTTTTTAATTGTATGATCATACTTGCAATAATATTTGGCGCCCTGGTCTTTATTGGATTAATCGGATTCCTTTTTCCTCGTAAAGTCCATGTAGAAAGAACACTAATACTTGACACTTCAATTGAAAAGGTTTGGACTCAAGTTTCGGAACTTGAAAACTTTGGTTTATGGAATCCATGGGCCAAGAAAGATCCAAATATTGAAATAGAAATTACCGGCACCGGTAAAGGATCGAAATATAAATGGAAAGGAAATCGGTCGGTTGGTGAAGGATCTTTAGAAATAACTAATTTAGAACAAAATAGAAAAGTGGATATGGAATTGCTATTTGGCAGAAATCCGAATCCAGCAACAACGTCTATTATTCTTCAATCAGAGGGAATCAAAACAAAAATAACCTGGACCATGGATACAGATATGGGCAATAATCCAGCAGGAAGATACATGGGATTATTTATGGATAAATTTGTTGGAAAAGATTACGAAATCGGTCTTGAGAACCTGAGAAACGTTTGCGAAAACAACTAAAGCTAGAACTCTTATTTTATAAGGTTTTTTAACGGAACACTTAACATTTTTTAACAGGGTTTTACCTTTAAAAAAAGTCGTTTTTTTTGACATTTGTTTACAAACCAAAAACGGTAGAACAAATGGAAGGAAATTTAGTTGGAACTGAAGGAATCAAAGAAATCAACGAAAAGATTCAGAGAGAAAGTGCTTTCGTAGATCTTTTGACGATGGAGATCCAAAAAGTGATCGTGGGTCAAAACTACATGGTAGAACGCCTTTTAATTGGATTGTTGGCCGATGGGCACATACTTTTGGAAGGAGTCCCTGGGTTAGCTAAAACACTTGCCATAAACACCTTATCAAAAGCAGTAGATGCTGACTTCAGCAGAATTCAGTTTACTCCAGATTTATTACCTGCGGATGTTATCGGAACCATGATATTTAATCAAAAGAAGGATGAATTCACAGTAAAAAGAGGACCCATTTTCGCAAATTTTATTCTTGCTGATGAGATCAACAGAGCACCAGCGAAAGTGCAATCCGCTTTACTTGAAGCCATGCAGGAGCGTCAAGTTACTCTTGGAGATACTACCTATAAATTACCTGATCCATTCCTGGTACTTGCAACTCAAAACCCAATAGAGCAAGAAGGAACTTATCCATTACCTGAAGCACAAGTTGACCGTTTTATGCTTAAGGTATTTTTGGATTACCCGAAAAAGGAAGAGGAAAAACTGATTGTTCGAGCAAATATTCAAAAAACAGCCTTCCCTACAGCATCAAAAGTTGTTAGCCCAGAGGACATCATTAAAGCAAGAGCGACTGTTCGAGAGGTTTATTTGGATGAAAAAATCGAAAATTATATAGTTGATATAGTTCAAGCAACGAGATATCCTGATCAATACGGATTAGGAGATCTGGCCCCATTGATCTCTTTTGGATGTTCACCAAGAGCAAGTATCAATTTAGCATTAGCTGCCAAAGCCTATGCCTTTATTCAAAGAAGAGGATATGTAATTCCTGAAGATATTAGAGCAATTGCTCCGGACGTGATGAGACATAGAATTGGGTTGACCTACGAAGCGGACGCAGAAAATGTCACTCAAACTGACATTGTCAATAAGATCCTGAATACAGTTGAAGTTCCTTAAAAACTAGATTCATCTTGGATACTAAAGAACTTATCAAAAAAGTCAAGCGAATCGAGATCAAGACAAAAGGATTGTCGACGCAGATCTTTTCGGGAGAATATCATTCGGCCTTTAAAGGGAGAGGTATGGCGTTTAGTGAAGTTCGAGAATATGCCAATGGAGACGAGATTAGAACCATAGACTGGAATGTAACTGCCCGATTTAATGATCCCTATGTCAAAGTGTTTGAGGAAGAAAGAGAATTGACGGTAATTTTATTGATTGATTTATCTGGATCTTCGGATTTCGGTACACTCGAAAAAACCAAAAGAGAAATGATTACCGAAATAGCGGCGGTTCTTGGATTCTCAGCCATGTCTAACAATGACAAAATTGGAGCTGTGTTTTTCACCGACAAAGTTGAGAAATTCATTAGTCCAGGTAAAGGGAGATCTCATGTATTAAGAATTGTAAGAGAATTAATTGAATTTCAGCCGGAACATCACGGAACAAATATTAAAGAGGCTTTACGCTTTTTTACAAATACTGTCAAGAAAAGATCTATCGCATTCTTGATTTCTGATTTTGATGACCATGGATTCGATGATTCCATCAAGATTGTCAATAGAAAACATGATTTAATTGCTTTACGAGTGCATGATAAAGCAGAAAAAGAGCTTCCTAAATTAGGGTTTTTAAAAATTGAAGATCCTGAAACAAAAAAATGGAAATGGGTGAATACTTTCTCCTCAAACGTTAGGCAAAAATATGCTGACGCTTATGTACGAAGAGAAAATGAAATATTGGAAAAATTAAGAAAATCAGGTGTTGATTCTGCCAATATTGCCACCAACGAATCTTATGTTAAACCCTTAATGCAATTATTCAAGAAAAGAGTATAATGAGAAGTATTTTCCTTACAATATTCATTTTTTGGATGGCTCAATTTGCTTTTTCTCAAACAAATGTCAAAGCAAGTGTCGAACGAAATTCCATGCGTTTAGGGGAGCAAACTACACTTAAAGTGCGCGTAAACTTGTCACTGGAAGATAGTTTAGCGGTAGTGAAATTTCCAATAAATGAAGAATTAATTCCTGTTGAAAGAGTAGATACTCCAATGACAGCATCTTTTGAAGTTGTTGAATTTTACCTAGATACGCTTAAGGATATAAATTCAGGAATGTTGAGCTATGAGAAAAATTACATCATCACTTCTTGGGATACAGGAGTTTTTGTGATAGACTCCATGAAAGTTCTTATTGACGACTCTGTTTTATTTACTAACTCTACTTTTCTACAGATCGGAGATGTACCTGTAGACACCACGAAAGATATTGTGGATATAAAGGATATCTATTCTGAAGAAGGATCAGAAAAAGATGCACAAAATGACCAATCTTGGTGGAGTAAAAATTGGATTTGGATTACTATAACATGCGTTCTACTTCTAGCTGCTTTCTTTGGATGGTTTTTCTATTTCAGAAAAGGGAAGGAAGTTATTGAAGTTAAAGCTAAGCTACCGGCGCATCAAATTGCTTTACAACGCTTAAGTAGTTTGAAGAAAAAAGATCTGATCAAAAAGGGGCTTGAAAAAGAATATTACTCTGAGATTACTGATATTATAAGAGTTTATTTAGAAGATAGATACAGTATTCATGCATTGGAATTGACCTCTAATGAGATTATTAATCGCCTGAAATTTGAAAATATTTCTCCTGATGACAAATTTATTTTGAAAGAGATATTTCAGACATCCGACCTGGTAAAATTTGCAAAATTAAAACCTTCTGAAATGGACAATGAAAACACTTTGTTCAAAGCAGAAGAATTTGTTCGACACACAAAATTTATTGAAGAATTCAAAGATGGAATAGATTCTAATGAATGATGTAAGATTCGATATCGACTTTTGGAATTATTTTTTCGCTGAAAAAGAAGCACTTTGGTTGCTCATCCTTTTAGCGCCATTGATCGCTTATTATATCTATAAAACCTTGGATCCTAAAAGATCTGTTCAGTTGAGTTCCAATGAAAACCTTGTTACTGATGATCTCTTTTCCAAGCTCCTACCCTATTTAAAATATCTGAATTTTGCTTTCTTAATTTTTGGGTTAGCCTTTCTCATTATTGCCATGGCGCGCCCGCAAGACAAAAGCGATGCCGAGGAATATTCCAAAAAATTTCAAGAGGGAATTGACATTATGATTACCATGGACGTATCAGGTTCGATGCTAGCTGAAGACTTTACTCCCAACAGACTAGAAGCTGGAAAACAAGTAGGACTTGATTTTGTCGATTCGCGTCCTAATGATCGAATTGGTCTAGTGGTTTACGAAGGAGAAGCTTATACTAAATGTCCGTTAACAAATGACCACAGTGTTTTAAGAAAGTTATTTAGTGAAGTTCGAACTGGACTTGTAGATGGAGGAACTGCCATAGGTACTGGTTTGGCCGTTGCAGTGAACAATTTAAGAGATACAACTAGAAAAAGTAGAGTTATCATTTTATTAACCGATGGAGTGGATTCTGGCGGAGAAATCGATCCAAAAACAGCTGCCAGTATTGCCAAATCCTTTGGAGTTCGAGTTTATACAATTGGTGTGGGGACAAATGGATTTGCTGTAATGCCAGTGCACACTCCCCTTGGACTAGTAAAACAAAGAGTTCAAGTGGAAATTGATGAAGACATTCTAAAATACATAGCCAACTCTACAGGAGGGAAATATTTTAGGGCAACTGATGAAAATAAGTTATCTCAAATCTTCCAGGAAATTGATGAAATGGAGAAATCCAGAACTAAGGTTTTAGAATACAAAGTAGATCCTCCGGAACGTTTCCACGGATTCCTCTTGTATGGAATCATTTTGTTACTCGCAAATTTCACATTAACCAATACCCTGTTTAGATCAATAAAATAATGGATAAGAAAAAATACACATATAATCTAAAGGTATTGACGATTGCAATGATCGTTCTAGAGATTCTTGTGTGGACAAGTTTTTTCTGGTTGGATCATTATTTCAGTAATTCTGAAGATGTCGTTTTAAAAGAAGGCACTATTTTTCAGTATCAATATGAAACAGCCTTATATTTCCTTTATGGTACTGCCATTCTTCCAGTTGCTTATGTTTTGATCTATTATTTTAAAAACAAAATGATCGAATCCGTAGCCGATACTAGATTAATGGATCGATTTGTAAATAAGACTTCTTCCATAAATAGTTTCATAAAGTACTTTTTCTTTCGAATTGGGATTGCATTATTGTTTATTGCCCTTGCTAACCCTCAATATGGTGAGAAAAAAATGACTGGAAAATCAGAAGGAATTGAGATTATTATTGCCCTTGACGTTTCCAACTCTATGCTTGTAAAAGATCTGGATCAAAACATGGATAGAATGGCTGTTGCTAAATTAGCGATATCCGAATTGTTAAATAAAATGCATGGAGATAAAGTTGGTTTGGTAGTATTTGCAGGAAATCCATTTGTCTATATTCCTATTACAACCGATTATGTCGCTTTTAAGAGATTCATGTCTGATGTTTCCCCAGGAATGACTACTGCCCAAGGAACTGCCATCGGTAGTGCAATTGATATGGCATCAGAAGCCTTTACTGATAGTGATGCCAATAAAGCCATCATCGTTATTTCGGATGGGGAAAACCATGAGGATGATGCTATACAAGCGGCAGAAAAAGCAAGATCTGAAGGTAAATATGTATTTACAGTGGGTATGGGGACTACCAAAGGAGCTCCAATTCCAAATTATGAAAATGGAATTAAAAAAGGATATAAAAAGGACCTCGAAGGAAACACAGTTATCTCTAAAATAAACCCTCAGATGCTTCAGGGAATTGCGCAAGCTGGAGGAGGAGCCTATACACAAGCAGACAGGAGATATTTGGATCTTAGTGGATTTGTACAAACACTCGATAGAATTGAAAAAAGTGAAGTGGACACAAGTGAATTTAAAGTAACTGAAGATCGTTTTAGCATCTTCTTAATAATAGGATTCATATTCATTCTTCTGGATTTCTTAATACCAGAAAAGTGGTTTTCATATTTAGAAAAAATTAAAAAATGAGATTCATAATCATATTCATATTATCCATTACATCTCCTCTTTTGGCTCAGGAAGAGAAAGTAGATTTGGTTAAAGGAAATAAATTTTACAATGAGAATCAGTTTGAAAAAGCCAACGAGAGCTACTCCAAAGCTTTAGAAAAAAATCCTGCAAATTTGAAGGCAACTTACAATTCTGGCAATGCGACTTATCGACTAGAAAATTACGATAAAGCCGTATCGAAATATCAGGAAGCGGTGCAATTAGCAGATTCCAAAAGCCAAAAAGCGGAAGCCTATCATAATCTGGGGAATTCTTACATGAAAAGCAATAAACTGAACGAAGCGATTGAAGCTTATAAAAATGCGCTAAGATTGAATCCAACTGACGAAGAAACCCGCTATAATTTGTCTTACGCATTAAAGAAAAAGCAAAATCAAGATCAAAACGATCAGAACAAGGATCAAAACAAAGATCAAAATCAGGACGAGAATAAAGATCAAAACCAAGATCAAAATAAGGATCAAAATAAAGACCAAAAAGATCAGGAGAATAAAAATGATGATGGAAAAGGAGACAAAGACAAGCAACCTCAACCCCAAGCCATGAATCCTAAACAAGCCGAAAAATTGCTAAACGACATGAATAAGGCTGATGCGGCAACAAAGAAAAAGGCAGATAAAAATGATCAGGATAAAAAGAAAAAAGTGCTCGTAAACTCAAAAAAAGACTGGTAGCTTGAAATATATTTTAAACATAGTATTTCTTTTGATTTGTTTGACTTTAAATAGTCAGACATCTGTCACAGCTGAAGTTTCTGCTGAAGAAATCATGGTGAATGATTATGTGAATTTCATTCTTCGAATCACCAATCCACCTCAAAATGGAAAGCAACCTAAATTGGACATGCCGGATTTTGAGGATTTTGAATTCATCAACCAACAACAACACCAGGGTTCACAAGCGATCATTGGACCAGGTGGAACACAAATTCAAGTCAATTTTACTTTAATAGTCACTTTAAAGCCCAAGAAAGTAGGTACATTTACCATAGGATCGGCCAAACTGACTTTTGGAGACGAAACTTTTACTACCAAAGAGTTATCCGTAAAAGTGAATAAAAGTGCCAGCGGTGGAAATTATCCTGACAAACCAATGTTTGCTCGGATTATCATTTCTAAATCATCGGCTTATATAGGAGAACCCGTAACAGCTGTATACAAATTGTACAGCCGTTTTCAATTGGAAGACGTTCAAGACTATGAGCCAGGAAATTTTGATGGATTCCAGGCAAAATCAATTTATGATATTTATAAAACACAAAATGTAAAGGTAGGAACCGAAACGATAAATGGTAAAAGGTATCAAACTTTGGAATTGAAAAAAGTAGTCCTTTTCCCACTTAAATCAGGAGAAATTGAAATTGATCCTTTCAAAATCAAAGGAATCGCACAAGTCGACTTTTTTAGAAGCTATTCGGATAATCTGGTTTCGAATTCACCAGTAATTACAATTAAAGAAATTCCAGATAAACCTATTGGATACAACGGTGCTGTTGGTCAGTTCACAATTAAAGCAGAAGTAAATAAAGAAAAAATTGAAGCAGGTGAAGCTTTTGATCTAAACATTGTCATTGAAGGGAAAGGAAATACGCATTTACTCGAACAACCCACGATTAATCTACCTCCCGATTTTGAAATTTACGGAGATCCAGAGATCATAGATAAAACCGATATTACTGCTGAAGGATCGAAAGGAAGTTTGGAGTACAATTTCGTTGTAAGAGCCTCTACTGAGGGAAAGTATACCTTAGGTCCGATTGTTCTTAATTATTTTGATCCCACAACGAAAACCTATCAAACTTCTTATACTGATTCTTTTCAAATTGAGGTAAAAGGCGGAAATATTGTAAAATCGAGCAATGGAGGAAATGCTGTAAAAACCAATGTTAAAACTGAAATTGAATCTAAAGATGATATTCGTTTCATCACCAAGGATGAAGCTGTCATTGAAAGTTCGGATGATTTCTTATATGGAAAGGGGACATTCTGGACTTTATTGATCAGCCCACTAATGCTTAGTTTTATTTTCATTTTTGCCATAAGGAAAAGACGTAACAGAAGTGATGAGGACATTGCAAATTTGAATCGCAAGCATGCTTCTAAAATGGCCTTGAAAGTACTAAAAAATGCCACGAATAGCTTGAATTCAGGGGATAACGAAAAGTTTTACGAAGAATTACACCTTTCCATGATCGCCTACTTGAAAAACAAACTGAATTTGGACTTAACCGAAATGACCAAATCCAGAATTCAGGAAATATTCAAGGAAAAAGGTTTAAGTGAGGAACTTGGTACCAGCATTTTCGAAATTCTAGATCAGTGTCAAATGGCTCGTTATGCCCCTATTGATCAAACTGGAAATAAAGAGCTGATTGCCAAAGCGGAAGAAAGTATTCATCAAATTCAAAAAGTACTGAAATGATCAAGTGGATTTATATAGTAACAGTTCTTTTTGCTTCACAGTTGATTTTTGCTAATCAAGAAGAATATGAGAAAGCCAACGAGTTGTATGAAAATGAGGCATATGATTCAGCCGTTGTCATTTATAATAGCTTGTTGGAAGAGAATCAATATTCATTTGAAATCTTTTACAATTTGGGTAACTCCTACTTTAGAACAAATAAATTAGGATTGGCTATTCTCAATTGGGAAAAAGCAAGAAAGATTCAACCTTCGAATCCTCAAGTAATCGAGAACTTAAATTATGCCTATTCATTGGCACGAGACAAATTTGAAGTAGATGTAAAATCTGTCGGATTCATCAACGGTTTTGTCTTTGAAAAAAGTCCGAACTTCTGGTCTTACATGGCTATTCTTTTATCTGTAATCCTTGCAGTTACACTCTTTCTATTTTTCATATCACGGAACGACACCATACATCAAATTAGCTTCTATTTGAGCATTGTTGGATTTGTTTGCCTCATTACAATCGTCATTTTCGCCTATATGCATAAGAATCATTTTGAACAAAGCAAAGAGGCAATAGTCCTACAACCTAGAGTTCAGGTATTGTCGGAACCTAAAGAAGGATCAGATGAGTCTTTTGCTTTACATGAAGGCACCAAAGTTGAAATTTTAAAAATAGATGAAGATTGGGCTGAAATTGTTGTCAACAAAGACAATACAGGCTGGGTGAAATTAGAATCTATTGGACGAATTTAAATTTCATTTCAAAATATTTATGAAAATTTGATTTGTTAATCATCTTCCTATTGAATTAGAACTTTTAGACAAGTTGGTTGTACCGTTTATTGGAAATTGCGACTAATTAGTAAAGATAAAGATCAGTAGGTAAAGAGTATTAACTGCGATTAACAAATACAAAAAACTGATCCTAAAAAACCCCGATTTATTCGGGGTTTTTAATTTAATCTCGCTTTAATTTTTGATTTGCTTGAAATTTCCATTTTCTAGGATGTTTTCTAGGCATGTCAAAATTTGCAGGTTTCAATTTGCCATCAAACTTCCGTCTAACGGAATATTTGTGCGATTTACATTTTATTATTTCATCTTTCTGATCCAATCTTACCATTTGTGGTTTCTTATCATCCGAATGATGACATTTCCTATTATCTGATTCCTGTCCATGAACCAGAACTACTGCAAAAAGGGCTATTATAAAAACTACTACTTTCTTTTCCATCTCATTCAATTTTTATGGTTTAAGAGTAGAAATGCAATAGCTAGGCCAGAAAATCCTAATGAAATGTTAATACAAAAAAAAGCCTTTCCGAAAATCGAAAAGGCTTTTCCTACACAAAGGGAAAAATTAATTTCCAGTAATCTTAATTTCCGTTCTTCTGTTTTGCTGTCTGCCCGCCTCATTTGCGTTGCTAGCAATTGGTTTATCCAATCCGTATCCAACAGCTGTCATTCTAGAACCGGCAATTCCTTTAGACACCAAGTAGTTCATAACTGCTTTTGCTCTGTCCTCAGATAATTTTTGATTCATTGTAGCAGAACCTTGATTATCCGTATGCCCACCGATTTCAATCTTCAGGTTTTTAACATCTTTCATCAATTTTACCAAACGATCCAACTCTGCATTTGACTCAGGTCTCAAGGTAGATTTTCCAGTATCGAAGAAAATATTTCTAAGAGCAATGATCGAACCTACTTTAATGTTTTTCAATTCAATTGTTTTATCCACTAAGTTATAAGCCGATCCTTCCGGAATGTCGAAGTTTTCTGAATGGAAAAGATATCCTTCTGCCTTAACAGCAATCCCATAATTTTTCCCTGCTTCTAAGGAGATCAAGAATTTTCCTGAAGCTGAGTTGGATTTGAAAGTTTTGATCACATTTCCAGTTTTGTTATCCACGATTTCAATTTCCGCTTCAACTGGTTTTCTTGTTAGGTGATCAATTGTTTTCCCTTTAAATACGGTCATTGAAACCTTGTTCACTTCGACTGACGCCTCGATTTGGTTATCGGAAATTGGGTAAGCCAAAGAAGCTAAAAGATAATCCTCTGTTTCAATTGCAAACTCTTTTTCAGGTCCCCAAAAAGTTACTTTATAGATGTCAAACCCTCCTTTTCCTCCTTCTCTGTTTGAAGCGATGTAAGCGTATTTGTTATTTGCAGTAATCGCGAAAAAGAAATCGTCATAAGGTGTGTTAATTGGGTAACCCATATTTACCGGTTTTGTCCATCTTCCTGATTCGTATACAGACATGTAAATATCGTATCCACCAATAGATTCATGTCCTTTAGAACAGATATACATCACCTCTCCATTAATCGTTTGATAGATTGGCCCATCATCAAATTTCGAATTAAAGTAAGGGGAAGCTGGTGCTGCAACACCGTATTCACCACTAACGGCATCTCTTAATCCAGTGTAAAGAATATTATATCCGTTACCTCCATCAGTATTTCTGGAGAAGAATAATTTCACATCATCTGCACCATAGGCACCGTACTTTTCATCATGGCCTTTAGAAGAAATATTACCATGAAGTTTGGTAGGATTGGTCCAATTTGCTCCCATTAATGTGGATTCATAGATATCTAAATTCCCATCTACATTTCTGTGGAACATCATTTTAGTTCCATCAAAATACAAGTTATTAGAAACATCATCCGCATTTGAGTTAATCGCTCCTTTTGCAGGATTGGCACTTTGCCATACTCCATCAACCATGGTAGAGGTGTAGATATCAAAATCATAATCACCTACTTCATCTTTAGGGTGACCATTTGGTCTATTAGAAGAGAAAATAATCTCCGCACCATCTGTAGAAATTGACGGAGCAATCTCATTGTACTCGGTATTGATTTCTTTAACGTTGTCTACCCAACATCTAACTGGAGAGTTTACTTTATCCGGAGCATTCGAGTTTTCCTTAATTCTCTGAGTAACAAAAGTTGCATAATCATCTGCTCTTTTATAATTCACCTGGAAAGCTTTAAAATGCTTTGAAGCAGCTGCAAAATCACCTTGTAATTGCTTCATTGCCCCATAATAGTAATCCATGAAATCATGACATTCTTTGTTTAAATTGTATGCTTTTTCGATATAAGGAAATGCTTTATCAGGGTTGGTTGTGTTGTATATACACACCCCAATTTTTAAATTGTTTTCAGCATTTTCTGGATTCAATTTTTGAGCAATCTCAAATTTAGCAAGAGCCTTTTTGAAATTAATTCTAGCATCTATATTCTTGAACAAGTCTTGATTAGCTAGTTCAAAAAATTCATCACCTTCTTTGATAGCATCAACAGCAGCTTTAAATTCATCCTTTTTGTCTTTAAAGTTCCCTGCTTTAAATTCAACTTCCTGTCCAAAAACCGAATAGGAAGAAAGTCCGATAAATAGTAAAAATATATTTAAATGTCTCATGATTTCTTAGTTACAGTTGTTTGAATAGTATTGTTTTCCTAGATCAGAACCAAGTTCATTAGCTTTCTTCCAGTCCTGACAAGCACCAGCTTGATTTCTCAATCTTTCTCTCGCGATCCCTCTGTTTACGTATCCATTTGCGTAATTCTTATCCATGTTGATCGCCTTAGTCGCCATCTCCTCGGCTTTTTTATAATCTTCCAAGTTGAAATAAACACAAGACAATTTAGAATAAGCCGGAATATATTTCGGATCGATTTCTAAACACTTCTCTAAGTCTTTTTTCGCATCCTCATATCTATTCTGAGCAATGTTAGTTGAACCTCTATTGGAATAAGCTTCTTTGAAATTTTTGTCAACAGATAATGCTCGGTTGAAAGCTTCCAATGCACCTTCGTAATCCTTCATTTTCTTTTTCGTCGTACCTACATTATTCAATGCAAAAGCCATTTTAGGATTCATTTTAGCCGCCATTTCATAATCGTTCACGGCTTCTTGGAATTTCCCTAGATTTCTCTTACACGAACCTCTATCGTTGTACGCATAAGCATATTTTGGATTTAACTCAATGGATTTATCATACATTTCGATCGCTCCTTTGAAATCATTTTGTAGATATTTTAATGTTCCAAAGTTGTAATAAGCTTTAAATGAGCTCGGATTAATGCTGATTGCCTTCTGATAATCTTTCTCCGCTGACAAATAATCTCCACTTCCTTGATAGGCTCTTCCCCTTTGAAAATAAGCCTTAAAATAACCCGGTTTAAGTTCGATCATCTTTGTCAAAGTAGCCGCCGCCTCTTTAAACTTTTGAAGCTCTACTTCACAAACCGCTTTGTTATAAAGCGCAGCAGTAAAATTCGGATCTTTATCGATGGATGTTTGATAGAATCCAATCGCTGCTTTGTAATCTTTTTTCTTGAAAGCCTCTACCCCTTTGTTATATGCTTCTTGGGAGGCAGCGATATTTGCATTATCTGCATTTACGCGCATGATCGAATCACGGTAAGCTTTCTCTTCTGGAGTTAATTCCTCCTCTCCCTGACTGAATGCGAATGAACTGAAAATCACAGCTACACCCAGTACTAATGCTTTAATCATATTCATGTTAAACTGGTTTTTATTTGGTTATAGATCGTCTAAAATACAGGATTTCCTTTTTTTGGATGCGATTAACTTTTTAACAATTGTTGATAAGTCATGTTAATGAAATGTGGATAACTCCTGCATGCAAAGTTCGATAAGGTCCCAAGCATTTTTTCTTAATTTTACAGGAAAACATATCAATGAACAAAATTACGATTCCTAAAATCTTTTTAATATTAGGTATAGCAATGATTTTTGTTGCTTGTAAGCCTCCATACGATGAATATCATGATTACATGGATGGAGCTTGGATTGTGGAAGAACTGATAGTAAACGACCCTGAAGGAATTCTTCGAGACGAAGAGGCTCTAAATATTGACAAAGAAAAAACAAAATTCTATTTCGATTATTCAGGAAACGTTCGCACACCAATGGGTAAAAGAAAGTTTAGATTCATTGAAGATCATAAAATAATTGTAATCGGAGATTTTAAATATTTGTTTGAGAAAATAGACGATGATCGATGCAAATTACACCACATCCGAGACAATGGAAGAGCAGAAGTAATTTATATTTTGAAGCGAATTCCGGAAGAATGATTTGAGTGATTCGAATGTAGTACCAAGCGATAGCGAGCTCATCGACCGATAGTGAGATAATTTTTTCGAGTGTAGAATTAATCGTTGATAATTGATAATTGATAATTGATAGCTGATAGTTGATAGTTGATTTAAAACCGAAGTTGAGTAAGGATTCGAATTAAGACAATTAATATGAGGAAAGGTATCAACATAAATGTAATGGGTTTCTATAATATTAACGCTCTAAGAATATTGTTGGTTGGCCTTTTTGCTAAGGATTTTCTTAAAATTTTGTTAAATGTTTCTTTGATTGATTCAACGGATCATCTAACTGACTCAAAATGACAATTATGTTAGAAGAGATCATCACATTTTTGCAAACAGAAGGGGCAGAAATCACGCATGTGAATCCTCAGTATGTACAGTGTGGTGAATTGAAAATTCGTTATTACGATTTGGATGAAACTGATCGAATACCACCATGCAAAGCACAATCTATTAATGTTCGATCCGATCAATGGATCCACCAGCAGGAACAAATCAAAAGTAAACTTAAAGATCGACTTGGCAATAATGTCCGCGTTTTCGGGAGAAATTGTACAATCCAAGCTATCCAAGGCAATCAGGCCAAAGAATTTTTGGATCAATATCATTTATTGGGATTTACCAATGCAAAGCACCACTATGGGATTTTTGAGGGAGAAAAATTGCTTGGGGTTGCTAGTTTTGGAAAAAAATGTCCTATTGATCGCTATGGAGAAAAATCAAATTCTTCAGAATTAAAAAGAATATGCTTTATTCCTGGGACCACTATTATTGGTGGATTCACAAAAGTACTTCGGCATCATATTAACGAAGAAAAACTGGATGATATCATGACGTACTTGGATAGAAACTGGAGCACAGGAGAAAACTTTGAACCTTTAGGTTTTTATGAAGACGACATAGTAAAAACTCATTTCTACTATGATCCTAAAACGAAAAGAACCTACTTTCCTAGTGAAGTCAATGATCAAATGATCTTGAAGCGCATTGAAGGAGCTGGAAGCATCAAAATGATATATTATGCCGAAGACTGATCTTTTAGTGATCTTGGGTCCAACAGCTTCGGGAAAAACCAAATTAGCTGTCGCAATGGCTCAACAATTGAATGGAGAAATTATCAGCGCTGATTCCCGTCAAATTTACAAAGGAATGGATATTGGAACAGGAAAAGACCTTGAGGAATATGGTTCTATTCCTTATCACCTTATTGATAATGAAGAGCCAGGTGTTCGCTACAATATCAAGCAATATCGTCAAGATTTTGACCGTGTTTACAAAGATATTACTTCTCGTGGCAAATACCCCATATTATGCGGCGGAAGCGGACTTTATATTCAAGCAGCCTTATCAAAAATGGAGTATAGTTTTGTCCCAACCAACGAAGATTTTAGGAGAGAACTGGATCATCAATCAGAAGAAGAATTGAAAAAACAATTCCAACTCTTGGATCGTACTTTTTTAGAAAAATTTGATTCCAGTAGTGTTAAGCGGATAAAAAGAGCTCTTGAAATTCATACTTATTTAAAGCAGAATCCCCTCTATCAATTTCCTGAAAATGATATCCAATTTAAGATCTACGGAATTGAAGTTTCAAGAGAAGATAGGAGAAAAAAAATAGAACAAAGGCTTAATACCAGGCTCGAAAACGGACTGATCGAAGAAGTGATTGCCTTGCGTAAAAAAGGAATTTCAGATGAGGATCTGATCTATTACGGATTGGAATACAAATGGGTGACCTTGTATTTGAATGGAGAATTAGATCTAGATACCATGCGAAAAAGATTACTTGTTGCGATACAGCAATTCGCTAAAAGACAAATGACTTTCTTCCGGAGTATGGAAAAAAAAGACTTTAAAATTGAATGGGGTACCTATGAAGACTTGCTACATCGCATTCCTTCAAGCCTATCCTAATTTCGATCTATTTTATTTAGAGCATTCTAAAATCTAAGCCCCATTGTTTATTGAAAAATTGATTCCATTGCGGAATTCTTTCAATAAAAGCGCTTTGAAACAAAGCAGCAAAAATGAATACTCAAAATGAAATATTGAAAATAAAGGAGATCATTTCCTTTCTTGAAAATCAGACAATAGAATCTTTATCCCATCCTGATTTACCTTATCAAATTAATCAAAAACTACATTTGATATCTAAGTATTCAAAAGAGCTACCAACTCATTATAGAAACCAAAATAACCAAATTGATTGGGATCTGTTGGATCGTCTGGCATTCGCAAAGCTCGGAAATGGCTTCACAAAAAATGAACACATCGAACTACTTATTAAAGACAAATTTAATCTGCTAGAACAGTTTGAAAAGATAAAAAGAATGTAATGAAGGATAGAATTACTTTTTTCTCCTGAAAGAACTATACTCTAATTCCGATAACACATACATCATCCACTTGCTCATAATCCCCTTTCCAGTTTTCAAAGGTTTCTTCCAGATGTGTTTGCTGTGCATCCATTGGCATAGAGGATAGTGATAGGAACATTTGCTTTAGATATCTTAGCTTCATTTTCTTACCTTTTTCTCCACCAAACTGATCGGCAAACCCATCTGAAAATAAGAAGATTTCATCATTTGCTTGAATCGAAACACGGTTGGTTGTGAAGTCTTTAGAGAACTCGTATTGCCCCACAGGTTGCTTATCCGCTTTAAACTCTAATAACATTCTGTCATTCTCAAATAATTCTACTCCTTCTAATTCCTGTTCATTTCTATCACGACAGATTAACAATGAATTATTTGCCCCACTGTATTGAATTTCGTTTTTTCCTTTCTCGAATCGAACCAAAGAAATATCCATCCCGTCCTTCACCTTTTCCACGGATTTCTCGAACGTCCCAATGACTAGCTCTCTGGTTTTATCCAATATCTCACCTGTGTCTCTTAATCCGAATTCGTTAACAGCACGATTTAAAGAGTTCGAGCACACAACGGATACAAGTGCTCCTGGTACTCCATGACCTGTACAGTCAGCTGCTGCAACATAGATATAATTATCTACCTTCTCAGTCCAGTAAAAGTCGCCCGCAACAATATCTTTCGGTTTATAAAAGACAAAAAACTCATTCAAATATTTCTCAAGAACAGGAGTTGGAGGTAAAATTGCGGTTTGAAGTCGACTGGCATAGGTCACCGAATCCATGAAGTTCTTGTTCTTTTCTTCAATAAGCAATTTTTGATCTTCGATCTTCTTTTTATCCTTATTTGTTCTATTCTTTGCTCTAATAGCTAATCCGAGCATAAATAAAACTAAAACCCCAGAAACTCCAGCACCTATTACCATCCAGGTTAGAGTTTTTGCTTTTTCCTTTTGAGATTCGTTTTGACTTTCCAGAAGAGCTACTTCCTTTTCTTTTAATTCTCTTTCCTGCTTTGCCTCTTTCTGAGCCATTCTCAGATCTTCCTGAAGCATATTAATTGAAATCAAATCATCATTTCCAATGCCCAGCTTTTGAACTTCATCGGAAAGAGATTCTTCAGAATTGAAACCAGATTCTAAATATTTATCTTTTTCTTCATAAAGTGGCTTCATTTCTTCTGCTTCCACAACTGCAAATCTCATTGAGATATAACTTTTGTAGTTATCAAGTGGATCAGAACATGATTTAGAATCTGCCAATAAATTTGCTAAGGCACGGTAATTCGCATTGATTGTTTTTGCCTCTCTAGCTTCCTGAGCCAACTCCATACTTTTCTTTAGAAATCCTTCAGACTTCACAAACTCACCCAAAGAATAAAAAGCATTTCCTAAATTATGGTAGGTAATTGCTTCAGATCCTTTATCCATCAATCTCTTTTTAATCTCAAGTGCTTTGTGGTATAATTGAATCGCCCCTTGAACATCACCACTTTCAAAACGAATATTCCCTTCATTATTTATTGCAATGGCCTTGTAGGAATCATAGTTCATTTTATCGTCAATGGCCTTTGATTTTTCTAGGTATTGTGCTGCCTCTTCTTTTCTTGACTGACGCATCAGGTTAATTGCCAAACTATTGTATGTTGCACTTAACTCTTTTTGATTTCCCTCTCCACTTTCCAATTCTAGCAATCGCTTGAATGCATCTTCTTCGGCTGTGAGATCAAGATGATTTTTCTGCAATAATGAAATTTGATAAACGACCTTTGCAGCTGATTCTTTATCTCCTAAATTCATGTAAGCTTCAGCAGCTTTATTGAAATTTTCAAGGGCAGCATTTTTCTGATTCAATCTTTCATGCGATACTCCAAGGTTATTCCTTATATCGGCAGAAGCTTTTACATCACCAGTCATTTCACTTAGCACCAATGCGTCATTAAAACTATTTATGGCTTCTTCGTAATCTTTATTTTGAAAATGAGAAAGCCCAATATTGTTGTAATTTCCTGTGGCAGCCACTAAATTTTCTTTTTCCAGGTTTGTTTCTAACTCATCCGCTTGTTCATTTATCGTCTTTTTGTTATCAACCACTGATGGAATCTCTTCTTTCTTTATTTCCACTTTAACTTCTTCCTCAACCTTTTCTTCTTGCTGATTTGGATTCCAGATATTCTCAGCATACAATCGATGACCCATGTTTTTGAACTGAGAATATACTGTAAAAAGAATAACGTTTACGCTCTTGGTGAAAGAAAGTCTGCCTTGAAAAGTATAATCACTTTTTTTCCCTTTGAGAACTATATTTAACTTAAATTCAATATCATTTTTATTCAAGGTATAAGTGCCTTTCGAAATATGACCACTCCCTTTTAAAGTAAATGATTTTGCAAAATTTTCTATGTAAGCAGGACGCTTGGATACTAACATGGCTATAACTTCACCATTTTCGTAAAATCTCAATGCAATATCCTGACCACTCATCGAACCCTGCGCACGAATTTTACCATAGTAGATACCAATAAGTTCTTTTGGAGTGTTTTTTTGAGAAACAGCAATGTTGCTATTCAAAAAATAGAATAGTAATAGTAGTATTAAGGTAATGTTCCTCATAGTTCAGCAAGCACAAATATAAATGAATACAACTGCTTCACCTAAAAATTAGATAAGCATTTGTACTCATTTTTAGCGAGTATATCATATCATTTTGAATTGTAACTCATTAGCGCTGTAAAAAAAATTAGTCAGTTTAGGGCCAAATATATTTGGACACCGCACATAATTTAAATAAATAATATTACTTATTCAATGTTTTTGTTACTTATTTCAAAAACGTCATTATTAACTCAAAAGATGCATTTCCTCGGGGCGATATTTTTGATTTTCATGTATTCGAGCTACGTTATAGACTCGTCACCAGTAAGTTATGTGTCTAAAGAAAAGACTGAAAGTCTTATTTCAGGAAATACCAAAATAAAAACCAGTTCGAAGATCGAAAAATATTTATCGCCCCTTATTTCTGAAGGATTTCATTATCCTAAACAGAACAATTACATTCAAACTATTAGTGTTGGAACAGTTGAGCATATTTCACATCATAAAGATAAAAAGGGGATCATTATCAAACATGTCTACCTCGAAAATGGAAAAGCCGATACGATTTTTGCTGTTTATAAAAATGTGACTATTCATTCTTTCATTAAAATTAGAGATACATTAACAGGAAATATCAGCTTGGGAGAAAATTCAGAATTTGATGTTACAAAGGATTTCGAACTAAGAAAAAGCAAAATTGGAAGAGAAAAAATATTTCTTTCGAGCAAACAAGTTGAAGAGTTTTCAGAATTAAATTACTTCCTTTCAATTAATCCCTTCGTAAAAGTACACAAAAAACTTACTTGTCCTTACAAATCGGCAAAATTGCTAATTGCAATAAAAAGTTCTTATAAAATTTACATTATTGAGAAGGGGCAAATTACAGCTACGCTAGATATTGCTCTTGGTCAAAGTCCAAAAGGACACAAGGTGAAACAAGGGGACAATAAAACACCTGAAGGAGAATACAAACTCACTCAAAAAGCAAAAGGACCTTTTTCTGGATCCGTGGGGCCCTATTTTGGTGAGAGATGGATTCGTCTAAGCTACCCTAATTTTTATGATGCTGAAATGGGCTATAAAAGAAAGCTGATCTCCAAATCAGAAAAGGAAAAAATTCAGACTGCCATATTGAACAATCAAATGCCACCAAAAAACACAAATCTTGGAGGAGGAATTGGGATTCATGGATGGTACGGGGAATGGGACCCGAAGGAAAATAGAGATCTCACCTGGGGATGTATTTCCATCAATAATTCAGATTTAGTTCCTCTTTATGATAAACTTGAGGTTGGCGACAACATTATTATTAGCCCTTAGAATTTTTGAGTGTAGAGTTTTTTGAGTGTAGAGTTTTTCGAATTTAGAATGTAGAATTTAGAATGTAGAATTTAGAATTAAGAATGAATAATGAAAAATGAAAAATGAAAAATGAAAAATTAGATTAATTCCATGAGGTTTTCAATCCTCAGAAGAAATGTATTCAAAACCTTAAATCAATACCGTCAACAGAAATAATCCCATTTTTTCTTACTTCAAACAAAGAAAACGTCGATTAACTAGGAGAACGACAATTCGTAACCCTGTGACTTCAGTCCGGGGTGAAGAAAATTGGAATCAATAATCTGGATGTCTTGCATCTAAAAATCTGAAAATCTAAAACCCAACCCTGCGACTTCAGTCTAAGATGAAGAATATCGAAACCAATCTTTTGGCTGTGATGCTTGAACTTATTTACTTTGTAGGAACAATCTAGTTCTATTAAAAAAAAATGCCGACTTTTGCCCGAGGACTAAAAAGACCAAATGAACATCCCGAATCTGGAATATAGTATAGAGAATCTGATTATTGCGATTTTTATATTGGCGACCTTGATTCTATTGTTTTATGACTTTTTCTTCAGTTCAAGGCTTTTTTCGAATAAAAAAATGGCCAACAACTACCCTCCTATTTCGGTTATTATCGCTGCACGAAACGAAGATGAAAACCTAGATACTTTTTTACCTAAAATACTAAAGCAAAAATACCCTGAATTTGAAGTTATTGTGGTCAACCATCAATCTGTTGATTATACCAAAATGATCGTGGGAGAACTCGAAAAAAAGTATTCCAATTTAAGAATGATTACTATTGAACGAAGTCCTCATCTCAAAGTTGGAAAGAAACTACCGCTAACTGTTGGTGTTAAAGGTGCGAAATATGAAAACTTGATTTTTACGGATGCAGATTGCGAACCAGCCTCTGAAAACTGGTTAAAATTGATGGCAAGAAATTTCAACCAAAAGGAAATAGTTTTGGGTTACGGGCCATACAAAAAACAAAAAGGATTTCTAAATAAGTTGATTCGTTTTGATACCGTTTCAAGTGCAATTAATTACTTAGGATTAGCCAAAGCGGGTATCTGTTACATGGCTGTCGGAAGAAACATGGGGTACACCAAAGATTTGTTTTTTGAAGTTGGTGGTTTTAAAAATCATTACAATTTGATTTCCGGAGATGATGACCTATTTATACAGGAGGCCGCGAAAAATCGAAACTTTGCCGTTGAATTAAATCCTGAATCTTTTGTTTACTCAGAACCTAAAAAAACATGGATAGATTGGCTCAATCAAAAAAGAAGACACTTTACTACGGCACCTGAATACAAATCTTCACATAAGAGATGGATTGGTTTAAAACCTCTTTCTCTTCTCATTTTTTACATCACTTTCACTTTTTTGATCATTTCTAGTCCTTTTGCTTTTTTCATTTTAGCAATTTTTGGTTTCCGACTCATAATTTCCTGGATTCTCAACGGAATGCTTTTTGCTCGATTTAAGAGTGAAGATTTAATCATTTTCTTCCCCTTTATGGAACTCATTCATTTGGTTGTCATCCCTACTATTTACTATACAAACGACGTAAAAAGAAAAGGTAAGTGGTGAAAGAATTTCATTCCTGACTTGGTTTAAAGTTATCAACAATTTATTGGAGTTATTAAAAATTCATTGTGTGTAACATTTGAATACCGCCCTATTTTGGCGCTATTTTCTTTAGTTATATTGTATCCAATTAGCTGGAATTTAGTGGTGTTGATAATTGATCCGTAACCAAAAGTCGCCCATTAAATCCCAATTTGTTATTGTAAAACTCTAATAAACTGATGGGAGAAATAGACAATACATTGTCTGAAAAAGGGAAAAAAGACCTTGTCCTTGTAGAAGCTGCTAAAAAAGGTGATCAAGTTGCCTATGCTAAGCTGATGGAAAAATATCGTGAATCGATTTATTTCATGATGCTAAAAATGGTCAAAAACCCAGACGATGCAGAAGATTTAACCATGGAGGCTTTTGGAAAAGCTTTCAATAGATTAAAACAATATTCTCCAAACTACGCATTCAGTACTTGGCTATTTAAAATTGCATCCAACAACAGTATTGATTTCATACGCAAGAAAAGAGTGAAATTGACTTCCATGGATAGCGCCTATGAAAACAGTGATGGAGAAACCATTTCAATGGATGTGAAATGTGATGAATTGGATCCGGAAGAAGTAGCAATTAAAGATCAAAAAACTAAGCTAATGCGCAAGGTAGTTGATCAATTGAAACCACGATATCGAGATCTTATAGTCAAAAGATATTTCGAAGAATTGTCTTATGACGAAATAGCTGATGAAATGAAATTGCCTCTTGGAACTGTGAAAGCTCAGCTTTTTAGAGCAAGGGAATTTCTTGCTACCATTATGGAAACGCAAAAGCACACGATATAACACACACAAACAAACATCAAACTTTAAAAAAGCCTTCGAATTGAAGGCTTTTTTAGTTCAAAATGCAAAGTACAAAGTGCAAAATGTGAATTATTTGATCTTACCAACTTTTCACTTTCTACTTTTCACTTTTCTCAAATTGTGACTAAAATCACTTCCAAACAAATTCCTTGTTATGATATTTGTACTCAAATCGAATTACAAACTTAATATTGAAATAAAATGTTCGGATTAAAATCAATGTTCGGAGCGAGTGTAGACTATGCTCAATTAGTAAAAGAAGGAGCAATTATTGTTGATGTAAGATCAAAAGGAGAATATGCTTCTGGACACATTAAAGGTTCTAAAAACATTCCTTTAGATGTATTGCAAGGGCAAATTGAAAACCTTAAAAAAGAAAACAAAACGATCATTACTTGTTGTGCAAGTGGAATGAGATCTGGTTCAGCTAAATCTGTTTTAGCTCAACATGGAATCGAGTGCCATAACGGCGGTGGTTGGAGAGCTCTTGAATCAAAAATTTAAGAAGTAATGAATAAAATTTTTGACGTAAGACTTGGACTAATGGCTTCGCTCACTTTGGGCTTGGCTCCTTTTACTCCTCCTCATATCATTGGAAAAATTCAGTGGGTTATGGGAGGTGCTGTGGGAATGAAACCAATGGACTGGTTCGATTTATTTCTTCATGGACTACCGTGGGTTTACCTCATCATTAGTGCCATTATCTATTTCAAGGAAAAACAAAAAGCAAAAGCGTAATTTCTCAGTTGAGTAATTTTGGAATAATCAAAAAGGCGGACTACGGTTCGCTTTTTTTTATCTAAAACGAATTGATTATAGCCTCATCGAAAGAAAAAAATCGAAAATACTTACTTTTTACTTTTCCTTTTGGACTTTCGACTATTCAATACATTTATATTGAACCCTAAACCAAAACTCACACGTAATTCTGACATGTCAAAAGCCTCTGCATTAGATAGGTGACGCCCTAAAATATAAGCTCCTTCGATATACATATGGAACCACTTTGGCGCATAATACCTCAATCCAAAATTGAAACTTAAAAATGGATTGACACCTATTTTCTGAGTA
The DNA here is from genome assembly GCA_020436025.1 of Crocinitomicaceae bacterium. GTDB lineage: Bacteria > Bacteroidota > Bacteroidia > Flavobacteriales_D > Crocinitomicaceae > JAGQYP01. The sequence continues at coordinate 26,871 of JAGQYP010000003.1, forward strand.
ATATTTCCACTAATGGAATCCAAACCACCTCCATCTGATAATCTGGTTAGGGCAAGCCCAGGACCTATTCCGACATAAGGATCAATAGGCGAATTATTTGGAATATGATAACAAGAGATCACCGACAACTGATGATTCATGTTTAATCGAGCTTTCTCTCCTAGACTATTTATGAAAATATAAATATCACCTCTCACCGACCAATCTCTTTGAAACATATACTCCAAATAACCTTGTACGTAGATATTTTGCGTCTTAGAATTTGCAAACCCTACTGAAAAAGTCAAACCTCCATTCAGCATGCCATTACCCAGTACACGTTTAGGATATTTGTTTTCTAAACTATCCTGCCCCATCACCAACAACGGAAGCATGAACAAAATCACTATTGCTTTTTTGATTTCCATAAGTCGGCAATTTTAACGTTGAAATTGAGTGTAACTAATAAATGTCCCTCCAAAATATTTCCTTGATGTGTTTCTACTTGCAACTCCCTAGAACCTGCATTATCAATAATATCCGCATGAATTTCCTTGCCAAGATGAAACATGTATTGACCACTGAGACCAATATCGAATCTTCTTCCAATGTGAAAATGAGTACCTAAACCAATCTGCGCGGCAGCACTCCATCTAGATTGCGTTTTATCTGAATTATCTATTGTTGCAGTGCTGTAAGCCGTAACACGTGTGTAATCAAAACAATGTCCTGCCAGCAAATAAGGCTGAAACCATTTTTGTTTGAATTTAAAAGGATAGAACATGACGGACCAACCAATATGGTAATCTTCTCGCTTTCCCATTCCTCCAATATCTGTTGTGATATAATCTGCAAACCACTCGGTATTCAACCATCGTAGTAATTGAATCCTGAATTGTCCTCCAAATCCGAATCCTGGATTCCCGTCAACCCCAAAAAAGGATCCGGTTGTGCGCATTCCTAAAGAAAAAGTTCCTCCGTCGGTTGTTCTAAAATCTTTAGGTTCTTTTACCTCTTGACTTAAAGCTAAGCTTGAGAATAGCAGGACAAAGGCGAGCCATCCCGCAATAGATTTCCTGTGCATCATAAATTTTCTGGTTTTCTATTAAGACGTAAAAATTGGAAAGTTTAGTATTTACTCTCTCATTTTTACAGCCTTCATGGTATTCGCCATCAGAGATGCAATGGTCATTGGGCCAACTCCGCCAGGTACTGGAGTAATGTAAGAAGCTTTTTTACTAATCGCTTCGAAATCACAATCACCTAGCAAACTAAATCCAGATTTTTTTGAAGGATCATCAATGCGATGAATTCCTACATCCACTACAACTGCTCCCTCTTTAATCATGTCGGCTTTCACGAATTCTGGTTTCCCGATTGCAGCAACCACGATATCGGCTCTTCTAGTAATTTCAGCTAAGTTTTTAGTACGACTATGAGTTAAGGTCACCGTACAATTACCCGGATTACTATTTCTCGACAACAAAATACTCATTGGCGTCCCCACAATATTTGACCTTCCGATTACCACACAGTCTTTCCCTGATGTTTCAATGTTGTATCTTGCAAGAAGTTCCATGATTCCATTAGGTGTGGCCGATACAAAGGTGGGCAACCCTAAAACCAATCTACCCAAATTCTCTGGATGAAATCCATCTACATCTTTTTCTGGAGCTACAGCTAACGTTACTTTATCCTCGTCTATGTGTTTTGGTAAAGGCAGTTGAACTATGAAACCATCAATCTCAGGATCCATGTTCAAATCATGCACTAATTTCAATAGTTCCTCTTCGGAAATATCAGCTTCTTTTCTGATTAAAGTAGATTCAAACCCGACTGCTTCGCATGCTTTTACTTTGGCGTTCACATAAGTTCTACTTGCGCCATCATCTCCAACTAATATCGCTGCCAGATGCGGAATCTTTTTCCCTTGTGCTTTTCTTTGTTCTACTTCCTGACGAAGCTCTTCTTTGAGTTCCGCTGATGTTTTTTTTCCGTCAAGTAATTGCATAATTCGAGTTTTTCTCAAATATAATCAGCTCAACGCCTAAATCAAGAAAAATCTTAGGAAATTCTTCGGATGTGTGAGAAGGTATGAGAATACTTGTTCATGTCAGCTACCCAAATACCCTTTTCATCCAGCTTGTCGATTCTGATCTTTCCGTAGGCATGAATGATTTTAGAATCCTCCAAACAAATACCAACATGAATCACTTTTCCTTTACTGTTTATGAAAAATGCTAAATCCATGGGTTTCTGATTGCCTAGTTCGATCATCTTCCCTTCTTCAGCCTGCTGATAAGCATCGCGAGGAAGATCAATATTCTTGAAAGCAAAAACGATCTGCGTAAACCCTGAACAATCCACACCAAAAATGCTTCTTCCTCCCCATAGATATGGAGCGTTCAGATAGGACATGGCTATCGTTTCCAGATTCTCTTTCCAATTCTGCGTATGCGTTCCTAAAATGGCATATTCATCTTCTCCGATTTCAATAGTATTGCCTTTAATCTTGTGAAGATTGGCCCCTTTTATGATCGTTTGTGGACCAGTTGGGGTGTTTATGGTCAGTGTGTTTGCATACAACCGATGTGATTGCTTTTTATTTCCTTTAAATGGTTTGAATAGCTTTTCATCTGTCCAACCTTCATACCCGTCATGTAAACATCTAATTTTTCTCCACTGTTCTTTTTCTTCCAGGACTTCTAATAATTCACCAAAAAGTAGCTGAGTAACGATTTCTGCAGGATCTCTTGGTTCTGCTCGCACAGGAATCACTGCGAGATGTACATAATACAATTCTTGTTTCATTTCCCTACTGGGTATTTGGGATCTAATTTGATATTCTTGATTTGCTGTAAATGCCTTTCTACGTGAAATGAAACATAGATCAAAGCATCTCCCAATCTCAATTTGATTCGGTTTGAAATGGCTAAAGGTATTTTCGTTCTTCTTAAATTCACTTCGGCAGCTTCATGGGAAATCTCTAGCATTTCCTGTTGATAGTCCATGAATTTAGCAATTTGATCTCCTTCTTCCAATACCGGATGAATGGCAGGGTTATGCATTCTGGGAGACTTTAGCTTTCGGCGAACATTGTTCATCTTCCCCAATTTCATGGATTTGATCTGAGCTAAACCAAGCGGACTTGAAACATATTTTTCTTTAGGATGATCGTGTCTGGTACTTTCAATTCTATCCTTAAATGCTTTATTGTAATAGCTGGAAAATGAATTGATATGAGCGAGCACTTGATTAATACTCCAGCCCCCACCTTTAGGACGAAAATTTAATTGTTCAGGGCTCAAGTTTTTCAGCTCTTTTTCTCCGAATTGTAAGGCAAGTTCTGCTACTCTCCTAACCTCACTGATCAAATGTTCTCCTGAACGAATTCTCATCTAAATCTCACTTGTTAATTAAAGAATCTTAAATATATATATTTATTTCTATTCCCGAACTGCCCTTTTTTGAAAATAGGCATTCATTGGATGGGCAAACAAAACAAATACAAATCCAATTAGTGCAATGAACGCGCCAAAAACATACATCCATTGTAAAGTCTCAAACGTATTTTTATAAAAGGAGTTGGTTGCAAAAGCTCCTAATCCAATTCCTATCTCCAAACAAATGAACAGAGTAGCCAAACCTCTGCCTTTAAATCTGGGGTCACTTAAGTCTGATGTCCAAGCAAACAAGGCCGGACTATTAATTCCTGTCGCCACCCCATAAGAAAATGCTGATAAAGTGTATACAGTGGCATTTTCTGCAATTCCGGTGAGGTACATTGAAATGGCTAATATCAATAATCCAACAATCAAATTATTCCTTCTCCCATACTTATCAGAAAATTTACCGGCAACCACACGCACTACCATGGTGGATAAAGTATAAAAAGCCAGAAACCACCCTTTGTTTTCAATATTGAGAAACTTGGCGTGATCTGGAGCCGTTACAAAGACAATTCCCGAGCAAGTAGCTGTAATCAGCATTAAAATGGCAGGAGTAAAAACCAAGGGATCAAATATCTCATGCGGTTTCACATACAAATGCTTTAATCTCATTCGATCCTTTTTCTCTAAGGGTTCCTTCACACCTGGGATCAATAAGATGGATAAAAATCCTAATCCACTCGCTGCATAAAATAAACCCTCTATTCCTATTGCATTGGCAATGATCGACCCCATAAATTGTCCTAGTCCAATGCCAACTGAAATAGTAATACCAAAAATTCCCATGGCCTCTCCTCTCCTATCCGCCGGAACAATATCAGAAACTAAGGTAGTGACTCCTGTAGGATGAAAACCCGTCGAGAATCCATGCAAAAAACGAATCACAAAAAACATCATGATTCCCGTACTTAAAGGATATACCAAAAGCATTATTGCCGATACAATCAATCCAAAATATACGATTGGTTTTCGACCGATTTCGTCACATAGTTTTCCTGAAAATGGTCTGGAAATGGCTGCGGATATCACCCAGAAAATGAAAATATACCCTTTGTATTCTTCTCCTCCTAAATTGGTAAGAAAATCATTCAGCTCCGGCAAAATCAAGTTGAAGGAGGTCATGAACAGTAACATGTTCAGACACAACAACCAAAAATCACGGGAGTATCTGTTCAGCAAATTTTTTAATGATTACATTCCGGGCATTCCTCCGCCCATTCCTTTAAACTGGCCCATCATTTTCATCATGTTCTTCTTGTTACCCATCATTTTCATCATTTTACGGGTATCTTCGAATTGTTTGATAAGCTTATTCACTTCCTGAACACTTTGTCCGGATCCACTGGCAATTCTTTTCTTTCTTGAACCATTAATTAAAGCCGGATTTTCTCTTTCAGCAGGAGTCATGGATTGAATAATTGCTTCGATATGTTTGAATGCATCATCTTCAATCTCAACACCTTTTAATGCTTTTCCCATTCCTGGAATCATGCCCATCAGATCCTTGATGTTCCCCATCTTTTTGATCTGTTGCAATTGTTCCATGAAATCGTTGAAATTGAACTGATTCTTCTGAATTTTCTTTTGAAGTTTTCTTGCCTTTTCTTCGTCAAATTGTTCTTGTGCCTTTTCAACAAGAGAAACAACATCCCCCATTCCAAGGATTCTGTCGGCCATTCTCTCAGGATAGAAAATGTCTAACGCATCCATCTTCTCACCAGTTCCGACAAATTTGATTGGCTTATCTACAACTGTCTTAATCGTTAATGCCGCTCCACCACGGGTATCACCATCCAATTTAGTTAAGACAACTCCGTCAAAATCGATGCGATCATTAAACGTCTTAGCGGTGTTTACAGCATCCTGACCTGTCATGGAATCCACAACAAATAAAGTTTCCGTTGGATTGATCGACTTCTTTACATTTGCGATCTCCTCCATCATTTGCTCATCAACAGCTAAACGTCCTGCAGTATCGACAATGACCACATTAAACGAATTACTTTTCGCATATTGAATTGCATCTTGAGCAATCTTTACCGGATTCTTTTCTTCTTTATTAGAATAGACCTCAACACCTAATTGCTCCCCTAAAACGTGAAGCTGATCAATTGCCGCTGGTCGATAAACATCACAGGCAACCAAAAGAGGTTTTTTCCCTTTTTTATTCTTTAAAAAGTTTGCAAGTTTTCCAGAGAAAGTAGTTTTACCAGAACCCTGAAGACCCGACATCAAAATAATCCCTGGAGAACCTTGGAAATTGATATCCACCTTTTCTCCACCCATTAATTCAACAAGCTCCTCATGACATATTTTGACCATCAATTGGCCAGGAGAAACAGAAGTTAGTACGTCTCTTCCTAACGCCTTTTCCTTTACATTTTGCGTAAATTCCTTAGCCGTTTTGAAGTTCACATCCGCATCCAAAAGTGCTCTACGCACCTCCTTCAATGATTCTGCAATATTGATTTCTGTAATCTGTCCTCTTCCTTTTAGGACCTTAAATGCTCTGTCAAACTTCTCTGATAAATTCTCAAACATCTTGTAAAAACTTTTTTTAAAAGGACTGCGAATTTACAAAAATGAAAGGGAAAATAGAAGGGAATTCGATATTATCTAGAATTTGTCTAAATGTCTTGTATTACTTAGCATTTTCAATTAAATTTTAGGATATTCGTAAGACAAACTGAGGGCTACTGCTTCGATGGAACTGATATATCTTAAACGAGACCAAATAGACACTGAAAAATGGAACCAATTAGTGAATGAAAATCCTAAGGTTTCCGTTTCTAATTTTACTTGGTTTTTGGATATTATCTCGGAAAAATGGGGCGCTTACAAAGCAAAGAATGAGGATATTTATTTTCCACTTCCTTATTTATCCGGTGTGAAAAATAAAATGCTTTATCAGCCAATTTTCTCTAGGGTTTTGAGTGTAGTGGCAAGTTCGGAAGCGAATATTCAAAATTTCATCGGGCAGTTAAAAGAGCGTATTCCAAAAGATTTCAAACATTATTGGTTTCACGCTGATTTCCCCATGCAATCGAATTCTACGGAGCGCATATATCAAAAAATTGAGCCTTTGGATGGATTGGAAAGTATTCGTTCGAATTATTCGACAAATGCAAAGAGACAGATCAAAAAATACGCAGAATCAGATTCCGAGCTACTAATTAATTCAAATATATCTGAAGGAGTAGATTTGATCAAAAAAGTTTTAGGAGAAAAGATTCCCGAATTGAAAAACGAACAATTTGAAATCTTAAAGAAGCTTGTAACAACTTCCATGAAGGAAAATGGTGGTTTTTTGATCAATCTTACCCAAAAATCCAATATCAAAGCAGCTGCATTTTTTATCAAAAGAGACCGAGATCTAGTATTTATAAAAGGAGCAGCTCACGAAGATGAATTAAAAAAAGGAGCCATGTATGGGCTAATGGATCAATCGTTTGAACATTTTTCGGAACAAATTACGACCATTGATTTTGATGGCTCCAACATCGAATCTGTTGCTGAATTTTACAAAAGATTAGGTGGAAAAGATCATATTTATTTCGAAAATAAAAACACACAAAAGATCCCAATTCAATATTCAATCATTAAAAATCTATTTTAAGCATGGTACATAATCTTGGCAATAGCAATTCCATTCTCAACAACTTCATCTCTGAAATTCGAGACAAAGAAGTTCAAAAAGATTCCATGCGTTTCAGAAGAAATATGGAGCGCGTTGGCGAAATCATGGCCTACGAGATAAGTAAAACCTTGACGTTCGATGATAAGAAAGTAACTACTCCTCTTGGAACATGCGATTCAAAAGTATTAAAACAATACCCCGTTTTATCGACAATTTTAAGAGCAGGACTTCCTTTTCATCAAGGATTTTTAAATTATTTTGACCAATCCGAATGTTCTTTTGTAAGCGCTTGGAGAAAACATCATAATAGCGAAGAATTTGATATTGTTGTGGAATATAAATCTTCACCGAATTTAGAACACTCAGACTTAATTCTCTGTGATCCGATGTTGGCAACAGGTTCAAGCATGCTTTCTGTTTATGAAGCCCTTTTGCAAAACGGTAAGCCTAGATCGTTGAATATTGCAGCGGTAATTGCAAGTCAGGATGCACTCGAACATTTAAAAGCACAACTTCCGGATCACGCTACAATTTGGGTAGCTGCAATTGATGAAGAATTAACAGCTCAGTCCTATATCGTACCTGGTCTAGGAGATGCTGGAGATTTGGCATACGGAGAAAAACTATAGAATGCATTTTGGATTTGTCATAACAGTCTTACTTACCGGTACGTGGAAATTCATGTTTACCCCTGCCCTTTCTTTTGGCTTGGGATTCAATTTTCTGGAAACCTGGGTATTGAGCTGTGGTGGAGCCGTATTTAGTGCCTTTATTTTTTATTATTCTGCTGATTTTTTCATGTTAAGAGCTGCAAGAAAACGCAAAGAAAAATACCATCAGGCCTTAGCAAAAGGGATTACTATTCCAAGAAAAAAGCAAATGACAAGGATGAATAAAATCATTGTCATCCTCAAGAAAAAAGTGGGATGGTACGCCATTAGTTTTTGGGTACCCCTGTTTTTATCCATTCCCATTGGCTCAATCATTGTGGCAAAATTCTACGGAAAACGTCTTTTTACTTTTCCGTTGATCGTAATTGGAATCCTATTGAATGGATTGATCATCACAACTATAAGTTATTTCATTCTAGGTTGAAAACAGTGAAACACATATTTTTCGATCTAGACAGAACTCTTTGGGATTTTGAAAAGAACTCCTATGAAGCACTGACTGAAATTTTAACTGAATTGGATCTGCTTTCTCAAGGGTTATCCGCATCCGAATTCATCGAGAAGTACAGACAAATAAATGAACACTATTGGGGTTTGTATCGAGATGGAAAGATTGAAAAAGAGAAATTGAGATACATCCGCTTCCAAGATACGCTTCATTATTTTGAAATCTTTGATAAAGACCTTGGAGCACAAATTGGTGAAAAGTACATTTCCATCAGTCCGAAAAAGAGAAACTTAGTCCATGGCACCATGGAAATCCTGAATTATTTACAACCCAAGTACAGTCTACACATAATTACCAATGGGTTTGAGGAAGTACAAGCCATTAAAATGAAAGAGAATAAACTGGTGCCCTTTTTTGACACGGTTACATGTTCGGAAGAAGTGGATGCTAAAAAACCCGATCCAAAGATTTTCATTCATGCCATGGAAAAGTTCAAAGCCAAACCTGAGGAATCTGTCATGATAGGCGACGACTATATTGCAGATATTGAAGGCGCAGAAAAAGTAAACATGAAAGCCATCTATTTTAATCCGGAATCCAATGATCGGAATCACGAGAATCACATTCATTGTTTGACCGAATTAAAGGACTATTTCCGAGCACATTGAATCAAAAAGAACTCAATTGAAACAAATTAATATATTTACACTTTATAGATATTGAAACCCATGGAAAAATTTGATGTTATCGTAATCGGAGGAGGACCCGCAGGCTATGCTGCAGCCATGAGAGCTGTAGACTACGATATGAAAGTATGTCTGATCGAAAAAGATCGAGTTGGAGGTGCTGGAGTGTATCACGGAGCACTATCTTCTAAAACTTTATGGGAGATTTCTCAAAAGGTTAGAAACGTCAATGAAAGTTTGGCTACCAGGGCCTCTAAATTTGACATTACATGGGCGGAAGTAAAACAAACTTTGGAAGAAGCTGTATTTGAAAGAAAATTCCAGTATTCCTGTCATATCAAACTACTTCAAGAAGAAACCATCTCTAAAAAATTTAACTACGAAAGAGGTGAAGGCAGATTCCTAACGGATCACGAAATTGAAATCACATGTAATGATGGAGAGAAAAAAGTGATCTATGGAGAGCACATCATCCTGGCTACTGGTTCGACTCCAAGAAGATTACCAAATATTATAGCCGATGAAGAAGTAATTCTCACTTCAGATGGAATTGACGAAATCGAAGACTTCCCAAAATCCATGGTGGTAGTTGGAGCTGGTGTGATTGGATGTGAGTACGCAACGATCTTCTCCAATTTTGGAAAAACCAAAGTGTACATTATTGACCGTCAAAATCAGATTCTTCCATTCGAAGATGAAGATATTTCTAAACTGATCGCAAGTAATTTTGATAAGAATGGAGTGACGATTCACCACAATGCCAATTTGGTTCGAATGGAAAGAATCGGCGATGAAGTGGAATATGAATTGTCTTACCCGGATGGAAAAAGCGAAATTATCCGTGTGGAGAAAGCATTACTTTCAATCGGACGTGTACCAAACATTGCTCCACTGTGCATTGAAAACGCGGGTGTTTCGATGAGTAAAAGAGGAATCCATATTGGAGATGTAGATACTCAAACCAATGTTCCTCATATTTATGCAGTCGGAGATGTTTCCGGTAGAATTGCCTTGGTAAACATGGGAGAGATCGAAGCTCGTCATGCGGTTGAAAAAATCAATGATCCTTCCATCCCGCCAATTTCCTATGACAACGTAAGTACCATCATGTTCTTAAATCCAGAAGTTGCTGCTGTTGGAATGCATGAAGGACAATGCCTGGAACGAAATATACCTTGTAAAGTGGTGAAAATCGACTACTCGGTTATTGCCAGAGCCATTGCCATGAGAAACACCCAAGGTTTCTTTAAAATTGTTGTAACCAATGATGATAAAATGCAAATTCTTGGAATGCGCGCAGTTGGAGAACATGCTTCCTCTGCAATTCAAGCAGTAGCCTTATTGATCTCCATGGGCAAAGGTGTAGAAGAAATTGCGGAATTGGTTCACCCACACCCGTCCATAGTAGAAGGAATTCAGGAGTGCGTGAGAATGCTGATGAATAAATCTGTATTCAAATCTTCCGTGTTTAAAGACAAATTACATTGTTATAGTTTGATCGATGGGGTGAAAACTCCGCTTCAAAGACTTTAGAGTTTTTAATTCGGAATTCGAAATGGGGAATTCGGAATGGTTGAGTAAATTTCTTATTTTTGATTTATTAACCACAATAAATCAAATTCAATGAAAACTTATAGTATTCAAGAACGAACTTTTGAGTTCGCAGTTGAAATAGTATTGCTTTATAAAAAATTAAGAAAGCAAGAAGATATTCTTTGCAAGCAACTAGTTCGATCTGGAACCTCAATTGGAGCCAATGCTGCCGAAGCAAATAGCGCTCAATCAAAAGCGGATTTTATCAGTAAATTAAGTATAAGTGAAAAAGAATCCAGTGAGACGGATTTTTGGTTAAGACTTCTGTACCGAACAGATTACATTAACCAATCTGATTTTGTAAAACTTCATTCGGAAAACGATGAAATCCTGAGAATCTTAAAATCAATTATTAAAAACACAAAACAAAATTCCCTAAAAAAATAATTCCGAATTCCCAATTCCGAATTCCGAATTAAAAAAAAAAGGGTCAGCAAAGCCAACCCTTTTTTTCACTATCAGTTAACAAAAAATGATTACCCTAAATAGGCTTTAAGCAATTTCGATCTGGAAGTGTGTTTCAATCTTCGGATCGCTTTTTCTTTGATCTGTCTTACTCTTTCACGTGTTAAGTCAAATTTCAAACCGATCTCTTCCAAAGTCATGGCTTGTTGCCCGTTTAAACCAAAATAAAATCTTATTACGTCCGCTTCTCTTGGAGTAAGCGTCATTAAACTTCTTTCAATCTCTCTTCTTAACGAATCGATCAATAGTTCCTTCTCTGGAGATGGACTGTCTTTTGAAGACATCACTTCATACATAGAGGATGAAGAGTCATCTCCTTCTTTCAAAGGAGCATCCATGGATACGTGTCTTCCCGTGCTTGAAAGTGATTGTTTCACTTCATCAACAGAAACTTCAAGACATTCAGCTAACTCATCTGGAGATGGAGGTCTTTCGTACTCCTGTTCCAAATGCGAATAAGCCTTATTGATCTTGTTGATCGACCCAATCTTGTTCAATGGTAACCTTACGATTCTTGCTTGTTCTGCCAATGCTTGCAAAATAGATTGTCTGATCCACCATACGGCATAGGAAATAAATTTAAATCCTCTAGTTTCATCAAATCTTTTTGCAGCCTTGATCAATCCCAAGTTCCCCTCGTTGATTAGGTCAGGCAAAGACAATCCCTGGTTTTGGTACTGTTTAGATACCGAAACCACGAATCTCAAGTTGGCTTTGGTTAATCTCTCCAAAGCGGCCTGATCTCCCTCTCTAATCCTTCTCGCCAGTTCCACCTCTTCCTCTGCAGTGATCAAGTCTACTCGACCGATCTCCTGAAGATACTTGTCTAAAGAAGCTGTTTCCCTGTTTGTTACCTGCTTTGTAATCTTTAATTGTCTCATTAAACCTTAAGTATTAAATCATTTTTAAAAAGTCGTGTATATTAAGACGCGTTTTTTACCTAAATAGTTACTAAAAAAACGGATTTTTTTTTCTTCGTTACAGAAAAAGCCTTGAATTGCTGGGTTTTTTGGATGCTTGAATTTCTGGATATTTGGATGTTTGGACTGTTAGATGCTAGATTTTCAGATTGCAAGATTATAAGATTGTCAGACTTTCAGATATACAAATTATTAAAAAAGTCTTGCATCTGATGTCTTGTGTCTTGGATCTAGTATCTCATTCACTCTTGTTTTGCGCAGGATTTGGGAATCCTCCGCAGCTTCGTCTTGGATCTGGTATCTGGAATCTGAAAATCTAGAGTCTTATTCACTCCTGTTTTGCGCAGGATTTGGGAATCCTTCACAGCTTAGTCTGGTGTCTTGGATCTAGTATCTTGAATCTAGAATCTCATTCACTCCTGTTTTACGCAGGATTTGGGAATCCTCCGCAGCTCAGTCTGGTGTCTTGGATCTAGTGTCTGGAATCTAGAATCTCATTCACTCCTGTTTTGCGCAGGATTTGGGAATTCTCTGCAGCTTGTTCGATATCCGTCATCAACAAAAAAGCCCACTCTCTCGAGCAGGCTTTCCTTATTTTCTTTCAAAAAAAGCTTAGTTATTATTCTCTGCTTTTTCTGGTTTTGGTAACAACACTTTTCTGGATAATTTCCATTTTTTAGTTTTTGGATCTTTACCCAATACCTTGAACTTTACAATATCTCCTTCTTTTGCATGGTCTTCCATGTTTTGGATTCTTTCCCAAGCAAATTCAGAAACGTGGATTAGTCCGTCGTTTCCTGGAAGGATTTCTACGAATACACCGTATTTCTGAACCGATTTTATTGGTCCTTCATACTCAGCACCATCTTCTACTTCTGGAGGGAAAGCAATCATTCTGATTTTATTCTCAGCAGCATCACTTCCTTCTTTATCAGTAGCCATGATTTGTACTCGACCCATCGTTTTACCATCTACAACAACTTCTTCAATCGTAACTGTTGTTCCAGTATCTTTTTGAATCTGTTGGATGATTTTACCACCTGGGCCAATGATCGCACCAATACAATCTTCTGGTACGTCTAATCCAATAATTCTTGGAGAATGTGGCTTCAATTCTGGTCTAGGTTGAGCTAACGTTTCAGTCAACTTATCCAAGATATGTAACCTACCAGCTCTTGCTTGGTTTAATGCTTCAGTTAATACCTCGAAAGACAAACCGTCAATTTTAATATCCATCTGACAAGCAGTGATTCCATCTTTGGTACCAGTTACTTTAAAGTCCATATCTCCTAAATGATCTTCATCACCTAGAATATCAGAAAGTACTTTGTATTTCCCTTGATCGTCAGTAACCAATCCCATCGCGATTCCAGATACTGGTTTTTTCATTTGAATACCACCATCCATCAAGGCCAATGTACCAGCACAAACTGTTGCCATAGAAGAAGAACCGTTTGATTCTAAAATCTCAGACACCAATCTGATTGTATAAGGACACTCTGATTGATCTGGCAACATGCCTTTCAATGCTCTCAAAGCTAAGTTTCCGTGACCTACTTCTCTTCTACTTACCCCTCTAATTGGTCTTTCTTCACCAGTTGAGAATGGAGGGAAGTTATAATGTAATAAGAATCTCTCTGAAGTTTCTTGAGTTACTCCGTCGATCATTTGTTCATCCAACTTACCACCCAAAGTTAAAGTTGTTAGAGATTGAGTTTCACCTCTTGTAAAGATTGAAGAACCATGAGCTCTAGGTAAATAATCCACCTCACTCCAAATTGGTCTGATTTCGTCGAATCCTCTTCCGTCCAAACGAACAGAATCATCAAGCATTACTCTTCTAACAGCTTCTTTCTTTGTTTTTCCAAAATATTGAGAAATCAAAGCACCTTTTTCCTCTAATTCTTCTTCTGAAAATTGGGCTTCTAGCTCTTCTTTAACCGCGCTAAACAATTCGCTTCTTTTTTCTTTGGAAGCCAATCCTTGTCTTGCAACCTCTCTGCACTTATCGTAAGCAAACTCATGAACTTTCTTTTTCAAGTCTTCATCGTGCGTTTCATGGCAATATTCTCTCTTTGGATTTGCTGAAGGAATTTCAGCAGCCAATTCCAATTGGAAAGTACATTGTTTCTTAATTGCTTCGTGTCCAGCTTTGAATGCTTCTACCATTTCAGCTTCAGAAATTTCTTTCATCTCACCTTCAAGCATTACCACATCTTTGTCTGTTCCGGCAATCATAATATCGTAATCAGACTCTTCCAACTGAGCAACTGTAGGGTTAATGATGATTTCACCATTTACTCTACCCACTCTAACTTCAGACATTGGTCCGTTAAATGGAATATCAGATACACAAATAGCAGCAGAAGCCGCAAATCCTAATAAGGAATCAGGAGTATTTACTCCGTCATAAGACATCAATTGCAACATCACCTGAGTTCCTGCATGGTAATCATCTGGGAACAATGGACGAAGTGCTCTGTCTACTAATCTCATATTCAAAACCTCTTGATCAGATGGTCTTGCTTCTCTTTTCAAATACCCACCTGGAAATTTCCCTGAGGCAGCATATTTTTCACGATAATCTACAGTTAATGGAAGGAAGTCAATTCCATCCATCGCGTCTTTTGATGATACAACAGTTGCAAGGATCATGGTATCACCTTGTCTAACTACAACTGCTCCATCAGCTTGTTTTGCTAATTTCCCTGTTTCAACGGAAATGGCTCTTCCATCTCCCAGGTCAATTGTTTTTGTAATTCCTAACTTCATATTTTATTTTTCGTTTTTATAAAAGAAAAGGCAATCAACTAAAAGTCGATTGCCCCCCCTAATAAAATTTTCAAAGTGTCGTAAAGACCTTGGATTATCTTCTCAATCCTAATTCTTTAACGATCGCTCTATATCTTTCGATATCTTTATTTTTCAAATAATCTAGTAAAGATCTTCTCTTACCAACTAGAAGCTGAACCGCTCTTTGTGTAGTATAATCTTTTCTATTCTTTTTCAAATGCTCTGTTAAGTGTGCAATTCTAACAGTAAACAAAGCGATTTGTCCTTCTGCTGATCCCGTATCGGTTTTACCTGAACCGTGTTTTGCGAAGATCTCTTCTTTCTTTTCTTTAGTTAAATACATTTCAATATTAATGTTAATGATTGTTATGCATAGACGCCTCCACTATGGTCTTGTCTAAATTCGTCGGCAAAGATATGTCATTTATTAGGAATAAAAAAATCCTAATTCTTAAACATTTCAATTGCTTGGGTTAATTTTTCTTTAAGTTCTTTTCTCTCTACAATAAAATCTAAGAATCCATGCTCCAATACGAACTCTGCTGTTTGGAATCCTTCAGGAAGATCTTTACCAATAGTTTCCTTTACAACTCTAGGTCCTGCAAATCCAATTAGTGCTCCTGGTTCTGCAATATTGATATCTCCTAACATCGCGTACGAAGCAGTTACTCCACCCGTTGTTGGATCTGTTAGAAAAGAAATATAAGGCAATTTATGTTCAGCCAACTGACCCAATTTCCCAGAAGTTTTTGCCAGCTGCATTAAAGAAATACCTGCTTCCATCATTCTTGCTCCTCCAGATTTTGAGATAATCATGAAAGGACATTTTAGTTTGATGGCCATATCCACTCCTCGTGCAATTTTTTCACCAACTACAGACCCCATGGAACCTCCAATGAAAGCAAAATCCATCGCTGAAATCACCAAGTCATTTCCATTGATTTGACCATGTGCGTTTTGGATGGCATCTTTCAGACCTGTTTTTTGTCTTGTAGCTTTTAACCTGTCTGTATATTTCTTTGTGTCCTCAAACTTTAATGGATCGGCAGAAACCAAATTCTCATCAAATTTCTTGAATTTTCCATCGTCAAAAAGAATTCGGAAATACATGTCTGCACTAATTCGGTCGTGTTTTCCACAGTTTTCGCAAACACCCAAATGTTCTTCATGATCATCTGAAGTCATGACGTGCTTGCACTCTGGGCATTTGTACCACAGACCTTCCGGTGTTTCTTTTTTCTCTGTTGTAGAGGTTGTAATACCTCCTTTTTTTCTTCTAAACCAAGCCATATCTTTAATTATCAATTATCAACGATCAAGGATCAATGATAAGCGTTCTAATTGATTTTTTAAGCAATCGTAATCGAATCGTCTAGATAAACGTCTTGAATATTGTTTAATAATTCAATTCCGTCTTTCATGTCTTTTTGGAAGGCTTTTCTTCCTGAGATTAATCCATGACCACCAGCTCTCTTATTGATTACTGCTGTCAATAATGCTTCTTGCATGTCTGAAGATCCAGATCCAGTTGAAGCTCCTCCTGAGTTGATCAAACCATTTCTTCCCATATAGCAATTCGCTACTTGGTATCTACAAAGATCAATTGGATTATCTGTTGTCAATTCAGAATATACTTTTGGATGAGTTTTTCCAAAATTGATTGCTGTATATCCTCCGTTTAGTGTTGGTAATTTCTGTTTAATAATATCTGCTTGAATGGTCACTCCAATATGGTTTGCCTGAGCAGTAATATCCGTAGCAGTATGGTAATCTACTCCGTCTTTTTTAAATCCAGAATTTCTTAAATAGCACCATAAAATTGTTGCCATTCCTAACTCATGCGCTCTTTCAAAAGCCTGAGCAATATCTACAATTTGTCTTTCAGATTCTTCAGATCCGAAGTAAATTGTAGCTCCTACTGCAGTTGCTCCCATATTCCAAGCCTCTTCAACTGAACCAAATTCGATTTGATTATAGGTATTTGGGTAAGAAAGAAATTCGTTGTGATTCAATTTTACAATGAATGGAATTTTGTGAGCATATTTTCTAGCACAAGAAGCCAATACCCCAAATGTAGAAGCTACTCCATTACATCCTCCTTCGATAGCTAACTTTACAATATTCTCTGGATCAAAATAAATTGGATTTGGAGCAAATGAAGCACCCGCAGAATGCTCAATTCCTTGGTCAACTGGCAAAATTGAAACATATCCTGTATTTGCCAATCTTCCTGTTCCATATAAAGATTGTAAGCTTTTCAAAACCTGTGGTGATCGGTTTGTACTTCCAAAACATCTGTCTACGAAATCTGCACCTGGTAAATGAATCATTTCTTTAGGAATTGTTGTGCATTTGTGATTCATCAAGTCCTCACCCTCTTTTCCAATAATGTCGTGAATTTTGTTAGCCATTCGTTAGAATTTTTAAATAAATAAACCGCAAAACTAAGAAAAAATGATTAGACTGTATTTGTAAAAAATTGCTTTTTGTAAGCACTTGATTAGAAGGGGTATCCAATACCAAAATTGAAACGTGGAACAAACGGTTTCTGAATATTCTGATTTTTCAAAATCACATCATAACTAATATCCCCATAAATGGGTTCCCATGCGTCTTCAATGGCTTGCTTATAGAGTTCGCCCGGTTTCCCTACCCATCTTTCACCTTCAGGAAGAGACGGATCGTAAAGAGGGAATCCAACATCCAATCGAATTTGGAAAAAATCAAAATCTAGCCTGATACCTACACCTGCATTCAAAGCGAATTCTTTCCAAAAATCCCAGCTAATCTGTCCCCCTTGTCGATTGGGGTCATTGTAGTAGGTCCAAACATTACTGGCATCTGCAAAAATGGCTCCTTTCAAATATTTGTAAATGTCAAATCGAAATTCAGCTGTAAAAAGCATCCGAATATCCCCTATTTGAGTTTCTGTGCGCGCAGTGTCTGCATAATAGCGATAAGCTCCAGGACCCAAAGCTCTCGAAACCCAACCTCTGTTATCCGAAGATCCCCCAGCATAAAATGAATAATCGTAAGGAAGTGCTTTTTGAATATCTCCTCCTGGATCCGGAATCCCCAATCCTCCCATAAATCTATAGTTCATAGACATTTTAGGAGATAAGGTATGATAGATTCTTAGCTCATTATCCAAACGCAAAAATTTCGAATAAGGAACGCCAAAAACTTTTGGAATGGAATCTTGAGGTTTATTTTTTACCTTGGAATCTAATAAAGTGACCCCTTCTAGAAAATAACCAGCCGTAACAAAACTTGTGTTAAAGTAAATGGCTGTATTGGATTGTGTAGTTTGACCATTGTTAAATGTCCACCCCAATCTGAAATCCTCCCATATAAATTGATCACTATAAGAAGCTTGCAAAAACAAATCATTGAGATCGTCTAGCCTTTTTTGGAATTCTTCAGATATAATGTCAATTTGAACGTATTTAATATTATTAATCAAGGGAAATCCAGAGTTGAAAACTTGTCTCGGATCTGAAGGACTCCAACGGTACAAATAAGAGACCTGAAAAAGATCCCGAACAAAGTCTGGACGACTCTGGTGATTGTAAGAAAGTGAATAAATGGTGATCGGAAAAGTAAGTTTCCCAAAAGTAAGGTATGGGATGGGCAACAAACCGGGAACTTCCAAGGTAGCTGCGGCTCCAATTTCCCATGTGTTAAAAAGCAGGCCTTTTTTTGTTCCTGAACTATCAGTCAAAATCGTAGGTTGAGATTCAAATCCACCTGTGATACTGACTGTAAATTTCTCTGCACCTCGGAAAAGATTCTTATTTGTATATCCCATGGTGGCCGATAAACCTAAAAAACCGTTGGAATAAGTTCCCCTAGGCTCCACTTTGAAGGATTGTTTTTTCGCTTTTAAAAGATAGAAATGTGCATCTAAACTATCTGGTCCCACCTCGTTTAATTGCAAATTGATACTTCGGAAAACTCCCAAAGCCTGAAGTCTTCGATAGGTTCTTTCCGTATTGTAGGATTTGTAATACTTCCCTGGTTCTAAAAAGGATTGGAAACCTACAATTTTGGGTTTTACAAATGGTTTTTTGGGATTAGGCAAATAACCTGCACCTGGTTTCTTTTCTCTTTCAAAATAAAAAATCAAATTGTAGGGTTCTTTTTTCTTTTCTTTCACCTCATAAATCAAGGTGTCCAGTAGAATTGTCTCATTTGAGTTTGTTGGAGTTTCGTAACAATGATAGTATACATCCCGAATGGTGTAAATCACATGATCTTTAGGGTCTATTTTATTCTTATCGTTTTCATCTGGGATCAGTCTTGGTTTAACTTTGATCTTAATATTGGCTGTATGCGTGAGTTCAAAGGTGTCAATTTCAAAATAGACATGTTCAGGATAAAACCCGAAAAATCCTTGCTCACGCATGTATTTAGTCATGAGATTTCTTTCCTTGTTCAACATGTCAGAATCCAAAATCGCACCTTTTTCTAACTTAGTTGACTGATGTGCTTTCGTAGACTTTCCCCCTAACCAGGATCGAAGTCCCCATTGCGTGTTTTTTGCACTTTCATTATCAATATAAATTGAATCAATTACCATTGGAGTCCCAGGATAGACATCATAACGAATCCAGGCTTTTCGCTTTAATGAATCGTAAACAATGGTATCTGTCACCTTTCCTTCATAATAGCCTTTCTTCTGCAAATACAGATTCAATTGTTTGTCCGTTTTGTGTGCAAGAGTTGAATCCAAAATTGAAGGAGGTTCTCCAAGGGTATATTTGATCCATTCTGAAAAAATTTTCTTTGGATTGACGGTATCTTTTAAGGTAATTTGTTTGATTCGATAGTATTCCTTGCCCTTTTTAAGAGCCTTCGCCCGTCTTTTTCTATTGATTTTGTCCTGACGATCTAATCGCTTCATATTGGTTTCATTCAGCTTGATATTTTTAGCAGCTCTTTTCTCAGCCACTTTTGCAGAATCAACCATATTGAAGAAACCTAATTTGAATTTAAAAATGAAGCGGGCATTGGGTTTTTGCTTAAGGACTCCATACATTTCATTCACATCAAGCTGATCGTTTTTATGGAGATGGATTTCATGCCCAGCTAGTAAATATTTTCCCTCAGGAACGTATTTCGTCTGTTTGCACGAGACTAAAAACACGAAAATCAAAAAGAAAACGGCATATTTGAAATATCTCAAATCCAAAGGAGTCAATACTTTTAGTAATTTTACAAAAATATAATTTTAAGTGTCACAATGACAGCCAATGAAATTAAATTCATAAAGAAACTCCATCAAAAAAAGTACCGAAAAGAAGAGGGGAAATATTTTGTAGAGGGCAAAAAACTTGTTGATGAGGCTTTAGAAAATTGTCCTCATCTTATTGAGTTCATCTATACTTCGGATTCCAATTTTGAGGCTTCTAGTGAGGTGAATATTCAGTCTATTTCTCCAAAGGAAATGTCTCGAATTACAGCACTTAAGACCCCAAGTCCATTTTTGGCTGTCATTAAAATGAATAGTACTGAACCCAAGAAAAAATCAAAGACTCTTTTTCTTGAGAACATTAAAGATCCTGGGAACTTCGGAACCATTATCCGCTCAGTAGATTGGTTTGGAATGGATGCGGTTTACTATTCTCCTGAATGCGTTGACATCTATAACCCAAAAGTCATCCAAGCCACCATGGGATCTTTTTTTCGCGTTCCTTTGATTGAAAAAGCGTCTTCAGAATTACGTGCTGTTGGAAGCCAAATTATTGGAGCCACTTTGCAAGGGAATGATTTGGGTGAATTTGTAGTTCCAGAAAATTTCTGTTTGGTTATTGGAAGTGAGTCCCATGGCATTTCGGAGGATTTAATTTCCCAATTGGATCAACAAGTGAAAATTCCCGGATATGGAAAAGCAGAATCCCTAAATGCATCTGTCGCGGCTGGAATTTTATTGTTTGCATTTAGTCAATCTTAATATGAAGGCCAGAATCCATCGCATCCAATAAAAGGGGAAGACGGTGGTTATCAACACCAGCAAAAATGAAATCAGGATCCGATTTCACTTCATTTAAATCCTGCAGTAAATATCCGGGCCTTGGAATCGGCATGGCATGTCCCATGAGTTTGATCTGCACTTCAATGATATTATTCATTCTTATCCCTTGATATTTCTCGATGATCCCTCTAGCGCTTTCAACAATTGCTTTCGGGTCTTTGAAAATCTCCAGCAAGTTTTTCCTTTCTTCCTTTTTCAAGCAATAATAGGCGGTAATATTTCTAAAAGAGGACTCTACATCAAACTGTGCTCTGGAATCAACAAACCCCATGAATCCAGGTTCTCCTATCACATCATTTTGCCAGTAATTTTTAGTGAAAGAAATTCCTATATCGGGTAACACAAAATTCAAGACCATCCAAGGGGCATAGTCAATGGAATGTTGAAATTGTAAGTCAGGATATATGAATTTTAATGCGTGTTTTTTTCCAGTGTAAATGATCTTTTTAGATGAAATGATTCTTGTTTTCTCTTCCATTTCATCCCAAACATAGGTTTGATACTCATTCTTATTTTTTTCAATCTTGTAAACAAATGAATTCAATAGCACTTGTTGATCATGATTGTGTTGTAGCATCTTTCTCACAAAATAATAATTTCCCTCTGGAGGAGAAAAGGTCTGTGGATTCTCATCGAAATAGGGTCTGCAAGCAAAATAATGGATTCCCGCTAAGGCACTTACTCCTTCCATTCCTTCACCATAATCGTCTATGAACTGATAATCCAAAGACTTTGAAAGCAACTCTTCATTCAACCCTTTCTGATTCAAAAACTCTTTAAAATTGATCTGATTTAAATGATGGAGTTCTTCTGGGATTAATCGGGTTGGAAGGGGTAACTTCCCAAAATAAGATTTCATCAAAGCGGAAAATTCCTTTTCTTTTTCAGTGATATTAAGTGGATCTTCTACTATTCGTTTTTCATAATAGGTGATGGATTCCTTGTCAGGTGCTATCAAATATTCTTTCTCGACAAACTCCCATTTGTCTAAAATGGAATCAAAACGAACAATTTTTAATTCTTCCAAGTGTTTTAAGACATCTTCTCCATAAAAATTAGGATACTCAACGTCATAATGAGCACCTTGTGAAAATATGATTTCCTTAAATGTAGCATAACTCGAAGTTCCTCCGGGTTTGGAAGATGCCTCAACTAAGATTCGATCTTTTCCTTTACATTTTGTCAATGCAGAAAAACCCGCAATTCCTCCACCTACGATCAGAATTTCTGTACTCAGATTCTCAGTTGGGAATCGACTAAAATCAAAACCGGAAGTTAGTTTGTGTCCGATGGTATGCAGCGACTCTACTTTGATTGGATAATCTGACTCAAGGCTAATATCCTTTCCCTTGCAACTTTCCAAGATCAAAGGTAAAGAGGCCAAACCTCCCAATTTTATGAACTTTCTCCTATTCATAAGTTTCGAGGCAAGATAATGCTCTTTTTTTGAGAATTTGAAATTTAATCCTGATATTTAGGAAACTTGAAACAAATGGCAGGATTTCTGCGTTAGGAGTTGACAAGTAGTAATTTTTGAAACCCAGTATTTTATGATTCGAAATTTGTTCCTTTTGATCGTCCTGAATGTCTCTATTCTCGGATTCGGGCAAGAAGATTCTAAATATTATCAGGTCTATTTTGAAAAGGACACCACCTTCCGCACCTTCTATCGAAGTCATGAAATTTTCACAGAAAGATGGGACACCCTTTTGAACCCTAAATTTTGGGTCAAAGTGATGGAACTGCCTTCAGATTCGATGATTGTCAACATAGCAAGAACAAGAGAAATCTTATTTTATGGCAAGATGGGCAATTATACTGATTGGTCAGACAAAAAGAAGGATTCGTTTCGTGATTCTATTCGAACTGCCAGAGGATTGGATAGTTTAGAGCGTATTTTTGTCACACAAGGAAAAAACGATTATTATCAGTTCAAACATGCCATTCCGAGTATTTCCAAGGGTATTGAATTATTTCATCAATTTGATGTAGACCCCTGGTATGCACAAGCAATTTTGTTGATTGAATCTCCTGGGAAAATCAGAAAATCAAATGTTGGAGCCTATGGTTCTTTTCAGTTAATGAAAGGGGTTGCGAGAACCTATGGTTTGGTGATAAATAAATACAAGGACGAGAGAAAAGATTTTGATAAATCGGCAAAAGCAGCGAGTCGATTGATTAAAGAAGTCTGTATTCCTCAAGCGAAAAGAATTTTAGCTAAATACAAGATTGTTCCCAACGAAACGGATTTATGGTTCCGACTTTTCACCATGCATATTTATCATGCAGGGGCTTTAAACGTGGAAGCAGTGGTAGATGCCATCAAACCGGAAAAAGGAGGAAAAGAATTGATTACAAAAATGTGGACTACCTCGGCGGCTGGTTTTAAAAATGCTTCTCAAAATTATTCTCAAGTAGCTTTAGCTTCATTAATTAAGTTGGATCGATTGATCATGGATGATTGTCATTCCATTTATGATTGTGGAAATGATTTGACAAAGGTAGAGTAACTAGATTTTTACACCCATTAAACAGATGTCGTCTATCTGTTCCAATTCACCTCTCCACTCTTCAATCGTAACATCCAATGTTTCTTTCTGAAATTCTGCATTTTCGTTGTATACGTTGAAAATCAATTGCTTTAAACGAGAATATTTGAACTTTTTACCCATGGGTTTATCTGCTACTGATCTACCTCCAAATTGATCTGCATAACCATCTGTAAAGATGATTACCTCATCCCCATTTACTAATTCCATCACGTGATTCGTAAACTTCTCATTTGCAAAATCTTTTCCTAGACCAAACTTATTTGGCTTCACAGAAAAACCTATCATTTCATCCTCCTCATTGTGAATGGCATCTGCTCCTTCCGGGATCAATTTTCTTCCTGGATTGAAGACCCAAAGAGGATTGTTTCCTCCACTGAATTCGAGCATTACTTTGTCTCCTTTTTTGGTCAGCTTACAAAGGGCGATATCCATTCCATCTGCCACAGATTTCCCTTCACTAGAAAAAGCTTCATTAAGTAAAAGATTGACCTTATCAAGAATTTCAGAAGGTTTCAGAATACCG
The DNA here is from genome assembly GCA_020436025.1 of Crocinitomicaceae bacterium. Taxonomy (GTDB): domain Bacteria; phylum Bacteroidota; class Bacteroidia; order Flavobacteriales_D; family Crocinitomicaceae; genus JAGQYP01. Next base: position 50,621 of record JAGQYP010000003.1, read on the forward strand.
AATTCACCAACGGCTTTGTTTAGTGCATTCACCCCAACTAACGAAACCATGGCTCCTGGTACTCCATGACCTGTGCAATCGGCTACGCAGAAAATGGTTGTGTTTTCATCCACCTCACGAATCCAGTAAAAATCACCTGAAACAATGTCTTTGGGTTTGAAAAGAACAAAGGAATCCATCCCTAGAAGAGATTTCAACTTGGATTCTGCTGGAATGATGGTATCCTGGATTCTTTTGGCATAATTAATTGAATCTGTAATTTCCGTATTCTTAAGGAATAGCTGTTCGTTTTGAGCAGAAATCTCTTCCGTTCTTTCTTCCACAATTTTTTCAAGAGCCAGTTTCTGTTTTTTCAAATTTCGAACTCGCCATAAGTAGATCAAATAGCCAATTCCAAGCAAGACAATCACCATGAAAATCCGGAACCACATATTCATGTAGAAGGGTTCGACAATAGTAAAGGTAAACTCTACTGGTTCAGACAAAATCACATTTTCAGGAGTTCTAGATCTAATTTGAACCGTGTACACTCCTGGGTCAAGATTGGTAAAGTGTATATAATCTTTACTAGAAAATTCTGACCAATCTTCAGCATTTTTGAATTTCCATGAATACTGGACTTTTTCTGGACTAGACAAAAACAAAGCCTTGAAGGTAATCTCAATATAGTTTTTACTGTAGGGTATTTCGATTGCACTTGGAGGATTAAAATCGGCATTTTCTAAAGCACTTTTGAACCAATCAAAGTTGTAACCATTGGATTCAATTTTTATTATTCGGACCGTCGCCTCCTTCTTTACTCCATTTTCGTTTTCCTTTGTGAGGTAATGAATTCCTCTTACCGTTCCAAACCAAATATTTCCTTTACTATCGCACAATATCGAATTGACATTGCATTCCATCCCTTTGAAACCATCCTTGGCTCCATAATTCCTAACATATTCAATTTGTTTTTGGCTGTTGAATACAATTTTGGAAACACCTTTTTCAGTTCCAATCCAAAGATTGCCGTTTTGAGATTCAGTAATCGAATAAACATAATTCGAAATGATTCCATCATCATGACTGATTCTCTCCATTTGAATCTCTACTTTTTCTGGATTGTAATGCACTTTGAACATACCTTCTCCTTCAGTCCCAACCCAAATATTCTTATCTGCATCCATGAAACCAGTATTCACCTCAGAAAGTAATTCAGACTGAGCAGGTTTTACAATTCGATCTTCCGAAAAAACATCAATGGCTCCTTCTTTGTAGGCAATAAGAACATTTGAATTTTTGTCTTTCTCTATAAATGTGATCATACGTCCACTTAAACCATCTGAAGTCGTATAATTGTGAACGTCAAATTCCAATGGATCGCGATTCTTAACTTTCAAAATAGTCAGACCATTAACCGTTCCTACCCACATTTCATTTGGATTGACTTCCTTGATCATACTGACATCCGAATCAACAATTTCATCATCCATGTCAATATTTCGAATCTGCTTACCACCTTTAAAAACTGAGATTCCAGAAGAAGTGGAATACCAATAATAGCCTTGATGATCTTTGACAACATGATTTACTTCAGGAAAAATCAACCCTTCTTCCTCGCCAAACTGGACGATTTCCTGAATCAAGTTGTTTTTTAGTTTCAGTTGAGATACACCATCAATCGTTCCGACAAAAATATTTCCATTTTCATCTTCAAAAAGGTCCAAAATGGCATCAGCCTGTATCCCATTCGCCTTGGTAATGGAAAAGAAGTCGCCCGGAGTATATTTCATGATCCCACCGAAGTAAGTTCCAATCCAAACATTCTGGTGATCATCAATTAATAAATTTCGAATCCGATCATCTGACAAACCATTCTTCTCAGTAAGAGTGGCCACAAGACCTGTTTTTCGGTTCAAAATTGAAAAACCATCGGAAGTACCCAAATACACATTCCCATTTTCCGTCACGCTCACAGCCATGATTCGATCATTGGTCAAACCTTCAGCTACTGTATAAGTTTCTATGACCTGTCCTTCTTTCATGATGGTCAGACCTGAATTTGTACCAACTAACAATTCTCCATTCAAACCCTGGTACATGCATAATACACGATTGTGGGTTAAGCCATTTATTGAAGTATAAATGGTCAGGTTATTTTTTGAATCTAATTTCCCTAAACCCGCATCCGTTCCAAACCACATATTTTGGCCATCAAAAAGAAGCGAACGAACGCGACGATGCGGTAAACTAAAATTGAATTTGGATTTTTTCTCGAGTTTAAATTCGTTCAGATTGATCAACGAAACTCCATTATTTGTTGAGATCCAGATATTCTTTTTATTGTCTTCCTCAATATATCGAACAAAATTATCTTCCAATCCATCCTCCGAAGTAAAATTGTGTACGCCATCTTTACCTAAATAAGTAAGTCCCTTTGGAGTTCCAAACCAATACCCCCCTTCAGAATCTTGGAAAACTCGACGTACATTATTATCAATTAATCCATGTTGCTTGTTAAAGGTTCGAAATTTCACCCCATCGAAGAAACATACCCCACCGCCTTCAGTTCCAATTACTAATAGGCCTGTATTGTCTTGAATGATATCATAAACCCCGGAACGAGCCAGTCCCTCATCTACCGAATAATTTTCAAAATCCAGTTCCTGAGCAAGAGTCATTCTGCCTTGAAACAGAAAGAAGAGTACTATAAAAAACTTTAGGCTTCTCATTCTTGGGATATTAGCTCAAATGTATTCAAAAATTACGCCTAAATTCTAAGAAATCAATTATTTTTGGGTAAAACGCATGCATTTTCAATAAGAGTATGGTCAAAAAGGAAGAAACAGGAGTGGAGGGGATTGATCTGGAGCAAGAGCAGAGAGAAATCATTAATGCCTATAGAGGTTTGCTTCGTGCAAGTAAAGATCTTCGAGACAAGGAGGATACAAAACTTATCAAGAAAGCTTTTAATGTAGCATTGGATGCACATTCAGGAGACCGAAGAAAATCTGGTGAACCTTATATCTACCATCCCATCGCAGTAGCTAGAATTTGCGCTGAAGAAATGGACTTGGGAACCACTTCCATTGTAGCGGCTTTACTTCACGATACGGTAGAAGATACGCATTTGACTTTGGATGATATTGAAGAAATGTTTGGTTCTAAAATCCGGATGATTATTGACGGATTAACCAAAATTCCAGAAGTCTTTGATGAAAATGTGTCGCTTCAGGCTGAGAATTTCAGAAAGATGATTTTGACTATTTCAGATGATCTTAGAGTTATTCTCATCAAGATTGCGGACCGTTTGCACAATATGCGAACCCTGGAATCCATGCGGAAGGACAAACAGTTGAAAATTGCCTCGGAAACACAATACATTTATGCTCCCCTTTCTCATCGATTGGGATTGAATTCGATCAAAACAGAGCTGGAAAACTTGTCCTTCAAATACAAGCTACCGGAAGTTTACGAAGAGATCGAAAATAAATTGGAGAAAACGAAAGATGTGAGAACTCGATTCATTCGTTCTTTCACCAATCCAATCAAAAGAGTTTTGGACCATGAAGGATATGTTTATCAGATCAAAGCCCGAACCAAATCTGTTTATTCCATTTGGCGTAAAATGTATCAGAAGAACATTCCATTTGAAGAGATCTACGATATTTTTGCCATTCGAATTATTGTCGACACCCCAATTGAACTTGAAAAACCAGATTGTTGGCGGATCTATTCCCTGGTAACCGACTTTTATCAGCCTAATCCAGATAGATTGAGAGACTGGATTTCAACACCAAAGGCAAACGGTTATGAATCTTTGCACACTACAGTGATGAGTCCGACTGGAAAATGGGTCGAAGTACAAATCCGCACAAAAAGAATGGATGAAGTAGCCGAAAAGGGATATGCGGCTCACTACAAATACAAAGACAACAGCATTGAACCTTCCAAATTTGACCGTTGGTTAGGTGAAATAAAAGATTTACTAGAAAATCCAGAATCCAATGCCATCGATTTCATTGATGACTTCAAGCTGAATTTATTCTCTGATGAAATTTACATTTTCACCCCGAAAGGAGACTTAAAAGTATTACCAAAAGGTTCGTGCACACTTGATTTTGCTTTTGATATCCATACAGATGTGGGTTGTAAATGTATTGGCGCAAAAGTGAATAACAAGTTGGTTCCTTTAAGTCATGAATTGAACAGTGGAGACCAGGTAGAAATCATCACCTCAAGCAAACAGACACCAAAAAGTGATTGGCTTAAATTTGTCTCAACTGCAAGAGCAAAAGCCAAGATAAAAAGTGCGCTGAAAGAAGAAAGAAGAAAAATTACAACCGACGGAAAAGAAGTGCTCTATCGTAAACTGAATGGGGCGAAAATTCCAACCAATGATGAGAACCTAAATGCACTGGTAAAGCTTTTCAATGTTTCAGATATAGCTGAATTATTCTATCAATCAGCAAAAGGAAAAATCAATTTTAAGAGTCTGAAAGATTTCAAACTGATCAACGGAGTCATTCAGGTGCCTTCCGACATCGACACCAAGCAGGATGATTTGTCAAAGGAACTTTTGAATGCCGTAGATATCAAGAAAGACACTATTGTAATTGGAGAATCTTTTAAAGATTTGCCCTATAAATTATCAAAGTGTTGTAATCCAATTCCGGGAGATGAAGTATTTGGATTTATCTCGGCACATGAAGGAATCAAGATCCACCGAACAGAATGTCCCAACGCCACTCAGTTAATGAGTAAATATGCTTATCGTGTGATAAAAGCAAGATGGGAGAGCCAGAAACTTGAGGAACGAATGGTTCAGTTAAGGCTGATTGGAGTGGATGATATTGGAATTGTAAACAAGATTACAGAGATTATTTCCAACCAACATAGTGTCAACATGAAGTCCATTTTCTTCAACTCTGAAGACGGGATGTTTGAAGGAAACATTACCCTTTATGTGTACGATAACAAACACCTGGAGGCCATCATTGATGAATTCACCCGAATTGAAGGAGTTAAAACCGTGGAAAGAAGGTTTGATGAAAGTGCGGAAACGGAGGAATAAGAGGTAAGTGATAAGTGATATTGGAATACCATATAATTACATTCCTATCACTCGTTTAATAATTGCTAATTCATCGTTGATAATTCCAACCTCATCCTTCTTTTCTCTTGTAAATCCCTAGGAAGAGCGTGTTTTTAATATTCCCTTCTTCATCTAAAACATCCCATCTTTGTTCAACCGATCCATCCTCTTGTTTGGTCCAGGTAATTTGATGTTGAAGTTGATTTCCATTTTTTTGAAAAGGAGCCGATGCTAGTTTCATTTGGTCGGTTCCTGCTTGACCTTTGAGAATTAAATTTCCTCCCTGAGAATCAATCCAAGTTTGATTCCAAGTTGAATCCGAAGAATTGTAGAAATTGTAGCTTCTTCCACTTCCTCCCTTAACGGATCTCCAATGCTCTGAAAGAATACATCCACCTTCTAATTCCACGATCGAATTATCTCCAACTTTATTCCCCGTTGTATCATAAACTTCCCATTCTCCAACCCAAAAATCGAACTGATTGTATTGATCCGTGCAGCAATTACACTGAGAATAAATTAGAGAGAATGAGAGTGCGGTAAGCAAAAGTAAAATTGCTTTCATGATTTTTAATTTAATTCAAATTCTGAATAATATCCGAGAGGTTTGTTAACCAATATCTTTGTCAGCATTGAAATTTGACCGGTGTGGTAAGAAAAATGTTCGATCACATGAATCAAAACACCCGTTGTAGAATTATCAAATCCTTGAATGGAGTGCTTTCTATAAAAATCTTCCGTCTGCAAATCTTCAAAGGTTTCGTTGATATTTTGCTTTAAGTTTTCCAGCACAAATACCAGTTCTGATTTTCTTATTCCTGCCTGATTTTCAAACTCAGAATCTCTTTGTCTCACATCTTCTCTCCCGCCCAAACCAGAAACAACCCATTGTCGCGCATTTCCAGCCAGATGCAAAATTTGATTGCCAATAGGTGGAACATTCAGATTTGGGGAAAACCAAAGTTGCTCATCTGTGATCAATGACAAACATTTATAAATTCGGGCATACGACTCCTCAAACACACGCACTTTAAACTGCTCGATTAATTCTTTGTCCAATTCCATGACTCAATTTTTTCAATTATTAAAAATACGAAAATCACTTGAGAAATCCATAGTTAAAACCCTGAGAAGCAAGCATTCCTTAATTTACCGTGATTTTTTTATACAAACTATTTCTCAAGAATTGCAATTTGTTTATATTTGCAACCGCAAAATGGCAAAGTAAGCTGTTTTTGTCGAACATGGTGGTTGTAGTTCAGTTGGTTAGAACGCCTGATTGTGGTTCAGGAGGTCGTGGGTTCGAATCCCATCTTCCACCCTTAAAAAAAAGAAAGGTAGCATTAGTGCTACCTTTTTCTTGTATTAAAACCCTTAAATCATGTACTATACTTATGTATTGTACTCACCTTCTCTCAATACTTTTTACAAAGGTTCTACAAATGACCTTGAATCCAGATTGTATCGTCACAACCATGGATATGAAAATTTCACTAAAAAAGGTGTGCCTTGGGAGCTAATTTGGTTTACTCAAAAACCAACTAAATCTGATGCTATTAAACTTGAATTCAAATTGAAAAATTTGTCTCACGATAGGTTGAAAGCTTTCATTATAAAATTCAATTCTGACATTAATCCCAATGTAAATTCTACAATTTTCTTCATGGCCGTAGGTTCGAACCTTGACGAAATCATTTAACTAAAATGATTTGTCATGGTGCTGACCGTTAGCGTCAGCATCCCATCTTCCACCCTTAAAAAAGAGAAAGGTAGCATTGGTGCTGCCTTTTTTTACTTAATTAAAAATTGAAGGCGATGAATTATTCTCACCTATAATTATTTCGTCTATTAATCTGGTAATCTTTAAGTCTGTACGTCTTGCATCTAATCACCCTCCCGAACTCAAAATCTTCACTAATTCCAATAATTGTAAATTCGGTTTTGTATGGTGCTTGATGGCTTTTTCAATTTCAATTTCTACGGTTTGTCTGTTTTCAAAGCCAATCATTACGGAGGACTTCCCTTCGAGTAAGGATTGTACAGCTTGAACTCCAAGTCGACTGGCTAAAACTCTATCGAAGGAAGAAGGGCTCCCTCCTCTTTGAACATGGCCAAGAACCGTCACTTTAATATCAAAATTGGGTAACTGTTTTTTAACTTCATTGGCTACTTCCTGAGCTCCTCCAAAATCATCCCCTTCAGCTACGACAACTATTTGGGACTTCCGAGTGTGTTCATCTTTTTGAATTCTATTGACCAATTTTTGAATGTCTGTTGGTTCTTCTGGAATTAAAATATCCTCTGCTCCGACACCAATCCCACTATGCAGGGCAATAAAGCCAGCGTCTCTCCCCATGACTTCCACAAAAAACAAACGGTGATGACTCCCGGCTGTATCTCTTATTTTATCAATCGCCTGCACTACTGTATTTACTGCAGAATCAAACCCAATTGTAAATTGCGTGCCGAAAAGATCGTTATCTATTGTACCTGGTAGACCTATAATAGGCAAATCATATTCCTGACTAAATATATGTGCCCCTGTGAATGAACCATCCCCACCAATTACAATTAAACCATCAATATTGTGTTGAATTAAATTTTCATACGCTTTTTTTCTACCCTCTTTGGTTTTGAATTCCATGCATCGGGCAGTTCCTAAAATTGTTCCTCCTTTTTGGATGATATTGGAAACATCGTAATATTCGAGCTCTTTGATTCTTCCCTCAATCATCCCTTGATATCCGTCATAGATTCCAAAAGCTTTTTTACCATTGTAAATAGCTGTTCTAACTACGGCTCTGACCGCAGCATTCATACCCGGAGAATCACCTCCTGAAGTAAGGACTCCGATATTGGAAATAGATTTGCACATTATTTGCTTATAATTTTTATAATATTGTAGTAGAAACCCGATAAAAAGAAATAACTCATGAGATTTACAGGATTACTTTCGATTCTAAATATAACTTTTTGTTTCCTTTTTGTTTCCTCAACTCAGGCGCAAATTGGACGAACTGAAAATAAGAAGGGAACCATTTATAATTATTATTCTGGTTCAGACAATCTTCATTCCTCAGGAAAACAAGATGATAAAGGGAAGCAAGGTAGATGGTCTTTCTATACTGATGCTCCAAAAGAATCTGCAACAGAATACCAATATTTTACTTATAGAAATGACACCTTAAACGGTCCATTTTTAAAACTAGGTGATGGAAATAGAATTTCTGGATTGTACGTGAATGGACATTACCAAGGAATGATTGTAATCGAGGATGTGATCATTACCGGCACCGATACGGCCTTTTTACTAGTTGAAGAAGGAAGTTATGAAAACGGCATGAAATCATCTTTTTTCAAAGAATACAAGAAAGGGGTTTTGGAATCTGAAGGTGGCTTTGATGAGGATAAGAAAAATGGTTCTTGGAAATTCTATGATATTTCGGGAGACAGCCCTGTATTAATGCGAAAAACTTACTTCAAAAGAGACGTGAAGGATGGTAAAGAAATCACTTATTTTGAATATGATGAAAATGGACAGAAGATTGAAAAAAGATCTGAATATTTTTATAAAGAAGACGTTAAAAATGGACCTTTTGAAATCAAATTAAATGGTCAAACTATTGAAAAAGGAAATTATGCTGATGGGAAATTATCTGGAGATCACCAGATTTTTATCAAAGAAATGGATTTGAATCGCTTTGCCAATTTCTATGAAGGTAAAATGACTGGTCCTGTTTCATTCAAAGACATGAATGATGTTGTGAGAATTAGTGGATCCTATGATAACGGTAAGAAAAGTGCCACTTGGACTTACAAAGACAAGAATGGGAAAATCGAAAAAGAAGAAAGCTATCAAAACGATGAACCTATCGATAATTGGAAATATTATACGGATGGTAAATTAAATAAATTAGTGAAATACGAGAAAGGGAATGCCACAGAAGTGATTGAATATGAGGCGGGAACAGATAAGGTTTTAGCTGAGTTTTACTTAAAAGATGTTACAGGTACTTTTCAAGAAGTTGAAGCATTGATTTACTATAAAGATTCATCCAAAACAATAAATGTACTAATGGCTGTATCCCTTTTAGAAGATCCTTCGAATATTCTGGAGATGTACAAAAAGAATCATTCAAACAAAGAAATGATTAAAAGAAACGGATTGTATGAATTCAGTTTGAAAGGAATTCGAGTACTGGAAGGCTATTACGAAAATGACAAAAAAGCTGGAAAATGGAATTTCTTTTATCATCCAGATGTAATTTGGGAAAAATCATTTACGGCTGGTGAATTAACTGGTGAAAGATTTGTGGACAAAGGTGTAAAATCGCCTTGGAAAGGTTCCTATGAAGTCAATTGGGAAAATGGTAATCCTCGTTTTAAGTTCAAGATCAAAGATGGTCTGAGAAATGGAAAACAGGAATATTTCAAAGAAAACGGAGAGGAAGAAAAAGTGGATAAATTCAAAGAAGGAGTTAAAGAATAATTTTTTTGTGGAATTTCATTCAGCGGTGCATCTCTATTTCAGAAGAACATTACAGACTGTGACTTTTTGAATTGTCAATTGAAGTAAATGAAGCTATTCAATAGAAATAAATTCAATAAGTCAACCGACGAAGAATTGATCCTTTTGTACCAGAAAACAAAGGACAAAGCTATTGTTGGAGAACTATTTAACCGGTATTACCATATGGTATTTGGGGTAGGACTGAAATATTTGAAGAATTCTGATGAGGCGCAAGACATCACTATGATTGCATTTGAGTCTTTGTTTGAAAAATTACTTCAAAACGAAGTCCGAAATTTCAAATCCTGGTTGTATCGCTTAAGTTGTAATGAGTGTTTGATGAAGTTGAGAAAAGAAAGTAAAACCTCAACAACTGAAATTGAAACTTTAGAATACCGACTCGAAAGCAATTCGGATGAGTTGAAAGAAAAGGAAAAACAGGAACTCACTTTTTCAAAATTAGAAGAAGGCATTGAAAGTTTGAAGGAAGAACAAAAAATCTGTATCCGCATGTTTTATTTGGAAGAAAGGTCCTACAATGAAATAGCAGCGAAAACAGACTTTACGCTTAAACAGGTAAAGAGCTTCATTCAAAATGGAAAGCGGAACCTGAAGATGAAAATGCAAGAGGGTGATTTTTGATTTTATGACATTATGATATTAGTACTTTATGATGTTTTGATTGGTTTTAAAAAGGAAAAGGATAACAATAAATAGAAGTGAAAAAGAAGCTTTCAGATAAAGATTTTTCGGATTATTTCTCTGGGAAGATGAATGATCGCCAGGCACATGAGTTTGAAGCTCGTGCAACGGATGATGATTTTATCTCAGACGCAACCGATGGCTATTTGGATCATCCTGAAGGACTGGAAAAATTGGGTGAATTGAAATCCAAATTTTATGAAAAAAATAAAATTTCATCTGGCTTTTCATCGAAGTCCATCCTCATCTTATCCTCAGCTGCACTATTATTTGTTGTTTTCTCCGTTATTCTTGTGACCAAATGGAATACTCCTGAAAAGAATGTTCTGACTGCCGAAAACACAGATATCAAGAAAGATCCAAAATCAATGGATACAACAACTCAGGTTCAGTCTGAAATCCCGAAAGATCCCATCACAGAGGAAGCTAGAATTATAGAACAAGAAAAACCAGTAACTCCGGAAAAAGTGATTATTGTTCAGAAGGAGATTAAAGAATATGAAGAAGAGTTACCGATTGAAAAATTAGAGAAGAAAAATGTCTTAACACTCGACATCAATAACAAGGAGAAAAAAATCCAAAAGAAGAAAATTGCCTATTTGTATTTAGCTGATTTTAAAGTGGCAGATTATTCTGAGATTTATCGTAATAGTCAGTTGCCACAAGACGAACTCGGAGGGCTTCCAGCAGAATTCGAAAAAGAAAAAAGAATCATGGAGGGAGACAAACCCAAAATGATTGCCTATGAAGATTATCTGGAATCAGCTTTAAGACTGCTTAAAAAAGAAGATTTAGCTGAATCAATCCAAATGCTTGAAAAAATTGGAAAAACATTCCCGAACGATTTAAACGCTAGTTTTTATCAAGGAATTGCTTATTTCAATTTGAAAGATTATGAAAATGCCCAGCTACATTTCACAGAAGCTTTATCTGCCCCTTATTTTATATTTGATGATGAGTCTGAATGGTATCTTTATCTCTGCAAAAAAGCCTTGGGACAAAAATCAGAAGCTTCCCAAATTTTAAAAAGAATAAAAGATCGAAAAGGGTTTTACTTCGAAAGAGCTTTGAAGGAAAAAATTTAAGTTGACCTGATTTCCCCTTTGTATTTTTTCAATTGTTTTTTTAACCGTCTTTTTGCCTTGGAGTTTGGACCACGGTAATGTTTAATCACCTTTTTCCGAATAGATTGAAATGAAATGGGTTCTCCTTTTAGAAAGTTATAATAGGCCCATACGATCGTTGCCTTTATAGCTTGAGTATCGTAAATCTTTTTACCGGCAAAGTACTGAACCGTAGGAGAAAATATACTTTCAAGTCCAAAATCTCTTCGGATGTAATAGTCAAAAAATAATGGACCTCCTTGGCTTAATGTATCTGTATTTGCATTCAAAAGAAGAGAATCTGTACGTTCATTTCCTGAAATAGCAATCAAGACTTCCTTAAAATTACTTGGAATAAAATTGGAAAACTGCATAAATGCCGATCCGGATGCGTAATGGATTTTTTCTCTTTCTTCCTTTGAAAACTCAATGGCATCTTTCTGACTAAAGGAAATAATTGGAAAGCAACAAAGTAAAGGTAATAGCCAATTTTTCATTTAAAAACATTTTGATCAATCACTAGTCCATCTTCGAAAATGACAAATTTATCTTCATATACAAGCCATTTTCCTTGTTTCATGCCTTTCTTATACATGCCTCTTTCCATAATGTTTCCATCTAAATCATAGAAAGTCCATTCCCCATTTCTCTTTCCTTTTTTATAAAGTCCTTTTGCATACAAGCGTCCTTTTTCATCAAACAAAACCCATTGCCCATGAGGAATGACCCCTTTCAAGTTGCCAAAAGCTTCTAAATACCCCTTTTCAGGATGGTAACATTGTACGTTATAGTCAGAAGAATCGATCTCAATTTTTTGAGAATAAGCCGATAAACCAACAAAAAATATAAAAGAAAGGTAAAATCGAAACATACCAATGTAACGCTCAAAAAGCTGAATCGTTACATTGGAAATGATCGAAATATTATGATTTTACGCTAGCAATCAAATAGATTAATCCAAAAAGAATAGGCCCTAAAATCAGCCAACCCCAAACATATTTGAACTTGAATTTACCGTTCATTTGAGATTTGGCTTTTCTAAAATTTGCATCACTAGACTTCGCCTTCAATTGTGCGTCGCATTCAGGACAGGTAATGTAATATTTCTTTGAAGAAGGAAATAAAGGCAATCCATAAAGGAGAAAATATCCTTGATCAAAACTATAGATTGCTTTTGTCTTCTTGGAGCAGATTTTACATTCCTCTTCACTGACACTTTCTACCTCTGCCAAGCGGTCGTATTTGGTTCCCCAGGAAATCATCTATTGACCGTGAAAAGCTCTGAATTCTTTACTCTTCCCTTTTCCCTTTGCCATGATCGAAGACCAATTGGTTCCACCGGTACTCATTCTTAAAGTATGCTTCCCTAAAAACCCTTTAAACTTGAATGATTTTTTTTCTGATATTCTATGAACGTATTTCTCATCATCCTCCAATAATGCCATCATGGATTTCTCCAAATCTGCAGGAGTTTCTGAAGCGGCTATCAAATCTGCTACACCTTGTTCAATAGACTTACCTTCAAACAATTTATGTGTTTTGATTGTATTCAAGACCACAAACATTCCAACTGTTTTCTTTGGAACATAGAATACATAATCTTTAGTAGAAACAACACATACATCCACTTGTTTCATAGGTTGCTTCGAATTCATCATTAATCCGCTTTCATAAAAAACGTAATCCTGGTTTTCAGTTAATGCCATTTGAGTATTTTTTTAAATTTCAATTATTATGGCTTTAATTTAGGATAAATTTTCAGATATCCTTTCTAGAGATTTTAAAATATTTCGAGACCTTGCGGCCAAAGCAGGAGAATAATTTTTTTCCCCATTTTCAATAACTCCTTTCAATTCTGTGGCCAACTCTGGATATTTCTTACAATACATAAATAGAATCTGCATAGCGTGTACTTTCACGGCTATTTCATAATCTAGTTTGATCAGATAATGAAAACACAAATCAATCCATTCCGATTCATTCTTTTGAGGGGCTTCATGCTGACTCACTGAGCGCAACATAGATCTTAAAATTCCTTGAGTTTGACACTCTGGTAACCATAAAATCAAATCATCAACAAACAAAGCAATTTTCTTTTTGTCCTGATCCATTTTATTAGTGAAAATCCAGGAGGCATAACTCCCTTTTGGATTATCATTGGATCGAATCAATTCATAAAGTCTTTTTAAGTCCTTTTCCGAGAGTTCCACAGAAAGAAGATAATCTCTCTCCCTTCTGCGATCATCACCATCCAATATTGTAAAAAAATCAGACATCGAACTTAGAACTTAGAACTTAGAACTAAATTACCACATTCGTTTCCTTAGAATATTGCTTATGTGAGAAGAAAATAGCAATTCCGGCCAATATCAAAGAAGATAAAAACACAATACCCAAATAACCATAATTAATGGTTCCCGCGATGATCTCTTTGGTTGATAATACAATATTCACTACTGGAATAAAACTGGTTGTTAAGTTCAATTCGATTCCAGGGAAAAACCCTACCATTGCGGGTAAGATAACAATCATGTTTAAGGGAGTGATGATACTTTGTGCTTCTTTAAATGACTTGGCATAAACCGCTATTGGAATCATGATTCCCGCGAAGAAAATAGTCAATGGAATCAATAGTAAATACAGCGTAAGAATGAACTTAGGTGAAAGAATTCCAGTGATCACTTCCATTAATTTTGGATCTTCGATTACGGTTCCCATGTTCAAAGTGAGAAATAATCCAAGAAGTGATAATGTAGCCGCTAACAAACCACTGCAAACCACTACGCCCATTTTTCCTATTAACAATTGAACTCGAGTAACTGGTACTGTTAAAATAGTTTCAATCGTCCCTCTTTCCTTCTCACCAGTGAAAAGATCAATTGCTGGATACATGCAACCTATAAAACAGAAAATGATAAAAAAGTAAGGCAAAATCCCACCCGCAATCTTTCCTATTTTCTCTTTATCGGATGCCACATCCTGGAATTCAAGTTCCACTGGATTGATATTTTCTTTGGTAATATTCAGCTTTTTCAATCTGGATTCTTCTAAGGCTTTGGTTTTCATTTCCAGAATCATTTCCAACTGTTCCTTATAACCCAACTTTGTTGAATTGTGAAATATTTTAACTTTTCCAGTTTGATTTCCATTCAATGAAGAGTTGAAATCTTCTGGGAAAATCACTCCAAAATGAATGGTATTTTCTTTGATTTCGGATTTTAACTTATTGGAGTCCTCATAGGCTATTAACTCTATTTTTCCTGAAGTTTGCAAAGTGTCCAGAAAAGCAAGGATTTCATTATTATCCTGTCCTTCCAAAACCCCAACTTTCAGAGTTTTTTCTGCCAAATCCTTAGAATACGATTTTGAGATTGAGGTAAAAACTGTCATGATCAAAGGAAAGATTACCAATGGAATGATCACCATGGCCATCAAAGTTCTTCGATCTCTTAAGGTATCAATCAGTTCTTTTTTGAATATTGTGAAAATCATTGTGCTCTTTTTTCGTTTACGATTCTAATAAATTCTCCGGTCAGTGTTTTCTCTTTCATTTCAGATCTAAATTGATCCATGGTACCAGAAAACAGAATTTCTCCCTGATCAATAATAGCCATGTCATCACAAAGTAAATCTACTTCTGACATGATGTGAGAAGAAAAAATAACCGTCTTGCCCTGATCTTTGCATGATTTGATCAACTGAATGATGTTTTCAGAAGTGATCACATCCAATCCAGAAGTTGGCTCATCAAAAATGACTACCTCCGGATCATGAATCATTGTTCGAGCAATAGAAACTTTTTGTTTCATTCCAGTAGATAATTTCCCTAGCCTTTTGTTCTGAAAACTTTCCATGTCCAAAAGCGAGTACAATTCAGATTTTCTTTGATTGATTTCAGTGTCACTGAGCTTGTACAATTTCCCAAAATAGTTCAGTATTTCATTGGGTGTAAGCCTTTGATACAATCCGGTTGAGCCCGTTAAAAAACCAATTTTTTTTCGAATGGCTAATTCGTCTTTTTGGGTATCCAAACCACACACTTTGATACTTCCATCTGTTGGTTTGAAAATGGTTGATATCATTCTAAGGGTTGTTGTTTTACCGGCACCGTTGGGACCTAATAATGAAAATACTCTTCCCGGCTGACAAGTAAAACTGACATTTTTTACGGCATGGGAAAATTCATCTTTGGTATTCAATTCCTTCTTTTGCTTCTTCGATAATTTGAAGGTTTTAGATATATTTTCTACTTCGATCATTGTTTATCAAATATTTAGCTCGTTCTTGAGCTTTTAGACGAAGATAATTGATCTAAACGAATTGAGGCTTATTTTTTCCTTGTCTTCACAAATAAAATGACAAGCAGTAAAATAACTAGAAGACCGGTAGTAACAATGAATCCTTTGGACATCCAAAAAGATTCTTCTTCTTCCTTCTCAAATGGCGGAAGCTTGTATTTGGTAACATTTTCTTCCTTGTGTAACTCCTTTATTGTTTCAGGATTAAATCTGCTCTTTCTTTTTTTCGGGAAGAAATTCTTAAGCGGTATCACTTCATACTTGGCGTCATTAATTTCCTTCTTAATAGCCTTCACTCTTTTTGCATTATCTGCTGAATCGTGATAATGCTTCCCTAGAGAGTAAGCCACATAAGTCATTGTTAAAGATAGATGTTGACGAATCACATCCCCCATTTCAACGGCTAATTTTGCTAAAACAGGATCTCTTTGGTCAATGTATTGAATATGAAACCGCATCACCAATTCTCCTCCTTCCAATGGATGAATGACTTCCCTCAAAAAAACGTCTGAGTTCTTTTCAGCCTCCGAATAATGCTTTTTATCATGGATTTCAAAAACTGTTTCGTATTTGAGATTCTTTTTGAGATCGCGTAAATCTTTTCTCAGCTGAATCATGTGCAACCAAATCCTTTTAGCATTTTTAAGTTCGGGCGTATCTGCCTTAAATCTTTTTAACCATTTCTCAGCAATGTCATAACGCTGATTCAACTGGTAAATCATAGTTAAATGAGCAGCATCTTGATTGTTTGTATACTTCAAAGGGATTTTTTTGAGCAAATTATACGCTCTTGAGTAATCTCCTAATTTGGCTACATTAATTGCATATTGCAAGGAGTCCTCATATCCCCATAATTTACTATCCTTTTGAACCAAGGTATCCATGGATTCATCCACCCCAGTGAAACTTCTCTCAAAAGGCTCAAATTCAAAGTATTTTATTTTCTCTTTTCGATAGACGGTTGGATCATTTTGCCCAAGAACCATTGTACCGAATAAAACAAATAATATGGCTAACCAATTAAATCTCATCTATTAAATGCGTATTGAATAATGTTTGCTCCCATTTTTAATGCTTCGGTTCTTTTGTCTTCCGGATCATTATGAACTTCTTGGTCTTCCCATCCATCCCCTAAATCTGTCTCATAAGTATACAGGCATAAAAGTCTTCCATTCTCAATTATTCCAAATGCTTTTGGGTCTTTATCATCGTGTTCATGAATTTTAGGCAATCCATTTTTAAAATAATATTTCTGATTGAAAATAGGGTGATCAAAAGGCAATTCTACAAATTCATTATTTGGGAAGACCTTTTTGATTTCATCTCGAATGTATTTATCCATTCCGTAATTGTCATCGATATGCAAAAATCCACCACCTCGAAGGTAATTCCTTAAATTCTCAGCTTCTGAAGTTGAAAAGATTACATTTCCGTGTCCTGTCATGTGAATAAAAGGATAATCGAATAGCTCCGGCGAACCCACTTCCACATAAGGTGTTTCCTTATCGATGTTCATATTCAGATTCTGATTACAGAATTTTGCTAGATTGGGTAAAGAGGTTGGATTGGCGTAATAGTCCCCTCCTCCACTGTACTTGAGAAAGGCAATTTTCAAATTGGAACTCTGACTAAAAGCAAGTCCAAAACAAAAAGCTATGGTCAATAAAACAATTCTCATTTCATGTTAAATGCGGCACTAGCATATATTCCTGCTGTTTCAGTTCTTAATCTGGATTCACCCAAACTAACAGGAATATATCCCTTTTGCAACGCTAATTTAATCTCATTTATTGAAAAATCCCCTTCAGGTCCAATCAATATAGTGGTCTTTTTCGAAGGATCGAGTTCTTTAACAAAGTTTCGCTTTTCCTCTTCTTCACAATGTGCGATGAATTTGCATTCTGAATTATCCTGGTCTAAAAATGTCTCGAATTTTGTTAACTCCTTTAGTTCAGGCAAGTACAAACGCTTCGATTGCTTCATGGCTGAAACCAAAATTTTCTCCAATCTTTCCTCTTTCACGACTTTTCTTTCAGAATTGGAGGAAAGAATGGGGACAACTTTTCCTAAACCAATTTCAGTTGCTTTCTCCAGAAAAAACTCAAAACGATCCATGTTTTTGGTCGGAGCAATGGCAATTGTGAGATTTCCAGACGGATCATTCTCTTCAAAGCACAGATTTTGAAGTTGAACAGAAATTTTTTTACCAGTAAAACCAATGATCTTTCCTTCAGCTTGTAATCCCTTCCCATTTAGCATCCCGATCACATCCCCCTCTTTTTTTCGCAAAACCTTGTGAATGTGCTTCGACTCTTCTTCTGAAAGTTCGACCACCTGATCATTTTCTTGAAATTCCTGATAGAAATAGTTCATGGTTAAAAGTATGCCTTAAAGATAATGCTTCCTTTGGGAATGGAAAAAACATTCTACACGTTTGAGTCCTTTAACAATTTAGCTTTTATCTCATAAATCCCCAATCCAAGAACACATGCCGTTTCAATTCCCACCAAAGTATAATACATTCCCGCATTCATGTCTTCTGAATAGAAATAATAGGATAAAAAGGCCATGAAGGACCATACGAGAGGAAACCAATAATTTGTAAATAGCGATAAAATCAATAAAACTCCAATGTACCAGGGATGTATTGTCGTACTCAAGCTTAAAAAGATTAAAAAGGCGATGGTCCAGACTTCAAAACCTTTTAAAATTGGTGCTTCCCAATTCCTAAAATACCAGATCAAAATAAGAATCAGACTAACAAATGCTAAAACGGGACCCACATAGGCAATAGGATTAAACCCTGTAAACATCCACCCTATTTCTCTAATCAAATAATAGATTCCGGCGTTGAATTCGAATTGCTGAAAATACAATGCATTGGCTTTTTGATAGCCTTCCAAACCTGAATTCATGAAGAAAGGATAAGCAAAAACTAGAGTAAACAGTAGAGTCATTCCGATAAAGGTCAGGCCACTTTTCCATTCCTTTTTTCGGATGAAGAAGGGCAACAAGATTAGCGTAAAGACTTTCAACAAAATGGAAAAAGCTAAAAAGAAGGAAGCAAGTAGCTTCATGTCTTTCAAATAGAGCCAAGTTCCAACTAAGAAAAAGCACATCATCACCCCTTCAAAATGCAAATTGCCTGTAAACTCTAAAATTATAAAAGGATTGATGGCAAACAGCAGCATCTTTTTCATTGGTAGTTCCTTCATTTTTAATAGGTTCAATCCCACCAGTACGATGACCAAATCAGAGAGAATTATAAAAATGCGAAGAATCATGATTTTGGAGGAAAGTGTGGTTCCTAATTTACTTGCGATCAAAAATAAGAGTTCATTTAGTGGTGGATAGTTGGAATAATTAGAACTGCTTAACTCCCCCATTCCATGATACAAAGCTCTGAATTCCGCATTTTGAAAAATCTCAGGTGAGGAGGAAATAATTTCATCTGGAGTTTTCACATAAGGCAACATCCCTAATTTCATCATTTCTCCATCCCAAATAAAGCGATAGAAATCCTGACTTAATTCGGGCGTCACATTGATCATCAAAAAGCGGACAAGAAAACCTCCTATCAGCAAAAACAAAAGATCCTTGGTTTGAGCAAATTGGTAGCTAATCAATAAACCGGCAAAACCCAAACCATACAATCCTATCAAAGCAGCAAAATTCTCCCTGGGAACTTCAAAGGAAATATACAATGTGGCAAAGGCAACTAACAAGAATCCAGTTAAAGTCAGGATTTTATTTCGGATGATCTCACTCATATTTTATCTATTGAAGCTAGTGTTTTACTCTTCTTTTGGTTCAATCTCCACCACAATCGGATTGAGAAAGACCAAATTATTAAAAATCCTAATGCAACCGCACTATGAAAGATTGTCATGATTACATCACCATAAACCAGATCAAAGTAGGTGGCAATTAAAAAATAAATTCCAAAAACAAATTCTAAAATCTCAATAAAACCGACCTCAGCCTTGACATATTCATTTTCCTCCCAAACTTCATTTTCCTCTACAATATTAAACTTCGGAGTACGGACAAATCCCGATTGAATCCCCATCCAACCCTCCAATACCGCTAAAGTATTATGGATGGTCAGACCAAAAGACAAAAATAAAAACATGAAAAATTTAGGTAAAAACAGAGGGAAAGACTTCCAATTGACCTTATGTGTTCTGGAAAAGCCAATCCAGTAAACATACATCAATAGAAAATTCAATCCCAAAAAAATCCAGCTGAACTGAAAGTAATCCCTTAATTCAGAATTTTCTCTCGTTATCATCGCTACCGGAAAGGAAGCTATCAAAGCAAACAAAACAAATATATAAACCGATGAATTCATCAAATGCAGTATCCCATGAATTCGATCGGAAAGTCGCATTCTTTTATTTGATAAAATTTGAAATAAATGCTTTCTTAAATTCTGAGCTCCACCTTTATTCCATCGGAACTGCTGCTTTTTGAGAGCAAAAATATTTACTGGCAATTCGGAAGGTGTTTCGATCTCTTCAAGGTATTTGAATTTCCATCCTTTAAACTGAGAGCGATAGGAAAGATCCAAATCCTCAGTTAAAGTTTCAGGGCTCCAGTTGCCCCCATCCAGAATGCATTGCTTTCTCCAGACCCCTCCTGTTCCATTGAAATTGATAAAATGATGGTATTGATTTCTTGCGGTCTGCTCTAGCGTAAAATGGGCATCCAAAGCTAAAGTTTGCAAAGAGGTTAAAATGGAATATTCACGATTAATAAAACCCCAACGTGTTTGCACCACTCCAATTTTAGGATCTTGAAAACAACCAACCGTTTTGATTAGAAAGTCTGAATCAGGAAGAAAATCAGCATCAAAAATAGCGATCAACTCTCCTTTTGCAGATGCCAACCCTTCTTTTAGGGCTCCAGCTTTGTATCCAGATCTTTCTTTTCTTCTGATCAAAAGAAATTCCAGCGGTCCTTCGTATGATTCCAACCACCGATCAATAATCTCCACAGTATCATCATCAGAGTCATCCAAAATCTGAATCTGCAATTTTTCTTCAGGATATTCCATTTCTGCAATGCAATTCAATAAACGATGAACCACATAGCGTTCGTTATAAATAGGAAGTTGAATCGTAACAAAAGGAAAAAAGGATTTTTTTTGAGCAGAATTGACAGCAGAATTTTTTCTTCCAAATCGATAGAGAATCGCCAAATAAAACTGATAACTGGCGTAAACAAATACGCCCACCAAAGCTACGATATAGATCCAGATCAATACGATCATTTTCTAGCGTATTTCATTATGGTGTACAATATCTTTATTCCCGCCATGAATGCTCCTTTTACCGTTCCAGAAACCTTCGAAACTCCGATTCTTTTCTTATAGTCGACAGGAACCTCACAAAATTTCATTTTATGCTGGGCCACTTTCACTTGCATTTCTACGGTCCATCCATAGGTTTTATCCTGCATTTGGATTTTGTTCAAAGAGGATAGTTTAATCGCTCTGAAAGGGCCTAAATCTGTGAAATTTGCTTTGTAAATCCATTTAAGTAGCTTTCCCGACAACCAGTTTCCGAATCTCTGGGGAATTGTCATGCTCCCCTCTTCCTGATTTCCTAAGGCTCTAGATCCAATCACCAAATCCATGTCTTCCTCTAAAATGGGACGAACCACCTCAACCATTTGTTCAGGATAATCTGAGTAATCCCCATCTAAAAAAACAACAATATCTGTCTCAGGATAATTTTGATTGATGTACTGAATTCCTCTCAAACACGCATAGCCATAACCCATTAAAGGTTCATTCAAAACTGTTACCCCAGCATTGTTGGCTTCTTTTTCTGTTTGGTCTGATGAATTATTATTGCAAACAATTACTTCTTTTACCAAATCTTTTGGAATCTCCTGGATGACTTTTCCAATGGATAGTTCCTCATTATAGGCTGGTATGATTACTCGAATGATCAATCTTCCAGTAAATCGGGTCTTTTTTCTTTTGTGATTTTAAGGGCTTGTTCTTCTCTCCAGGCATCTATTTTTTTCTGATCTCCGCTTAACAATACATCAGGAACCTTGTGTCCTTTAAATTCTGCTGGTCGGGTATACACAGGTGGAGCTAACAAACCATCTTGAAAAGAATCAGTTAATGCTGAAGTTTCATCATTGATTACTCCGGGGATTAATCGAACAATCGCATCTACTGTAACGGCCGCAGCCAATTCACCACCTGTTAATACATAACTTCCAATGGAAATTTCACGGGTCACATACATTTCTCTTATTCGGTGATCAATCCCTTTGTAATGACCACAAATAATCATCAAATTTCCTAACAAAGACATTTCATTGCAATCCCTTTGATCCAAAACTTTTCCATCTGGTGTCATATAAATGATCTCGTCGTAAGTTCTGTCTTTTGTTAGGCTTTCAATACAATCTGAAAGGGGTTGTGGTGCAATGACCATTCCCGCTCCACCGCCATATTGATAATCATCTACATTCTTATTGGAGTGTGTAGAAAAATCTCTGATATTATGAATATGTATCTCAACGAGTTCTTTCTCGGCCGCTCTTTTTAATATGGATTCTTTGAGTGGTCCCTCCAGCAATTGTGGAAGAACAGTTAAAATATCAATTCGCATAAGTCACTCTTTTAAGGAGTCGACAAAGATACAGGTAATATTTTCCCGTTAAAATATTTTGAACCGTTGATTGCGAAATCAGCAATAAACTTTGCCATTTCTGCAGGTGATGTGGGCGCTTGGTAACCAGGAAAAGCCTCTTCCAACATCTCCGTTTGCACTGCCCCAAGAGCCAAGCAATTGACAGCAATTTCCTTTTCTTTAAGTTCCTCTGCAAGCAATTCAGTTAAATTTGCAATTGCAGCTTTAGATGAAGAATAAGCCGATAAACCAGGAAACTTGGCACTACCTTGGAATCCGCCCATAGAGGAGATATTGACCACATGACTTCCCTTTTTCAATTTGGGTAAGGCCGCTTGAATCAATCTAAAGGGACCAAAAACATTGACTTCATAGGAGCGAAGTAAGTCCTCCTTAGATAACTTTTCAAAAGGCTGATTGACAAGGAATCCAGCATTATTGATAATCACATCTACTTCCTCGATTTCCTCAATCAGCATTCCTAGTTTTTCATCCAGGGTCTCATCAGAAAAATCAATCGATTTATGCATCACATTCGATGCACCCAATTTTTCGATTCTATCTAGATTTCGAGATACGGCGTAGATTTTATTATCAAAATTGGAAGAGAGTTTTTTTACTAACTCAAATCCAATTCCTCTTCCTGCACCTGTGATAATGATATTCATTATTCGTCGAAAGTCAGTTTTAATGTATCTGAAGTTGCCACAGCCTGACAAGTCAAAATGTAACCTTCTTCAATTTCTTTATCCGTCAACGAAAGATTCAACTTCATTTCTGCTGATCCTTCCTGAACTTTTGCTTTGCACGTACAGCATACCCCACCTTTACAAGAGAAGGGAGCTTCCATTCCATTTTTGTAGAAACTATCCAATAACATTTTAGAAGTATCCACATCCATTTCATTGGTTTCGCCGTTCAATGTCACTGCCACATGACAAGTTGCACTTCCTGATTTAATGTCCTTTGCCTTTACACTTACCGGAGTGGTAAACAATTCAAATCGAATTTTATTTTCAGGTACACCTTTTTCAACAAGAAAATCTTTGGTAGAGAAAATCAACCCCTCTGGTCCACACAAATAAAAAGCATCCGAATTCAAATCAACTTTTTCTTCCAGTGTTTTTGGTGTAATTCTTCCTTCAATAAATCCATCTTTATTCTCTCCAGAAAGAAAATAATTTTTACTGATTTTATCTGAAGTCCGGTCTATCTCCGATTTAAAAATCTTTTCATTTTCATTTCGACTACCATAAAACAAGTCCATCTGACCTCCAACTCTTTCAATATACTGAATCATGGACATAATAGGCGTAATTCCAGAACCTGCGCAGATAGCAGTTACCTTTTTTGCGTTGGAATCCAATATGAAATTCCCTTCAGGTTTCATGAATTCAATTTGGGTACCAGCTTGTAACTGATCATTAATATGGCTACTAACTTTTCCTCCCTCAATTTTTTTACAAGCAATTTGTATCGTGCTATTATCAGCTGAATCGCTGCATATAGAATACGATCGATGGAAATTCCCTTGAGAGGTTTTAAAGTTTCCTGTTAAATACTGACCAGGTTTAAATTGAAAAGTAGATCTTAATTCCTCTGGAATAGTTAGTGAAACGACAGCTGTATCACTTGTATTCTTTTCCACTTTGTCAACAGTAAGCAAATAGAACCCTTTCGATACTTTGTCTTCCTTTTTGCTGAAAATTTTCTTAAATAGAGCCATAGTTTTAATATTCGTCGAAACTAACTACTAAATTATCGGACTCGGGATGTGATTGACAAGTAAGAATAAACCCTTGTTCTACTTCATCAGGATCAAGAGCATAGTTCTGGATCATTTTAGCCTTCCCTTCCATAACTTTTGCCTTACAAGTACAGCATACACCTCCTTTACATCCAAAAGGTAAATCTGCTCCTGCTTCAGCTCCTGCTTCAAGGATAGTTGGACCGTTCATTGCCAATTCAAATTCAAACTCCTCATCATCTATGATCATGGTAACTCTAGAAGTTCCAGTTGCCAAATTGGATTCTGCTTCTTTCGCTTCTTCAGATTCCGCCACAAAAAACAATTCAAAATGAATTTTATCTTTTGGAACACCCATAAATTCGAATTCCGTTGAAGTATTCTTGACCATATCCTCTGGGCCACATAAGTACACTCCAGAGATTTCTGACTTATTAATGCTTTCAGTTACCGTCTTTACAATCTCCACATTGATTCTTCCTTTCAAACCATCGTAAGAATCATCTCTGGAGATTACATAATTCATTTGAAGTCTGTCCCCATAAGTGTCCATCAATTTCTCAATTTCTGCCTTATAGATGACGCTATTCATATTTTTATTCCCATAGATCAAAACGGCCGTTTGATTTGTATTGCTCAAGGTTTCTTTAACCATGGATAACACTGGCGTAATCCCAGATCCAGCAGCTACAAAGACTGAAATTGAACCATTTCCTTGATTCTTCAATACAAAATTTCCAGTTGGTGGCATGACTTCCATTTCCTGTCCTACCTTAAGCTCTTGATTTGCATAAGTAGAGAAAACACCTTTTTGAATTTGTTTTACAGCCACTTTCAATCCTTCCCCTTTGCCAGAGGAAATTGAATAAGATCTTCTGATATCTTCGCCATTGATCATGGCTTTCAAAGTCAAATATTGACCTGGAATAAAATCAAATTTTGAACTTAATGTTGGATCTACATCAAAAGAGATGGAAACAGTATCTTCTGTTTCTTTTGTAATATTTGAAATTTTTAAGGAATAAAAATTGGTATCTATCATTTCAAAAAATTTGTGCAAAAATACAATTTTCTTCTAAACTCTTTCCCGGGTAAAGATTATAAAGAAAAGTAATGAAAGTCAAAAATGTTCAACCCGAAAACCATAAAGTGGACCAAACAACAAAACCAATGATGGCCATGTAGACAACATAAAAGGTTTTCAGAATACTGTAAAGCATTAATTTGAATGGGTTTTGACTCTCTTTAAGTCTTTCCAACCAGAGTTCAAACTTAGAGGGTTTTTCATCCTCAAAAAGTTGAAATCGTTTTTCTTCTCTCTCAATTTCTTCAATCTTCAGAGAAACCCCACAATTGGTACAATTTTCAAGGTCAGCATTTGTCCAGGTACTACATTCCCTACACTTAATTTCCTTCATCTATTTCTTTTTGAAAATCCAGGCTCCTTTATATTCAGAAAAACTACTTAAATCAGATTTTGCAGACTGCATATCACCATAAGATTTTATGGATACCAAACTCAATCCGCTATAAGTACCTAAATTTTGAGCTGGATATCCTTTGCCTTGCAATTCTGCCACCAATCGATCCGCATTGGAATTATCAGAAAATCCTCCAACAATTACGTGGTAGGATCCCGATGAAGTCACATTTTGAATTTTTGGTTCTTCTTTAACTACTGGTTCCTCCTTAACAACTTTTTCCTCGACTACTGGATCATTTTGTATCGGTTCTTCAACATTTTCTACATTATTCTCATCTACCTGATTTTCATCTGTAGCAGTAGTGTCTTGGGTTTCTTTGACCACTTCATCCTGATGTTCTTCATCTTGATGGTCATTGGAAGCCGTATCATGATTATGATTATCTTTATCTTCAGATCCATCGGTGGTTTGTTCCATTCCAATCCAACCTTTCACCATATCCCATTTGAAAATCGTAAAAGATCCCGCTCCTAGAACCAATAGAACCAAAATAATCAAAACAACCTTAAGGGCTTTATTCCCTCCACTTTCTTTAGCTTCTCCTTCTTTTCCAGAGGGCTTTTTCTTTTTGGCTTCTAGTTTCTTTTGTCTTGCCTCTTCTTTTGCTTTCTTCTGAGCCTCTAATTTCTTTCTTTTTTCTTCTTCCGCTTTAGCTTTAGCCATTTTAGCGTCATCCGCTTTTTTCTTCTTTTCTTCAGCCGCATTTTGTTTGACTGCCTCTGCTTTAGCTTTTGGATCTTCTTTAGGCTTAATTGCTGATTTTGCCTCTTCAGCTTTTACAGCATTTGTCGAAGCCGCTGCAGCAGGAGCTTCCGTTTTCGGTTTAATTTCAGATTTTTTCTCCTCAGGTTTCTCTGATTTTGGCTCTTCTATTTTAGGAGTAATGATATTCTTTGGCTTTTCTGCTTCTTTTACCGGATCAACTGACTTATCTGCTACTTTCGCAGGTTTTGCTGGCTCTTCAGACTTGGCTGTAGGTTTGACCTCCTCTTTCTTAGGTGTTTCTTTCTTTACTTCCGTTTTTGCTTCTTCCTTCTTTACCTCTTCTTTTTTAGGTTCCTCTTTCTTTGGTTCTTCCTTCTTGTCTGCAACATCCTTTAATTGATCCCATGATTCAAAATCAATAGAACCATCATCTCCTTTGAAGAATCTTCCTAAACCAAATATATCATAGGTTTCTCCCTGGTCTAATTTTGCGTTAATTTCTCTAACTAATTTTGCTACACTATTCGCAGCTTCCTGGGCATCAACACCATCACTTTTGGAAATATATTCTTCTAATTTGTGATCGTTGATTTTCAGGTATTTATTAAATACAAAGGTCCCATCAATTGCCCCATTCATTAGAGCACCCAATCCAGGAATAATAACTGTTGATTCGACTTTGAGTAGTTCAATGATATACTTATCCATAAGTTTGAAATTAGTTAGAGACTGAAATATAAATATTTATTTTGACTTCCCTTAAAACATATCTTTAAAATTCAAGGCATTATCAAGTCTAACGCCTTTTTCTGCGTTTTTCAAAGTACAAATTTCATTTACGGAATCATGTTCCAAGAAAAGAACATATTCCTTTTCCGATGCCGTATTTAAAAATCTACCCTTTTCATCCATCGTAATTAAAGGTCGGGTATCGTATCCCATTACATATGGCAGTGGAATATGACCAGTACTTGGGAGCAAATCAGCCATAAACACCAGAGTTTTTCCTTTATAATGAATATGAGGAATCATCTGGCTTTCGGTATGCCCATCAACAAAAAGTACATCAATGTTCTGGAACACATTCTCAGTAAAATCTCCTTTTCTATCCACAAACTTCAATTGGCCACTTTCTTCGATCGGCATGATGTTTTCAGACAAAAAAGAGGCTCTTTCTCTTGGGTTGGGTTTGGTAGCCCAATTCCAATGCTTTTCGGTGCTCCAATGAATCGCGTTTTTAAATACCAATTCAAATCCAGTTCGAGACGAATTCCATTTCACGGCTCCACCACAATGGTCAAAATGCAAATGTGTCAGAAAAACATCAGTGACGTCCTCTGGTGAAAAACCCAATTTTTTTAAATTCAAAATCAACTGATCTTCTCCAAATAAGTAGTAATGGCTAAAGAATTTTTCACTTTGCTTGTCTCCAATCCCGCAATCTATTAACATTAACCGATCCCCATCTTCAATCAACAAAGAACGCATCGCCCAAGAGCACATATTGTTTTCATCGGCAGGATTTGTTTTTGACCATAATGTTTTAGGAACAACGCCAAACATAGCCCCACCATCTAACTTGAAATAACCTGTATTAAGAGGATAAATTGTCATATTGAATTTTAAGCTAAAACTAACAATTTGTTTTTAGTCGGATAGAAATAATTAAATGAAATCTGTGAAGAAAAGGTAGAGTTCTTATTGACTTAACATTAAAATAATTCGCAAATTTCCAAAAACATTAAAAGTATGAGAGTTCACTTTATTGCCATAGGAGGTGCAGCCATGCATAATTTAGCCATTGCCTTAAAGCGCAAAGGTGATCATGTAACTGGATCTGATGACGAAATTTTTGATCCGTCTAAATCAAGATTGCAGCGCGAAGAATTGCTTCCGGACCGAATTGGATGGAATCCTGAGATCATCAATTCTGATCTAGATGCTATTATTTTGGGCATGCATGCCAGAGCAGACAACCCGGAATTGCTGAAAGCACAGGAACTTGGACTAAAAGTGTATTCTTACCCTGAATTTATTTATGAGCAAAGCCTAGAAAAGAAAAGAGTAGTTATTGGAGGTTCTCATGGAAAAACAACGATTACTTCAATGGTATTACATGTTCTGAATCAAACACAGTTAGAATATGATTACATGGTGGGTGCTCAATTAGAGGGATATGATTGCATGGTCAAACTATCAGATGCTCCAATCATTATTTTGGAAGGCGATGAATATTTGTCTTCTCCTATCGATCGTAGACCTAAATTTCACTTATATCATGCTCATATTGGTCTGATTAACGGAATTGCTTGGGATCACATAAATGTTTTTCCTACCTATGAGAATTATGTAGATCAATTTCGAATTTTCATAGACTCAATCGAATCACAAGGGAGTTTGTTTTACAATTCTACGGATGAAGAAGTAGTTAAAATTTGCACTGAAAGAGATTTACCAGGGCTTTCTAAAATAAAATCATATGGAATTCCGAAACACAATATAATTAATGGTCGAACAATTGTAGAGACTGCAACTAAACAGTATGAACTCAATGTTTTTGGTCAACATAATCTTCAAAACATGGAGGGCGCAAAATTAATTTGCATGGATCTCGGGGTTTCAGAAGATGATTTTTACACAAGCATGCAAACATTTTCAGGAGCATCAAAACGATTAGAATTGGTAAAAGAAACGGAAGAATCTGTTTTCTACAAAGACTTCGCGCATTCTCCTTCTAAGTTAAAGGCCACAACTAAAGCCTTAAAAGAACAATTTCCAGAAAGAACATTAATCGCTTGTATGGAATTACACACTTTTTCCAGTTTGAAAACAGATTTTCTTCCCTTATATGAAAACTCCATGGCCGCAGCTGATAAAGCCTACATATTTTTTGATCCAAAAGTAATTGAACACAAAAAATTAGAACCCATAGATTCGGATTTTGTTAAAAAATGCTTTAAAAGTGACAACGTAGAAGTATTTACCAGTTCCAATGATTTAATCGATAAACTGAAAAATGAACAGTGGCATGAAAAAAATCTGCTCATGATGAGCTCTGGTAACTTTAATGGTGTTAAATTTGAAGAATTAGCAAAAGAGCTATTTAAATAAGATCATAAATGGGGATGTAGCTTACCGATAGAAGATTTCTAACTCATTCTTCGAAGAAATCTAACATCGGCACGGGCAACTTCGCTATGAATTGTATGCAAAAACACAAATGGGGATGTAGCTTACCGATAGAAGATTTCTAACTCATTCTTCGAAGAAATCTAACATCGGCACGGGCAACTTCGCTATGAATTGTATGCAAAAACACAAATGGGGATGTAGCTCAGTTGGCTAGAGTGCTTGACTGGCAGTCAAGAGGTCGTGGGTTCGAATCCCATCTTCTCCACAGAAAGCAAGTTATAATGACTTGCTTTTTTTATTTCTAATATTTATGCGTTGTAGACATAAATGTACGCTTATCGTGGGTTCGAACCATGACGATATCTTTGATATGTCTTGGTGCTGACCTTTTGCGTCAGCATCCCATCTTCTCCACAAAAAGCAAGTTATAATGACTTGCTTTTTTTTTATTTCTAATTTTAATACGTTGTATACATAAATGAACGCTTATCGTGGGTTCGAACCATGACGATATCTTTGATATGTCACGGTGCTGACCTTTTGCGTCAGCATCCCATCTTCTCCACAGAAAGCAAGTTATAATGACTTGCTTTTTTTATTTCTAATATTTATACGTTGTATACATAAATCTTCGCTTATCGTGAGTTCGAACCATGACGATATCTTTGATGTGTCACAGTGCTGTCGGCTATTTCGCCCCATAATTTGGACTTCAAAATTTATATGATACGTTAAATTTTCAGCATAAAAAAAGCGCGATCATTTGATCGCGCTCTTCAGTTATTTGCAGTTATTTACTTTTATCTAGCTTTAATGAACTTGGCAGTTTCTCTGTGATCTCCTGCTACAAATTCAATTAGATATGTTCCAATTGGTAATCTTGAAACATTGAAGTCGATAATGTTGTTTCCTTTAGGCATTCCTGACTTTGAAACATTCATTACTAACTTCCCTGAAAGGCTATATACATTTACATATACATCAGCATTGTCATCAAGATCGAACTTTAAAAATCCAGTTGAAACCATTGGGTTTGGATACACTAATAAATTAGTTTTGAAAGTTTCCTTTTCTATACCAATATTCATGTCATCTGGCATGGCAAGCAATGTAGACGAACTCCAAATTCCTCTACCATGTGTTCCAGCATAGATTTTACCAGGCGCCCTAGAACCTTCATTCCAAGTTCTCCAGTCTTGTCTTAAAGCATGAACAGGAGCTAATCCAAATCCATCTGAAGAGTTTTCCCAAAGAACTGATCCTGCAGAAACGTTAGACGTTGCAAGCACTCCGTACTCAGTTGCAAGAGCTACAAAGTTCGGATCCTCTCTATCAATAATTGCATCATAAACAGGATACTGAATCTCTCCTGCTGCATGGATCGCTGAAGCATTAGCTCCACCTACACCACAAGTAGATGCATTTGTAATCTCGTAAGCATGGATAAAGTTTCCAAATCCACCTAAACAAACCACTAGGTGATCTCCATCAGGAGAAGATGAATTGTAATCAACACCAATACCAGTAACAACTTGGAAACCTCCACCTGGAGCAGACCAGATCAAATCCCAGTTTGCTGTCGAAGAACCGTTTCCAGCTACAATTGACCATCCTTGAAGTGAATCTACAATTCCTGGAGTAGAAGCATAGTATTGGTTAAATCCAGATAATCTGAATAAATCTCCTC
Organism: Crocinitomicaceae bacterium; assembly: GCA_020436025.1. Classification (GTDB taxonomy): domain Bacteria; phylum Bacteroidota; class Bacteroidia; order Flavobacteriales_D; family Crocinitomicaceae; genus JAGQYP01. The sequence continues at coordinate 81,716 of JAGQYP010000003.1, forward strand.
CTCTAGTTCCTACGTACAAGAAATCTCCATTTCTCGAGAATTCCATACATTGTACTTCAGAGCTTCCTACTTGAGGAACCACGTTTAACCAAATCTCATTTGCTCCAATATTGTCGCTAAATCTTTTCGCATAACGAGTCATCCAAATACCAAGATCTCTCTGTGTATTGTTAACCCATCTTCCTGTTCCAATACCTAAAGCTAACCAAGAAACATATGGATCTTGCGCTTTGATGGTATCCCAAGCAACATTATACAATACTGAATCAATATGCATGGCAATTGTATCATTGCTAATTGGATCGGTTGCATAATAGAATCTGTAAGGGATTGTATCACAAACAATGATTGTATCATCGTCAGAGATGTCAATAGGATCATTGTAAAGGATAATTGAATCTCCTAAATCAGGAGGATAGTTTCCAGAATTTAAGTTTGTCCAAGGATGCTCTATCCCTAAATCTCTGTTTGCAGACGAAATACAATCAGTAACAGTATATTCAATAACATAGATATTTGGATCATAATAAACCGTATCCTCAAATCTAATTGTATCAGGAGCGATATACAAGATAGAATCTCCTGTTGAGTTCGACTCCACAATAATAGTGTCCCCCATGGAATACCCTTGACTTGGTATTACATACACTGAATCGGTTGAATTCAAATCATACACCTCATGGAATCTGATTACTGTATTAAAATTACCAGGTCCACTAACAGATCCAGGAGTTAAACTCGCTGCCAACTGTTGAGGGTAAAATGGGTATTGTGTAAACCCTGCATCACTTGATCTAAATAACCCTGAATAATACAAAGTTGTAAACACCATATTTCTGTTTGTTTGAGAAATATCACAATCAAAACCATCACCACCTAGTATCTCTGCAAAATCTTGCCATTGGAAATTGGTATGATCATTATAAAGTGATCCATTATCCTGTGCACCACCCAAAACATCTCCATGGGCAGAATAAGCAACAGAATAGAATTGAGTTACATTGTAACCTCTGTTTGCCGGGATGAATGTTTGTCCTTCATCGTCAGAATAACCAACTCCTCCATCATTTCCAATATACAATCTTCCCATGTTATCCCACTTCATTTCGTGTTGATCCGCGTGAGCATAGATAGGAGACGTTGGATTCGCTGCCCAGTTTGTATTTTGATTCCAACTTCCGAAAGTTGGGTTATCAGGATCAGCAATCCATCCATAAATATCTATACCTCCAATAAAAGCTTTTTCAGGATGACCAGGCACTACAGTTGTAATGTTGTCGTATCTACCTTGGGAATTAAATGGGTTAAAAGCTCCTGACCCTCCATTACTATTAGGAGCTATTTCATACCAATCCTGACCTGAATTTGACGAAACATAGGCTCCTTGGAACGTTCCATCTCCAGCCGCATTCAAGGCATAAATGAAATACTCTCCATTGTATCTCTCATGAGAAATAGAATACTCTACTCTTCCTTGAGCGTTTGGTAATGTATTTGAACCTGTGGTCGCTGCGTTGAAGAAAGTACTTCCTCCATCCAACGATATCTTCGCTTGTCTACTCTGATTAGCAATACATAAAACTTGTCCATCTTTAGATATTACCCCAGCAGAACTATTAGATGATCCTACTGTAGAAGAAACATCTGTTAAAGTACCATTGTCCGTGTTGTAAGTCCAAACTCCTGAGGAATTCATGATCCAAACCAGGTTGTTAATGGTATCACAGATCACTTCATTGATGAAAGTCCATGATTCAGTTCCAGCAACTAAAGTGGGTGCTGTGTTAATATCTCCAGTTGGATAAACATAAAGACCATATCCATAAGCCCCAGAATCTCCACCAGAGTAACCAACAATACCTTCAGCAAAATGCCCAGTGGCAACAACCAATGCACCGTTTTTTGTTTGACATATAGATGAAACAGCTAAATTATCAGCAAAAGACTCCACTTTCACCCAATAGTTCCCTCTACTTCCAGATACCCAAAGACCACCGGATACAGATCCTGCATAAACAGTGTATTGGTTATTTACATCAACTTGAATGGCTCTAGTACGACCACCAATATTGTATGGTCCCTCTTCATCCCAAGTAATTATACCTGCTCTTGAACGATTTTCTGCAATAGCTCTTGCTCTTTGCACATCATCAATATCAACAACGCCTGTCCAAGGGTTTCTTTGAAGAACATTTCTGTATTCCAACGCATCGTTAGCATTTCTTTTCTGTCCATCCAACTTTGAGGATTTTCTTGGAGCATATTTTCCATCTACTTCACCATCCTGAAATGGGCTTAAAAAAGCAAAAGAAGCTAACATAGCTGTAGTCACTGTACCTACCAGTAAGTATCTGTATTTCATAACTTTTTATGTAAAAATTGTATTTTAAAACAACAAAGCAGCCGCCAATTTACAAATAATGTTTGAATTAACGACATTCTTACTTTCAAAAATTCTAAGTTCTAAGATACACGATTTTCTTCGGTACCTCGTTGGATATTTTGATGGTTTTTTTGAAAAATATACATGTCTGTCAAACCAAATGTTTTTCAGCATGATAAGAGGAACGAACAAGAGGGCCGGACTCAACATATTTAAAGCCCATTTCTAATCCAATTTCTTTATATTTTTCGAATTTCTCAGGGGTAACGAATTCAGCAACTGGCAAGTGTTTTGGCGTAGGTTGTAAATATTGCCCTAAAGTAATAATCTGTACCCCGACTGCTTTTAAATCTTCAAGTGTTTCCAAAATTTCTTCTTCGGTTTCACCAATTCCAAGCATGATCCCAGATTTTGTTCTCAATCCGGATTTTGATAGTCTTCTTAAAACTTCCAAGCTTCGGTCATATTTTGCTTGGATTCTTACTTCTTTCGTTAGCCTTCTTACTGTCTCTAGGTTATGAGAGACCACTTCAGGAGCCACTTCAATAATTTTTTCAAGGTTCTCCCATTTCCCCATAAAATCAGGAATTAAGGTTTCCAAAGTAGTTCCAGGAGATTGTCTTCTGATCGCACGTACCGTTGCCGCCCAAATTTTAGCGCCACCATCTTGTAAATCATCTCGATCTACAGACGTGATAACGGCATGCTTTACTTTCATTAGTTTAACGGATTGAGCCACCTTAGCTGGTTCAAATACATCAACTTCTTCGGGTCTTCCAGTAGAAACAGCACAAAACCCACAAGATCGAGTACAAACATTACCAAGGATCATAAAGGTGGCAGTTCCTTCTCCCCAACATTCACCCATATTAGGACAATTTCCACTTTCACAAATCGTATGAAGCTTGTGTTCATCTACCAAACCTCTTACCTTCTTGTAATTCTCCCCTGTTGGCAATTTGACTTTAAGCCATTTTGGTTTCCTTACCTTTTCTTCTGTACTCATTCTCTACCTCTATAATGTCAACTAAAACAACTTTCCTCCGAATAGAATATTTGCATATAATGATGGAAATAAAAACTTGGAAGGTGAACCATGCATCACTTCAATTTTCGAAAAATAGGTGTCCACCGAACATCCAAACTCTACTCCAAAGACCTTACTATGATTCGATGCGAAGTCGAAAAAGAATCCTGCTTTTGCAAATATTCCGGGATTAAAATTGGATTCACCGAATCCATTGAACCAGCCAGCTCTTCCATAAATATTATCTCTGTTATGAATAGAAGGATCATATCTTTCCTTGACCAAAATTTGCTGACTCCCCTCAAACTTTCGAACCTCCAAGTAAACGGGCTTAATTAAAGTTAAACTTGCTCCAACGCTCCACATGAAACTAATCTCAACTCCTTTTTCCCGCAAGCGGTTAAACATGATCGCCTGTCCACCGTAATGAGGTCTAAAAGAAATTAACGAATTTAATTTACCATAGAAAAAGCCTTTTGCATCTTCATAATAAGGACTAAAAGACTTGACCTCTTTCTCGTGCTTAATATTTGCGGCAGTAAACCCAACAACTTGACGGTATTTATAGTTTTTCTGCCATCCATAGTTCAAAGTAATGCCCCATCCATTTGTCGCAACATTTACTCCTCCATAAATCACCTTTCGATACAATACCTTTACTTCATCTTTGTCTTCTTCCTGAGAAAATGACCAAGAAGCAACAAAAATGAAAATTAGAAGTATATTAAGGCTGCTTTTAAACATAGAAAACAAAAATACGAAATTATATCATGAAAACCTCACGAGTAGAATATCTTGGCGCCCTTCAAACGAAAATCACCCATTTAAAATCCGGAGACTCCTCCATCACTGATGCACCTGTTGATAACAACGGAAAAGGATCTCGATTTTCACCTACAGATCTTGCCGCAACTTCTTTAGCATCCTGCATGATTACTGTAATTGGCATACACTGTGATCAAAATGAAATTCAATTCACTCACGCAGATGCATATGTAAAGAAAATAATGGGAAGTAATCCTAGAAGAATTATAGAAATTCAAATTGAGCTAGACCTTAGCGGGAATAATTTCCCAAAAGAAATTCATGATAGAATTACACGAATAGCAAAGACCTGTCCGGTAGCAAATAGTTTGCATCCAGAAATAAATCAAGTGCTAAATATCAAATATTGATGAGAGAGTAGTAGACGTAAAAAAGGCGCGATTACTTTGCCTCTGCCAACTCGATATCCGAGTTTGAATCAGCGTCTACGCTTCCATATGCTGGACATTTATGACGTCCTGAACCACAAGAAGTAAGTACAGTAACTACAGCTACAACAGCCAACATCTTTACAGCGAAATTCTTTTTCATCTTTGTTTGTTTGTTCGTAAATAATCGTTTTCCAAGGTGGGGCTAAAATAACACTTTTTTTCGATATTTATTGAATCACTTAGTTCTAAAGTAATTTTTTTTTCGAAAATTCGTATTGATATAGTGCGAATTAGACGAAATGTTACAAATTAGATCTCTCTTAATTTTAATACTGTTCCTTGGGACTACGCTGTCTTTTGGCCAACAAAAAATTGAATTGGAGATCATTGATTCAAAAAAATTACATCCTAAGCCCTCTTTCAAATACTATCATAAAGACTCTATTAGTGCAATAAAATATCTGAATAGCGTCAATCAGTATTATCAAAACAAGGGATACCTACTTTGTCGCTATGTCATAGAAGAGAATGTGAATTCAAAATGGAAAGTGAATATCATTCCTTTTGAAAAATTTCAGTGGGCACAGTTAAGGAATGGAAATTTAGATGATGAAATGATCCGTTTAACTCGCTTTCGAGAAAAACTTTACAATAATGCTGACTTTAGTCTTAGTGATTATCAGGAATTCACATCTAAACTATTGGAAGATATGGAGAATAAAGGATATCCTTTTGCGAAGGTATGGCTGGACTCCATTCAAATTGGGAATCAGAAAATAAGTGGGAAGCTCATGATCGACAAAGGTCCTTATGTCACCATTACCAAAATTAATGTCAAAGGATCCAAAAAAATATCACCAAAATTTATTGCGACTTATCTACGTCTGAAGGAAGGAAATCCCTATTCTGAAAAAACATTGAGTCAAATTACAAACCGACTAAAAGAGATCAGTTTTGTTAAGGAGATAAGGGAACATGAGATTTTGTTTACGCCGGAAGGAGCGGAAGTATATATCTATGTCGAAACCATTAAAAATTCAAATTTCAATGGAATCATTGGTGTTCAGCCGGATGATGTAACCGGAAAGGTGAATATCACAGGAGAATTGCAATTAAGGTTAAAAAATCTACTTAAACATGGAGAAATGCTTAACGTACATTGGAGAAAACTGCAACCTAAAACGCAAGACCTAAAAATTGAAATCAATTGGCCATTTTTATTTAAAACCCCCTTTGGTTTAGATGGAGGCTTTTATTTGTACAAGCGAGATACCTCTTATTTAAATTTAAGAGCAAGAGTAGGTGTTCAATATTATTTGAAGGGTGGAAATTATATTAAAGCTTTCTATGAATTTTTCTCAACAGACATTTTATCTACAAGCCTGATTAATATTCCCTCAGATCTAACACAATTAGCAGATGCGAGGACTAATTCGTACGGTATCAACTATTATAACCGAAGTTTGGACTATATTTTTAACCCTCGAAAAGGGATTGTTGTTGATTTAGAAGGTGCTGTTGGGTTAAAAAAAATCAGAAAAAATCCTGCTTTTGATGATAGTTTGTACGCTGATGTCAATCTTAAATCAACAAATTACAGGCTGGGTGGGAGTATTGAAGGCTATATTCCTCTTGCTAAAAGACATGTTGCCAAAATCAACACCATTACTGAAACCATCTTGGGAAATCAAATTTTGGAAAATGAGATGCTGCGGTTTGGCGGACTCAATTCTCTGAAAGGTTTTGGAGAAGAATCTTTTCAAGCCACCTTTTACTCGATTATAAATATCGAATACAGATTTTTACTTGACCGAAATTCGAATGTTTTTGCATTTTTCAATGCTGCTTATTATGAAAAAAATCTTGCAAATAGCTATTTCAACGATATGCCATATGGTTTTGGAGTAGGAATTAACTTTGCTACAAAATTTGGGACATTTTCACTGGTTTACGCTTTAGGATCTCAACAAAAACAGCCCATTCTTTTCAGAAATAGTAAGGTCCATTTTGGATATATTGCTTATTTTTAAGGGTTAAATGAAAGCAATCTTAATTCACATATTTAGTTTATTTCTTCTTTTTGGTAATACTGTCTGGAGTCAGCCAACCAACAACATGGATTTTCATTACAAGATCTTCCATAAGGACTCTGTGAACTCCACCATATTCATTAAGATGGATCTAAACACCTATCTAGCGACAAAAGTAAATGACTCGAAATATGTCAAAATCGGTTTATCTGCTGTGCTCACAAACACCAAAAACAACACAAGTTACAAGGTCACCCGAGAATTCAACCTGGACCTATCTACTATGAAAAATGGAATTCATGAAAGTTCTTTTGACGTAGCCATGGAAGACGCAGACTACGAGCTTAAGTTAACCATAGAAGACTTGAATTTCAACAAAAAGAAAGAGGAAGTCCGCGGTTTCTCCAAAAATAAAAAATGTAATGCCGAGAACTTCATGATTTTCAACCCGGATTCTTCTATCGTTTACTTCCAGGAGAATCCAAGTTCAGAAAGTATCAGAGTATTTGGGACATATTTGAATTGCGACACACTTGAGGTAAGAATTTATGATGAAATTCAAACGATTGCTCTGCCTCCTTTTGCCAGTAAAAGAAACTACCCGGATTTCGGAAGTTATTCTAGTAAAGTATATCAAATTTGCCCAAACATAGATTTTGAGTTGACTAAAATCAAGAATAAAACTCTTTACATCTCTACAGAAAATTCAAAAGGAGAAGATGGTTTTTTATTCACCCGATTTGCCAATCATTACCCAAAAATCAAAACTGTAGATCTACTTGTGGAACCTTTAAGATATATTAGTTCCAGAGATGAGTATGCCGTTTTGACCGACACAACGGTTCACCGAAGAGCTGAATTTGAAAAGTTTTGGTTAGACAAGAGCCGACAGAATAAAGACCAAGCCAGATACCTCATTAGAGAATATTATTCAAGAGTTGAATTTGCCAATGAGCATTTTTCAACTTACAAAGAAGGATGGAAGACTGATAAGGGAATGGTTTTGATTGTTTTCGGGATTCCTGAGCGAATTGAAAATGAAGGAGGACAAGAAGAAAGATGGATCTATGAAGGAAAATCCGGACGAAGCAGCATGTCGTTCAGTTTCTACAGAGAAGAAGGGAATTTTCAAGAAAATGACTACGCTTTGATTAGAAACCCTATTTTCCGAGGGCAGTGGTATGACGCTGTTGATAGCTGGAGAAGCGGGGTACCATATTAATATCAATCATGGAGAATCGAGTTTATTTTTACGCGATTAAATCGGGTTTACTTGCTGGGGCTATAAATGGTGTGTTTCTTTCGCTTCACTTAATGTACTTTTTCCCTTTTGGTTTTTTGATTCACTATCTCATGCTTTTTCTGACCCCTATTGTATTGGTTCCCATCCTTCAATCGGGGTTAATCAGAAATTATCAGGTGAAAGAGCGAATGTATTTAATTGGTTTAGGAGTACTAGGTTTGTTCCTCGCATTATTTACATATTACTTTATCCCTTCACTTTTGGAAGTAGGTTTTGATGGTAAAAGTTTGGCGCTTTTTATTCGAATTGGATTTCATCTTACATGGAGTGGTTTACTCTATTCTGCAATTGTCGCGCATCTATTGTTGGCCAGAGAAGAAAAGAAAAAAGAATATGGCGTAAATGAAGATTTACTGGATGATTGACGTTAACCTTTTGTGATTTTAGGATCTGTCTCAAAGGCTAAAAGTTCTAATTTTTCACCATCAAACACAGCATAGGTATTATATTTAATCCATTCCCCTAAATTGATGTATTTTGATGATCCATTCTTGAGCGTAATTTCCATAGGGAAATGTCGGTGGCCAAACACGAAATAATCAACTTTTTGTATATCTAGTATTTCATTGGAATAGATGACCAACCATTCTTCATTTCCAAAATATTGCTCATCTGCATCCCCGGTCATTTTTCTACTTCTACGAGAAAAGAAGTTAGCTAAACCGATTCCAAAATTTGGATGTAGTCGTGCAAAAAGCCATTGGCAAACTTTAGAAGCAAAAACCTTTTTAATGAATTTATAGCCTTTATCACCTGGCCCTAAGCCATCACCATGTCCAATGATGAATTTTTTACCATTGTATTCTCTTTCAACTGGAACTCGATACAATTCACATCCGATTTCTTTGGGCAGATAATCAAAGATCCACATATCGTGATTACCTGTGAAAAGAGTGATTTTAATTCCCGAATCTGCAATTTCAGCGAGTTTTCCAAGTAAGCGAATATAACCTCTAGGTACAGCATGCTTGTATTCAAACCAAAAATCAAAAAGATCGCCTACCAAATAGATCTCTTCCGCATCCTTTGAAACCTGATCTAACCATCTAACGACACGATCTTCTCTTACTCGGCTAGATTGGTAGTCAGGAACTCCTAAATGAAAATCAGATGCGAAATATATTTTCTTGCCCGATTGCATAAAATATTAGAAACCGAAGATCTCCTTCAATTTTTCTTCCAAGGCAAATCCTCTTAGGTTTTTACCTATGATTTTCCCTTCTTTATCCAATAAAAAAGTAGAAGGTATCGAACCTACCCCGTATAATTTTGCAGCGGTGTTTTTCCAACCAAGTAAATCGCTCACGTGGTTTTCCCAAACCAATCCATCTTGTTTGATCGCTCCCATCCATCGTGTTTTATCCGTATCCAAAGAAACCGAAAACACTGTAAATCCTTTATCCTTATATTTTTGATAGAGCTTCACTACTGTTGGATTTTCTCTTCTACAAGGTCCACACCAAGATGCCCAAAAATCTAACAAAACAACTTTCCCTTTCAAATCGCTCAACTTTCTTTCGTTTCCATCCACATCATTTTGAACGATGTCTGGTGCTTCCGCTCCATAGGCAGTCATTTTTGTTCGATCCCATTTCACCTTTGTTTTCTGGTATTGCATATTGATATTTAGCCCAGTTGGAGTATTGTTATAAATTCCACTTAGTTTTTCCAGGATCTGTACACGCAGTTCCATTTCCTGCTCTTCTTCTACTCCATTCAAAGCAGCTATTAAGGCAGGTGAATTGGAATTGTTTTGGATGTAGGTATTTCTAAATTGCATCCATTCTGTAGAAATTGGTTTAAATTTTTCATTCACAAGAGCATCCGTACCTGGATTTGCTCTCAAATAAGCCTTAGCTGAATCAAATTTGGCTTTATAAACCGAATAGGTTGTCATATATTCCCAAACTGCTTTAGTAGGTTCAGAACCTCTAATCTCTGTTGTCTCAATAAAATTATTCGCGTCAGCATACAGCTCGATGGTATCATTCATTTGAAGAATCATATTCAGCTGCTTATTCGCGTCGTATCTGAAGTAAAAAATGTCTTTAGATGGAATATTACAATGCATTAGAAAAGTTCCATCAGCGTTCAATGAATCCTCACAAAAGGGCACCAGCATTTTGCCATCGAACTGACTCAAATGCAGACTTTTGATTTTTGCATTCAGGATTTTTCCTTTGATAACAACTGGCACCAATTCTCTCACTTGTTGTGAAAATGCAAGAGATTGAAACGCTAAAACGACAATAAATAGAATACTTTTACTCAGTGAATTTTTTAAAACCATATCTCAAATCTACCATTTTATAATAAAGGAAGCAATTTTTGTTCCAATGTTGCTCCTCTTACATTCATGGCTCGAATGATTCCGTTTTTATCAATTAAAAAAGTTGCTGGAATACTGCTCACCTTATACAATTGAGCCGCTATCGAATTCCATCCTTGAAGATCGCTTACATGATTCTCCCAAATCAAACCATCGGTCTGAATTGCTTGCTCCCATTTGTCTTTCTTTTCATCCAACGAAACTGAAAATACGGTAAACCCTTTGTCTTTGTATTTGTGATAAATATTTACCACGTTTGGATTTTCCTTTCTGCATGGTCCACACCAAGAAGCCCAAAAATCAAGTAAAACCACTTTCCCTTTCAAATCTGAAAGTTTGATTTCTTTTCCATCAGGAGTATCTAGAAAAATATCAGGGGCTGGTTTGCCAATGCGGATATCACGATTTAGATTTCCATATCTTTTAATGCGCTCCTTTTGTTTTTGAACATTAACCAATTGCGACTCCCATGAAGAAATATCTGAAGCCAATTTTTTAGTCAATGGATTATCCGGATATTTTGTTTCAATAGCCTTTAAAACTAGCTTGTGATAATCCAAATTCTCAATGTCCCAATTAATCAAACCTTGACTCGGTCCTAGATATTGTAAAAACACGTACATACCAGGCTCATCTGGGTTTTCATTGATTTTTTCTTTGATCCAATCATTTAAGCCTTTTAAGATCTGATCCAACTCACTTTTAATCTGATCCGCTTGGGCAGGGTTGGCGACCTTCAACTCATTGTATTTTCTGGAAAGCCCCATCATTTCTTCCCTTTTAGCAAGAACTTTTTGAATATATTGATTGAATACTTTCATTGTCACAGATCCATCCAATGTCACATTCTGGATTAAATCATCACGATTAGAATTCACTTGAACATTCTCTCCTGCTTGAACCAACAGACCCATGTTTTGCCCAAAATAATTCATGGAAACATAACCTATTCCATTAATAGGAACGCTAATTGAAAACTCACCATTTTCATTGGTTTGAGTTCTTCCTATTTCCTCTGGTTGGGCATTTGGAAGATTGATAGAGAAAAGAATCTCTTCATTTGCAGAACCTTCAATTTTCCCAGAGATGGTGACCTTTCCTTCTGATGAGGGAACCTGCTTTTGCTCTATTTTTTCGTCATCCTTTTTATCAGACTTCGCTTCTTCATTTCCACAAGAAATCAGAAAAAGGGATGTTAGTATAAATGCTAGTATAAATCTCATATTTATTGTTCTAATAATTCTCGAATTAGTTTGTTCGCTGATTTTGGATCGGCTTTTCCACCAGAAACCTTCATTAATTGCCCCATGAAGAATCCTACCAATTGCTTCTCACCCCCTTTATATCTTTCAACTTCAGATGGGTTGTTTTCGAATACTTGCAGGATATAATCTTTTATGGAATCTTCGTTAGAATCTTGAATCAAATTGTTTTCTTGAGCAATTTCCAATGGAGATTTTTCCGGAGAGGCAATCATTTCTGGGAATATCTTTTGCTTGGCCACCGAATTTGAAATTTTACCATCATCAATGATATTCACCAATTCAGCAACAGATTTTGGCTGCACCGGGAACTCCTCCAGATCGATCGCCTTTTCATTCAAATAACTTTTAATATCCCCGATCAACCAGTTTGCACAAGATTTGTAATTTTTCGAATGTTGGATCAATTCCTCAAAATAAAGTGCCACTTCTTTAGAATCCGTTAAAATTCTTGAATCGTAATCACTCAATTGAAGTTCACCAGTAAACTTCTGATAAAGAGCATCCGGAAGGGGTGGCATCGTTTTTTTTACCTCGTTTACGTATTCTTGAGAAACTCGAATAATTGGCAAATCTGGTTCAGGAAAATAGCGATAATCATTATCGGATTCTTTCGATCTCATGGATAATGTTCTATTCTTCAAAGCATCATAAGCTCTTGTTTCCTGTTTGATTTCCTCCCCATTTTCATTTGCCAAAATCTGACGACGAATTTCGAATTCAATCGCTTTTTGTACATTTCTCATGGAGTTCATGTTCTTCACCTCGACTTTGGTTCCAAATGTTGTTGAACCTTTAGGCATGACAGAAATATTAGCATCACATCTCAAAGATCCTTCCTCCATGTTTCCATTACAAATTTCGAGATATCGCACCAGCTTTCTTACCTCATACAAATAGTTGTAAGCTTCTTCCGAAGTTTTAATATCCGGTTCAGAAACAATCTCCAATAAAGGAACTCCGGCTCTGTTCAAATCCACTAACGTATTGAAAGGATCCAAATCGTGAATAGATTTCCCAGCATCTTCTTCCCAGTGAATTCGTGTTAATTTTATTTTCTTATCCTGACCAGAATCATCTTTAATTTTGATAGATCCACCAGTACATATAGGGGTTTTATCTTGAGTAATTTGATAACCTTTAGGCAAATCGGGATAGAAATAATTCTTTCTGGCAAAGTTCATCTTTTCTGTGATTTTGCAATCCAAAGCCACACCCAATTTCACCGCAAAATTCATCACTTGCTTATTAAATCTAGGTAAAGCACCTGGATGGCCCAAAGAAATAACCGATACATCCGTATTTGGAGGATCGCCATAGTTGTAACGATCAGATGAATAAGCCTTGGTTACCGTATTTAACTGAATATGCACTTCCAGTCCGATAACAGCCTCATATTTTTCAAGTAAACTCTCGTTAAACTCCATTTTTTAAATTCTGTTTATTAGTTCCTTCATGATCTGAGTCATCAACGGTTCCTGACGACTAGCCACTTCGATCACATCTTGAACTGAAACCTTTTTAATTTTTCCTGGAACTCCAAGATCCGTGACAATAGAAACGCCAAAAACTTTCATTTCCATATGTCTTGCTACAATTACTTCAGGAACGGTTGACATTCCTACTGCATCTGCACCTAAAACTCGAACCATTTTATATTCTGCAGGAGTTTCAAGTGTCGGACCAGTAAGCCCTAAATAAACACCTTGAGAAACTTTAATCCCTAATTCATCCGCCACTTCAACTGCCTTTTCGATCATCTCTTTGTCATAGGCATCGCTCATATCGGGGAAACGAGGTCCTAATTCATCCAAATTTTGACCAATGAGTGGATTTCCTGGGAAGAAATTAATATGATCATTGATAATCATAATCTCTCCAATCTCAAAATCAGGATTTACACCACCCGAAGCGTTTGAAATCAATAACTTCTCTACTCCAAGCAATTTAAATACTCGAATTGGAAAAGTACATTGTTGCAAAGAATAGCCCTCGTAATAATGAAATCGACCACGCATGGCAATTACTTTTTTCGAACCTATCTTTCCAAAAATCAATTCCCCCGAGTGAGACTCAACAGTAGAAACAGGAAAATTCGGAATTTCTTCGTAAGGGATTCTTTGTTCAATTTCAATCTCATTTACAAGTCCGCCCAAACCTGTACCTAAAACAATTCCGATTTCAGGTTCAAAACCTGTTTTATCTTTAATGAACTGAGTCGTTTCTTTTATTGCTTTCAACATAGTTTATAATTCCCTGTAGGAACTCTTTTTCGTTATCTATTTCAATGGAAATATCAAGGTAGTGAATCTCATTTTGGTAATCTTCACAAAACTTCTTAAAAATCCTTAATCGCATCAAATCTTTGACGGTTGTCAGGATGATTTTATTTCCGGCCGCAAAATTATCAAATAAATCGGTTATTTTCTCAATATCTCTTGCCTTAAAACGGTAATGATCCGGATATTCCAAATGCTTCACATTTTTCCCCTTTAAATAGTCCAAGATTGGTTTGGGTTTAGCAATACCGGTCACAAGTAAAATATTCTCTGGGAGGGATTCCAGTTTCTGCCCATCAAAATTGAAGATTCCTTTATAATTGATGGAAGAAAAAAACACTTTTTGAATTGAATTTGGTTGAATTCTTTTGGTTAAAATCATTTTTTCCTCTTCAGATAAGTTCTTTGGGCATTTGGTCATTACAATATAATCTGCCCTGTTTTTTCCGGATCTAAATTCCCTTAAATCTCCAACCGGCAAAATAAAATCGCTGAAAAAAGGTCTGGAGTAATCCGTCAGTAAAATATTAAACCCCGCTTTAATCGAACGATGCTGGTAGGCATCATCTAATAGAATCAATTCTGTTTTTGGTTGATCCCCTGCAATCCGAATCACCCCTTCAATTCTTTCTTCTGCCACTTGCACGGAAACCTTTTTACCAAATTTGAAGAAATATTGCAAGGGTTCATCTCCGACATCTTCCCATGTAGAATTTGGACTCGCTTGAACGTATCCTTTTGTAAGTCGCTTGTAGCCTCGACTCAGCACTCCAATCTGGTATTGCTCACTTAATTTTTCAATAATCAATTCAGTATGAGGCGTTTTACCAGTTCCACCAGTAGATAGATTTCCAATACAAATAATAGGCAAATCGAAAGCCACCCCTTTTCGAAACCCCTTCTTAAATAGGAAATTACGAATCAGAATGATCAAGCCGTAGATCAGTGAAAATGGAAAAAATATGAAGCGTATCAAATTCATTTTATAGTTTTACAAAAGTAAACTTTTAGTCAAGATTTATGAGAATTCGAGAAGTAATCCACTATTTAGAATCGCTAGCACCTTTAAGCAGTCAAGAAAGTTATGATAATTCAGGGCTCATTGTAGGTGATGCAAATACTGAAGTTCGTGCAGCACTAATTTCGCTGGATTGTACAGAAGACATTATCGATGAAGCACTTCGGAAAAATTGCAATCTAATCATTGCTCACCACCCTATTGTATTTAAAGGACTCAAATCCTTTACGGGTAGAAATTATGTGGAAAGAACCGTCATTAAGGCCATCAAAAACGACATTGCCATTTATGCCATACACACAAATCTTGACAATTATTTAAACGGTGTCAATTTTGAAATCGGAAACCATTTGGGACTTCAAAACTTAAAGATTTTAGCTCCTACATCGGATGCACTTACAAAATTGGTTGTGTACTGCCCTGAAAAGGAAGCTGACAATTTGCGAGACACACTATTTGAGGCAGGTGCAGGAAACATCGGTAATTATTCTGATTGCAGTTACAATTTGGTTGGAGAAGGCACGTATAAAGGCAATGAAAACTCCAACCCAACACTTGGTGTCAAAGGAAACCGACATAGTGAAAAAGAAATCAGAATAGAAGTTTTGGTAAGCAAGCATAGAGAAACGAATGTAGTGAATGCCATGCTTCAGGCTCATCCCTACGAAGAGGTTGCTTATGATCTGATTCCTTTAAAAAACAAAAACAAATACGAAGGCGCTGGAATGATTGGTGAGTATGCTGAACCCATGGAAACAGAAGACTTTTTAAAACACTTGAAAGAAGTTTTTCAAGTCCCTTGCATTCGCCATACAGCTTTGGTGAAAAATCGAATTCGAAAAGTCGCCTTTTGCGGAGGAAGCGGAAGTTTTTTACTTGGTAAAGCAAGATCCAAACAAGCTGATATTTACGTTACTGGTGATTTTAAATATCACGAGTTTTTTGACGCTGAAGATCAGATCATTATCGCAGACATTGGACACTATGAAAGCGAGCAATACACGAAAAATTTACTCTATGATATATTGTCGAAAAAATTTCCTAAATTTGCCGTTCATTTAGCGGAGATAAGTACGAATCCGATTAATTATTTTTAGTAATATGGCCAAAAAAACAATAGGGAAAGATTCAACTGTATCAGAGAAATTAGAAGCATTAGCCAATCTTCAAAACATTGATTCAGAAATAGATAGAATCAAAACGATTAGAGGTGAGCTTCCTTTAGAAGTTCAAGATCTAGAAGATGAGCTAGAGGGATTGACTACCAGAATTGCCAACCTTGATGAAGAATCAAAAGAATTAGACGCAGAGATCAGTAATCGTAAAAATGCGATTAAAGAATCGGAAGCTTTAATTAAGAAATACAAAGAACAACAAAACAATGTTCGAAATAACCGTGAATTTGACTCTTTAAGCAAAGAGATTGAATTCCAAGAGTTAGAGATTCAATTATCGGAAAAGAAAATCAAAGAAGCTAAAGCTAAGATCGATTCTAAGAAGGAAGTAGTAACTGAAGCTAAAACTGAATTAGAAGAGCGAACAAAAGATTTAGAAGCTAAGAAAAATGAATTGGATGAGATCGTTAAAGAAACTCAGAAAGATGAGGACGATTTACTTTCAAAATCAAATAAAGCTAGAGAGGTAATCGATGATAGATTACTTATGGCTTACGACAGACTAAGAAACAATCTTAGAAACGGACTAGCTGTTGTTAAAATCGAAAGAGATTCTTGTGGAGGATGTTTTAATAAAATCCCACCTCAGAGACAATTGGACATCAACTCCAAAAAGAAAATCATTGTTTGTGAGCACTGTGGAAGAATTTTAGTTGACAACCCAGAAGCAATGAAAGAAGCTGAAGAAGCTCCAAAGAAGAAAACTTCAAGAAAAAAGGCTGAAGCAGAAGATTAATCTTAGGCTGAAGTAAAGAAATAAAAAAACCCGATTCTTATTGAATCGGGTTTTTTGTTGGCCAAAATAAAGCTCATAAAAAAAGTGATCCCTGAAGAATCGCTTTCCTATTTTGAAATAAGATCTTACTTCTTAGAACAACAAGATTTTCCTGTTGTATTTGAATTACAAGATTTAGTGTTTGTACCAGTTGCAGTACAAGTTTTCTTACTTGCATTGGCATCTTTACACTTCTTACAATTTTTGTCTTTGCATTTTTTCGCATCATGCTCTCCTCCGATTTCTGTATTTACAGCATCAAATGAAGATGCAATTGAATATGTTCCAATGAAACCTGTAAGTGCGATTGCTAAAGCTAATTTTTTCATAGTTCAAATATTTTAGTTATGCTATTGAAACGTAAAGGTAGGTAAAATCTTTCAGTACTTGGCTAAAATTGTCTGTTTGGCCTTTACCACTTGTTCCAATTCAACTTGAATTTTGGAGTCCACCGGAACAAAAATATCTAATCGAGAACCAAATCGTATAAAGCCCATTTCAGATCCTTGAGATATTTGATCATCTACTTTTTGAAACCATCTTATCCTTCTTGCAACCGCTCCTGCGACTTGTCTGAATAGAATTTCACGCCCCATTTCATCTCGAATGACTGTGGTTGTTCTTTCATTTTCAGTTGAGCTTTTGGGATGCCAGGCTACTAAGAATTTGCCTGGATGGTATTTGAAGTATTGAACCTTCCCTCCTATCGGATTATAATTTGCATGGACATTTAAAGGCGACATGAAAACAGAAATCTGGATTCTTTTATCATTGAAATATTCCGTCTCTTCAACTTCCTCGATTACCACGACTTTCCCATCTGCTGGACTCAAAATCCCATCAGTCTGAATATTAATTGCCCTTTTAGGAACTCTGAAAAAATAAACTATTAAAAAAAAGAAAATGGCCGCTGCTAATACCAGGATTCCCCATAACCAAATCCAAGGAATAAAGAGAATAAAAACAGTTGATAATCCTCCTAAAAGTAAAAGAGCGATTGTGATGATACCATACCCTTGTTTGTGAATTTTCATAAGGCGAAAATAAGCTAAAAAAATTTATAGGGAATTGGAAGAGGAATTATTTTATCAATTGAAAAATAAAAATCCAGGAAAATGTCGCAGGTACTGTAAACAACATGGCATCTATTCGATCAAGGATCCCACCATGCCCTGGAATCAAATTACCAGAATCTTTGACACCTGCAGTTCTTTTAATTAAAGACTCAAAAAGGTCACCTAAGATTCCAAAAACAGGAACAATCAGACCCAAAACCATCCAAAACAAAAGAGATCTATTGTCATCGAAAATAGAAATCAAATAAGAAGCAAGCAGACTAAAAGCCACTCCTCCCATTACGCCTTCCCACGTTTTCTTTGGACTAATCCGCTCAAACAATTTAGTTTTTCCAATGAATCGACCAGTTAAATAAGCAAATGTATCAGAGGTCCATGTCAATATCATCATCCCCAAAACTGGCCAGTAATCTAAGATTTCACCATCTGTTTTTGCTGCATATAAGAAATGAATCAAGATAAAAGGCAGTAAAATGTATAAATACCCTCCCAGTCCTAAAATTGCTGACAAAACCGCATTTTTATCATCTTGAAACAGAGAATATACCAAAATAGCCATGGCGAACAATGGAAGAACTCCCCACCATAAAGCTGAAATATAGTTCATGCCTGCCAAGGCAAATAAAACATAAATCAATACACCGATTATCAGATAGGATCTTTGGTCATTTTCATACCCAAGTGGTTGGAGCAACTTGTTGTATTCCATCAAACCAAGAGCAGCCATGACACCGAATACCAGGAATGCGATTTGGGAATAAAAGAGAACTGCACAAATTAATATTCCCAAATAAACTCCTCCGAATATTGCCCTTGTCATCAGGTTACTCATCGTCGTCCTCCTCTATAATTCTGATCGCTTTTATGGCATTTTCAGGTTTGACGTAGATCTTAATATCACCAAAATTATTGTAAAGAGAATCCTGTTGATTTAGAACAACAACTGAAATCCCCTTTTCTTCCAATAGGTGCTTTTTCATGTTTGCCAAAGCCGAGGAAGTAGTTGAATATATTTGAGTCCAGCCTTCCATTAAAGCGTTTATTCCTCAGAAGGTTTGTCTTCGTTTTCAGTAGATTTCTCTTCCTTTTTGGATCCTGAATTTGCCAAAGACTGAGCCGAAATCTCCTCATCAGATAATTTCTTCTCCTCCTTTTGCTCTTCTTTTTTCTCCTCTAATTCTTCTTTCAAGGCCTCTTTCTTGATCTCTTCAACTACTGGTTCTTCTACTCCCCAAGGTCTTTTACCGAAAATCTCTTCCAGATCTTCCTTAAAGATTACTTCTTTTTCCAATAGTTTGGTAGCCAATTTTGTCAAGCCTTCTTCATTGTCTTTTAACAATTGGATAGCTCTCTTGTATTGTTCTTCTATAATCTTTGAAGATTCCTCATCTATCAATTTGGCTGTATCTTCAGAATATGGTTTGTTAAAGGTTTCTCTACCCTGTGAATCATAGTAAGATCTGTTTCCAATCTTGGCATTCAGACCGTAAATTGACACCATCGCGTAGGCCTGTTTTGTTACCTTTTCCAAATCTGAAAGTGCTCCTGTAGAGATTTTCCCAAACATCACTTGTTCTGCGGCTCTTCCACCCAAGGCAGCACACATTTCATCCAAAATCTGTTCGGTAGTAGTGATTTGTCTTTCTTCAGGTAAATACCAAGCAGCTCCTAATGATTGCCCTCTCGGAACAATAGTTACTTTAACCAAAGGATGTGCATGTTCCAACAACCAAGAAACTGTAGCGTGACCTGCTTCGTGGAAAGCGATCGTTTTCTTTTCTTGTTTGGAGATGATCTTGTTCTTTTTCTCCAATCCTCCGATAATTCGATCCACAGCATCCAGAAAGTCTTGTTTTTCAACAGCTTTCTTTTTCTTTCTTGCAGCGATCAAAGCCGCTTCATTACATAAGTTTGCAATATCTGCACCCGAGAAACCAGGAGTTTGTTTTGAAAGGAATTCAATATCTATTCCCTTATCTAGTTTCAGTGGTTTTAAGTGCACTTGGAAAATTTCTTTTCTTTCGTTCAAATCTGGCATATCCACATAGATCTGTCTGTCAAATCTTCCAGCTCTCATCAAAGCTCTATCCAAAATATCTGCTCTGTTAGTTGCAGCCAAAATGATCACACCTGAATTCGTTCCAAAACCATCCATCTCAGTCAATAACTGATTCAGTGTATTTTCTCTTTCATCGTTGGATCCCATGGAAGCCGATTTTCCTCTGGCTCTACCAATGGCATCAATCTCATCAATAAAGATGATGGCAGGTGCTTTTTCTTTGGCTTGCTTGAACAAATCTCTTACACGAGAAGCTCCAACTCCTACAAACATCTCCACGAAATCTGAACCAGACAAGGAGAAGAAAGGTACTTTTGCCTCTCCCGCAACCGCTTTAGCCAATAAGGTTTTACCTGTTCCCGGAGGTCCTACCAGCAATGCTCCTTTCGGAATTTTAGCTCCCAGTTCAGTGTATTTCTTAGGATTTTTAAGGAAGTCTACGATTTCTTGAATTTCTTCTTTCGCTCCTTCCAGGCCAGCTACATCAGAGAAGGTCACATTCGTCCCTTTTCCCTTTTCGAAGACCTGAGCTTTTGATTTCCCAATATTGAAGATTTGACCTCCGCCACCTCCAGCGCCACCGGTCATTCTTCTCATGATGAAAACCCAAATAACAATGATGATGATCAATGGTAACAACCATCCCAAAATGGTTCCAAACCAATCTTCCTTAGTTGTAGATCTAAATTCGATTTCGTTCAATCCCCTTTTGACAATGGTATCATTAACGATGTCGAACTTTTCTTCAAACTTTTCAGCAGAACTAATTTCAAAACTCAATGTTGGCGTCTTTCCACCAAAACCTTTGTCTTGTTTTTTTATGTTTTTGAATTCCTTCTTGTATTCTGCCAGTGAAGGAATAGAATCTTCCACTACGTAAACCTCAACCTTTTTTCCGTTAACGATTACAACTTCTTCCACCCAACCTTTCTCTGCAACATCAAAGAAATCATTTTGGGAAATTTCCCTCGCTCCTCCGCTCATGCTGAAAAGCTGAAAACCAATGATCACAAAAATGATCACTGCATAGATCCAATAAAAATTGAATCCTTTTTTCTTTTTATTGTTGGTATTATTCTGATTTTCTGCCATTATCTAAAAAATATCTTCGTAATCTGTTCTTTCTGCGTCTGCCCACAAATCCTCGAGATCATAAAAATCTCTTACTTCTTTATAAAAAATATGGACGACAATGTTCACATAATCTAACAAAATCCACTCTGAATTTTGTGTTCCTTCTGCATGCCAAGGTTTTTCATGCAAAATCTCTCTTGTTTTTCTTTGGATGGAATTATTGATTCCCTCGACCTGAGTGCTTGATTCCCCACTACAAATAATGAAATAATCACAAACTGCATTGTCAATTTTTCGCAAATCCAGCTTGGTAATCGACTTCCCTTTCACATCCTGAATGGCATCCACTATTACTTCTGCCAATTTTTCCGAAGAGATAACTTTTTCTTTGATCAATTATAAAAAATTTTAATCCCGTAAATCTAATTAATTTTAAACTATATTCGTCTAAAAGTCCTAATAAATGAAGAATCCTGAGACATTATTCATTGGTCAACATATTATTCATTTATCCGACGTAGATTCTACGAACAATTTTGCTGCCAAGTTGGTAAAGCAGACAAAAGTAATATCCGGCACTGCTATTTTGGCAGAGAATCAATCCGCAGGAAGAGGTCAGTCAGGCAATGTCTGGATTTCCAATCCAGGAGAAAATCTCACTTTTAGTTTGGTTCTTCAACCAAAATTAGAAGCGAAAAATCAGTTTTTAATTAGTAAAATCATTTGCCTTGCACTGATTGAAACACTACAATCTCTAAAAATAGAAGCACGAATAAAGTGGCCGAATGATATCTTAATTAGAAACAAAAAGATTGCAGGAATTCTGATTGAAAACACTTTAAAAGGCAAACAAATTGACAACAGTATTATTGGAATTGGCTTCAATGTGAATCAAGCATTTGGAGGAGATTCAAATGCCACCTCCATCATGCTGGAAACAGGGAAATTGAATGAATTAAAATCCATCTTGTTTCTACTTTTTCAAAAAATAGAAACATGGTATTTTCAATTAGAACAGTCTAAAACCTTTTTAATTGATGAGGCCTATGAAAAGGTTTTGTTTGGACTTGGTGAAAAACGCAATTATTTTAAAAATGATCAATCCTTTTCTGGAACAATTATCGGAGTAAACGAAATTGGACAATTGAAGATACAATCAGAAACAGGTCGGATTGAATTGTACAATAATCAGGAAATCAAATTTGATTTAGCTTAAGCGTGAATCTCTTTTAATTTAGTCGACATGTAGTTGAATAAATTGGTCAACGGTTTTTCCACCATCATTTTAAGGAAGGCATTTACCTTACCATCAAAAACCAAAAATCCTTCACATTCCCCATTTTCCATTTCAACAATGGAGATGGTTAGCGTAAAAGGAAATGGGGACTTCTCGCCCGACTTCATTAAAAGTTTAGAAGGAGCTTCCACACTTTCTTTTACCAGAGAAATGATAGCCGTGTTTTGCACTTTGAAAGAACAATCGTCCGAAGTGGATTTCCATTCTGAAACCTTATCTTGAGGCAGCAGATTGATGATATTATTCATATCCGAAACATAGGAAAAAACCGTTTCCCTAGACGCACTAACTATTACTTTTTCTGATTCAATTATCATATCAATTCTTCCATTTTGCAGGATCCTCTCTCCATTCCTTTAAGCTACCAAGATCAGATTCATTAATATAACCCAATTTCAAAGCTTCTTCAATCAAATGATCGTAATCTGAAATGGTCACCAAATTGCATTTTGCCTTTTCCATGTTCTCTTTGGCCACTTTAAATCCGTAGTCAAAGATAGCAACCATTCCTTTTACATTCATTTTGGCTTCTCTCAATGCTTCAACGGCCTTCAAACTTGAACCTCCCGTGGAAACCAAATCTTCAATCACCACTACATTCTGACCTTCCATGAAATCCCCTTCGATCATGTTTTGCATACCATGACCTTTTGCTGAGGAACGAACATAAATAAAAGGAATACCTAATTCTTGTGCGATCAAAGCTCCTTGTGCGATTCCTCCAGTTGCTACACCTGCAATCACTTCAGGTGAACCAAACTCTTCCCGAATGATTTCAGTATAGGCTTGTCGAATGTAAGTTCGAATTTGAGGATAAGACAAAGTTTTTCTGTTATCGCAATAGATAGGCGACTTCCATCCGGAAGCCCAGGTAAACGGGTTAGAAGGTTGAAGTTTAACTGCCTTGATTTGTAGTAAAAATTCTGCTACTTTTAGGGCTCTATCTTTATTTGTAATCATACGGCAAATGTATAAAGTTTTTATTGAATCGAGACAAATAATTCTGAGCAAAATATCAGAAAAAATACTAACAAATATCAGGATTTCGGATAGTCCGGAAACCCGAAAAAATTTAAGCGAGCTCATCTTTAACTCGAAGGAGGACTTCACCATTACTACCGACGATTTAGACTCATTATGGTCTGATTTTCAATCGCATTTCAAACTAATTATTGCTGCTGGTGGCATCGTTGAAAAAGATGGAAAGTATTTATTCATTGTTCGACACGGAAAATGGGACATTCCGAAAGGCAAGCTGGAAAAAGGTGAAGATGAAAAAGAAGGAGCCATTCGTGAAATTGAAGAAGAATGCAATATTCATAATCCAAAAATCAAGAAGAAAATTTGCGATACTTACCATTGCTATGAACTTAATGGTAAAATGATTCTAAAGAAAAGTATCTGGTATTATTTGAAATACAAGGGCGAAGATGATTTAATTCCGCAAACTGAAGAGGGGATTTCTGAAGTAAGATGGTTGAAAAAGAAAGAATTTGAGCTTGTTAGATCCAATACCTACGGCAGTATTCAAGAGGTTTTGGATGTGTTTGAACGTGAGATTCTTTGATTTTTAGATTTCTGGAGATTGGATTTCTGAAGACTGGACTTTGACTATTCTTTTAATTTCTGATGAACCTGACTAAATTTCCTCTTGTCAGACTTTTCCCTGAGGTGCTTGTTGTAGTTAATTCACCTACTTCAAAGCTTCCTTTGTGTTTGTGCGGATCTAAAATCTGTTTTAGTTTTTTGAGAGGTAATTTCGGGGAATAAGTATTGATGATCAGAAATCCTCCCGGCTCCAGAAGATCAATTCCAAGTTGAGTCAACTCTTCAATATTGTCTTCAATCTTCCATTTCTCGCCCTTTGCACCAAAACCAAAAGCAGGGGGATCCATGATGATTCCATTGTACTTTCGATCTCTTTTCAGTTCTTTTCTGGCAAATTTCAACGCATCTTCAACCACCCAGGAAATAGAATCCAATTGATTCAGCTTGGCATTCTCTGAAGCCCATTGGACTATTTGTTTGACCGAATCGACATGCACCACTTTTGCTCCCACTCCCGCCGCCACAATTGAAGCAGCCCCGGTATATCCAAATAAATTCAAAAAACGACCTTCTGCTTTTAGGTTTTGCTTTATAAATCTCCAATTGATCTCTTGCTCTGGAAATAGACCAATATGCTTGAATTTGGTGATTCTCAATTGAAATTTAAAGTCATCAAAATGTATTTCCCATTCTTTTGGATCGGCATTTTTGATCCATTTTCCAGAAGTAGAATCGGTTTCTTCAAAAACAAAATCACATTCTTTCAACCAATTTGTCTGATTCAAATTTGATTTGAAATAAGCCAGTGATTCTGGACGGATGGTATAAACAGAGCCAAAACGTTCGTACTTCTGCCCCCCACCCACATCAATTAATTCATAGTCTTCCCAAAGATTGGATTCGAATTTCATATAACGTTTTCGCGTAAGAAAAATTTAATAGACAAATATAGGTTTTTGCATTAGGCCATGGGATATATTTTTTATTTTCGAATCGGATTTCATTCAGATTCAAGCTTTTGAAAAAGAGACATTACAGATATATGATATGGGTTTTCGCCGTAATGATGGTGTTCCTGCTCATTTATGTTTTTTTACCTGAGTCTGAAGAATCACAATCGGAAGAAGAAATTAAGCCCGTAGCTATTGAGTTTTTGGATGTTGATCCAACACTCGCCGACTCCCTAATGGTTGGATTAAGTGACGAAGAACTCATTCTACAACATATTGTTTGGCGTATTCCTGCAGACTCAAATTTTGAATTAAAGGGAATCCAAGGTGGAGGATTTATCGTTGATGCGGATCTCAAAACTTTGGAACAAATTCTAAATCTGCTGGATACGTCCAATAAAATAGCTCCTTATCTATTTATTCAGGCCAACAGACAATTTTTGGGTGTTCCGAGAAACATGAATCAGGATCTGTTGAATGTCAATTCGAAAAAAATTCATTCCAAGTACCGTCAATTGCTGAATCGACTGTATCGAAACGAGAATATTACCGGGTTTCTTTTCGACTTCAATCATGAAGCATTTGGGTTGGATTACAATGCCTTGAATGAGGAGAAACCAAAAATTTTAGAGGATTATTATGCTCTATTAGACACCATTCGAAAGCAAAAAGGGTTGATTTGTTTTGATTTCGGTAAAGACCTATTTCAAGATAGCTCCTATTTTAAGAAGCAATTTTCTTCACTCACAAAAAAAGGAGTTCCATTTATATTAACTGATGGCGATTCCCTAGACGCCAAGCTAGATTTAAGGGAACATTTGAAATCACTCCAATTTAATGGACTCATTGGAGTAAGTTCAAATACACCTAAAAACCTCAACCAATTAATCGATCAGGGAGCAGACCTCATTGTATTGGACTACCATCCGGAAGTCTATAAAAAATTGATGGAGGACATGCTCATGATGGAGTTAAAAAAGGAAAAACTCTCTTATTCCATTAAAAGAAATTTACTTGCGAAAACCTGGATTAAAAATGGATTGATTAAAGATAGTAGTCTGACAATTCCAGACTCACTAAAAAAGCCCATTACGGACAATGAAATACAATCGTTTGCTTATTCCATTGCTGAAAATGCATCCGTTTTAGTCAACAACAAAATATTCAGTATCAGTAATTTAAAGAAAGGATTTACGGTATTATCCAACTCCAATCCAAGTCGTTTTGTCAGAACCATCAATCAGTATTCCAGCTTCCGTTCAGTTAATGTAAAAGATTGGAATGCAAAAGTGATTAAGGATGCAGTTAAATCCAAAGTCTACACGATTCTGATTTTGGAAAACATAGATCTAGACACTTGTAAAAAAGAACTTAGGGAAGCTTTTATTGAGGCGGGTAAATCCAAAGACATCATCTTGCTAGTCGTCGGAAATGCTTCCAATCTAATCCCACTGAATCAAGCACAGAACTTGATTTACACGAGTCACTTCATGGATAAAAACCAGTATGTCTTGGCCAAACAAATCTGTGGTGTTTTGTCTTTCAACGGGAAACTTGGATTTTATGAGAAAAAACTTGGGAAAGAAACCGGAATTAAGGTAAAGCGCTCCAGAATGGGGACGGGCAGACCCGAAGAAGTGGGATTGAATTCTGATACTTTGGCTCGAATCGATTATTTGGTCAGAAGTGCCATGAATGGTCGTGCTTTTCCTGGTTGCCAAGTGCTTGTTGTCAAAAATGGGCAGATTGTTTACGATAAGAATTTTGGACATGACACCTATGACCGAACAAATGCAATAGACGACAATGATGTCTATGATATCGCTTCACTTACAAAAGTCGTTGCCACCACCATGGTAGCCATGAAATTGTATGAATTAAAAGCCTACCGATTAGATGATTCGCTCTATAAATATTTACCCGAAGATACTTTACGAGATCATTTGAGAAGAAGAAAATCTTCCATTCGCGATATCCGATTTGATGAAATATTGACTCACAAATCAGGTTTGCCAGAGGGAGCTCCAATCATTCAATATCTAGATTATATTGACCGACAAAAAGAAATTGGTCGCTACGATCGCTACTACTGCGATGAGAAGGACGATACGATTTTCTGTGTTGAAATTGCTAAGGATTATTATTTGGATGGTTCGTATTTGGACTCCATGTGGCTCCGAATGAACTCGCTTTATGTCAATCCCACAAAAGAGTACAAATATTCTGATGTCAACATGAATTTGCTTTACAGAATTTTCAAAAGCATCATCGCGAAAAAGAATTATGTTCGCGAACCAAGAAAAGCCAATTACGATGTTTTCTCAAGATTTCTGGATTCTTGTTTCTACAGACCTTTAGAAATGAAAAGAACCACCTATTTACCGCGTATGCGTTTTGATACGCTGGATATTGTCCCAACGGAAGATGACAAATGGTGGAGAAATCAATTATTGAGAGGATATGTGCACGATCCAAATGCCGCTTTATATGGAGGAATTGCTGGAAATGCAGGAGTCTTTTCGAATAAGACCGATTTAGCCAAATTATTCCAAATGCTTTTGGATGGTGGAACATTTGAAGGGAAAAGATATTTACAATCCGAAACTGTCGAATTATTTACCCAGGCCTATGGCGATTCGCATAGAGGATTAGGATTCAACAAGCAATCTGCAGGAAAGAAAACATTTGGAATTTCTCCACTTGCTCCAAGTTCTTTGTTTGGTCATACTGGATTTACTGGAACCTGTGTTTGGGCCGATCCGGACAATGAAATCATTTTGGTTTTCCTATCCAACAGAGTCCACCCAAAAGTGAATAAGAGAATCTACAAATTTGGGGTAAGGAAGAATATTCACGATTATATTTATCGGGCTATTATTGATTAGATTTCTAGACCCTTCGACTATCGCTCAGGGCAAGTTACTGGAGGCTGGACTTTTGGATTTTTTGATGAATGATTTATGACTCATGATGCATGACTAACGGCTTTTGACTTTCGACAGACCCCTACCAATCTATCTTTGGAAGAAAAATCATTAGCCCTACAATAAACGACGTTAATGCTGCTATCAATACAGCTCCTGCAGAAAGATCTTTAATTTTTTTGATTTGATCGTGTTTTTCGGGTGAGACGAAATCGCACAAAATCTCAAGAGCGGAATTGACAGCCTCGAGAGCTAGTACCAGTCCAATAACAATAATTATGAGCATCCATTCTCCCCGGGAAATCTCTAAAACAAAACCCAGAATAATAGCCAGAACAGCTGCAAACAAATGAACCCAAGCATTATGTGTGTTTTGAATTAGTAAACGCACCCCGTTCATGGCGTAAGGGAAACTTTGAAATCGCTTTTTAAGAGAAAACCTTGGATTTTCTGAACTTTTCGATTTTTGATTATTTGGATTGCTTGACATATGGAAATCAAGATAAAAAAAAGCCCCCAGACTTGGAGGCTTCCTTAGTATTTTTAACTTTTTCCTTCTATTTCGCTGGAAGTAATTTGGAGCTTACTTCACCAAATCCGATTCTTACACCGTCTTTTTCAGCATAACCTCTCATAATTACTGTATCCATGTCATTGATGAATTTTCTTTCGGATGCATCACTCATCTTAAATGGTTTGGTTCCTTTCCAGGAGATTTCCAACATTGAACCGTACTGTCCTTCTTCTGGGCCTGAGATCGTTCCGGAAGCCATGCAATCTCCTGTATTGATATTACATCCATTCACTGTATGATGCGCCAATTGCTGGTTCATATTCCAATACATGTGCTTGTAATTAGAAGTACAAACTAAATTCTCTTCTCCACCTTCCGGCTGGATTAATACTTCCAATTTGATATCAATATGCTTGTTTCCTGAATATTCTAAATAAGGAAGAATTTTGGGATCATCTTGTTTGGGTCCTGGAACTCTGAAAGGCTCCAAAGCATCTAAAGTCACGATCCAACAAGAAAGTGAAGACGCAAAGTTCTTTCCTAAAAAAGGTCCAAGTGGCACATATTCCCATCCTTGAATATCTCTAGCACTCCAGTCATTGAACAAAGCCATTCCAAAAATATAGTCATCAGCTTCCTGAGTGGTAATTGAATCTCCAAGAGGTTTTCCTTGATAAGTAAAGAAAGCTACTTCCAATTCAAAATCCAGTAATGTAGAAGCTCCAAAAACCGGTACTTCGTCTGCAGGTCCTTTTTTCTGTCCTTTTGGTCTGTGAATAGCTACACCAGAAGGAATGATGGAACTTGCTCTTCCATGGTATCCAACCGGAATATGTTTCCAGTTTGGAAGTAAAGCGTTGTTTGGATCTCTGAAAAGACACCCCACATTATAGGCATGTTGCTCACTTGAATAGAAATCGGTGTAATCTCTTGTATAGATTGGCAAAAGCATTTCAACTTCCTTCACATCAACTAATACTTGCGCTACGTGTTGTTCGTTATTTTTAAGATCCGGAAAATCTTCTCTAAAAAGCTTTGAAATTCTGTTTCTCAAATCTCTTGTCGCTTCTTTTCCTTTTTGCATGATATTGTTCAGATACTCCGTTTTGAAGTCTTCCGAATCAAATGGAAGATTGGCCATATAACCTAGAACAAACAAGGCGTTTAGATCAATCACCATATCCCCAATTCTGGAACCTACTCTCGGACCTTCATCTTTGGTTTTAAAAATCCCAAAAGGAATATTTTGAATTGGAAAGTCAGAGTCCTTTGCTACAGGAATCCATGATTTTAGTTTGGGGTCATTTGCTTGTAACATGATATTAATATTTTCGATTTAGTATATTTGAGAGACAAAGTTAATGTATGCAGGAAAAGAATCGAAGAAATAAGAAAAAAATACGCTTGATACTGGCTTTTTTCGGATTGGGGTTCTTGTTTCTGCACTTCACAGCTACCTTTTTATTTACATCACCTTTAAAAAATCACGAAAACGAAACGGTGCATTATTTTGTAAATGGCTACATGCATCCTTTATTCTGGCAAAATTGGAGTTTGTTTGTTCCTGCACCGAAAGACAATAAGCAAATTGAAATCTCCTTTCGGGAATCAGATTCCAGTTATACCGAATATGCCAATCCCATTGCCCATGAATATGCTGTTTTCAAATGGTTGCGATATGGTCCGCAAGGAAAAATCATTTTAGGTTTTGACAATACGTTATGGTGGATTTACAATGATTTAAGAAGATTGAATACGGCCTGGGACAGGGAATTGATCGGCACGGAAGAATTGCATTTTAAAAAGTTGAATGGGTATTACATGCTCAGAAATTTAGTGCTGACGGCTTTCAAAAAGCGATTTGATGGGCCTTTTTTAGGGGCGAAGGTCAAATTTATTGTGGAAGATGTTGAGCTTAGACAAGAATATTATTTAATCCTAAACATTGAAGAATAAGGTTTTCAATTATATCAGCTTTTGGTTCAATCAGGATTTTAGATATGCTGATCGCATTGCTTTATTTAAGAAGCTACTCATGCTTTTTATCATTTTGAATTCCTTCATTGTTTTATTGGCGAGTAGTTCTATTTTGGGTCCGGACGCTTATTTTCAGTCTGCTCCACCTCAAATGAATGGCATCGTACCCCTTATTTCTTTTTGGAACTACCCGGCTCTTTTGCCTTACAATTGGGTTTTCCTTATTCTGTTGATGGTCTTTGCTGCTATGGTTTATTTGGAAAAATACGAAAGGTGGATGACCTTGCTTGTCTTCATTTTCTGGATGAATTTTCTTAGTAGAACTACGGTAATCAATACGGGTGGCGAAGTATTAGTGGGCTTGTTTTTATTTTATTTAGTCTTCATCGGAAAGTCGAAATCGAAAGATGAAAATGTGCTTTTGGTTCAGAATGCCTTAAACAATACTTTCACTTATGCCATTGTGATTCAGTTTCTTTCGGTTTATATCATTTCTTCTTGGTGGAAGCTCCTGGATGAAGGCTGGATGGGAGGATTTGCATTTTTGCATGCTATCAATATTGATGCTTATTCCTTCTTTGGTTTAGGTGATTTCTTGTACGAACATCTTTGGATTGCTCAAACCCTGACCTATTTATCGATTTTATATCAGATTTCTTTTCCAATATTGGTTTGGAACAAAAGAATCAAACCTTATTTATTGATCGCCGGAGTCCTCTTTCATTTGGGAATTGCAATCCTGATGGGGATTTTTTCTTTTGGATTGATCATGATTATTAGTTACTCTCTTTTTCTGGATGACAAACAAGTAGAAAAAATTGGGAAGAAGATTAGAATATAGACTTTGGAGAGATTTTTTTACATATTGATTTTTGTTTCCTTGGTGGGGTTTGGTCAGACCGATACCACTCATTTTTTTGATCGCCCTCAAATTATAGATGGAGTTTACATTCCAGAGCCAGACCCAAATACCAATTCTTGTTTTACCGAAACAAAATTCAAGGAAATCTGGCAAGCGGTTCAGTATAAAAAATGGGAAGAGATACAGAGTGAAAAGATTGCTTTTGAAGAAGGCTATTTGTGTCCTGAAATTGCAGTAGAATTGTATGGGAAGGAGTTGGACTACATGTTAACCAAGCATTACAGTCATGTAACGGAAGAAGAAAGAGCATACATCAGAGAAAACACAGGTCGAATCATTTTCGAACTCTATTTAATGATCACAGATCGAAACCCAATTGTTAGAGCAAAAAGCACTTTTTTACTGGGTCATGAAGTACTTCAATACAGTGGGAACAACGTAAAGAGAAAAGTAGGATTTCTCTCTGAATACATTGAATTACTCAATAAAATGCCACATATATTGGAATCCGGACAAAATTACGGACCCAATCTACTCGATTATCGTTCCACCTTATGGATGCTGATTCCAAGCGTAGCCAAATACGGAAGCAAAGAACTGGGACTGAAATTCATTAATTATCTCAAACAGACTTATGTGCATGCTGATTTCGATGCTAAAACCATTATCAATTTTGCTTATTATTTTGCCATAACTGGATATCCGAAAACATCAGAGACTTATCTTAAAAAAGTGCAACCAGAAATTTCCAAAAGATATTATGATGGAGCCTATGATGGTTATCTCGAAACTCGAATGATCAATTTACTGAATACGCACTTTAGTCCTAAACTACTCAAAGAAAAAATCAATGAATACGAAAACACCTTCATCGAAGGAAGAAGTCGAATTCAATATAGAAACAAATTGAAAGTTAAAAATACTAGAGAAGTTTTATTTGACTATGATTATGACCCCAGTATTGATTCAACATACAGATTAATAAAATTTATACAAGGGAATTATATAGTGTTATTTGAAGGAAATGGTATGGGGTATTGTAATTCCTTTATCGTATATAAAAAAGGAAAGTTGAAATGCATCCAATACCGAGCTCCTTTAATTTCTAATATCAATCCCCCCAATCAATTCACAGTATGGTTTGACAAAGAAGGCATGGTAGAAAGCGTAACCATCCACACCATAGACGGTCACACCCTCCGAGCCGATTACAAAGGAAAGAAAGCTTCTTATTTGTTGGATAAAAAAGAAATCAAACAAAAGAAAATAGGCTTCGACATGCTCAAAAACTACTTCATGCAACAAGGATTTCAAAACTGGTACAAGTACAATATTCCAGGAGCCTATGAAGAAATTTATGGACTTTAGAATGTAGAATTATGAATTATGAATGTAGAATTATGAATTTAGAATCGTGTACTTCCCTTATTCAGGTTGACCACTTTGATAAATAACCCCCATCATTAATTCTTAACTCTTAATTCCTAATTCTTAACTCTTAACTCTTAATTCTTAATTAATCCCAATTTTTCCCTTTTCAGGCAACCCCTACTCCTATATAGATGTCTTAGAATTGAACATTTGAGGGTCTTGTTAATGTTTTGTTAAAGAAAATTAACAGTCTTGAGATTGTTCTTATATTTGAAAAAGAATGATTGTTAAAAATTAGAAACATTATGAAAAAGTTTATTTTATCACTTGGGCTAACAGCAATGGCGATCTTGTTTACAGGAGTAGTTTCAGCACAAACTGAGACTCCAGTTGTACAGAGTAACGCAAAAATCGAATTTGACAAAGACGTACATGATTATGGTACGATTGATCAAGGTGGAAACGGAGAATGTGAATTCAAATTGAAAAACACAGGAACGGAGCCATTAGTAATTAGAAACGCAAGAGGATCCTGCGGATGTACAGTTCCAACTTGGCCAAAAGAGCCAATCGCACCAGGAGCTTCAGCAGTGATCAAAGTGAAGTATGACACTAAAAGAGTTGGGGTAATCAACAAATCGGTTACGGTAACTTCAAACGCTTCAAACGAGCCAACTAAAATCCTTAGAATTAAAGGAACAGTTAAAGGAGCTCCAGCTGGCGGATCACCAGTAAACAACGGTGGACCAGCCAACAACTAGAAAAAGGCAAATTTTTCGCGATCATAATAACAGCAATGAATTCCGCTCGGTACTCCGTAGCGGAATTTGTTTTTTATTGGGGTTGATTTTATGACTTTATGATCTTATGATTCTATGATTTAATGAATTAATCGGCTGTTAAGATAGTAACCGTAGCCAAACCAAAATATTCATTACCTTAGACCTAAATCGACCTTTATGAGTAATCAAAGAAAATTTTCGAGGAACCTGCTTTTGTTTCGATACGAGCGTGACGCTCGCACAAGCTGGGGGAGGATCGAAATCATATTAATAAATGGAATCAAAAGAATTTAAAATATTATTTGGAAAAATTGCTACGGACAACGGATATTGTTCTGCATTTGGTGCTTGGTACAAATTTGAAGATGAAGCAACAGTAATAATAAAGCTTCAAAAGTCAAATTATGGAAATTATTTTCAATTACTTATGAAGTTTTATTATTCAAATGTATTCAATCATTCTATCAATAAAATGGATAAAGAACTAGTTAACCATAGTGTTTCTCATCTTACTTTTTCAGAGCCAAAAGATATGAGAGATACGTTTGATTTAGATGTTGAAATCTCTTCCCAACAGAGAAAAGCAAATTTAACCGAACTATTTAATATTCATTTAAATGTAATTTTAGAAAAAGCTAAAACAAAAAATGGAGCATTAGAGATGAATGAGCGAGAAGAAGTATATATACTACCAGGTGTAAAAAATGAAATAATAAATTCTTTACATAATACTGGCGATTCCTACAATGATATTTAAACTTTATCTAGCTCTTCCCTATCGAATCACCTGAATCATTCCATTAAATGATTTTCTTTCTCCGTCTACATCTACTTCGTATACAAAGAAATATACTCCAGTAGCGGCTATTTTTCCTTGTTCGTCGGTTCCTGTCCAACCTTGATTCCCGTCGGTTGTTGCAAACACTGGTGTTCCCCATCTATTAAAAATAGTGGCTTTGAAAGGTAGATCACAAGAATTTGCGAAACTGATAACTTCATTTATTCCATCTCCATTTGGTGTGAAAACATTGGCAATTGTTAAGGTACATCCTGCTTTTAATTCAAATGTATTTGGACTTCCAGGGTTGTTTGGATCTGTATTACCTCCTTGAGGTTGTGGTAAAGTAGTTTCATTTTCAACTCCCTGTGCTACCAAGAATCGAGCAACATGCACTACGTTGGTATCTACCGCAATACTGTGCCATACTGTGGTTGGATCAATGATTCCCCAGCCTTGTGGCGCAACGGCACTTACAGTATAGTTTCCTGGATCGATATCCATGAAGAAGTAAAATCCATTGTTATCTGTCACGGAAGTTTGCAGTACATTGTTATTCAAATCCAATAAATTTACGGTCCAACCAAAAGCAAATGGGTCTGTCGCGTCTAAAGTCTGATTCCCATTTCCATCTTGATTTACAAAACCTGCACACATTCCTTTAGGTCGGCAACTGTTGTTAGAAAGCATGGCTGAACTGTAGATCATTCCATCTAAGTTTACCCCCATGATCACTAATTTATTTCTGTGTACCAATCTCAACTTATAAGTTCCATTCCCTAATTGTAAAGTCTGCTGAATAGTAGTTGGTGAGGTCATGAAATTAGAAGTCACATATTGATAAGGTTGCGACATCAACAAAGTTTGATTTCCTGCTGGATCCACCAAATAAAGCTCTGCCCAATTGTCTGCATTGAGAGCCAAATCAAATATTACTGGTGCAGTCGACCCTGAATTTCCATTTTCAATACAAACACAAAATTCTCTTTCATAAATATAAGCCGGAGTAGACTGACTCCAGTTATCCGTCAAAGCCTGAGCTGTTGGGTAAGCATTGATATATTTTGAATTATTAGAGCCTGCATAAGACCAAGGTGAAGTTAAAGGTACAATCACCGCCGGACCACCAATGTTTGATGTCCATCCCGGAGGATCTGCAGGAGCTTGAACTAATCTCCACATGGGATCAAATCCATAATCAGCTACCTGGCTACCTGTATTAGGATCGTGCCCAGTGCTCACAACAAGAAATTGAACATTTCCATCACAGCTTTGCCCAAAAGTGAAACCTGAAATGAATAAAGAAACCAGAAAGAGATAAATGAATTTCATGAGTAATAGTTTGAGTGTTTATTCAAATACTAAGACATTCAAATTTTCATTTTGGTTGCTTTGAGGTCTAATTTTCTTTAGCAACTTGTTAATTCCGTTAAGAAGTTCCTAATGTCTGCTAAGTTCTAGTTAATTCTCAGAAATAGAGTCCACTATGCACTACTTTGGTCTTGTTAATCATAAAAAACAAGAACAAATGAAAAATCTATTAATTGCAATGATCGTTTTAGCATCGGGAACGCTTTTCGGTCAACAAAATGTAACTGCCTTTCAAAATGGGGCACAAATGGAATTTGATAAAGACGTGCACGATTACGGTACTATCCAAAAAGGAGCCAACGGGGATTGTGTCTTCATCATTAAAAACACTGGCAACCAGCCATTAGTAATTCGCGATGCTAAAGGATCCTGCCAATGCACGGTTCCAGAATGGCCAAAAGACCCCATTGCACCAGGGAAATCGGCAGAGATCAAAGTAAAATACAATACCACTCGTGTAGGAGTCATCAATAAGAGTGTCACGATCACGTCAAATGCGACCAACGGAACCACTAAGGTTTTAAAGATACAGGGAACTGTGGTGGAGTAGAGTTATTTCGTTTTTTAGTTTTTTAGTTTTTTAGTTGGAAAATGGGGTTATTTCGGTGATCCCTTTTTTTAGTTGTCATAATAATTCTTAATTCCTAATTATTAATTCTTAATTATCTCCTTATCAGTCAATGAGCTCACTATCGCTCAGTTCTTAATTCTTCATTTTTAATTTTTAATTCATAATTCATACTATCTTCGTTGAAACAAAACTTGAATTACAATGCAACGACAATTCCAATTTACACTTTTACTAGCTGCCTTACTTTTATTTTCTTGTTCGGAAAAAGAGCCACAGGAAACCAATGAATCTAAAAATACAGAGGAAAAAAGCACGGAGACGGATCTAATTGTTACAAAAACAGAAGAAATTCAGGATTTTGATACGACTATCACTTATATAAATTTCTTTGACGGAAAAGAAGATTTAAAAAGTAAACTTCAGGCATTGGCTCCCTCTGCTAAATCATTCCCTTTTGTCCTTTCTTGTTCAAATGAATATTACTATATCTCTTCAAATCAAAAAGAAAATGAGTCATTTTATGAGCTCAATCCATCCATGGTTTTTGGTCTGATTAAAGGTGATTCCCTAGTGCTTCTTCCTATGGAATATGAAAGAATCGGGAACCCGAATATGGTTGCTCAAAACTGTGTAGAATTCAGAAAAGGAAATTTGTATGGATTGCTCGATCTTAAATCAAATCTTAAAACAGAAGCTTATTTCGAATATATCATACCTAACACAAAAGTTGAGAACACTACTTTGTACGGAAATCGATCTGGAAAATGGTATAGCATTGACACAAAAACAATGAAAGTATCAGAAGTTGCAGATTTCAAGCCATCTATCCAAACCTTTGAAATGGGCTTACCAAATTTGAACAACCCAGCCACATGGATTGCTAGAACAATTGTAGAGAATTCTGATGATTGGGCTTATGGTTCAAATATCGTTTTAATTCCTTCCTATATTCAAAAATTAAAAGTTTTAGGCGATACTTATTTTGGTAATTACATTCCAAAAAATCAAAAAGGGGCGAGTTCCGGAACAGAAGCATTGAGTATGAATGTGGACCGGATTAAGCAAATAAGTAAGAATCTCGTTTATTTCATTTCGTTTACGGCTCAAGAAGAAATGGACGTGAGAGGATGGCAAAGTAACAATCAGTATTTGAGCATGCAAAACAGTGCTACAGGAGAAATTCAAACGGTAGCTATTGGACGAAATTCTGACTACAATTACTGGTGTGATGGATTGGACTATAAATTTTTAAATGATACGCTTTTAGAAGTGCACATATCTGGAGAGAATGACACCAAAATTAAGTATGGCTATAATTTTGAGAATGTCTATGATTATTATGTTTTAAGTCCGGAAGGAAAAATTATCCATCCTGAAACCAATCGAAAATTCAGTTTCACCAAGTTTGTTTATATCGATGAAACTTACTTTCAAGGATGTTTTTGCAAATTTACAGGTGAAGAATTTGAAGAAGGAGGAGCTGAAATTGTGAAAACTGCCCACTTATCTTTAGAAGATTTAGACGTGATGCGTAACGAGATTTTTGCAGAATACGGGTATATATTCAAATCTGAAAAATGGCAAAAATATTTCAAGCAATTTGATTGGTATCAACCAAAACATGAGAACGTAGATGACCAATTATCGGAAATGGATAAAGCGAATATCAAGGTAATAGTGGAGATGCAAAAGCAGATGAAAGGACAGGAGGAGAAATACACAAAACCTTCAGTTTCAGGATATGTTGCGGCTGGTTAAGTATTTCTATTTTCTTTTAGCGCTTTATGTTTGTTTCGAGATCATTCGCATCTCGGTTCCTTATTATACTCCCGATTTTAGTCGTGGCTTTTTAGTGGATAAAGAGGAAATCTGGCACTTTTATCAATATGCTTTGTATTTACATATCATTTTTGCTCCTATTGCTTTCCTTTTAACTATTCCGCAGCTAGTCTGGAAATACACAAAATACCATCCATTTATAGGGAAAGCATATGTTTCCATTGTTCTCTTTCTTGCGGGTCCTTCCGGATTGATCATGTCTTTTTACGCTTTTGGAGGTGGCTTTGGAAAAATCTTATTTTTATCCCTCTCAGTGCTTTGGATAACCTATACTTATTTGGCCAATTCTCATATTCGAAAAGGAAATTCCCGAGCGCACATTCATTTTGCAAGAGGAAGTTTTATTTTGTGCAATTCAGCTATCCTTCTGAGGTTGTTTCATTATCTCAATATAAAACTTGACTTGATTCATTCTGAACACACTTACTTAATTTTGAGTTTTCTTTCTTGGGTTCCTTTTTTGGTTGGGT
Source organism: Crocinitomicaceae bacterium (assembly GCA_020436025.1). Taxonomy (GTDB): domain Bacteria; phylum Bacteroidota; class Bacteroidia; order Flavobacteriales_D; family Crocinitomicaceae; genus JAGQYP01. Next base: position 119,956 of record JAGQYP010000003.1, read on the forward strand.
ATGAAATTTACCATAAGCTGAAAAAGAGTGCGTGATTTTTTTACCGCAGAGGCGCAAAGAAGGCGCGGAGAGCGCAAGGTTTATTTTTTGAAACCAATTCTATCTCTTTCTGAATTACCTTTTTGATGTAAGCTTTGAATATATCTAAATATTTGCTCTAGCTTTTCATCATGATCTTCTACTTTATTTTTAAGCTCTTGAATAGAAAGCTTCAAATTGGATTGATCTAATAGCAGTTCCCTTATTCTGGTAAAAAGCCTGATGATCTGGATGTTAACTTTTATCGCTACCTCACTTTTCAAAACACTTGAAAGCATGGCGACTCCTTGTTCGGTAAAACACATGGGTAAATATCGTAATCCCATTAAATCTGAATTGGAGGTCACAAATTGTGACCTCCAATTATGGAATTCATCTTTCGTCATTTCAAACATGAAGTCTTCAGGAAACCTCTCCATATTCCTTCTTACTGCTTGTTTTAAGTGCTTTGTTTCAACTTGGTATAATTCTGCCAAGTCTCTGTCGAGCATTACTTTCTGACCTCTAATTTCATAGATTTTATTAAGGATGACGCGATCCGTAATGGTAGCTTGATTTTCCATTCATTGTGATTTAGATACCACAATAATAATGGAATGAAAATGAAATAGCCGCGTTTAAACGCTTATTTATAAATCTGCCGCAGTCGCGATCATTTCAGCGATATCCAGAACTTTAATTTCGTTTTCTTTTTCGAAATTCTTTATTCCGTCTGTCATCATGGTATTGCAGAATGGACAACCCGTTGCGATGAAGTTTGGTTTTGTTTCCAAAGCCTCTTCAGTTCTTTCGATATTGATTTCTTTGTTTCCTTTTTCGGCTTCTTTGAACATTTGTGCTCCACCTGCTCCACAACAAAGTCCTTTAGAGCGACATCTTTTCATTTCCACTAACTCAGAATCGAGTTTGGCCAGAATTTCTCTTGGCGCCTCATAAACATCATTTGCCCGTCCTAAATAGCAAGGATCGTGGAAAGTAATCTTTTTACCTTTGAAATCTCCTCCACCCTTTACTGCTAACTTTCCTTCTTTGAACAAAGATTCGATTAATTGTGTGTGGTGAACCACCTCGTAGTTTCCTCCAAGTTCAGGGTATTCATTTTTAAGGGTATTGAAGCAATGCGGACAAGCAGTTACGATCTTTTTCACCTCGTAACCATCCAAAACCTGAATATTCATCATGGCTTGCATTTGGAAGGTAAATTCGTTTCCGGCTCTTTTAGCAGGATCTCCCGTGCAAGATTCTTCCGTTCCCAAAACAGCAAACTTAACATTGCAATGATTCAGGATTTTTACCACAGCTTTGGTAATTTTCTTTGCTCTATCGTCAAAACTTCCGGCACATCCTACCCAAAATAGAATTTCAGGAGTCTCTCCTTTTGCCATCATTTCTGCCATTGTTGGCACTACTAAAGCATTGCTCATAATTCCTTCCTTATTTTTTAAATACTTGAACTGTCTTTTTTACTTCAACCAGATCCGTAAACTTGTCTTTGTATCTCGTCGCTCTCACAATGTGGTTATCAATCCAATGGTAATTTCCTCCCCTGGGTTTGCCCATAACCATTCCGTGGTATTTGAAACCGTGATCGTTTAACCACTTTTCAGTTACTTCTCTGTGTTCTTCAGTACGCGAGGTGAAAAAAGTAATGATATGTCCTTCATCGTACCATTTATTCAAAGTCTCCAAAGCATCTGGAAACACTTTTGCTGTGGCCATTCTTTCGGGTTCCTCATTCGGGATATCGTCGCAAATGGTTCCATCGATATCGATCAAATAATTCTTTACACCCTCAGGTAGAACCGGAGATACATTTTCTCCATTTTCCTTCTTAGCTACTAGCTTTTCTTTTTTAGTCATTTTATGCTTCGTCTTTCCAGTTTAATCTATCTGCAGGTGAGAATTGCCAAGGTGCTTGATTATTTTCGATATTGGTTAACATTCCTGTGAGTTCCGTTGGAACTTTGGATTCTTCCATCACCAAATATCTTCTTAATTCGATGATCGGTTCCAAAGGTGAGTTATTCACCGGACATTCTTGTACGCATGCATTACAAGAAGTACAAGCCCAAATTTCTTCTTCAGAAATATAATCCAACAAAGATTTTCCATCTTCGAAATCCTTTCCATTTTTTCTTTTCGCTGCACCTAGTTCTTCAGCACGATCGCGAATGTCCATCATGATCTTTCTAGGTGATAATTTCTTACCTGTGATGTTTGCCGGACATGAATCCGTACATCTTCCACATTCAGTACATGTATAAGCATCCATGATGTTTTTCCAGCTAAGATCCGTTACATCTTTTGCTCCAAATCTTTGAGGAACCGCGTCTGGGTCTGCTGCCGGAGCTGCAAATGGATCTGCGTTGGGATCCATCATCAATTTTACTTCATTGGTAACAGATTCCATATTCGAAAACTTCCCTTTAGCTCCCTGTCGAGTAAAATAGGTATTAGGGAAAGCCAAAATGATATGGAAATGCTTGGAATAAGGCAAATAGTTTAAGAAGGCTAAAACTCCGATAATATGAATCCACCACATCCCTCTTTCAATTCCCATTAAAGTAGACTCATTGGATGGTAAAACATCTACCAAAAACTGAGAGATCCAAAAATCAGATTTGGCCATGGCTACATCTTTGTAATGCTCAGCTCCCATGATCATCAGCTTGGAATCCGCTGCATTCATCATAAGAAAAGCAGTCATCAAGACTATTTCTGTAATCAGAATAATCATCGCATCTTGAGTTGGCCACTTCTTCATTTCCGGACCACCAAATCTTTTGATGTGTAAAACAGCTCTTCGGATGATAAATATCGCACAAGCTAATAAAACAAGTAAGGCCAATACTTCAAAGGCTCCGATGCAGAATTTGTAAAATCCTTCTAAAGAAGAGAAGACTCTATGAGAACCCGTAATACCATCAATGACGATCTCCAACATTTCAATATTGATGATCACGAAGCCAGCATAAACCAAAATATGAAGAAACCCTGCAATTGGTCTTCTTGTCATTTTCGATTGACCTAAAGCCACTCGCGCCATGGTTCCAAAATCACCTTTTCCCTTGTAAGCACCTCCAAGGCTGATGTTGTATTTGATCTTAAGAATGTTTTTGGTGAAAAGTACAATTGCTGCCAGGAGCAATACGATAAAAATGATGTTTGCTATGCCCATTTTTCTATTTTAGTAGTCTTAATTTCGTCCTGCCGTATCCAAAATGATACGTAATTTTTTCTCATCCGCAGGGGATAACTGAACGCCTTTAGCTTTCTTTCCAAACACACTGAAATGGATATATCTTTCGGGATGTGCCTGGAGATCGTCCACTAAATTCTGTAATCTTTTGTTGGTAATGATGAGTTCGGTATACAAACTATCGTCGTGAATCAACTTACCAATAGTTCCATTTCCTTCGTTGATACTTTTCAGCACGGAGCTTACATGGTGCAAGGTATTTTTCGCTTCTTGAATCACTAGTTTGAAGTCAGATTTTACAAGAGAATCGGTCAAACCTTCCACATTCTGAATGATAGCCGTAATCTTAGCATTGGAAGCCTTTAGGTTAGATGTAATCCCTTCCACATTGGCGAAAATTCTACCCAATCTTTCCGTTTCATTGTCAATCAATAAGTTGATCTTAGTTGCGGTCATGCTAAACTTTGAAATGGCCGCTTTTACCTCATATAAAGACTCATCAATAGTATAAGCCGCTGAAGTATCCCAGAAGGCACCGATGGAAACAACAATATCATCAATCGAGCCCATTAAATTCTCCAGTTTTCTTTTAACTGGAGCCAATTCCTTATCTAATGCTTCCGCAATCGATGGGTCAATCAATCCAACAATTTTACCTCCATCTTGCACATAAACATCCGTGGTATCTGTCAATTCCAGATCAATGGAAACTTCCCCAAGTAAGGAAGAAGTGATTCGAGCTACAGATCCTTCTGGAATTCTTTGAGAAAGCTCCTCGTGGGTAATTCCAATCTCAACAATCACTTTGGAAGGATCGTCTGGATTGTATTTCGTAGATCTAACCTGTCCAACTCGAAGTCCTTTGTAATAAACTGGAGAAGAAGTATTCAATCCTTTGGAGACTACATCATACTCTGCGTAGATAGTAAATTCACTGGAAAAGACATTGATTCCTTTAAGGAAATTCACACCAATTACAAGGGTTGCAATGGCTATGATGACTACTAGTCCGGTTTTGAATTCTTTAGAAACTTTCAAATCAGGCTTATTTTTCTGCTAATTTAATAGCTTTTTCCAAATTAATCCGATTTCCATTCTGAAAAGCCACAACAAATGCCAATGGAAAATCCGAATCTTTCAATTCTTTCATCTTTGTTCGGGCCGCATCATAATCATTCACAAACTCTCCCAAGGTGTATTTATACAGTCCATCTTGTTCGTACTCTGCAACGGGATGACCTTTAAAAACCTTATCATCTGTTTTTATTTTTGTTTTTGATGCTTCCACTTGAACTTTAAAAACGACAGCATCAGGCGGAATATTTTTTAATTCTTCCTTTTTTACTTCTTCCTGAACCTTTTTTTCCTCTTCATTGATCTTTTTAATGGCATCTGCATCCTCCACCATATGGTTCACTCCTTCGATTTCATTTTTATATTGTTGAAAGGCTTTGAAGATGGAATTCGCCATTTTAGCTTGATTGGTTGAATCCTTTAAAAATTTCTCTTCATCCGGGCGAGATAAAAATCCAGTTTCAATAAGGACACTTGGCATGGTCGTTTGATACAAAACCAAAAAACCTGCTTGTTTTACTCCCCTATCAAATCTTCCTAAAGTTTTAAATTGAGATTGCACCTTCGAAGCAAAACTGATAGACTGATCCAGAAAGACACTCAACTGAATAGACCTCGCTATCAGGGCATCTGGAGACATATCAAAATCCTTGTATTTTTCTCCTCCATCCTCTTCCAAATAGATCGTCGAGTTTTCTCTTTCGGCAATTTGCTTTTGGGCTTCTGTTCTATGCAGACCTAAAACATAAGTTTCTGCCCCATAAGCTGAAGTAGGTCCTGCATTTGCGTGTATACAGATAAAAAGATCAGCCTTATTCTTATTTGCTATAGCGGCTCTTTCTTTTAATTCGATAAAAACGTCTTTCTTTCGGGTGTAAACCACCTTTATTTTAGGGTATTTCTTCTCAATATAAGCCCCTAGTTTTAAGGCGATTGACAAACACACATCCTTCTCATGGGTATTTTTCCCGTGGCATCCAGGATCTTTTCCCCCATGTCCGGCATCAATAACAATGGTTTTTATCCCTAACTCTGACAGATTTTGTGCGTATACAAAACCCGAAAGATAAATTACTGATATTATAAGAATTAAGGTTCTCATACGTTTATTTCATTTAACTGCAAGTTTGGAGTGCAATTCATTACTCTATATTTGCAAATTGTTTGCCAGAAAAGCTCAAACAAAAATAAGTCTTTAATATTGCTGCAAAGTAGAGTACGAAACATAATTTTCCTCGTCGTATTGTTGATAATAACAATAGTCAATGTCGGCTATTCGCAAGATACGGTTGAGGTGGATACGACCTCGTACATTCGACCTGTTTTGAAAGATTCGGTTAAAATCGATGAAGAATCTCTCGAAACGCCTATCAAATATGATGCACGCGACTCCATCATCACAGATCTACAAAAGGAAATCGTTTACCTTTATGGTGAAGCCGTGGTTGTTTATGGCGATATCAAACTTACCGCGGACATGATGATTGTCGACATGAACAAAAAAGAAGTTCAAGCTACTTATTCTCTTGATTCCTTGGGTCAGCCCGTTGGCAAACCTCATTTTACACAAGGATCCGAAGAGTTTATTGCAGATTCCATTCGATATAACATTGAAACGAAGAAAGGGTACATCCGAGAAGTTCGTTCCCAGTATGACGAGTTTTACGTTCAAATGAATCAATCCAAAAGACATCCCAATGGAGAAATTCATTTGAAAGACGGAAAAATCTCCACTTGCGAATTAGAAGATCCGCATTATCATTTTCATTTGACCAATGCTGTGATTGTCCCGGAAAAGCGCATTGTATCAGGCCCGGTAAATATTTGGGTGAATGATGTTCCTACACCCGTAGGTCTGCCTTTTGGTTTCTTTCCAATTGTACAGCGAAAAAAGCATGGTATTTTGATTCCTGAAATTGTCCCCACTTCTCAGTACGGCTTCGGGTTGAAAGATTTTGGGTATTACATTCCTTTGGGTGAAAAAGTCGAAACTTCTTTCTACGGTACCATCTACACTAAAGGAACCTGGGGGGTTCGCAACCAGACAAACTATCTGAGTCGCTATAAATTTTCCGGAAGTGTGGATTTGAGATTTGATCAGTTTAAGGAACCTTGGCCAAGCACAAATAAAATAAACAAATTCTCGATCTATTGGAGGCATCAACAAAAACCCACAGCGAATCCATATTGGAGATTCAATGCCGATGTAAAGTTTCAATCGGATAACAACACGAAAAACTCAACTGACATCAACAACCCGTTGTACTTCAACAATACTTTATATTCCAGTATCACGGTGAATAGATTGTTTCCCGGGACCCCTTTTAGCATGAGTATGAAGGCAGGATTAAACCAAAACTCTCAAACAGGAAACTTCATTCTCGATATTCCAACCTACAATTTTACGATGAATCGAGTTTTTATCCCATTTCGAAGTAAAGCTAAAAGAGCAATTTCTTCAAAATGGTATGATAAAATTGGGGTTACGTATAACTTGACTTTTCAAAACCAAGCTACGGTTAACGACTCACTTTTTAACCCAAGTAATGAAAACTATTCGAGCGATTATTTAAAATTCATTCCAGACCGCTTTCTGAATGGAATCAGACATACAGCAAACATTAACACTACAGTAAAATTATTCAAGGGAGCATTGAATTTCAACCCGACTATTGCCTACAATGGAAGGATCAATTTTCAATACATTAATAAATACTGGGATAACGACCTCCAAGAACAAGTAATTGATACCTTGAAAGGTTTTGGATATTCTCATGATATTTCTTTCAACGGCGCTTTAACTACCAGCCTATACGGTTATTACAAGGCTAAAAATGGAACTACTTTAAGACATGAATTGAATCCTTCCATCAGCTTTACTTACAGACCCGACATGGGTAATTTCAGAACAGAGTACGTCGGAACTTCAGGGGAATTGCAAACCTGGTCGCCTTATGAAAGAAGTTTGTACAGAGAACCCGGTGCAGGTCAGTATGGAGCCGTGAGTTACGCCTTCCGAAACAATTTCCAAATGAAGGTACGATCTAAAAAAGATACCATTACGGGATTTAAAAAGATTAAAATTTTAGACCGAGCCAATATTACTGGGAGCTATAATATTTTCTTGGATTCCTTGAATTTCTCGGATATCAAGTTTGATTTCGCCTCTACTCCACTTCCTTTTTTAAATCTGATTGCTGGATTCAGTCTTTCACCTTACGGATACGACAAAACAACGGGGAGAGTAGTAAACGAATGGGTTTTAAAGCAAAACAATAAACTCGCATTAATGACTCGAGCGAATGCCTCGGCAGTTTTCACCATTACTTCGAAAAAAAGTAGAGAAAAAATGAAGGATATCGATCGGAAATATGGGACTTCATGGGACAGCGATATCAATTATGTCATGTCTCACCCAGGAGAATACATTGATTTCGCTATTCCTTGGAAAATCAATATTTCCTATAACTTTAATTTTACGCGACCAAGCACCAATCTCGATACGTTCAATATCATCCAAACCATGCGTTTTACGGGTGATTTTAACATTACAAAAAAATGGAAGATTGGTTTTACTGGAAACGTCAACTTTAGTGATCCAAAAGACATCACTTTAACTAACTTGACCCTCGATCTTTACCGGGATTTACATTGTTGGGAATTGAGCTTCCACTGGATCCCAATTGGAGGAAACTCGGCATTCTATGTGAAAATCAACATCAAAGCCACCACTTTAAAAGATTTAAAATATGAATTACGAAAACCACCTGAGTTCTTCTAATTTCTTATTTTTGATTTTATGTTGAAATCAATCTGGTTCCTCTTTTTATTTTTCTGTTCTTTTGCTTTTTCTCAGCAATGGACCATTACCGAAGTAGGTCAATTACCTGAACCAATTACCAACAACCCCGTTTGTGAAGGTTGGCAAGGAGATACCCTTTACATTTATACATTTGGCGGACTAGATGCTACGCTAACATCTACAGGAATCCACAGAAGAGCTTATCGATACAATACTATTTCTGAAGTGGTAGAATCTATTCCAGATCTTCCTGATACTCTGGGAAAACTTGGTGTTGCGGCTCATCGAATAGGAGATATTATTTATGTAACTGGAGGCTATCATGTTTTATCTGGAGGAAGTGAAATTACTTCAGACAAAGTACATCGATTCAATACCCAAACGAATTCCTGGCTGACAGACGCTCCAAATATTCCGGTTGCGACGGATGATCATGTTCAGTCTGTTTGGAGAGATAGTTTATTGTTTTTAGTTACGGGCTGGAAGAATACGACCAACATTCAACATTGTCAGATATTTGATCCGGCCAACAATCAGTGGTTGAGTGCGACTTCCGTTCCCAACAGTCATGATTACAAAAGTTTTGGTGCTTCAGGAGTGATCATTGGAGATGAATTCTATTATTTCGGCGGAACCTCAGCATGGACTTTCGGACCACAAAACAAACTGAGAATTGGGACAATCGACCCAAATGACCCAACGAATGTAACTTGGACAATTCAAACCCCTGATGTGAATGTATTTGGCTATCGAATGGCAGCTGCGAAAGTAAACAATGAAGCACATTGGATTGGAGGAGCAAGCCTTTCTTATAATTTTGACGGTATCGATTACAATGGAAGCGGAGTAGTTGCTCCTGCTAACAGAGACGCCTTTATCCAAGCCGGGACTCCTTGGTTATACACTCAAACATACGATACCATTCCAATGGACTTAAGAGGAATCGGAAATGCCAGTGACTCCATTAAATATATTATGGGCGGCATGTTTGATGGTCAGAATGTTTCCAATAAAATCTACAAATTGGAATACACTGGGAATGCGGTAGCAAGTTTAACTGACAATCTTTTTGACAAGCTAAAAATCTATCCCAATCCGACCACCGATCTACTTTTGATTGATGGAATAGAAGAATTTGAATTGAAACTTACCGATACCAAAGGGAATCTGCTCTTAAAAGCATTGAACTCGACGAAAATCCATTTGAATCATTTAGCCGCCGGAATTTATTTAGTTCACCTCAAGACAAAACACCAAACTCAAATTATAAAAATTATCAAAGAATGATCAAAGCGTTCAAATTAGTCGCCATACTCGAAGGAATCTCCTATTTATTATTTGGTTTGACCATGCCCTTAAAATACATGTACGACATGCCCATGCCTAACAAGATTGTTGGTTTTGCTCATGGCTTTCTCTTCATTGGCTATATTTTTCTGGCTATTGGTTTATTTCAAACGGCTCAGTACAGTCTGAAGGAAAAATTTATCATTTTAGTAGCTTCCCTTCTGCCTTTCGCTACTTTTTTTGTAGAGAAAAAAATGGTAAAGGATGCCTAAATTGCTTTTGTTCATAACTCTTTTTATAGCTGGATCTGCTTTTTCACAGCGATTCGACTTTAAGAACATGAACAAAGATTCCTTGCAGAACATCCATCGCTACCCCATTCTACGACTCGAAATGACTGACAAGGACGAATTTAGGGTTCCTGGTGTCGAAGGCAAATACCAAGCACACAAAGATTCCTTAAAGAGTTACATTCTGAAAAACAAGGAAAAGTCAAATATCAGTGTCAATAAAAAAGCTTCTGGATACAATTTTGACAAATACCGAAAATGCTTTTTTGAAGTAGGGAAAATCTATGAGGAAATCTGGAATGAACAAGCTTCGAAAAGATTCAATAAGAAGTTTGAAGAATGTTCTACCGAGGAAAAAGAGGAAATCACGAAAGTGTATCCTGTGAAGTTTGGGTGATTATAGTGAGTGATTTATGTTTTGATGATTTAGGACTTATTGATTTATGATTTAGGACTTTTGGATTTCTACTTTGTTATCTTTTCTAATCCCGTTAATATTTCCTAATTCTTTTAGCTAAAACATGGTTTAATCTCTGTGAATTAAAATAATGATTAACTTAGAAGCTTAGTTCAGTCGAAAAAAGGATATCTACACCCGTATGGGACTAAAAATTGTATATTATGGTCTAATCATCCCAGCTTCAAAACTACCTTTTGGAGTGATGTATTGGGTGTCTGATGTTTTAAGCCTTTTTCTATCCTACATTATCAAATACAGAAAAGACGTGGCTATTCAGAATTTGAAGCGCGCTTTCCCTAATATTTCGGACGAAAGATTGAATGAGGTTTTAAGAAAAAACTCGAGACATGTTTCGGATATTCTGTTGGAAGGTACCAAGAACATGACCATGTCTGAAAAGCAATTAAAATCTCGTATTGTATTCAAGAATACGGAGATTTTTGACAAATATTATCAGGAAGGAAAAAGTGTCATTTTAATGGGTTCACATTGCAATAATTGGGAATATATTATTACGGCGCAAAATCTTTATTTACCTCATTTAGCAATTGGAATCGGACAACCCTTAACCAATCAGTTTTTTAATGTAGTAATCAACGAACAACGTGCACGATTCGGAATGAAAGTGGTGCATGCCAAGACTTACAAAGAAGAAATTGAAAATAATATTGCGGCTAAAAATCCAGTTTCCGTATTAGTTTTAGCGGATCAGTCGCCACCCAATATCCACAGAGCTTATTGGGGAAAAATGTTCGGAGTAGACACACCATTTGCTTACGGTGGTGAACTTTTGGCAAGGAAGTATAATCTGCCGGTTGTCTATTTGAAAAACACCAAAGTAAAAAGAGGTTATTACGAAGTTGAACCCGTTTTACTGTCAGAAAATCCTCAAGGTGAACCCTACGGTGGCATCATGGACAAATATATCCGTACCATGGAAGAACAGATTCTTTCTGAGCCTCAAAATTGGTTGTGGACACATAAGCGATGGAAACATCAACCCCCAGAAAATCTTGAGGAAGTTAAAAGACAAAATCTGGAAACATTTCAGTCTAAAAACAAAGCTGGAAACTAAATGAACAAGTGGAATTTTGTAGTGAATTTGTTGATCCCTGCTAATTATATTTGGATCAGTGAAATAATCTTTACCGACCCAGACCGAGGTCGTTTCTTTCCTTACATAGTAACGCTAGCCATATTTGTTTTTCACGTTTCCGGAATCTTCATATACTCTCGACTGGAAAAAAAAGGATTGAAATGGAATTTCCTCAATTTCATCATTTTAATGGTGGCTCTTGGAGTAAATATTTTTGTTTTCGAGAACTATTTATACGAAGGTTAGTCGAAAGCAGAGAGGATCAGAAATTCAGGTTTTATTTTTATTTCACTCCGTACAACCTTTCGCTCGTTTTCCGTTCTTCTCAAATTAATGGTTAACAATTGTCAATTCCGAATTCCGAATTCCAAATTCAAACCCTATCTTTGCCCTCTTGAAAATTAGCTGTTGAAAGAAATTATTCGCAAAATATTACTCTTCTTACACTTAGATATCACTAAGAATCTGGAGTATGATCGTCTCACCATGGAAATCTTTAAAAAGCATTTGAAGTCTGATTCCAATTGCATTGATGTAGGTTGTCATAAAGGTGAAATCTTAGATGAAATTTTAAAATTAGCTCCCCAAGGGAAACATTTTGCATTCGAACCTATTCCAAATTTCTATAAAAGTTTGGATAGCAAATATTCTGAAAAAGTGACTTTATTCAATTGTGCTTTAGCAGATGAAACAGGCGAAACTACTTTCAACTACGTTAAGAATGCACCAGCCTATTCGGGTATCAAACAAAGAAAATATGCGGTTTCCAATCCTGATATTGAAAAATTGAACGTCAAATTGGAAAAATTAGATGATTTGATACCACAAGATCAGCAAATCGATCTTATTAAAATTGATGTTGAAGGAGCTGAATTCGGGGTATTGAAAGGTGGGAAAGAGCTTATCAGCAAAAACAAACCACTGGTGCTTTTTGAATTCGGACTAGGAGCCAGTGATTTTTATGGTACACAACCCGAAGATATCTTCAACTATTTCAAGGACTGTGAAATGGAAGTTTTTACACTTAAAGGATTCATCCAAAACGACAAAGCTTTGAATTCTGACCAATTTAAGGAAATCTACCTCACCAATAAGGATTATTATTTCGTTGGGAAGTAGACATGGGCTAATCCACTATTCCATTTAGATTTTTCCTAAATTCGTATCAAATCGATCTTCATGAAAAAGTCTTTGCTCTTACTTTTTGTACTCTATTCTTTCATCGCTTCAACTCAAGAAGAGATACTGGAATTATACAAGAAAGGTGAAACACCTACCTACGATCAAACCATTGAATTCTATAAATACCTAGCAGACGAATATTCCAATGCAAAATTAGTAGAAGTAGGGCAATCCGATTACGGCAAACCCATCTATGTCTTTCTTATTTATCCGAATACAAAAAGGTATGAAATAAAAGACCTTTCTAAAGAAACGGTCATCTTGATCAATAATGCGATCCATCCTGGAGAACCTTGCGGAGTAGATGCCTGTATGTCGATTGCTTACAATACCCTATTCGAAGGAAAATACGCAAAATCAAAATACAACTGTGTCTTGGCGATTATCCCTATTTATAATGTCGGTGGATCCCATAACCGAGGTGCCTATTCAAGGGCGAATCAGGTTGGACCAAAGGAACACGGTTTTAGAGGAAATGCTCGAAATCTGGATTTGAATAGAGATTTTATCAAAGCAGATTCGAAAAACGCCTTTACCTTCATGAAGATATTTCAATGGCTAAAACCAAGTTTGTTTATTGATACGCATACCAGTAACGGAGCCGATTATCAATACACGATGACTTTAATTACTTCTCAGCCCGACAAAATGCATCCCCTCTTAAAAGAGTATACAAGAAATACACTCAACCCATATATTTATAAACGCATGGCCGAAAAGGAAGACACGCTCACTCCATATGTGAATTCAGTTGGTCGGACCCCGGACACAGGTATCATGGATTATTTGGAAACGCCAAGATATTCTACCGGATATGCCACACTTTTTAATTGCATTTCATTTGTAACAGAAGCGCATATGCTCAAGACTTATCAAGAACGAGTAGAATCAACAAAAAACATTCTTTATACTCTTCTTTCTTATGCAGAAGCACATCATGAAGAAATTAAAAAATTGAAAGATCAAGCAGATACAGACACCAAAACAAAAAATAGCTTTGATCTACAATGGGAATTGGATACAACAAATTATCAAGATTTTGTTTTTCGAGGATTTGAATACGAGTTGATTCCAAGCGAATTAACCAAAGAGAAGAGGCTGAAATATTATTCCGACCAGCCCAAAAACTACAACATTAAATATTACGATCATTACAAATCCACCTTGAACAAAGTCAAGCCGAAGTACTATCTCATTCCCGGGCAATGGGAAGAAGTTATATACAGATTAAAGGTGAATGAAATAGAAATGCAAACAATACAGAAGGACACTTCGATTCAGGTTCAAGGTTATTATATTGATGATTACCAAACACTGAATCAACCCTATGAAGGACATTACATGCACCACGATATCAAGGTTTCTTCCAATCAATTTTCCTATGAAGCTAAAAAAGGAGATCTATTAATCCCAACAGGAACCGTAAACGATTATTTCTTGATGAGCGTGCTTGAACCAGATGCGGTAGACTCTTATTTTGTTTGGAACTTTTTTGATGAAATTCTGGGAAGAAAGGAATATTTCTCTCCATACGTATTTGAAGAAAAAGCCATTGAAATCCTTGAACGAAACCCTAAATTGAAGAAAGAATACGAGTCAAAAGTAAACGACTTTAAAAATAGATGGGAAGCTCTGGATTATATCTACCGTAATTCTGAAATGTATGAAAGAACTCATAACCTATACCCTGTTTTGAGAATCGAGTAAGAGCAGGAGTAGGAGCAAGAGCAAGAGCAAGAGCAAGAGGACAGGGGAGAAAGTGAATAGTCGGATTGAGAGGAATTTTGTTATTCTTTCTATCATCCAGAAATCCAGCTTCTAGAAATCCAGATTTCCGTTCCATTAACACATTTTTAACTTTTTCTGAACCAACGCAGATTAAAAAAACGCGTTTAATATATAAATGCCCAAGTTTAATCAGTGGCATCCTTCATCGGATAAAACCTAGTTGCTTTGGCATTTAAATTGCATTATCTTAAAACAAAACAACAAGTCATGGAAAGAAATTTGTTTTACTTAATCGAGTCGATCAAAGCTGATCACCGAAATAAAAAGAGAGCTAAAAAACCAGCATCTACCATTGATGAGGCATTAAGATCTTTGGGAGTTGCCATTCGTTTTAAAGAAGCAAAACCTGAGTTGGTAGAAAAGTAATTAAAAAGGGTTGGTTGCGTGTACCGTAACCTCCGGAATAAAGCCTCTATCATCCATCTCGAGAGCACTGACAACCGCGTGAGCTATTTCTTGCGGACTCAGTTTATTTTCCTCTAATGGGCGCTCATCTCTACTTTCACTTCCGAAAGCGGTTGGAACTTCAGATGGGTTAATTTGAATCACTCTTACATTGTACGGTCTCAATTCAGCCTGCCAGCACTGACTCATAGATCTCAAGGCAAATTTTGATGAAGAATAAATCGTTCCATTTTTATACCCTTTCAAACTCGCAGTCGAAGCTATATTCACGATATTACCGTAATTCTGTTTCTTAAAGATTTTAGTCGCACCTGCAGCCATCATTGCCGCTCCAAACACATTGACTTCATAAACTTTTCGCATTTGCTCACGCGTCAAAGTTTCGATAGGCGACCAGCCTCCGATTCCAGCGTTATTAATCAGCACATCCAACTTGTCATACTTATTTAAAACATAAGCATAAGTTTTTTCGATGTCTGAATCATTGGCTACATCTGCATGAAAAAAATCGCACCCCAAATCGTGAGCTACTTTTTCTGTTTTGGCTGCATCTCTTCCTGTAATGATTACCTGACTTCCCTTTTTAATTAAATTTTCGGCCATGGACTTTCCTAAACCGGAATTTCCACCTGTAATCAATATTACCGCATCTGCTAATTTCATTATTGCTGATTTTTATAAAATTTGATCATCTTTTTTACTCCTTCTTCCAGGGTAATGAGATCTCTACCTAGAACGTTCAACATTTTTGTGTTGTCTGGTTGTCTTCTAGCCATATCCCCTTCTTTCAATGGGTCTACATAAATGATTTTGGAATTCGAACCGGTAATTTCAATGATCTTTTCTGCTAAATCCTGGATGGTCCAGATATCTGCTCCTCCTATGTTGATAACATCGTTCACATACAAGGCTTCTTCCATGATCTTAATACAAGTCTCAACATTGTCAGAAACATAGCAGAAAGTTCTTGTTTGCTTCCCATCTCCATAAATCGTGATGTCCTCGTTGTTCATCGCCATTCTCAAAAACTTAGCTACTACAAAATCTTCACTTTGATTCGGTCCGTAAGTATTGAAAAATCGAAAGATGGTATAATCCAGTCCAAATTCTTGTTTGTAGGATCTAAAAAAAGATTCTCCCACATTTTTTACTACCGCATAAGGAACTCTGGAATTAAGAGGCGTTCTGGTTTCATGTTGTGGCAACTCAACGGGTTCTCCATACACCTCGGAAGAGGAACTGAAAAACACCCTTTTCACTTGCGTATTCTTCGATAAATTCAAAAGATTCTCAATCCCCTTGATATCGTTTAGCACACTTACCGGATTTTCTTGAGTTCTTTTCACTCCTACTACTGCGGCATAATGAAAGACAAATTCAAAATCAAAAGCCAGCATTACTTCTGCCAGATCTCGGTAATTGTTGCAATCACATTTGATGAATTTTAGATTGG
>JAGQYP010000040.1 GCA_020436025.1 Crocinitomicaceae bacterium
AAAAGGATAGATTCAAGTTTTCGTAGGCGCATTAAATTGATAGTCAGTTTGATTGACCCCAAATTGCAAAAAAAAAATGGATTAATCCAAATTTTTTGAATGGAAACTTTTGAACATTCGTCTAATTTCATCTTTTGAAACCCCAAATTTTAGTATCCGAATTAACTGTAAAATCAAAACCCTACACCACAAACTCAATCCTCATCCTTTTTCCCAACAAAAATCTTATTTTTACACCCAATGAAAACAATCGAAATCCATACTTCGCACAACGTCATGATCGAATATGAACTGGCATCATTAGGAACCAGACTAGGAGCTTTGATCATCGATGTTGTTATTTTGTTTTTCTATTATCTCATTATTGCTATTGCGGGAATTCGGGTGGCTATTCAAGATGATAATTTCGTTTTTATTGTCATCATGACCATTCCTTTGTTAACCTATTCCCTTTGGACTGAATTCTTTTTCAACGGTCAAACTATCGGGAAAATGGCACTTGGAATTCGGGTAGTAAATGTAGATGGACAAGCCGCCACATTAGGGAATTATTTCATGAGATGGGCCATGAAATTGATAGATGTTTGGTTTTCTGGGGGTGGATTAGGTGCCATCTTCATTACATCCTCTTTTCGATCTCAAAGAACAGGAGACATTATTGCGGGTACGGCTGTTATTCGAAACCGACCTTCCAATTCTTATTCCATCAACGATATTCTAAAAATTAAAAGTAAGGGAGAGCATGAGCCACAATATTTAAATGTGGTTCAGTTTACGGATGAAGACATGATCCTAATTAAATCCGCCTTAACTCGATTGAATCGCTACCCAAATAAAGCACACAAGGAAATGGTTAAAAAGCTATTTCAGAAATGCGTGGATAAACTCAATCTAGAAGAACCTCCAAAGGATAAAATTAAATTTTTGAATGCCTTACTACAGGATTACATCGTTTTAACCCGATAATTTTATGTCTAAACTCTATGTTATCCCAACACCCATAGGCAATTTGGAAGATATTACTTTCAGAGCTTTACGCATCATGAAAGAAGTAGATGAGTTGCTTTGTGAGGATACGCGAACTACCGCCAAACTCCTGACTCACTTCGAAATTTCTAAAAAAACTTCTGCTTTTCATTTACACAATGAGCACAAGATTCTAAATAAAATTGTACAACAGTTGAAAGCTGGAGCCACCCTGGGGTTGGTAAGTGATGCAGGAACTCCAGGGATTTCAGATCCGGGATTTTTGTTGATCAGAGAATGTATTCGAGAAGGTATTGAAGTAGAATGTTTGCCTGGAGCAGTGGCCTTTATTCCTGCTCTAGTCAAATCTGGAATTCCGTGTGATCGATTTGTTTTTGAAGGGTTTTTGCCTCCTAAAAAAGGACGTCAAACGAAACTGAAAGAATTTGCAGAAAGTGAAAAAACTGTGGTTTTGTATGAAAGTCCGCATAAACTGCTCAAAACTTTAGAACAACTCAAGGAGTTTTGTGAAGAAAACAGACAAATCTCTGTTTCTCGAGAGCTCACTAAAAAATTTGAAGAAACAGTGAACGGCACCATCATGGAAGTCCTTGAACATTTTAATGAAAACACGGTTAAAGGAGAGTACGTCATTGTAATCGCAGGAAAATAATGAAAGCCATATTTCTAACAAAAACTGGAGATCCGAGTAAAGCATTCGAGATTCGAGAAACAGAAAAACCACAAATTGGACCTGGAGAAGTTTTAATCAAAGTAGCACATTTTGGATTGAATTATGCGGATGTTTTAGGCAGATTGGGCATTTATCCGGATCGACCTCCATTACCTTGTGTTTTGGGCTATGAAGTGGCTGGAAAAATTGAAGAAATTGGTGAAGGAGTGGATCCTAATTTATTGGGGAGAAATGTAGCTGGTTTCACTCGCTTTGGTGGTTACGCGGAGTATGCCAGAACACTCGCGGAAGGAGTAACCATCATACAAGATGAGTCCAAATTGAAAGAGAGTTTAGGACTGATTACCCAAGGAGGTACCGCCTATTATTGTTCTCATATTGTAAATAATTTATTTCCTGGAGACATCGTTTTGGTACATGCTGCAGCTGGTGGCGTTGGATCCATTTTGGTTCAATTGGCTAAGAATGCGGGATGTACTGTTATTGGTACTTGTGGGAGTCAGGAAAAAGTAGCTTTTGTTAAAGATCTTGGAGCCGATCATGTGATTAACTACCGAACAAGTAACTACTGGGAAGAAGTAGAAAAATTGGTGGGCAAAAAAAAAGTTCGAGTGACTTTCAATGCCATAGCGGGGAAATCATTTAAAAAAGATTTGTCCTTACTTGAGCCATCTGGAAGTGTTGTATTATTTGGTGCTTCAGATCGTTCCGGGAAGAAATTTGGGATTTTTTCCACCTTGAATTTGGTGCGTCATATGGGGTTGATCATCCCGATAACTTTTGTCATGAAAAGTATTTCCGTTATTGGTGTAAACATGCTTCGAATCGGTGAACATAAAACGCATCTTTTGAAAAATTCTTTAGATGAAATGGCCCGCTTACAAGAAGAAGGAAAGATAAAAGTTCATATTGGTGGGGAGTTCAAGGTAGATGAAATAGGAAAAGCACATGAATTGCTAGGTTCTAGAAAATCAATGGGAAAAATAATTGTGAGCTGGTAAAAATTAGTATTTCAAGATCCAGCCTGAGATACCATCATTCTTCATTTTAGATCTGCTTTCAAGAGCTGCTGATTTCGTTGCAAATCCACTGGCAGAAACGCGATACAAACCTTTATGTTGATCTAAAATTTGAGCATCATAGCCTTTTGCCTTAATTGAAGCCACTAAATTATCAGCATTGCCCTTTTCTCCAAAACATCCAGCAATAATGTGGTAACTTCCTTTTGAAACAGGTTGAACAGGAGTTTCGTCAACTTTATCCTCGATTACCTCTGGATTTTTATTCACTACTGGTTCTACCTCATTTTCACTTGAATTTTCTAAAAGAGGTGAATCCCCTTCCAGTTTTACCGGGATATAACAATCCTCATCAAATTGATAACTGAAAGTTTTAGTTCCAGGTGAAAGCATTTTTAAATGTTCTTCCACTGGTGTAAAATCCTCCTCTTTATGATCCGTCAAAAATGTTCTTCGAGGTGCATATTGAGCCGTACTTGGAGTCACAAACGGATTAAAATCTGAAACTTGAATCTTTCCTGTCTTCAAAAAATCTGTTTTAGCTGGAATCCACCATGAATAAAACATGAATGGAATAAAACTCGCAGCAATCACATATTTTCTAGGAATTCGAAATCTTCGTGTCGCTGGATGCTCAATAATTTTTTCTTCCGAAGTTTCTGGAAGTTCTTCTTCAATTTTTTCGGCAGTAGATAAATTGATAACCGGGACTTCCTTTTCCGTTATGGATTCTTTTACCGGAATCTGTTTTTCAGTAACAATTGCTTTTGAAACCGGAAATTCGACTACTTTTTCTTTTGGGGTAATGACTTCAGTAATCTTCGCACCAGTTGCAGTTACCGCAGTCAACCCAAATGATCCAGGATATAAATTGATCGCCTTATTCTGATAAAACTGAATATGACCTAATCGGGTTTTGTAGATATATCCAAAATCTCCGATTTCAATGCGCTGACCTTCTTCAAAACTTTTCTGCCAAACGGCAACCGTATTTTCAATGATTGTGAGAGCAGAAACATATGAAATCCCTTCTCCATCTTTGATGAAATTGGCTAAAAGTCCATCATTATTCTGAAGATTTGTGTTGAAGATCAAAGCCTTAGATGGAGGAAAATATTTCCCTTGAGCTTGATCAAAATAAGCTGATTCATAGGAACCAATAAAGCCTCCTAAGCCAGGAATAATCAAGCAATCGTGGAAACGAATTTCCTTTTCAAGATATTTTATGATCAAATCTTTCTCCATCTAGAATAAAATCCTTCTGAATATTTACGTAAAAATACGGCTTTTGTTACGCAACTAAAAATTTCAGAACCTCTTTAACATCTTCGGGTGTATCGATGTTCGGTGTTTCGATTTCGGTTAAACCAACTCGTATGGAATACCCATTGTAAATCCATCTCAATTGTTCCAATGATTCGATTTGCTCCAAAGTGGTTGGTTTAAGAGCTACCAATTCCTTTAAGCATGCTGTCCGATAGGCGTAAATACCAATATGTCTGAAGTAATCTGTTTGTCCCAACCATTCCTCTTGCGGGGTATTTTGACAAAAAGGAATCGGATTTCTGGAAAAATAGATTCCGTTGGCATTTTTATCTAGCACCACCTTGATTCGGTTTGGGTTAAAAATATCTTCTGATTTATCAATTTTTTTGGCCAGAGTAGCGATTTGAACACTTGGATCCGCAAACAAAGAAATGATCTGCTCCAATTGATTGACATCCACCAAAGGCTCATCACCTTGAATATTGATTACCACATCAAAATCAGCATACTTTTCTATGATTTCGCCACAGCGATCCGTTCCAGAACGATGCAAATCAGAAGTCATTTCCACTTTCCCTCCAAAATCCAAAACATGATTGAAAATGCGCTCATCGTCGGTAGCTACCACAACTTCTTCAATTAAATCAGAAGCTCTAGAACCTTCATAAACCCTTTGGATCATGGATTTACCCATCAAGTCGATCAAAGGTTTGCCAGGAAACCTGCTTGA
The DNA here is from genome assembly GCA_020436025.1 of Crocinitomicaceae bacterium. Lineage (GTDB taxonomy): Bacteria > Bacteroidota > Bacteroidia > Flavobacteriales_D > Crocinitomicaceae > JAGQYP01. The sequence continues at coordinate 4,676 of JAGQYP010000040.1, forward strand.
CTCATACCGAGAAGGAATAACACCTAAAACACGCATTGTTGAATATTGAATCGTTTTTAAAAAATCGAATTGCAAAGTTAGTTTAATTTCTATTTTTGCCCCTCAAACCACTTAAATCAATTCATGAAAGAATCCACAATTTACGAGATTGGACTGTCCTTATTGGATAAAATTGGTCCGAAAAGAGCGAAAAGACTATTATCCGAAATAGGTTCCGCAGAAGGAATTTTCAAGGAAAAAAAAGAACATTTGGGCAAGATTGATTTCATCGGACAAGCGATCATTGACTCCATCAATTTTGAAAAAGCCCTGATTGAAGCCGAACAAGAAATGGAATTCATTCAGAAGCAAAACATCCATCCCATTTTCTTTTTGGATAGAGCCTATCCCAATCGATTAAAATATTGTGATGATGGTCCGATCATGCTCTACGGAAAAGGAAAACTCAATTTGAATCCTCCAAAATCAGTTGCCATAGTAGGAACAAGAAACGCATCTACCTATGGGCTGGATCTAGTCGAGAAACTCATTCAAAGTTTTAGTGGCATGAATATTTTGGTTGTAAGTGGACTCGCATTCGGGATTGACATTAAGGCTCATCGCGAATGTTTGAAAAACAAAGTCCCTACTGTAGCCGTTTTGGGTAGTAGTTTGGATTGGGTTTATCCTCCAGAACATACGAGCACACTTGATTCCATGTTAGAAAATGGAGGTGTTTTGTCCGAATTTACTTCCGGATCCAAACCCGATGCTCAAAATTTTCCAAAACGAAATCGCATTGTTGCCGGGATGACTCATGCCACCATAGTAATAGAAAGCAAAGAAAAAGGAGGATCAATCATCACCGCCGAATTAGCCAATGACTACAATAGTGAAGTCTTTGCATTTCCTGGAAATGTAACCCAACCCTTTTCAAGGGGAACCAATAAATTGATTCAAGAAAATAAGGCTCAATTGATTCAATCGCCTGATGATTTTTTAAGATTCATGAGTTGGGGAAAGAATGAAAGTCCGCAAATGACGCTTTTTGACGACCTATCCGAGGAAGAAAATAAAATAATCACTCTTTTACGTCCGGGTAAAATGCATGTGGATTTATTAAAACATGAATTAAGAGAATTAAAAAACTTGAACATTCTTTTGCTGCAATTGGAAATGAAGGGGATCGTAAAGTCTAGGCCTGGAAGCTTTTTTGAATTATAGTCTGAATTTTTAGCATTAACCGAACCTCTCAACTGTTCAAAACTTGTTCATTTTTTCTTTAGGAAATGACCTAACATCTATTTGAAATGGAACGTCTTATAAGTATCTTTATTCAATTGTGAAATACTCACTACTATGAAAAATTACCTATTAGAAGACATTAAACGAGAACTGGATACGACTTTAGATATAGCAAAAGTGTATACCGGTGCTTCCCGATCCGATGACAGTGATCTGGATCGAGAGGAGCAAGATCTGTACTTCTATTTCAACAAAACCTTGAGCAGCAAAAACTATGAGAGTTTTCCAATAGAGAAAAGATCTTTAGCTTTCATGTTTTTCAAAAGGTCTTTGGAATTGAAGAAAATGTACAACCGACATGACATTAAAAGTGTATTGGTTGATTTGAGCAAATCGTAAACAAACTATCAGTAAACAAAAAAAGGGCGGTCGTAATGACAGCCCTTTTTTATTTAAAGTGAATTCTTTTTAACAAAATTCGTCATAAGCCATTTTCAAATTATCTGCGATCATCTCAGGAGATCTTCCTTCGATATGGTGTCTTTCGATAAAATGAACCAGCTTTCCATCTTTGAATAATCCAATGGAAGGAGAAGATGGAGGATAAGGCAACATGTATTTTCTTGCTTGTTGTGTCGCTTCAGCATCAACTCCTGCAAAAACAGTTGTTAATTTAGAAGGGAGTTTTGCATTGTCCAGAGACATTTTCACACCTGGTCTCAAATTTCCTGCTGCACATCCGCATACAGAATTCACAACAACTAGAACCGATCCGTTTTCTCCATTTAACAATGCATCAACTGCATCCGCATTTGATAATTCCTCAAATCCTACACTTGTAAGATCTTCTTTCATTGGTTGTACTAACTCTGGTGGGTACATATCTATCTTATTTTTGTGCAAATTTAATTTATTTTGAATCATTCTAAATAAAAAGCTCTATAAAAAATCCTAAATCTCACTAGGCTTTCAATAAAGTAAATAAGGAAAAGTTCAAATTCGGTTTGCATTTCTTCAGTTCTACAAAAATGGCCTCTACCGTCGAACCCGTTGTGACCACATCATCTACAATAGTTAAAGAATCGTTTTCCCCTATTTCATTCAAGATTTCTTCATTCAATTGAAATGCATTTTCCATGTTGGACCATCTTTGAAATTTACCAAAACCTGTTTGCGATTTTGTATGCAGCTCTCTTTTTACAAGATTGTTTAAAATCTGATCTTTTTGAAATATCGATTGGGCGATTTTCTCACTTTGATTGTACCCTCTTTGTTTTTCTTTTTTAGGATTTAAAGGAACTGGTAGGATCCATGAATGATCAAATTCACTTTTTAATTTTTCTTTAACCGATTTTCCTAATAAATCGATTAGCTCAAAATTGGAATTGTATTTTATTTGATGAATCAATTTTTTAGCCATTCCTTCTGAATCATTTCTTAAATGAAAATAGGCTCTGTCCAAACGTATTCTTCCATGAAAAAGCTCCGTAAGCTCATTTTCTTGAAAATTTAAATGTGCTTGTGAAAATTTCAACTTCGAACTGCATTTCATGCAAAGGGTATTTTCTTGATTTGTAATCTCTTGACAAACCAAACATCGAATCGGAAAAAAATAATCGAGAAAGTCTTTTGCTTTGATATTAGGGGGCTTCATGACTTAGTGGTTGCTTGTTAACAAATTTAGGTGGATAAATATACATAATCCTTAACTGAAACAAGCTCTTAAAATTCGTAACTTTTTAGTCCGTTTTGATATCAGGTTCGCTCATTGAAATTATACCGGAAAATTGCAAGAAATTTTCAAAAAAAAGTTTTCATGCAGACTAAAAATTAGGTAAAGACCTATAAACAAAAGGACTTAACAAAAATTTAATTTTAACCTGTTGAAAACTAATCAAAATTGTGAGTTTATTTTGATTGGTTCGAGGCAAAATTTTGACAATTTTTGTACTCACAATTGATTTGAAACAGTTGCTATTTTCTTTGTCAAAACTCTTTAGGTGATCGACAAAGACCGGTATTAAGCTGATAAATTTTGTTAGAAGGTAAGTGAAAAGTAGGGTTTTAGACTTTGCTTTGAAGGGAGAGTGACCTCTCTAAATTTTGGAAGGAAATTAATATTAAAATAAAGTTAACATGTCGAACTCAGTAGAACCAATTTTAAAAGAAGACAACAGCCGATTTGTGTTGTTCCCTATCAAACATCATGATATTTGGGAATTCTATAAAAAAGCGGAAGCGAGTTTCTGGACAGCAGAAGAAATCGATTTGACCCCAGACATCGTAGATTGGGAAAACAAATTAAATGATGATGAAAGATTTTTCATTAAGCATGTATTGGCATTTTTTGCCGCGTCTGACGGGATTGTTAACGAAAATTTAGCTGAAAACTTTTTAAGTGAAGTTCAATATACCGAAGCGAAGTTCTTTTATGGATTTCAAGTGGCAATGGAGAACATTCACTCAGAAACTTATTCTTTGTTGATTGATACCTATATCAAAGATGATAAGGATAAGGATAAATTATTTAACGCAATTGAAACACTGGATTGCGTAAAAACTAAGGCAGATTGGGCTTTAAGATGGATCGATACAGGTTCGTTTGCTGAAAGATTGATTGCTTTTGCAGCTGTTGAAGGGATATTCTTCTCAGGGTCTTTCTGTTCTATTTTCTGGTTAAAGAAAAGAGGTTTGATGCCAGGATTAAGTTTCTCAAATGAGTTGATCTCAAGAGACGAAGGTTTACATTGTGATTTTGCTTGTCTACTTTACAACAATCATTTACAAAATAAACTACCGAAAGAAACCGTTCAGAAAATTATCACTGATGCGGTTGAAATTGAAAAAGAATTCATCACTGATGCACTTCCAGTTCGATTGATTGGAATGAATCAGGATTTGATGAAACAATATATTGAATTCGTTGCCGACAGACTTTTAGTCGAATTAGGTAATGAGAAAGTCTACAACGTTACCAACCCATTTGATTTCATGGACATGATTTCCATTCAGGGTAAAACCAATTTCTTCGAGAAAAGAGTTGGAGAATACCAGAAAGCCGGAGTATTGTCAGGAAAAGAAAATCAAGGCTTTAGTCTGGACGAAGACTTTTAAAATCGAAAAACTAGAAAATTAATTATTGTAGAACCCTTAATATACTTGGACGCTTATGTTATATGTTGTTAAAAGAGACGGTCGCAAGGAAGCCGTTAAATTCGACAAAATTACCGCGAGAATTAAAAAGCTCTGTTACGGACTAGATCCGTTAGTGAGCCCTGAAGCTGTGGCCATGAAGGTCATCGAAGGAATTTATGATGGAGTAAAAACATCTGATTTGGATAATTTAGCTGCAGAAGTTGCTGCTTCTAAAACGATCGAACACCCAGATTATGCCTTACTTGCATCAAGAATTGCAGTATCGAATCTTCATAAAAATTCAAATAAGTCTTTCTCACAAACCATGAGAGATTTGTATGAATATGTTGATCCGGTTACTGGTGAGAACGCATCATTGATAGCTGATGATGTATGGAAGATTATTGATAAGAACGCTGATGTTCTTGATTCAAACATTATTTATGACAGAGATTTCAGATATGACTTTTTCGGTTTTAAAACTTTAGAAAGAGCTTATTTGTTGAAACTTGACGGTAAGGTTGCTGAGCGTCCACAGCACATGCTTATGAGGGTTTCTGTTGGTATTCATAAAGAGGATATCGAAGCTGCGATCAAAACATATAATTTAATGTCTGAGGGTTGGTTTACTCACGCTACTCCAACGTTATTTAACTCTGGTACTCCAAAACCACAGATGTCTTCTTGTTTCTTGTTAACAATGAAGGAAGACAGTATTGATGGAATTTATTCAACATTGAAACAATGTGCTAAGATTTCACAAAGTGCTGGTGGAATTGGATTGTCTATTCACGACATCAGAGCAAAAGGATCTTATATTAAAGGAACAAATGGTACTTCTAACGGAATTGTACCTATGTTGAGAGTATTCAACGATACGGCTAGATATGTTGATCAAGGAGGTGGAAAAAGAAAAGGTTCTTTCGCCATTTATATTGAACCTTGGCATGCTGATGTTTTTGATTTCCTTGACTTGAAAAAGAACTTTGGAGTTGAAGAACAAAGAGCAAGAGATCTTTTCTACGCACTTTGGGTTCCAGATCTTTTCATGCAAAGAGTAGAAGAAAATGGAGACTGGACTTTAATGTGTCCAAATGAGTGTCCAGGTCTTTCAGATGCTTACGGAAAGAAATTTGAAAAATTATATACTAAGTACGAAAAAGAAGGAAGAGGAAGAAAAACTGTTAAGGCACAAGATCTTTGGTTTAAAGTCCTTGAATCTCAAATCGAAACTGGTACACCTTATATCTTGTACAAAGATGCTGCGAATGAGAAATCGAACCAAAAGAATTTGGGTACGATCAAATCTTCCAACTTATGTACAGAGATCATGGAATACACTGCTCCTGATGAAGTGGCGGTTTGTAACTTGGCTTCATTGGCCCTTCCAAAATTCGTTAATGAAGGTGTCTTCGATCACGATAAACTATTCGAGGTAACTTATCAGGCGACATTAAACCTGAACAAGATCATCGACGGAAACTATTATCCAGTTGAAGAAGCTAGAAACTCAAATATGAGACACCGTCCAATCGGTTTAGGTGTTCAAGGTTTGGCTGATGCCTATATTTTAATGAGATATCCTTTTGATTCTCCTGAGGCGGCTAAGTTAAATAAAGAAGTATTTGAAACGATCTATTATGCGGCAATGACTGCTTCTAAAGATCTTGCAAAAGCTGATGGAGCTTACGAAACTTTTAAAGGTTCTCCAGCATCTAAAGGTATCTTCCAATTTGACATGTGGAATGTAACACCTACAGATAGATGGGAGTGGGATGTATTGAAAGATGAAGTGAAAAAGCACGGAATTAGAAACTCATTGTTGCTTGCTCCTATGCCAACAGCTTCGACAGCTCAAATTCTTGGAAACAATGAATGTTTTGAGCCATACACTTCTAATATCTATACAAGAAGAGTACTTTCAGGAGAATTCATTGTTGTGAACAAGCACCTATTGAAAGACCTTGTTCGATTAGGAATTTGGAATGAAGGATTGAAACAAAAATTAATGGTCGAAAACGGATCTATTCAAAATATTCCGGAAATTCCAGAAGACATCAAAGCACTTTATAAAACAGCTTGGGAAATTTCTCAAAAGAATATCATTGAGCAAGCTGCAGATAGAGGAGCTTACATCTGTCAATCTCAATCATTGAATATTTTCATGGAAAATGCAAACTTCGGTAAATTGACTTCAATGCACTTCTATGGATGGAAAAAAGGATTGAAAACTGGAATGTATTACCTAAGAACCAAAGCTGCAACAGATGCCATCAAGTTTACAGTAGACAAAAATGCTGCTGCAGAACCCAACTTGAAAACGATGGAAGAAAATGCTGCTGCAATCGCATGTTCGCTGGATAATCCAGACAACTGTGAAATGTGTTCAGGATGATTTTAATCCAATATTATCATGAACTAAATTCGACAACCGTCAAATGTGTTCAGGATGATTTTAAACTTGTAAATCATTTGGGCTCTGATTGATCCGCCATTTTCGACAGAGCCTCAAAATATAAAAGCCGTTCTTTTGAGCGGCTTTTTTTATATCTTTCAAATATGAACATCGAGGATTTCTATAACTATTGTTTGAAAAAACCTTTTGTCGAAGAAACTTTCCCATTTGATAAAACGACTTTGGTTTTTAAGGTGAAAAACAAAATGTTCGCACTATGCGATATTGATCAATTTGATTTTATCAATTTAAAATGTGATCCGGAAAGAGCCATTGCTATTCGGGAAGAATACCAAGGAATCCAACCAGGTTACCACATGAGTAAAACCCATTGGAATTCTGTCTATCCCAATCAAGATGTTCCAGACCAATTGATCTTTGAACTAATTGATCACTCTTATGCTCTGATAGTTCAATCCTTACCTAAAAAAGAACGATTTGAGCTATGAGCCGAATCGATAAATATTTATGGGCCATCCGGGTTTTTAAAACCAGATCATTGGCTACTTCAGAAATTAAAAAAAACAAAGTTCTTGTCAATAATCAAATAGCCAAACCTTCTTCCACTGTTAAGATAAATGATCTCATTCAAGTGAAAAAGGATGGAATAACCTATTCCTACAAAATTCTGGATTTAATTGAGAGAAGAGTTGGGGCTAAACTGGTATCCAATTATGTTCTAAACATAACAACTGAAGAAGAATTAGAGAAGAAAAAACAACTAGAAATTCTACATCAATCTTACAGAGAAAGTTTAGTTGAAGGCAAACCCTCGAAAAAAGATAAAAGAGATTTGAGGAAGTTTTTGGGCGAATAACTAATTCTTCTTTTTAGTCATTCTCAACCATCTAGGGAAAATGATAAAACCTAAAAACAAATAAGGGAAATAGGAAATCAAGCGCCACAAAATAGCTAAGGCTGAAATCAATAAACTAGAAGCTACAAAATTTCCAAGAAGATCTGCGAAAATAACTTCAGCAATACCAGAACCTCCGGGAGTCGGACTTACCAACATGATCAGCCACATGACCAATTGCTTTCCAAAGATCAAAACATTCTCTAGAAAACCGATTTGCACAAAAGCCATCAGAATAAAATTGATGACCAAATAACGTGCAACCCAAGACATTACGGTAGCTCCAAAAGCATACAACCAATAAGACTTTGGCTTCCCTCTCAGCTCCTTACTTGTAACCACAACATCATTTCCAGTTTGCAAGGCATTTCTTTTCCATCTTCGTAAAAATGGCAATTTGAAAATAGTGATGATGATGATTTTGATCAACCTTGGATAAAAGAAAACCGATATAAATAAGATTGTACAAACAGCTAAAATAATAAGGAATCCAAGCCAGAAAATCGTTTGTGTATTTGCGGATAAAAATGAGGCTCCTTCACCGCTTGGAAACAAATCAGCATTTGAAATAAAAATAAAAACCAACGGAGTCATCACAACATAAAAAAGGTTGTCCATTAGAGCCGTAATCACAACAATTGCAGTTGCACGACCCATTTCAATTTTTTCTCTAGCCAAAATAAACATGGCAACAGCCGCTCCTCCTACAACTCCAGGCGAAAGTGCGGAGGCAAACTCCCAAATCATGATCACAAAAAAGCTTTGTTTCCAAGAGAGTCTCTTGTCAGTTAGAATGCGAATTCGAATCATGTAAGCCAAGTCTCGAACACCCATCATTAGAACTGCCAAGAATAACCACAAACCGGAATAAAAAGTCCAATCCACATTCTTAAGGGCGTCTTCGTAGGTGTGTTTGACATAATCACCACCTTCTTTTAATTCAAACTGACTTTCATCAGTTTTGTCAAACTTTTCGGAAGATTCGATGTGCTTGTAATTTCCTTGCCCCTCTTCCACTTTTTCAAAGGTCACATCAAATAGTGCGGATACCACCATCCAAACAGAAAAAGCTAATCCAATAAAAATGGCGATAAGAATACGTTTCCCACTTAATAAATCCGCTATGTCTTTTGAAGATTGTGTCAACGAAAAAAATTAGATTTGCTAAAAATAGAGATAATACCGTTCATTAAAATGAAAAAGTTCTATTATTTGAGTACCTGTGACACTTGCAAGCGAATCATGAAAGAATTGGATCTTTCGTCCTTCGAAATAATTGATATCAAAACTCAAAATATAAGTAAAGGGGATTTGGAACAAGCTCGTAAAACAGTGAATTCTTATCTTGATCTTTTTAATAAAAGGGCTCGTAAAATAAAAGAGCTGAATATCGAGCTCTCATCAAAAACAGAAAAGGAATTAGAGCAATTGATCCTGGGAGAATACTCTTTTTTAAAACGTCCCTTAATGATTTCTGATTCGACCATAATTGCTGGAAATTCAAAGGAATCCATAGCTCAAATGAAAACTTTACATGGAAATTCTTAAAGCACATTTTGCCCTTTTTGCTGTAAACCTCATTTATGGTGCAAACTATGTGATTGCTAAGAAAATCATGCCCACCTATGTGGAGGCCAATGCCATGATTTTTTTAAGAGTAGTTGGAGCAGCCACATTATTCTGGATACTTTTTGCTTTTCGGTATGAAAAAATCGCCAAAAAAGACATGTTACTGCTGGCTACATGTGGTTTGTTTGGGGTAGCCGTCAATCAATTGTTCTTTTTCAATGGTTTGCAATTAACTTCTTCCATTAACTCGGCCATTATTATGTCGACCAATCCTATCATTACCGTCATTTTAGCTTTGTTTATTTTGAAAGAAAAAGTGACTTGGAACAGAGCGCTTGGAATTCTTGTTGGAGGAACTGGAGCTATTTTATTCATCATGAATAATTCTACTGAATCCATTTCTGGAGATAGTGTTTCGGGAGATATATTCATCTTTATTAATGCCGCATCCTACGCTTTGTATCTTGTTTTAGCCAAACCGTTAATGAAAAAATATAAGCCCCTAACAGTCATAACCTGGGTTTTTACCTTTGGATTGATTTATGTTTCATTATTTCCACTCACATTTAAAGAAATGTCCTATGTGAAATGGGATTTCCCGACTGAAATTTGGTGGAGGATAACCTTCGTCATCATTGCAGTTACTTTCTTAGCCTATTTATTGAATATTTATGCTTTAAAAAGGGTTTCCCCGGCCATTTCATCAAGCTATATTTATCTACAACCTGTACTTGCAACCTTATTTTTATTTCTGTTTAGCTGGTGGGGAATGGAAGATTATACCAACTCCATTACATTCACTAAAGTTTTGTGTACAATCGCTATTCTAGCAGGAGTATTTTTAATCAGTTTGAAAACCAAAAAAGGCTAGTTTTTATTAATGGAATGATATTCCTATTTTTGCCCAAAAGCATTTTCTATGATTAAATCAATGACCGGTTACGGTAAAGCTTCTGGAGCTTACAAAGACAAAAAAATTACGGTCGAAATTAAATCCTTAAATTCTAAAAACCTGGATCTTTTTGTGCGCTCTCAATCGGTGTACAAGGAAAAGGAAATTGATGCACGTAAACTGGTTTCCAATAAAGTTGAACGTGGCAAGGTGGAACTCAATATCCAAGTAGAGAAAGTAGGGGGAAATCTAAAAAATGAAATCAATCAAGATCTTGCCAAAGCTTATTTTGAAGAAATCAAATCTCTAAATGAGTCAACCATTGGTCAAAAGGATGTTGACTATGTTGGAATGATCATGAGAATGCCTGATGTGTTTGTTTCGTCAGCAGATGACTTGGAAGATGAAGAATGGACCAGTATCATGAATTTGATTGAACAAGCTGTAGATAATCTGGACCAGTTTAGAATTGATGAAGGAAAGTCTTTGGAAGATGATCTCAAGCTCAGAATCCGAAATATTAGAGATCTTTTAGGTCAGGTGGATCCACACGAAAATGCACGAATTGAAGGAATCAGGGAAAAAATGCGAAAAGCATTACAGGAAAATTTCTCTGGAGAAGCAGATGAAAATAGATTTGAACAAGAATTGATCTATTATATCGAGAAATTAGATGTTTCAGAAGAAAAAGTGAGGCTTGCAAATCATTTGGATTATTTTGATGAAAACTTAACTGTAAATATCTCCAATGGAAAAAAACTCGGATTTATTAGCCAAGAAATAGGTCGAGAAATAAATACACTTGGCTCCAAATCTTACAATTCAGAATTGCAAAAGATTGTAGTTCAAATGAAGGACGAATTGGAAAAAATCAAAGAACAGGTTTTAAATATATTGTAGTTTGAAGAAAGGAAAGTGCGTCATATTTTCAGCGCCATCGGGAGCAGGAAAAACAACAATTGTACATCATTTACTTGAAAAATTCGATCAATTAGCCTTTTCTATATCGGCATGTTCCCGAAAACCAAGAGAAAATGAAAAAGACGGAGTGGATTATCACTTCATCGGACTTCAAAAATTTAAGGAGTATATTGATCACGATAAGTTCGTAGAATGGGAGGAGGTTTATTCGAACCATTATTATGGCACTTTGAAAGAAGAAATCATGCGAATTTGGGACGATGGTAAAGCGGTTGTTTTTGATGTGGATGTGATTGGTGGATTGAATCTAAAGAAATTTTTCGGCGAGGATGCATTGGCGATTTTTGTTCAGCCCCCATCATTGGATGTCTTAGAACAACGATTGAGATCGAGAGCTACTGAATCAGACGAAAAGATTAAACAGAGAATGGCAAAGGCCAAAAGAGAAATTGCCAAAGCTCATGATTTTGATGTGATACTAGTGAACAATAAGCTGGAAGACGCGTTTAAAGAAGCGGAAGAACTGGTTTCTAATTTTTTAAATGAAGAATGAAAATAGGACTTTACTTTGGTACATTTAACCCTATTCATGTAGGTCACTTGGTCATTGCCAACTACATGGCAGATTACACAGACCTAGATCAAGTTTGGTTGGTGGTATCCCCTCAAAATCCGCTTAAAAATAAAAACTCTCTTCTTACAGATTATCATCGTTTGGCAGTAGTTCGAGAAGGAATTGAAGGAAATGATAAACTTCGAGTATCCGATATAGAATTCAATTTACCGAAACCTTCTTATACCATAAACACACTGGTTTATTTGCGAGAAAAATATCCGCAATATGAATTTTCTCTAATCATGGGAGAAGACAATTTGAGGACATTACACAAATGGAAAAATCATGAGGTTATTCTTGAGAATCACAATTTATATGTGTATCCAAGAGTACTCACTCTTCAAGAGGAACAGGAAATAAATGAAAACGGACTGCTGGAGAAAAATAATTTCAAAGATCTTCCCAACGTACACATGTGTGATGCGCCTGTGATGAAAGTTTCTTCCAGTTTCATTAGACAAGCCATAAAAGACGGGAAAGATGTTCGATATCTTTTAACGGAACCCGTGCATAAGTACATCGATGAGATGAATTTCTATAAGTAATTATCTTAAGATCTTTCGCACAAAAGCTACTGTAAAATAGGCCATCATAAACAATCCGGCCCAACCCTCAGCAATGGATAATCCCCTGCAAATTCCTGTTGGATAGAAATCACCATACCCTATGGTCAAGAAAGTAATTGCCGAGTGATACATGGCTTTTTGCCAGTCATTAGGTCCGTCAACCACCCCAACTGAGTTGATTAGATCTCCCATTTGAGAAATCTCCAATGCATAATAACCTAAGGTAAAACCAAAGTAAACTACAAACATGGAAATTAAAACTCGAAGTGGATCTGTTCCATATAAACCCATTCCATCATAAACTATTTTTTGCAAGGTTGCTGCCACTGAAGTCCATGTTCCTTTAAACCAACCATACTTTGGAATTCTTGCAATTTCGGCATTGAGTTCAAGTCTCTTAAAACTTACGTAAGCCCTGTCTTCATCATTATATTGCCCGTTGGTTCTGAAGTTTTCTTTCAACAAATTAAATTGATCTGCTTTTTCCTGAATGGAAGTGTCTTTTTGAGCCATGATAAAAGAATGTACATGGTTCTTTTTCCAATCCATGATAAATCGTCCCAACAGACGTGTACCAGTAAAAAGCATAGAATTGATCTTCACTTCATAAAAACCAGCATCCAGGTCAACGACATCCCGAATGATTGTGTTTGATAAATCAATATGATCTACTTCCAATACTCTAAGATCGATGTAGCCGTTCAATTCCGATCTGTCAAATAAAATACTTCCCGCTTTGGTCTGTTCAAAATTAAACTCACCTGAATTATAGTAGATGGAGGAAAATGTTAATTCAGAAGAGCCTAAATCAGCATTCTTAAAAAAGACTTTTGAATTGTCGAAAGTAGAAAATTTCATGTTGATTTTCCCCTCCTTCATGATGGTCTCGTTAAAATTGATATCTGTATCTTCAAATTCGGAGCGCTTCAAGTCGATGGTAGAATGTTCGAAATCCACTCTTCTAAATCCCAACCTTTTACATTCATAGTGATTTTTCGAGAAGTTAATCTTGGAATCATGGAATTTCGAGAAGGCGAAATTGAATTCTTCGCAATTGAATACAGAGTCGGAAAGTATAAATCTTTTGGAGAAAATTTCAGTATTTAAAAATTGAAGTGATTTTCCATAAAACTCATTCTTCTTAAATAAAAATTCCTGCTTGATGATCGAATCATTGAATGCAATGTCCAATACGTAGAACTTGCAATTTTCTAAAACCAGTCCCTTTTCAAAGACGCTGTTCGTAAAATTAATCCCTTCTCCATCTACAAAAATACAATCCTGAAATATCACTTCATCATTGAACTGATGTCCATGTAAATCGATACCATCATTGCAGATAAATACCGAATTTTCGATTTGTATTTTACGATTGTTGATCTCATTGAAATCGTTGAAAACTCTGGCATCAAGAAAAATTGCTTGATCAAAATTAAGTACATCCTCTTTGATGTAATTTGAAATATTTGCCTCTGTAATTGGAGTAAGATTGTGAATCGTTTTGATTTTCACTCCATTATACATCAGCACAAAATCAATTGTATTGTCTTTATTTTCAGCTATTTCGTATTTGTATAACGCGTAGAGATCTTTCATGAGCAATAATTCCGGTTACGCTCAAATATAAGAATCTGAAATTGATTGACTTAAATATCTTCCAGACTTTTGTAATTCATGACCCAAGTAGAATCTTGTACATCCCTAAGTAATTTCCACATAAAGTCTCCGATAAAATAATCTAAGTTGATATTTGAAACCTCGTATTGCTCATATAGAAATTTCATTTGCGCCTTGTTGGGTTTGTATTTGCCTTTACTCCATCCAGAGTCATCAAAAACAAATGGATGTTCATTGAATCTCACTTTCCAAAGACTGTCAAGTGGGTCGCAGAGATAAACCTTTTTTTGAGTAATAGTATCCACATATCGACCACAGAGATCTACTCCATTCTTTACAAATAAATCTTCTCTTTCTGGATTTGCCTTGGAGGGCCAGTCACCGCAAGCCATTCGAATAAATGTTTCTCTGTTAATCGGCTGAGCTGCACTAAGTTGTCCGTTAAACAAAGTAACCACTGCAAAAGTCAACATCGCTTCATTACCCGAGGCATTGGCAATAATCCCAATAGCGAAAAAATGTTGTTGAAAAGCCTTTTCCTTTGGTCTGGTAGACATCCCCATGACTAATAATAAAGTCACCAATCCAAAGAAAATCTTTACACTTCTCATTTATTGGGTTTTCTTACAAAATTAATTCCAAGAATGACAACAATAATAATCAACGGAAGCAAAAGGAAATAATTGCCGGTGAGACCGACAGATACAATGCAAATGGGAATTAGAAAAATAGCTCCCAAATGAAATAATCCCTGATATTTTCGATCTTTAAAATTCATAAATCTTGGATGGAGTCACGCAAAAATTCAACGGAATATCAGTGTCTTCGTTCGGTAAATCCTCCTCTTCAGGAGAGAAAAAACTTAGCCCTATTTTCATTACATCAGGTCTGCATTGGCTTAAAAACCTATCATAAAATCCTCCACCATATCCCAGTCTGTTACCCTTTTTATCAAAAGCTAATAATGGGACAATGACCATATCAATTTCAGTCGGTTTTATATTTTCACCTTCAATAGGTTCCATGATTCCCCAACTATTTAATTTTAAATGATCCTTTGAAGTAAACATAAAGTGTTTTAACTCTTTACTTTCAGGATACATTTTAGGAATGCAAAAATTGAGTTTCGAACTCTCAGAATGTTCTATCAACGGCCAAGTATCAACCTCATTAAACTTCTGAATAGGAAGAAAAACACTTATTGTTTGGTCTTCAAAATTGAATTTTTCGAGAAGATTTTCAACTATCTTTTGAGACAATTGATCTGAATGAAGAACCTCTTGTCGCTTAAACTGATATTTTTTTCTGATGTTTACCTTATCCATTTATATTCAGTAAATAATATCTGTCACACCCAAAGTGACCCGTATTTCCAATCGGCGAATCGATCTTTTTAAAACCATATTTTTGATACATAGCATTGGCTTCTTTCATCGAATCTAATGTTTCGATGTACAGAAAATCCAATTTTCTACTCATGGCATTTTGAATACACGATTCAATTAGTTTTTTACCTACTCCCTTCCCTCTTGCCGATCGCTTTAGATACATTTTTTGAAGTTCCCAAACAGATGCATCTCCTTTTAATGGGGCGATTCCTGCTCCCCCAATTAATTCTCCTTTTTCTGTGGCAATGAAATAAATGCCTCCGATTTTATGATAAAAATCCGTTAAAGATTCTAACTCAGGATCTTTCGCCGCAAAACCTTCGCGATTTGCTCCATATTCTTCTAGGGAATTAAGAATAATTTCCTTAATTTTAGGGTCATCTGATTTTTGAATTTGTCGGATCTCAATACTCGAAATGCTCATTTGTCTGGAATTCACTTGTGGATATAAATATACTTCAATATCCCGATAATTTTTTCATTCAATTGAAGGAACATCGACTTAGATCCAGAATTGATGTAATGGAACTATTTAAAGCATAATATTGTTATTTTTTTAACAATCCTGTTTGTTATGGTTAAATATTACGGTTTTTGAAATTTTTTATCGCTTTTATGATGTCGATTGGCAACTCATACGATTAAGTTCGCGTCAATCTTTTAATTGGGTCCGAAAAAACCCAAAACAAAGTTTACTGTTAGATATGAAAAAATTAGGATTATTATTCGCCTTTGTATTGACTTTCGCCTACAATGGATTTTCTTCTCACATTTCTGGAGGAGACATCACATTTACAGCCTTAGGTAACAACCAATACATTATTACGCTTAGCTTATTTAGAGACTGTGATGGAATCACCATGTCGACAACAAGCTCAGTAACCATTGAGTCAGCTACATGTGCTCAATCTTTTACTGTTTCACTACCTGTTATTCCAAACCCACTTACAGGAGATAACTTCACTGATATTTCTCAGTTGTGTGCGGCTCAATTGCCCAACTCAACTTGTAATGGGGGAACATTACCAGGAATGCAGTTATATGTTTACCAAGATACAGTGACACTACCTGCCAACTGTGTAGATTGGACGGTGTCATGGTATACTTGTTGTCGTAACGTAACGGTTAACGTGCCAACTTCTACATCAGATGATGTATTTATCATGGCTACATTTGATAACTTGAACTACCCAGACAATAGCTCTCCACAATTTACTGGTCAGCCAATTCCTTACGTATGTAATGGTCAATCTTACTCGATGGACTTTTTTGGTGTAACTGAGCCAGATGGAGACTCGGTTTCCTATCAATTTATCGCCGCCATGGAAAATGGTGCCTTACCTTTGGTGTATGCTGGAGGTTATTCATCCGCCCAGCCCATTAATGGTATTACCATTGATCCAGTAACTGGAATCATGAACGTGACTCCAAACACCAATGGTAATTTTATTGTAACTGTTGCCATTGTGGAATACGACGCAAATGGAAACGTGATGAGTACAGTAATGCGTGACATTCAGCTGGTTGTTTTGACTTGTAATAACGAGCCACCTGTAAACGATGATCCGGGAGGAGGTATTACAAATTTTCAGTCGGCTACCGGAACATCACCAGACTCGTCGTCCATTCAAATTTGTGAAGGACAGAACTTCTGTTTTGATGTAACATTGTCTGATCCTGATGCAGGAGATACTGTTACCTTAGACACAAATGGATTTAGTGTAATCATGCCAGGATGGACTTATTCGAAGTCAGGATTTAATCCTGCAACATTTACGATTTGTTGGACTCCACCTGCAGGTTCTCCTGCTTATGTTGGTCTTCCTTTGCAATTTACGGATGACAACTGTCCAATTACTTCAATCCCTTACAACTTAGTAGTAGATATTGATATTTATGATGCCGTAGTTGCTGGTCCAGATCAAATAATCTGTAATAGCCAAGGTGCGCAATTAACGGCATCGGGAGGACCAACATTTACTTGGTCTGTAATTACTGGAGACCCTATTACTGTAGGATCTAACTTCTCCTGTAATCCATGTGCCAATCCAATTGCAACCCCTGCAATTACGACAACCTATTTAGTGACAGGTAACTTACCAGCAGGTTGTACTCAAACAGATACAGTTGTGGTAACTGTTGTACCGGACTATACATTCTCTTTAGCTCAAACTGGAGGTGTTACTTGTTTAGCTGATACCATTGGTTTAACAACAACGATCAACCCTCCGGCAGGATATACTTTTGCATGGACAACTACGGATGGTTCATTTGATAACCCGAACGCTCAGAACCCAAATTATATTCCAGATGCTCCAGGAACTTATGACTTAGTTGTTCAAATTACTTCTCCGCAAGGATGTGTAGATTATGACACAGCTCAAGTTGTGGTAAACCCAGGATTTACTCCGGATTTCGATCTATTTACTCAAAATGATACGATTGATTGTGGAGATATCACGGATATTGAAGTAAACTTAAACTCTTCTATTCCTGCATTCTGTCAAGCCTCACCTCTAACTTGTGGTGTGACTTCAGATGCTGATGTGGGGGCTGGAAACATTACAGGTCAAAATACAGGTACGAACTGGCCAGCGCCTTATGGAAACTGGTACCGTAATGCAAGACACCAATTCTTGTTTACTGCAGCTGAATTAAATGCAATGGGATTCCTAGGTGGGAAAATTTCTGAAATCTCTTGGGAAGCAGTCTTAAACAATGGAGCAACTTCAACATTTAATTCTTATCAAATTTGGATTGGATGTACGCCTCTAACTTCATTGGATGCTTGGGAACCAACTGCAAACCTTACTCAGGTATTTGGTCCTACAAACATTACAGTTGCACTAGGTTGGAATACTCATCAATTTACGCAAGGGTATGACTGGGATGGTATTTCCAATATCATTGTAGAGATTTGTTATGATAATTTGTCGACATCATATACCGACAACTGGTCGACTCCATACACTACCACTACTTTTAATTCGACATGTTATTACTATAGTGATTCTCAAGTTGCTTGTGGAAATGCAACTAATTATGGTCCGATAATGAGGAGACCCGTTACAAGATTTGGTTATTGTGCTGGTGATCCTGATCCATCGAACTATACATTCTCTTACAACCCAGGAGCAACTAACATTATCCAACCAGATTCTGTAGAAGTTGATCCATGTACAACGACGACTTATACTGTTACAGTAACTGACAACACAACTGGTTGTGTTGATTCAGCGCAAATTACAATTGTAGTTGATAACCCTGTGTGTGGTCCGCCAGATTTATTAATGGATTCTGTTCAATGTAACGCAGGTACTGACGGAATCATTTATGCTGAAGGTATTGGACAAGATGGTCCTTGGACTTTCGAATGGACTGATGCGGGTGGAAACATTCTTCAAACAACCAATAATGCTGATTTCGATACTTTGACAAACGTTGCTGCAGGTTGGTATTACTGTACCACTACAGATATGAATGCTTGTTCACAAACAGATTCTATTTATGTTGGTGAGCCAACAGCATTAACGATGACAGTTTCCGCAGATTCAACTATTTGTATTGGGGATGACGTAACTGTTGAAGTTTATCCAGCAGGTGGTTCTCCAGGCTATACGTATAACTGGAATCAAGGATTAGCTAATGCGAATTCTCATGTAGTTACTCCTACTCAGGATACTTGTTATGTTGTAACTGTTACAGATGATAACGGATGTGTAACCGCAGCAGACTCGGTATGCATTACATTGAATCCTCCTCTTGCTGCCGTACTTTCTCCTAACGATTCAATTTGTCCTGGTTCTTCAAGTACTATTACAGCAGCTGCTTCAGGAGGGTCTGGAACTGGATACAATTACAGCTGGGTGGATTCTGAAGGAAATACTTATTCAGGTACATCTTTCACCGTTACTCCAACAGCTCAAATTACCTATTATTATCTGACATTAACAGATGATTGTACCACACCAGCATACTTAGACACTGTGTCTGTTCTACTGCAACCATACGTTGCTAGTTTATCTTCAACAGATGCTACTTGTGGTGGATATGCAGATGGTACTGCTACAGTAGTTATTACTGGATCTACTGGTCCATATACTTTGGATTGGATCGATCTTTCGGATAATAGTACTGTTGAGCAAGACTTAAACGTAGTGAATACAGCAGATGTAACAATTTTAAGTGCTGGAAACTACCAATTGCAGATTGTTGATCAAGGAGGTTGTTCTGTAGATACTTCATTTACAATTAACGAACCAACTCCAGTAACAATTACAATGGGGTCAGGATCTACTATTTGTTTGACTGATGCTGCTACAGTTTCTGCAACTGGTGGAGGTGGAACTGCTCCATATACTTTGACATGGAACAATGGTCTTGCAGGAAATGGACCTCATTCTGTTTCGCCAATGGTTGACACATGGTATTCTGTATTTGCCACTGATGCAAATGGATGTACTTCTCCAACGGATTCTGTACTTGTACAATTGAATCCTCCATTAAGTGCAACTGCTTTAGTGGATGGGTCTGTTTGTCCTGGAGATGATTTCAATCAAATTGTAACTGCTTCGGGAGGTTCAGGAACTGGTTATACTTATAATTGGGTAGGAAGTGATGGATCTACTTACACAGGTTCGAATATTACTGTTACACCTGGTACAGGTTCGGTTACTTACACATTAACTATTACAGATGATTGTGGGACCCCTGCTTATACAGATAACTTTACTGTGACTTGGTATACTTTACCTCAAGTGAACTTTACGGGGACTAATCTAGAAGGATGTGCTCCAATCACAAGTCAGTTTAACGCAAACGTGAATAACGCTGCCACTTACAATTGGATTTTTGGAGACGGAAATACCACAGGATTTGGTCAGAATATGGCGGCAACAAATACTTATGATTCTCCAGGATGCTTTGATGTTACTCTACAAGTCCAAACAAATGATGGTTGTTTAGTGGATACTACCTATATGCAATATGTATGTGCATGGGATTACCCAACTGCGTCATTTATTCCTTCACCTCAAGTGACTACTACTGAAGAAACTACGGTAACCTTTACCAACACTTCAGATGGTGATTCGATTAGCTTCTGGAACTTCGGTGGACTTGGAACTTCAAATATGGAGAATCCTGTGTTTACTTTCCCAGATTCTGAAGAAGGAATGTATCCAGTGACATTAGTTGTTGTTAACGATCATGGTTGTACGGATTCAACAATGATTATTATAACAGTTGAACAAGAAGTACAATTCTTTATTCCAAATACATTTACTCCTGATGGAGATGAATACAACCAAACATGGCAAATTCATGGATATGGATTTGATCCTTACAGTTTCTCTGTAACTGTTTACAACAGATGGGGAGAAGTTATGTGGGAATCAAGAAATTCTGAAGTTGGATGGGATGGAACTTATCTTGGACAGCTTGTGCCGGATGGTGTTTATGTGTGGAAAATCACAACGAAACGCTTGAGGGATGATAGTAAAGTAGAAAGATATGGACACTTGACCATCATTAGATAAAAAATTAAGGGCTACAATTGTAGCCCTTTTTTATTTGTCGTTTCTAAATCTCTACTGAAGTCTGAAACTTAAGACAACCTATCCAAAAGATCTTTTCTGTTTGCTTTAAGCAATTTATCCTTGATCCAGCTCCGATTTTCTTTCTTATACCAAAAGAAAAAACGATTCTGATTCTGTTTCTCTTCCTTAGTTGTTACTGCATAAACAGGTCTTAACGTGTATGGATGAACACCTGAATAATAAATAACTGTAGCCACGGTCATTGGAGTAGGAGTAAAATCCTGAACTTGTTCCAATCGAAATCCCATGTCTTTTGTTTCCGCCGCAAGATCGGCCATGTCTTCTTCTTTACATCCAGGATGTGAAGAAATGAAATAGGGAATTAAAGGCTGACTCATTCCAAGTTTATCATTGATCTGATCGTACTTCTTCTTAAACTGATGGAAAAATTTAAACGAAGGTTTTCTCATGATTCTTAATGTAGCGTCGGAGGTATGTTCCGGAGCCACTTTCAATCTTCCAGAGATATGATTTTGAATCAACTCCTCCATATACTCAGTCTTATTATTGTCTTCGTTGTCGTTCTTATTATAATCTTCCACCAAAAGATCGTATCGAATCCCTGATCCAACAAATGCTTTTTTCACTTCAGGATTTTGGTCAACTTTTCTATAGATTTCTGTCAAAGGTTTGTGACTAGTATCTAAATTATTGCACACAACAGGATGAATACAAGAGGGAGCTGAGCATTTCGCGCAAATGGACTCATCTTTCCCCTTCATTTTATACATGTTGGCTGAAGGACCGCCAAGATCCGATATATATCCTTTAAATTCAGGATGTTTAACCACCTCGTCTACTTCCTTCAATATGGACGTTTCACTTCTACTTGCAATGAACTTTCCTTGATGCGCTGAAATCGTACAAAAGCTACAACCTCCAAAACAACCCCGATGCATATTAATTGAAAATTTAATCATCTCGTAAGCAGGGATTGTTCCTCTTTTTTTGTATTTCGGATGCGGCAATCTCGTATATGGTAAGTCAAATGATTGATCGATCTCTTTCTCGGTCATGGTTTTGTAGGGCGGATTGATGACCAAAGTCTTTTCCCCTACTTTCTGAAGTATTCTATCAGCCATCCATTTGTTTGATTCTACTTCAACCCTTTTGAAATTGGCTGCATACTTAATTTTATCCTTCAAACAATCCTCATGAGAATTCAATTCCACATCTTCCCAGTTTTTATTCTTGGGCAATGCTTCATTTGGAGCTACCATGAAGGCAGTTTGATATAAAGTTCGCAAATTATCAAATGGAACCCCCTTTGCCAATAGTCGAAGTAAATCCCTCAAGGGTTGATCTCCCATACCATATACAAGCATGTCGGCTCCAGAAGTTTCCAGAATAGTAGGCATCAATTGATCAGACCAATAATCATAATGAGTTACTCTTCTCAAACTAGCCTCAATACCTCCTATGACAACGGGTACATCAGGATATAATTCCTTTAAAATTTTAGTGTATTCTGAAGTTGCATAATCTGGTCGAAAACCACTTAATCCTCCAGGAGTGTAAGCATCTTCCGATCTTATTTTTTTCCCAGCTGTGTAGTGATTCACCATGGAATCCATACATCCTGAAGTGACACCGAAAAAATATTTCGGCTTTCCAAATTTTTTAAAATCTCTTAAATCATCCCTCCAATTTGGTTGGGGAATGATTCCCACTTTGAATCCTTCGTCTTCAATAATTCGACCGATAACTGCCGTTCCAAAGGCTGGATGATCCACATAGGCGTCACCGGAAACAATAATGACATCCAGTTGTTCCCAGCCTCTTTTCTCAACTTCCTTTTGAGTTATGGGTAACCAATCCGTTATGGGTCTTAAATTTTGATCCAAAGTGTTTTATTGCAAAGTTAATGAAAGATCATCAGGAGTAGACCTTACTCCGTAACTTCTGTTGTTGGAGTTTCCTCTTCAACGGACTCCTTTTTCTTCCCAAAGATGGATCTGTAACGCAAAATGATCATTCCCACACCAAAAGTTATGGAAATGTCGGCAACATTAAAAATCGCTGGAAAAACTCTTTCCGAATCCCCAATGCGAAGCCATCCCGGCCACCAACTTGGCCATTCTACAGTAAAATGGAACATGTCTACAACGTTGCCAAATAAAAATCCTGAAGGTCTCAAACATTCATTCGTGAAATCTGAGCAGGTATAGTTAAACGTATATTGTGGTTCCAATGGGAAAATAAAATCATATAACATGGAATCGATCAAATTTCCAAAAGCTCCGGCAAAGATCAGTCCGATCGATAAAATAAAACCAAACCCTTTCTGTTCCCGAATCAAAGTGTAGAGATAATAGCCAATACCAATAATCGCAAGCAATCTAAAAACACTTAAAAACAACTTCCCCCACCAAGCATTCGAAATTTTTGTTCCAAACGCCATTCCTTGATTTTCGGTGTAGGTCATCTCGAAAAAGCCAGGTATTAGTTTATATTCTTCGGGCTTATGATTCGGGTTGTAGGCAATCACTCCATCCTCATCAGGTTCAAGCTGATGAAAAACAACTTGGCCAGGCGTGGGAGCCATTTGCGTTTTTACCCATATCTTAACTACTTGATCCACAGTTAAGATCAAGAGAATGATAAAGATTATTTTTTTTGCCAAAGCTTAACTGTTGGGGTTTTGCGCATTCTTTGCTTCGATGCTTAATGTAGCGTGTGGCACTAGTTTCAATCTTTCCTTTTGGATTAATTTCCCTGTTGCTCTACAAATTCCGTAAGTTTTGTTCTCAATTCGAACCAAAGCTTGCTCTAGATTTCTGATGAATTTTTCTTGTCTTGCACCGAGCTGCGCAATTTCTTCTCTAGATAAGGTTTCGGATCCATCTTCCATCATGTTAAACGTTCTTCCAGTATCGTCAGTTCCATGATCATCACTATGCGACAAAGAAGATTTTAAAAGTTCATAATCTTGTTTTGCCTCTTCCAATTTCTTATTGATAATCTCCTTGAACTCCTGAAGGTCTTTATCTGAATATCTAACGATTTCGTTTCCCATTATAGCATTTATTAGCGGTCGGTGCCGTGAAAAGAAAACAAATATAATGAATTTGTGTATATATGAAAACGCAAGATATATAGTAAATTTATCAAAAAATAAACAGATGAAAATTGTCGAATCCCTGAAGTGGAGATATGCTACTAAAAAATTTGATCCAAATAAAAAACTGACTCCAATTCAAGTGGATGGTATACTGCAAGTGTTGAATTTAACTCCAACCTCTTACGGGCTTCAACCATTAAAATTTCTGAGAATTGTGAACCCTGAAATTAGAGAAGAATTGGTGAGTGCCTCGTGGAATCAAAGACAAGTGACAGATGCTTCAGATTTAATCGTAATCTGTATAGAAAATAGATTTACAGAAGAAGATGTGGATCAGTTTATCAACAGGACAGCATCAAAAAGAAACGAAGATGCAAAAACTCCACGCTATGATTCTTTCAAGAAAATGCTTATGAAAATTGTGGATTGGTCCAAAGATGACTATCAAAACTGGGCACGCAAACAAGCATACATTGCCTTAGGAAACTTAATGACGGCCTGTGCAGTTGAACAGATTGATGCTTGTCCCATGGAAGGATTTGATGCGAAAAAGTACGATGAAATTTTAGGGTTGGATAAATTAGACTTGTCTTCTGTTTTGGTGTGCCCAATAGGTTTTAGATCTGAAGATGACCGAAATTCACAACTTGCTAAGATTCGAAAAGAGCATCATGAAATCGTAATTGAAATCAACTAATCTTTAATAGACCTACGATGAAAAATGATTGGTTGAAATCAGCAAAATCTTCTACAACAGGCATTGAAAAACTAATTGACCGTTCATTTTTAGGTAGTCGAGGGGCCAAATACAGATTAATTAGTGCTCGAGAAAGACTTAAATCTCTAGATCATCCACTTTTCTATTATTTGGAAGTCCGCGGGAAAGTATTGGGGAATATTACTTTCTGCAATCGCTTAAATTCAGGCGTATCTGAAAATTACATTCGCTATTTTGCATTTGATCCAGGATTTCAACAAACCAAAAAAAGATCCGATTCTAATTCGAATAAAAAGTCTAAAATTAGAACCCTTTTCAACCAACTTCTGGACAAAGATATCTATGAGAAAAACGACAAGTATTGTTACTATGCTTTTGTAGATCAACAAAACTGGAAGAGCCTAAGCATGGGTGAAACTTTTGGCTTTCAGAAAATTGGGAAATTCAGTACAACCAGTTTTTCAAGGCTGAACCCAAAAAGAAGAATGGAAATTAAAGAATTAACGGGATCGGAATTAGACGATTACAAACTTCAACTAAAACATCAATATCAGAAGTATAATTTTTTTCATCCTGTAAATACTGATAAAGGAAAAGTTTTTGCTTATTTAGAAAATGGAAAAATGATTTTAGCTGCCACCTTTTATCCAACAGATTGGGAAATAAAATCATTGCCTGGAAATAATGGGGAATTAAAAATGAAAATACTAGGTAAATTACCTTTATTGAGTCGCTTTTTCCCCAACCGAATCATGTCTTTTTTAGGAATGGAAGGATTAATATGCCAACAACCTCATTTGATCAATAAATTCTTTGAATCCGTGTTGAATCAGAATGATGAGAAAATCATTTTTATCTGGGCTGATAGTCAATGTGAAATCGTATCATCCATAAAACCTTTTCTGAAAAATGGAATTCTCTCCCGATTTTCAAAACAAGAGGAAGCCAATATCATTGTGAAACACAATTTGAATCCCGATATTTATAATCAAAATCCAAGTTATATCAGTGCATACGATATTTCTTAAATTAAATCGAAAAAAAATGACATTAAAAATTCGCATCTTATTCATATTGAGCGTTATAATTCTCACTTCTTGTCAAACAGTGCAGTATATCGCTGATTATAGCGATAGCCAAGATTTTTCTCCATACAAGACTTATAACTTAATGGAATGGAATGAAGCGAATAACCGCTATGTCAATGGAATTGATAAAGAAAGGATTTTAAAGGCCCTACACACGGAAATGAATGCGAGAGGATACACAATTTCTAACACCCCAGATTTGATGTTAAATGTCAATGTCATCATTGAAGAAAGAAAAGGGACTCACGCTTATACAACATATATGGGAGGCTATTATTCCCCATTTGGTTATGGAGTAACTACTTATCAGGAATATACCTATTTAGTTGGAACTTTAATCATTGACATGTTTGAGGAATCTTCCAAAAAACAAGTATGGCATGGTGCTGCAATCGGAAATGTTAGTGAAAATAACAATCGTACTGATGAAAGCGTCCATCTCATCGTCAAGCGTATTTTGAATAAATATCCAATTCGCCCAGTAGAAGGAAAATAATTAAATGGCACTCTACCCCCAATTACAAATTGCAATTAGCAATAAAGGAAAAAGGGAACAGAACGAAGATTTTATTCTCCCTTCCGATCCTGCATCAGATTCCAGGGTGTTTGTTGTTTGCGATGGCGTAGGAGGAAACCACCAAGGTGAAATAGCCTCAAAAATTGTAGCAGAGTCCATTAATTTTTATCTCAATAGAAAAAATCCAATTCCTTTTCAGATTAAAAGTTATTTGACTAAAAGCCTAAGATTTGCCGAAGAAAGACTTACAGAATATATTGAGGAACACCCTAGTTCATTAGGTATGGCAAGTACCGTTGCTTGTCTCGAATTTGGCAGAAAAAAAGCCATGGGTTTTTGGGTTGGAGATAGTAAAATTTATCAGATACGAGATAAGAAAATCATCTTTGAATCCATTGACCACACCTTGTATCAGGAGTTAAAGAATCAACCAGAAACGAACAGGGAGAAATTAGATGAGTTTCCATACAAGCATTATATTTTGAGGGCCGTTAAAGGAACTCATAAACCAGCTCAACCTGAGCACTTTGTTTTATCAGATATAAAGGTAAATGACTATTTTGTTCTTTTAACGGATGGAATTAAAGAGGCATTTAAGAAGAAAGAGCTTTTAGAAATTCTTCATGAATTGGATGGGTCTGAAATACTAAAAAATAACATCGAAAAAGTCTGTGAGTTGAAATCAAAGGATAATTATTCCATATTAATTGTAAAAATTCTTGAAGCATGAGTCAATCCTCAAATCATAAAAGCTTCATTTTTTCTCCCATTTTTGGTGGTATCATTTTATTTTTATGTGCAATTTCAGCTTTGGTATGGGCTAATTTAGGACACGAGTCTTACCACGAATTCTGGCATCGTCCAGTAATTGAATTTCATGGAATATCTGGAACCGATTACAAAATCAGTTTTCATCAGGTTATCAATGAATTTCTGATGGCGATTTTCTTCTTTTTTACAGGTCTAGAAATTAAAAGGGAAATTCTGTATGGAGAACTTTCAAGCTCTGATAAAGCGATTCTACCGATGGGCGCTGCACTTGGGGGAATGATTTTTCCAGCACTCATTTATTTCGTCATAAATTTGGGTCAAGAAACCGCACATGGATGGGGAGTTCCTATGGCCACTGATATTGCTTTTTCTTTAGCTATTTTGTCTCTTTTAGGCAATCGTGTACCTATTGCACTAAAAGTATTTTTAACGGCCTTAGCAATTGGAGATGATTTAGGAGCCATCATTGTAATTGCAGCATTCTACACCCCTAGTATTGAATTTATTGATTTGCTGATCGCATTGATTGGATTAGGCATTCTGTTTGGAATGAATCGTTTTGGAGTAAGAAATAAGCTTTGGTACTATGGAATTGGAATCGTCATCGTATGGATGGCTTTCCTAAGCTCAGGCGTACATTCTACCATCGCAGGAGTTCTAGTTGCTTTTACGATACCTTCGCGACAAGGAATCAAACATGATGATTATGTGGACCAAGCAAAAGGTATTCTGGACGATATTAAAAATCATCCTAAAAAAGATGAGGATATCATGTCTGAAACCATCATATTCAAACTGAAAAATCTTTCGATCCTAACTAAAAATGCTACAAACATGTCGCAGATCGAGGAAAAGACATTGCACCCTTTAGTGGGATTCATGATTCTTCCCTTATTTGCCATTGCCAATGCAGGAGTGGCCATTCAAGGGGATATTGGAACGATCATGTCTAGCCCTGTCTCCATTGGTATAATTTGTGGCTTGATGCTTGGCAAACCTCTGGGTATTTTTCTATTTACCAAACTCTTTACCCTGCTCGGAATTGGAAAGCTTCCGGAAGATATTAATTGGAGGCAAATTATTGGAATTGGGTTTCTTGGTGGTATGGGATTCACTATGTCGCTTTTTGTTACCGACCTCGCTTTCGTTCGAGCCGAATACATTGAAAATGCGAAACTTGCCATCATCGTCGCATCCTTTACCTCAGGAATTATTGGATATTTATTCTTAAATTCGAGTTTATCTAAAAAGTCGTAATATGCTCCCCTCTAGCAAGAAAGATTTTACAGAAGCCCTAATCCATTTTAATCCCGCAGATCACGAAGATGCGAATAGATTATTTCCATTGGTTTACGATCAATTAAAGTCCATTGCCAAAGTTTATGTTTCCAGAGAAAATCCAAACAACACCATCGATGTTACTGATCTAGTTCATGAAGCTTATTTTAAAATGGTCGATCAAAAACGTGTGGATTGGAAAGGGAAAACTCATTTTTTTGCGGTTGGTGCAACAGCCATGAGAAGAATTTTAGTGGATCATGCAAGGTCAAAGAAAAGAGTGAAGCGAGGAGGAGACAAAATTAAAGTGGATCTTGATGAAGGTAGAGCCATTTCAGTTAATAACGACGAACATGTTTTGGTTATTGATGATGCCATAAAGGAGCTTGAAAAAGTAGACAAAAGACAAGCAGACATCATCGAACTTCGTTTTTTTTCAGGTATGACAGTTCAGGAGGT
>JAGQYP010000041.1 GCA_020436025.1 Crocinitomicaceae bacterium
TCGTCATATTCAACTGTATCGTATTCTAAAATTTCCTTGTAAAATTGAATGGATTTGTCCATGTCTGAAACGCCAATCATGCTTCCTCCAACTCCACCTGTAGCTCCCGGGAATTTCGTGTTGGCAAACCAATCCTGAGAATCGCAGATGTCAAAGATGTTTCCATTTGGATCTTCAACAAAATAATGCTGCTTGCCTGCGGGTGTGGTTCCTAATTCACCAAGAATTTTTACTCCATTCTTCTTATGGAATTCATAAGACTGTGCTACGTTTTTTGATTTGATTCTACAGGAATACAAACCTAAATCTCCAAGGTGAATAGCAAAGTTGGCTTTTTCCGTATTTCTGGATTTGTATTGCCAGATTTCCATTCCACCGCCTCCTTCCAAACTTAAAGCTAGGGTAGCTGTCCGGTTTTGAACTACTCCTCCGGTGTATCTTGTCATCAGTGGGGCTTCCGCTTCATCTTCAAATACTTTGACATTGATACCAAAATTGGTTCGGTAAAACTTCCAAATCTCTTCTACATTCGGAACGCCAATTCCCATCTGCTGGATTCCACTGATAATTATTCCCATTCTAATTTTTTTTGGCAAAAATAATATTTTATTGAATTGCTTTCTTGTTGAAAAGCACAAAACCATAACTCACTTGGACATTCCAAGGACTCGGCTCTTTTCCATCCATGTAGGTTCCTGTCAGGCGTAAGGGACCAATCGGACTATTGTAAATCACTGAAACGGACGCCACATAATATCGGTTCACAAATAAACCGTTGTAACTAGCCTGATTGAATTCGTTGGCAACAAGTTTTCGGATAGGTTGGTAGTAATAGGCTTCCAATCTGAAATCCACTATATCTTTAATGGTGAAAATATTGATCAAACCTACTGCAGCGTATTGGTATGATCTATAATTATCCAGAAAAAACGTTTTCATGTCAGGGATGGGTTCGTAGGAAGGAGTATTTAAAATTGTGGCAGTGTAGTTTGAGAAAAAGGACTGTGTGGACCAAACTCCTTCTGCGTGCAGTCCTAGTCTGTAAAATCCTTTCTGAACTAAAAACCCTTCATAATGAACACGAGCCAAGAACCAGCTGTGGTTTTTTCTTAAACTGGTGTCTGCAAAAGCTGTAGACCCCGCATACCATTCTTCATGTCCAATCACCCATCTTCCTTCAACAGTGAGTTGATGACCCGCACTTGCAAATTGCTTTCGGTTTAAGGTGTTGAAATCAAATTTTCCGGCTAAACTAAAATTGCTAAATCGACTTACATCCGCAGTGTCTAATTGTGTAAAGTCTGCTTGATAATAATTACTCTCAATACCTGATCCTTGAACTTCAATGCCTACTTTAGATTGATTGGAAGCTGCAGTTTCAATTTTTCCACCATAAATCAATTCTTGCTGGATTAGAAAGGATGGCTCTGGATCCGTGAAGAATGTAAAATAACTGTTGATGTAATCCCACCGATTCAAAATGAAATAAGGAGTGATATCCAGTGGCCAACGTGTAGGCATTCCAAATGTGATATCTGCTTTAATACTGTTGTAGAATTTCCCAAAATAGCCATTCACTCCAACCCGAAAGGAAAAACTACTTAAATTTTGATAAGCAAATGAAAGATAGCCCATACTGATCGGACGTGTCGCAATGTGTCCTCCAACTTCCACCATGAAATCCTTTTCTTTTTTTACGTCAACCCGGATTTGATATCCTGTATCTAGTTCTACCATGGTGGGGTAAAGCTGTCGAATTTGACGATCAGCCATCAATCTAAAATAGCGTGCTCTGAATTTATCAAAATCAATATTTTCCCTTTTGTTGACGTTGAGTAATTTCTTTTGAACATATTTAGCCTGACCTTTTCTCAACCCAGTAATCATTACACTATTGATCGGTTTGTGCGCAACAATTTCCTTCTTTGCGTTCCTTCTGCTTTCAATATCCACTTCGTAATTATCCTGGTTCAGCAATTGTTTAATGGAGTCCATTCGAGCTAAAGTGTATGAATAGCCTGAATCAATGGCTTCTCTTACTCTATGAAATTCAAAGGTTTTGATGTCGGTTTGCGGATTAATTAAGATTCCTTTATTTCCTTGTAAACTAAAGTCTGTATGAGAAATCAACATGTTTTTTAGCTGAGACAATAGATCGTCTTCATGAGGTGGGGGTTCGTTGTAACTCACATTTGAACCAATGATAATGTCTGGATGAAAATCTTGAATCATCACATCAACAGGGAAGTTGTTGTAAAGTCCACCATCGAAAAGTAAAACCCCATTTACACGAATTGGTTTAATATAAAACGGAAAGGTCATCGAGGCACGAATCGCCTGGTTCAAATTACCTTCCGAAAAAACCACGGGCTGTTTGGTGTAAATATCACTTGCCACACAACGGAAAGGGATGAACAAACTGTCGAAATTGCAATTGGCATGTACGGCCATTAAGCCAAAGGTTTCAAGCATTTCGTAGTCTAATAAGGCGGATCCGGTATAATTAGTCGGTAAGGTGGTAAAC
Organism: Crocinitomicaceae bacterium; assembly: GCA_020436025.1. Lineage (GTDB taxonomy): Bacteria > Bacteroidota > Bacteroidia > Flavobacteriales_D > Crocinitomicaceae > JAGQYP01. The sequence continues at coordinate 2,525 of JAGQYP010000041.1, forward strand.
TTGATAGAATCTTTTTTAAATCGAATGCGAAGCAGGGAGGCATCATCCCATTTTTCATAAAAGTAAAACTGATCTTTTTGCTTCATTTTTCCTTTGACCATCAACTGAAAGTCCTCACTCATTACAATCTGTTCAATTTCAGTGGCTGAATAACCGGCAGAATACAATCCACCAATGAAAGATCCTGCTGAAGTACCTGTGATGTAATCGATCTTGATATTGTTTTCTTCTAGGGCTTTTAAAACGCCAATGTGCGCAAAACCAGTAGCTCCTCCTCCGCTTAATACCAATCCAACTTTTTGTTGTCCAAAGGCAGAGCTAAGACAAAAAATGAATAGGAAAACGATAACTGCTTGAAGTCTAAGAATCAAAATTGGCTATTTTCGCAAATTTAATTATTTGAATTGAATTGAAATGAATGTGATCTATATTCTTGATATTGTTGGTGTTGCTGTGTTTTCGATCTCTGGTTTCCTGGCAGCACGTGAGAATAAAATGGATCTTTTTGGAGGAATTATTATCGCATTCGTTACTTCAATTGGTGGAGGAACAATCAGAGATCTCCTTTTGGATACTCGCGTAGGTTGGATGTCCAATGAAGTATATGTTTTAGTCGCGCTTTCAAGTGCAGTTTTCGCCTATTTCTTTGCCAAACAATTGCATTACCTAAGAAGAACGCTCAAATTTTATGATGCCGTGGGTTTAGGGTTATACGCAATTCTTGGTTTGGAAAAAGCTCTCGAGCATGGTGAAAACTATAGTGTTGGAATTATTTTGGGGGTGGTGTCTGCTTCTTTTGGAGGTGTACTAAGAGATGTACTTTGTAATAAAATTCCTTTTCTTTTTCAGCGCGAAATTTATGGTACGGCTGCTGTTATTGGATGCGGTTTTTATGTTTTGATGGATTATGTGGGGTGGGCAAATGATTTCACCTTTGTGTTGGCTTGTCTGCTTATAACTACCATTCGTCTAATTGCTGTCCGATTTAATTACAAACTTCCCTTTCTGAATGAAAGTATTTAGCGCGAAAGCCTATCTTTGCCAAAATTCGAAACTTTGAAGTACACATTAACAATTAAAACCCTTTTTGGTCTGGAGCCTATCTTGGCTGAAGAACTCAATAACTTGGGGTATAAGGATCACGAACAACACATTCGGGCTATTTCTCTGAAAGGAGACTTGAAGGATATTTATTTTCTCAATCTTCACCTTCGAACCGCCATTTCAATTTTAGTGGAGTTTGAAAAATTCACGATTAAGAATGATAGTGAACTTTACCATAAACTCAAGAGGATTCCATGGACAGAAATCTTTGATTTGGATAAAACTTTTTCAATCAGAGGTGCAGTCAATTCGAAAATGTTCAAGCATTCGCAGTTTCCAATTTTGGTATGCAAAGATGCCATTGTGGATTCTTTTAAAAAGAAATATGACGACCGACCCAATGTAGAAACGAAATCTCCAGACCTGGTTTTTGACTTACATATCCGAGATCATGATGTTACGGTTTCTCTCAATTCTTCTGGAGTTCCCTTATATCAAAGAGGCTATCGAACCAAAACAGGAGTGGCTCCAATTAATGAAGTTTTAGCTGCGGGAATGATCCAAATGTCGGGTTGGAAAGCGGATTCAGATCTTTACGATATTTTCTGTGGTTCCGGTACCATTTTAATTGAAGCGGCACTTTTAGCAAACGATATTCCTTCTAATATTATTCGAAAAGGATATGCTTTTCAAAAATGGAAGAATTATAATGAAAAGATGTGGGAAGAGATCTACGAGAAAGCAAATAAAAGACCTAAAAGAGATTTGAATATCACCATTCGAGGATGTGATATAGATGCAGAAGTGATCCAATCGGCAAGAAATAACATTAAAAAACTCCCTCTCGGAAAAACCATAGATTTTCAAATTAAAAGCTTTGAAGATTTTGAGCCGGAATCGGATCATGGGGTAATTATTTCCAATCCACCGTACGGGAAAAGGATTAATCCCGACTCAATCATGGAAATGTATCAGGGAATTGGCGATAAACTGAAAAAGAGCTTCAATGGATACGATTGCTGGTTCATTTCATCTAATCTGGAAGTGATGAAGTTTATTGGTTTGCGTCCTTCACGTAAAATCAAACTTTTTAACGGGTCAGATGAGTGCAGCTTCCGTAAATTTGAAGTCTATGAAGGCTCGAAAAAAGCAAAAAACAATCCGAATTAAAGAATAATTTTTTCCTTTGTGGAATCGATAAACAAACATTAGAAAATGAACAGTTGGTATACAGTTAAAGTAAAATACATAAAGCAATTCGAAGACGGAAGATTGAAAAGTGTAACGGAACCTTATTTGGTAGACGCAGTATCTTTTACAGAAGCGGAGGCTAGAATTTATGAAGAGTTGGCGCCTTCCATTAGAGGTGAATTTGCCATCAACGGAATTGCGAAAACGGATTATGCAGACATTTTTCATTACGATGACGCAGACGAATGGTACAAATGCAAAGTAACTTATATCAGTGTGGATGCAGATTCCGGTAAAGAAAAGAAGATTAGTCAGAATTTCTTGGTTTCTGCACATTCAGTTAAAGAAGCCTATGCAAGATTGGAAGAGAGTCTTTCGGGAATGATGGTTTCTTATGATATTCCTTCTGTTATGCTGAGCCCAATCATCGATATCTTTCCTTTTTCCGGTGAGCGTGAAGTAATCGGAGAAGACATGGAAGAAGAAGTTGAAATTACGGTTGCCAACAATATGGCTAATGACAATGATTTTGGCGATGAGGATGAGGAAGAATCTGAAGCTGAAATCGAAGACGAATTCTCTGAAGAAGAGGAAGAATAAGTGAGTAAAGAGATCAACGACATATTGAAAAACGATCACCGTGATTTCGATCATGGAAAACTGGAGGATAACTTCGGAAATAATCCGATTACGCTCTTTAATCAATGGTTTCAATATGCCTTTGAAAATAATGTTCAAGAGTCCAATGCCATGATTATTGCTACTTTAGGACAGGATGGATTCACTTCTTCAAGAGTAGTTTACATGAAAGAATTACTGGAAGAAGGATTCGTTTTCTATACCAACTACGAAAGTAAAAAAGCGCAGGATATCGCATTTTCAGATAAGATTTCTGCGCTGTTTTTCTGGACCGAAATTGAACGTCAGGTAAGAATAAAGGGCGTTGTAGAAAAAGTGCCCGAAGAACTTTCAGATCTGTATTTTGATTCGCGTCCACGTTCTTCACAATTAGGAGCTTGGGCTTCGAGTCAGAGTGCTAAACTGAAGGACAGAGAAACTCTCGAAGACAAACTAAAAGAATTCGACAAGCAATTTGAAGGAAAACCAGTTCCTCGACCTAAATTTTGGGGTGGATATGTTCTCAAACCTATTTATTTTGAGTTCTGGCAGGGCAGACCAAGCCGTCTACACGATCGAATTTGTTTTGAGAAAAAAGAAGATCATTCTTGGGAAATATTCAGAATCAATCCATAGCTGAAAAATACTTTGAAAGATTTGGTTTTAGAGATCAATTCGTTCAAGAAAAACCGACTGCTGGTTTAGGGATTATCGTCGTAATTCCTTCCTACAATGAAGATCAATTGGCTCAGTCATTGGAAAGTTTAAGTCAATGTACTCCTCCAAAATGTGGGGTGGAGTTGATTGTAGTCATCAATAATTCTGAAAATGCTTCTCCAGAAATTAAAGAAAAACACCGTCAAACAGTTCATGATTTAAAGAAATTAAACCTGAATTTCCCCCTTCATCTTATTCTTGAAGATCATTTACCACAAAAACATGCTGGTGTAGGTTTAGCAAGGAAAATTGGAATGGATGAAGCTGCAAGGAGGTTTTCGGAAATACAGAAGAACGGTGTGATTGCTTGCTTTGATGCGGATGCAGTTTGCGAAAAAAATTACCTTGAAATTTTAGAATCAGATTTATTGCATGCCGATGAGAATGGTTGCGCGATCTACTTTGAACATCCTTTAGAGGGAAATGAATACGAGGCAAAATGCTACGAAGGAATTGTGAAATATGAGCTGTTTTTGCGCTATTACAACCTGGCTCAAAAATATGCCGAATTGCCCTTTGCCTATCATACCGTTGGATCTTCCATGGCTGTGAAAGCAATTCCATACATGTTACAAGGAGGAATGAATAGAAGAAAAGCCGGGGAAGACTTTTATTTTTTGCAAAAAATCATTCAAACTGGTGCGTTTAAAGAATTGAATCAAACAAAAGTGATTCCTTCTCCGAGAACAAGCGACCGAGTTCCATTTGGGACAGGAAGAGCTATTAGTCAATGGATGGATGAACAGACTAATCTTGACTTCACCTACGATTTCCGAGTATTTACTTTGGTGAAAAAAATGCTTTCCAATCTCCCGAAATGGTACAAAGAAGATTTTGTTCTCTCTGATTTACCGCAAGAGTTGCTTCCCTTTTTTCAAGCTGATTTAGTGGAGGAAAAAATCAAAGAAATTAAATCCAATACGAAATCAATGGAAGCTTTTCAAAACCGCTTCTTTGTTTATTTTGATGCTTTTAAAATGCTCAAATTAGTGCACTGGTTTCGAGATGAAGTTCTTCCAAATCAACATCTCTTGGATATGGTGAATCAACTCAATGAAAAATACATCGGGCTGCCTAAATTTACTTCTGAAAAAGAGGCACTCATTCAACTGAGAAAAATAGAAAGAGAAGCACTTATTTAACCTCAATCTTTAAGACAAATTCACCTTCCGATAGACCATCCGCTCCTGCCACACCAATCACTACTTTATAAGGATTATTGATCGCGTTCAGTTTTACGGTCCGCGTGTGATCTTGAGTTCTTCCTTTTTTCGGATAATCCCACTTATGCTCTGCCTCACAGGATACGCAAGAACTTAGATTAGGTACAATCTGTTCACTCGTCATACCTACTTCATAAGCGTACAAACTCATATTTTGTGATTTATCTTTTGGAATGACCGTAATAATCATCTCGCTTCTTGTCGGAATTGTGGTAGTAAAAATCACGTGATTTCCTCTGAATTTTGAATTTTGAGTAGCCGGAAAACAAGCAACGGAAGAACTCGATGCCCAGGCCAAGGTGCTCATTTTCACTCCTTGATTCAAGTTTCCTTGATAGGCGAGTACTTTACCTTTTTCACTTTCTGCAGTAAATACCTTTACGGGCTCTTGCTTCACTTCATTTTGAGCTGCTGAAACTAATTCAATTTTCAATGTGAAACTTCCTGATGTTAAGCCATTATTTCCAGTTACTCCAATAAAAATATTGTAAGGGTTTTTAATGGAATTAAACTCAATAGAACGGGTATGGTCCTGTGTTTTTCCTCTTTTTGGATAATCCCATTTGTGCTCTGCTTCACAGGAAACACAAGAACTCAGATTCGGGACTACAGAATAATTGGTTGTTCCTACTTGATAACCGTAAATACTGAAATCTTTCGACTTGTCATCCGGAATCACTGTAACTTTGACCTGAGAATAAGCAGGGATTGAAAAACCATATAGGACATGGTTCCCTCTAAATTTCGAATTTTGAGTGGCTGGAAAACAAGCTACTGAAGAATTCGAGGCCCAACTTAAATCATCTATCTTTTTTCCTTTGGATAAGTCTCCCTTGGTTTCAAAATTCTTATTGGGTTCTACTTTTAGCTCAGTGACTCCGTCAGGGAATTGGCTAAAGGCGATGGAGGTTAAAGAAATAGCGAAAAAGTACAATAAAGCTTTCATGACTTAAGTTTTTCTTACAAGATAGAAATTTAAAATAAACATTTATTGATGAGGGTGTTAGATTTAAATCTACATCATTATTTTTGACCTCGAATGAAAATTTTAATACCGCTGATACTATTTATGGAATAGTTCTTCTGATCTTTTTGTATATTAACTGATAAAACCAAATTACATCAACATGGACCATGTAAAAAGACTTTTTGATATTCCCTATTACCAATTGGAAAAATATCCGCAACCAGATTGTTTTGTGGATAAGAGAGAGGGGAGATGGGTGAAAACATCTACCGAAGAGTATTTGAAACAAGCGAATCTAATTAGTCAGGGATTGATTGAATTGGGAGTACAGCATGGTGATAAAATTGGTTTGATCAGCACAAATAACAGATCCGAATGGCATATCATGGATATTGGTGTGCAACAAGTGGGTGCTATCAGTGTTCCTGTATATCCTACGATTTCTGAAAATGATTACCGCTATATTTTTAATGATGCTCAGATTAAACTGTGCTTTGTATCTGATCAAGAGCTTTTCAGAAAAGTAAATGCGGTGAAGAATGAAGTGAGTTCTCTTCAGGAAATCTATTCCTTTGAAGAAGTTGATGGATGCAAGAATTGGGAAGAAGTAAAGGATTTGGGAGATGAAAAACACAGCGATGAAGTAAATAAAAGGAAAGCAGCGATTAAAGAAGAGGATTTGGTTACTCTAATCTACACTTCAGGAACTACGGGGAATCCAAAAGGAGTAATGTTGTCTCATTTAAATTTGGTTTCAAATGCTAAGGCTTGTGTGCCCAGACTCCCGGTAGATGAAAATGCTCGCTCTCTTTCATTTTTACCGATCTGTCATGTTTATGAAAGAATGTTGATCTATTTGTATCAAATGACAGGGGTCTCGGTCTACTTTGCAGAAAGCATTGATACTATTGGAGATAATTTAAAAGAAGTGAAACCCGAAGTGTTTACTGCTGTTCCTCGATTACTGGAAAAGGTATACGACAAAATTATCGCAAAAGGAGAAGAGCTTTCAGGTGTTAAGAGAAAATTATTTTTCTGGGCGGTTTCCCTAGGAGAACAATATACCATTCCTGAAAAAGGAGGATTCTATAAATTCAAATTGAAAATTGCTCGAAAACTGATCTTCTCTAAATGGCAAGAAGCTCTTGGAGGAAGATGTAAAGCCGTTGCTTCTGGTTCCGCTGCATTAAGTCCAAGACTTGCAAGAATTTATCTGGCAGCTGGTATTCCGGTCATGGAAGGTTATGGATTGACTGAAACTTCTCCCGTAATTTCCGTGAATTGTCAAAAGGGAGATGGTGTTCGAATAGGAACAGTAGGCCGTGTTTTGGAGAATTTGGAGGTTAAAATTGCCGAAGATGGCGAAATCCTTGTGAAAGGACCAAGTGTCATGATGGGCTATTACAACCAACCTGAAAAAACAGATGAAGTACTGGAAAAAGATGGATGGTTTCATACAGGGGATATAGGGGAGTTTGAAGAAAAAGAATTCCTTAAAATTACTGACAGAAAAAAGGAGATGTTTAAAACTTCTGGAGGTAAATATGTTGCTCCTCAAATAATGGAAAATAAATTTAAAGAATCTCGTTTTATTGAACAGATTATGGTCGTTGGTGAAGGCGAAAAGCACCCTGCGGCACTAATTTATCCAGGAATTGATTTTATCAAAGAATGGGCTGCTAGAAAAGGATACAATATTGGTATGACAGCCGATGAAATCTGTCAATCTCAAATCGTTATTGATCGAATTCAAAAAGAAGTAGATAGAATCAATCAAGGATTTGGTCATTGGGCACAAGTTAAAAAAATAGAACTAATCAAAGATGAGATGACTGTGGATGGAGGAGAATTAACTCCAACTCTTAAACTCAAGAGAAAAGTCATCAAAGAAAAATACAAGGACCTTCTGGAGAAAATTTATAGAAGCTAATTAAATTTTTATCTTCGAAGCCAAATTAATTTTACGATATGAAAATCATTGCGTCACTTATCTTTTTATGTGCGATTACATTCGCTTTTTCAGCTGAGATCAATTACGAACTCTCTATGCCAAAACCACAAAACCACTATTACCATGTTCAAATGGAGATAGATGGTTTGAATCAAAAGGAAATCAAAGTTAAAATGCCTGTTTGGGCACCTGGTTCGTATTTAGTCAGAGAATTTGCTAAGTCTGTCAATTTGGTGACCGCTAAAGATGCGAATGGAAAAGAATTGGACGTTCAAAAAACTTCTAAAAATACCTGGAGAATTCAAAATCCAGGGAAGGGGAAAGTGACAGTGAATTATCAAGTATATGCTTTTGAATTGACAGTGCGTACTTCTTTTTTAGATGATTCACATGGATACCTGAACGGAACTTCCATTTTTATGTACGTCGAGAATCAGAAGGATTTAAAAGGAAAGGTGAAAATCAACATGCCTTCCATTTTTAAGAAAGTGTCAACTACCTTAAAAGATTTAGGTGGTTTTACATACGAATACAACAATTATGATCATTTGGTAGATTGCCCGATGGAAATTGGAAATCACACCGAGTTCTCTTTTGAAGCGGCTGGAGTAAATCACAGAGTTGCCATGTATGGTCAGGGGAATTACGATGAAGCCATTTTGAAAAAAGATATGGCGAAAATTGTCAAATCTGCAACAAATGTTTTTGGCCAGAACCCAAACAAGGAATACCTTTTCATCATCCATAATCTCACTGAAGGTGGGGGAGGATTGGAGCATACGAATTCCACTACTTTACAAGTAAACCGCTGGACTTATCAAGGATCTTCTTATATGGGATTTCTTTCATTAGTAGCCCACGAGTATTTTCACCTATGGAATGTAAAAAGAATTCGTCCGGTGGCTTTAGGGCCCTTTAATTATGATGAAGAAAACTACACGTCCCTACTTTGGGTAATGGAAGGATTTACTTCTTATTATGACGAGTTATTGCTTAGGAGAGCCGGATTCTATGATGAAGATCAAGCGATTTCCAAGATTTTTAGTTCTATGAATTATGTGGAAAATCTAGAAGGATATAAAGTGCAACCTGTAGCACATGCCAGTTTTGATGCTTGGATTAAGGCCTACAGACCTAACGAAAATAGTTCGAATACAACAATTTCCTATTATACAAAAGGTTCTGTTGTGGCTGCTATGATTGATCTAATGATCATTAAAAAACACAAAGGGAAAAAATGCCTGGATCATTTCCTTCAAAAATTGTACAAGGACTTTTACCAAGATAAGGGGAGAGGTTTCTCTGATGCGGAGTTCAAAAAAGCTTTGGAGGATTTCATGGGAGAAAACTTAGATGATTTCTTCTCTAAATACATTAACGGAACAGAAAGAATTGATTATCCTCATTATTTCTCTGGAGTAGGACTTTTAGTTGCAGATCAAGGTGGAAAAGTTGCTGATATTGGAATACAAGTAAGTTCTCAGGGAGGAAAAGCCATAGTTAATCGGGTACGCGCTAATTCTGCAGCCGATGAACAAGGTATCAACGTGAATGATGAAATTATTGGATTGAATGGGTTTAGAGTGTCTGCCGGAGATCTCAATGAATCATTCGCTTCTTATGAAAAAGGTGATGTACTGGATTTATTGATTGCCAGAGACGAAATACTTAAAGAAGTGAAATTGACCGTAACTGAAAGACATAATTATGTTTACAGATACTCGGTTATGGATGATAACCAATCTCCAAAGCTAAGGGATTATTGGTTGAGAGTTGATTAAAGCTTCTTTCGTAGTAGAGCCGTTAAAATATCCGAAAACTTCTTATTGTCTTTCGCTATCATCTGAGGGATAATACTGGCATCTGACATTCCTGGAGTGGTGTTCACCTCTATTAAATAAGGCTGATTGTCCATGGCTATAAAATCAATTCGTGCCAACCCAGATAACTGCAAAATGTCATAAACTTCTTCGGCTGTTCGTTGTATCTTTTCTTTCAAGTCGTTCGAAATGTCTGCAGGAGTAACTTCATTGGATTCCCCATTGTATTTGGCATTGTAATCAAAAAAATCATTGGATGTAATGATTTCAGTTATGGGTAATGCGTAAGGTTTGTCTTCAGTTTTTACAACTCCACAGGTAAGCTCTCTTCCTTTTATAAAAGCCTCTAGAATCAACTCGTCTCCTTCTTTAAAGCCAAACTCAATGGCTCCTAACAACTGCGATTCTTCCGTTACTTTGGAGATTCCAAAACTAGACCCTGCATTAGTGGGTTTTACGAAAATAGGTAAGCCCAATTTGTCTATGATGGTTTTTGCTTGATAGCCTTCTCCCTTACGAATAACCAATGAAGGTGCAATTTGAATACCAAATGCACTCAAGGTTTTATTGCAAAACCATTTATTGAACGATAACGCTGAAGGTAATGCTCCCGAATTAATATAAGGTAATCCAATAATGTCAAAATAACCTTGGATCTTTCCATCTTCCCCCGGGGTTCCGTGAACGGTGATAATGGCGCAGTTAATTTGCACTCTTCCGTCTGCATTAAACGAAAAATCATTCATGTCAACATCCAATTCAATGTCTGAATCCAAAAAGATACACTTAAATCCGTCTGGATCCAATCGAATCAAATAGGGCGTAAACAGATTTTTGTCTATGCTATTGTAGATGTTTTTAGCACTTTTTAAGGATACTTCTCGCTCTGAACTGAATCCTCCACAAATAACTCCAATGTTTCTCATGCAATGAATGATTTATTCCCCCAAAATTAATTGAATATTAATCGGATTCTTCCTCTAATTCTTTTTCTTTTTGAACAATTGATATTGCATATCATTCGAATAATAATTCTCCTTCCAATTATTCCCTTGATTTAATTTGAGCCAAAGTCTTTATTACTATATTTGCTCACATCATTGCGATTTAATACAATCTGATTTGAAAAAATATTTAAAGTTTTTTATCGGTAAAGTCTTTCTGATTAACCTCTTGGTTTTAATTGTGGTTTGGATAGCAATTGTTTGGATTGAAATGGCTTATCTGGATTCTTTTACTCGACATGGACAAAAGATTGAAGTACCTAATTTTTATGGTGTCCATAAAGATGCCTTAGATGATTTAGTCGCGGGTAAGAATATTCAATACGAAATTGTGGATTCAGTTTACACAACTGATTTTCCTCCTGGTGTAGTTATTTTTCAATACCCCGAGCCAACCGATTCTACTGATGTCTACATGAAAGAGGGTCGAATAATCAAGCTAAGATTATCGAAAAGAACAAAACTTGTAGTGATGCCTAGATTGAATGGAAAGGTGTCAAAAAGAATTGCTGAAAGTTTATTAGAAAGTAAAGGTTTGACCTATACCATTGATTACAAGCTGGATCCAAGTGTTTCGGGTGAAGGTCAGGTATTACAACAATTGTACAAAGGCGAACCAATCGATTCTGGTGTACTAATTCCTATTGGCTCCAAAATCCAGCTTATCGTATCTAAAGGTTTAGGTGGTGAGGAAGTAAATTTACCTGATTTTACAGGTATGACCTTTTCTAAAGTGAAACAATTGTCTGGCAGTTTTAGTGTGAAAGTAATGGAATGTTCCAACTGTATTACGGAAGAGGATAAGGCAAATGCTCGTGTTGTGAAGCAATTGCCATTAGGAGGAGATGGAATGACCATCTTGTCGGGCACAACCCTGGAGGTCTGGCTCGAGAAATAACTGGATCTAGCATGAAATAATTAGAAATTAAAAGCGTTTTAGTTCCACAAGACTTATATATGAAACAAATTGTTGCCCTGCTTTTCTTATTGTTTGTTACGATTTCAATTGCCCAGCCTGGGGAATCACTTGGGCCATTAAAATACAATACGGAATTATTGAAGAATAATGTGGGTCAGACTAAAAAGCTCGGAAATGCCACTTTCGATTCCACTTTTTATTATTTATCTGACACCATTTCTCTTCCGTTTTTTGACGATTTCACCACCAATCTTTCTCAAACGTATGATTCGGACTATACAGACCCGAATGTTTCCGATACACTTTTTTATGCATTACTGGATTCAGCAACATTAAATCCTCTTGTCGATACTTCAAGGTTCATGTTCAATCCGACATTCACATTTATAGTAGATACTTCTGGTGTAAATGATACAACTTATGAGAACCCTAAAATGAGTATCAAGATTTGCTTTCTGAATCAGTACCCCTTGCAAATCATTGACACAGTTGTTTACCCAAGGTACAATATTTACGATACGCTAAATTTCCCTTCTTCCCCTGACACAACATGGATAATTGCGGATATTGAGCAAGATTCTGCTCGACTTTTCTTCGTTCAACTGAATGCAACGGGATACCTTTGGATTGATAATAATGCCTACCATAATTACAGATTTCCAGTTGATCCATGGTCGCAAGGTGTGAGAACGCTAGATGGCGTAGATGAAAATGGAATGCCATACAATCTTGGTAACCTAAGTGCTTATGGAATTGGAGATTATCTTACTTCTAAACCCATAGACCTCAGTGCGAATAATGTTGCAGATAGTATCATGCTTTCATTTTTGTATCAGCCGAAAGGATTAGGAAACACACCTGATGCAGAAGATTCTCTATTTGTAGAATTTTTTCAACCAGATTCTTCAGAGTGGTTCAGAGTTTGGGTTACACCAGGAGGTTTTGATACAACTGGGTTTTTAGAGGGGAGAATAATGATTCAGACTCCTTCATTCATTAAAAAAGGTTTTCAATTTAGATTTGGAAGCTATGCCTCTCTATCTGGAAATTTAGATCACTGGCATTTAGATTATGTGAGGCTCAGAGTTAATGGGAATTTCGATACCCTCTACAATGATATTGCAATTGTTTATCCGAATTTCACAATCATTGATACCTATACTTCAACTCCTTGGGAACATTATAAAAATTACGCCACACCGAATGATTTGATGCTGGATACGGTGAAAATGCTTGTTAGAAATAACAATACGGTTCCAGCCATTCAGCCGGATACGGTAGGGTATATTTCTGTGGACTATCAAGGAGCCAATCAATGGCAAAGATACCAAGGATCCATTGGTACAGGGAACTGGGAAGTTGGAAACAAGGAATACGATATTTTGGTAAAACCTTTCTATACAATAGATCAAAATCTTCACGATACCACTGTTACTTTGGATTGCGAAATTATGCTTACCGGAACAGCAACAGATAATGCCTACGAAATCAATGATACGACAAGAATTCAAGTAGAATTTGAAAATTATTATGCTTACGATGACGGAACTGCAGAAGCGGCCTATGGTCCTACAGGTTCACTTGCGGCCTTGGCTTACCAATTCAATCCTCTGGAGCCAGACTCTCTTTTGGGAGTTTATATTGGTTTTGTTCCTTCGGTTACGGATGTGTCTATTTACGAATTTGTACTTACGGTTTGGGATGATAATGGAGGTCAGCCTGGAAATGTGATTTATGAGGATGACGCCTTTGATCCAAGATATCCGGAATATCCATGGGAACACAATGGATTTAGATATTATGCGCTTCAGGATTCCATGAAGCTCTATGTTGACGGCACTTTCTATGTAGGTTGGAAACAATACGATTCTCAACGATTAAATATCGGTATGGATCTTAACCGAGATAATTCAGATCGAATTTTTTATAGTATCAACAATCAGAACTCTTGGAATAATACCGTATTCCCAGGATCCTTATTAATGCGTCCAGTATTTGATACCGATATGAATTATATATTGGGGTATCCTGAAAAAACAATTGAAAGAAACATCGCACATCAATTTACAGTTTATCCTAATCCAACATCTGGAATACTCAATATTGCAGGTGAAATCAATGAGATCAGTAATGTCGTTTTATACGATATGGCAGGGAATCTTGTGCAATCTTATGGACAGAGTTATGCCATCGATGTAACTTTTCTTAACTCGGGTATTTACCTGATGAGAATTGTTGATAAAAATGGCATACATTACAACCATAAAATTATTAAAAACTGATTTTCTCTTGGAAGAACAAGATCAACTGGATTCAGAGGAATTATACGAACATCATAGTTTTGATGTAGATAAAGGTCAGGAAATGGTTCGTATCGACAAATTCCTGATGGATAAAATCCCAAATACTTCCAGAAATAAAATCCAAGTTGCTGCAAAAAATGGCAATATTATCGTAAATGAAATTGCGGTAAAATCAAATTATAAGGTGAAGCCTGGAGATCACGTTTCCATGGTGCTTCCTTATCCTGTCAGAGAACTTGAACTAATTCCGGAAGATATTCCTTTGAATATTGTTTATGAAGATGATGAGGTTATCGTGATTAATAAACAAGAAGACATGGTAGTGCATCCTGGATATGGGAATTATCGAGGAACGCTGGTTAATGCTCTTATTTATCATTTTGAACACTTACCAGAACTGCCAACTGACTATTACGGAAGACCTGGTCTGGTGCATAGGCTGGATAAACACACTACTGGATTAATGGTGGTGGCCAAAACTGAACAAGCACTAACAGATCTAGCCAAGCAATTTTATAATCGAACCACTGAAAGAAGATACTGGGCACTTGTCTGGGGAGATGTGGAAGAAGATGGAACAATTGAAGGAAATATCGGCAGGTCGCCGAAAAATAGAAAAATGATGCAAGTGTTCCCCGATGGAGAGCAAGGGAAACATGCAGTAACTCATTATAAAGTATTAAAAAGGTTTGGATATGTTACACTAGTTGAGTGTAAATTGGAAACAGGTCGCACGCATCAGATTCGTGTACATTTTAAATACATGGGGCATCCTCTTTTTAATGATTTGGAATATGGAGGAGATAAAATTGTAAAAGGGACAGTTTTTGGTAAATACAAAAAATTCATCGAGAATTGTTTTGAAATTCTTACTGGACAAGCTTTGCATGCTAAGACCCTCGGGTTTACCCATCCAAAAACAAAAGAATTTAAAACCTTTAACTCAGAACTTCCGTATGACTTTGAGGAAGTTTTAAAGAAATGGGAAAATTATGTGGCTCCAGATCGTTGATTTGTAATGTTTCAAATGAACGGGAAGCCTCAAAAAAAAAGAAAATAATTGTTAGGTAATAAATAATTAATTACTTTCGCGTATTGTGCAAGTAACACTTAATCGGTAAAAACTATATTTTATGAAGATAAAATCATTACTTTCCTTACTAGCTTTCGCTGTAGTTTTCAACCTGTCAGCACAGACAAAAAACTACGTTCGAGAAGCAAACGACTTATGGAATAATCAACACTATTTTCCAGCAGCCGAAAAATTCGAATTAGCTTCAGCTAAGGTGGTGATCAAAAAAGGATCAAAATCTAGAATTTTAAAAGGGCAATTAACTTACAGAGCTGGTGAGTGTTACCGTTTAACTCTTAGAGTTGGGGAAGCGGAAGAACAATACGAAAAAGCAATCACGCTTAAATATTACGAAGAAGAACCACTTCTTTATTTCAATTTAGGAGAAGTTCAATTAGCTCAAGGGAAACTAAAAGAAGCAAAAGATAACTTCGAAAAATATCAAAATTTGGTTCCTTCTGATACAAGAACTGAAAATAGATTGCAGTCGGTTAAATTTGCCGAGTCTGCTAAAAAGAAACCAACAAAGCACGAAATCAATAACTTAAAGAGATTGAATACAGATG
Source organism: Crocinitomicaceae bacterium (assembly GCA_020436025.1). GTDB lineage: Bacteria > Bacteroidota > Bacteroidia > Flavobacteriales_D > Crocinitomicaceae > JAGQYP01. The sequence goes on from JAGQYP010000041.1 coordinate 17,920, forward strand.
CTTTTGAAATGTGTCCAGTAGTTCCAGACAAGAAAGGAAAGACTTTAATGTTTGCTTCAACAAGATCAGCTGCTGAAGGAGATGGAGAAGATCCAAGATCTGGAGGTTCTTACTTTTCAATTTGGGTTACTGAGTTTGACAAGAACGGATTACCAAAGCAACCAGAAATTCTAGAGGTTGGTAAAATTTCTACTTTGAATAATGAGGCTTCTGTTTCTTTTGACGGAAAATTCAAGACTATGTACTTCACTAGATGTTACAACATGATCGACCAAAAAGATTTCAAAGGAGAAAATAAAGGTTGTGATATCATGGTTTCTCAGTCCGAGAAAAAAGCTTGGAGCGAACCAGAAATTATGAAGATTAAAGATGCAGATTCTATTTCGGTAGGGCATCCATGTATTAATGCTGACAATAATTTCTTGATTTTCTCAAGTGATATGGCCGGAGGTTTCGGAGGAAGAGATCTTTGGTATACTGAATTTGATAAGAAACAAAAAGTATGGTCGATGCCTAAGAATTTGGGTGAGAAGATCAATACGCCTGGAGACGAAATGTTCCCAACTTTCTTAGAAAATGGAGATTTAGTTTTCTCTTCTAATGGTCACATTGGAATGGGAGGTCTAGATATGTTTATTGCTCCTTCTGATGGTGAAAACAAATGGGGTGAGCCTGTAAATATGGGATATCCTAGAAACTCTTCTGCTGATGATTACCATTATGTGGAAGCTGGAGATGATAATGGATTCTTTACTTCAAACAGAAATGGATCTAAAGGATATAAAGATGATCTTTGGTCATATAAATTACCTCCGGTATTGGTTTCTTTGAAAGTAATCGTTAGAGATCAAGAAACAAATGAAATCATTCCTGGTGCAACAATTAAGTTGATTGGAACGGATAACCTTTCTCTTGAACAACAAACTACTGAAGATGGAACTTTCGTTTTCGACAAAAAAGAGAACAACGAACAAATTCTTCAAGTTGGACACAATTATACTTTCGAAGTGTCTAAAGAGAAATTCTTAGGTAACAAAGGTCAAATCTCTACAAAAGGGGTTGAAGATTCTAAAGAGTTTGTGGTGGATGTTTACTTGATCAACACAGACAAACCAATTAAAATGCCTGAAGTACGTTACGACTTCGGTAAAGCTGAACTTCAGGTAAATGAAGAGGTGAACTCTAAAGATTCCTTGAATTACCTTTATAATATTATGATCGAGAACCCAACTATTGTTGTTGAGTTGATGTCTCATACTGACTGTAGAGGATCTGATGCAAATAACTTGAAACTTTCACAAGCAAGAGCACAATCTTGTGTGGATTACTTAATCGAAAAAGGTATTCCTAAAGAAAGATTGAGAGCAAAAGGATATGGTGAAACTACTCCACTTGTTTACAAAGCAAACGAGGAAGCTCAAGAAGTGAAATTGACTTGCGACTACATTGGTGCACTTCCTACTAAAGATGAGCAGGAAATGCTACACCAACGTAACAGACGAACTGAATTCCAGATTCTAAGTTGGGATTACGTTCCGAAAGACGAGAAGTAGATACATATAGATATTATTTTGAAAGCGTCCAGACATTCATCGTCTGGATGCTTTTTTTATTTAATAAAATAGAAGTTAGTAAATGTCCGATCAAAGGTATAACCTAAGAGGTGTGTCTGCCTCTAAGGAAGATGTGCACAATGCAATCAAGAATGTAGATAAAGGATTGTTCCCCAAAGCTTTTTGTAAAATTGTTCCTGATGAATTAACTGGAGATGAAGATTATTGTCTGGTTATGCATGCGGATGGAGCTGGAACAAAATCTTCCTTGGCCTACATGTACTGGAAGGAAACCAATGATATTTCTGTTTGGAAAGGGATTGCACAGGACGCTTTAATCATGAATATCGATGATTTGTTATGCGTTGGGGCAACGGAAAACATCATGCTATCTTCTACAATTGGACGTAATAAAAATTTAATTCCTGGAGAAGTCATTTCTGCCATCATCAGTGGAACAGAAGAACTTTTGTCGGAGTTAAGAAAATTAGGTTTGAATATTATTTCGGCAGGAGGTGAAACTGCTGATGTAGGGGATTTAGTACGAACCATTATCGTGGATTCTACTGTTGTTTCAAGAATGAAAAGGAGTCAGGTGATATCCAATGATAATATCGCTCCTGGTAATGTGATTGTAGGTTTAGCATCGTTCGGACAAGCTTCCTATGAAAAGGAATACAATGGCGGAATGGGATCAAATGGTCTAACGAGTGCGCGTCATGATGTATTTCATAAATACTTAGCTGAAAAGTATCCTGAAAGTTTTGATGACTCAGTTCCAAATGAATTAGTTTATTCTGGTTCTAAAAAATTGACAGACCAAGTGGAGAATTCCCCTCTAGATGCTGGAAAACTGGTATTGTCCCCAACTAGAACCTACGCTCCAATCATTATCGAAATCTTAAAACAATTTGGTGGCAAGATTAACGGTATGGTGCATTGCTCAGGTGGAGCCCAAACAAAGGTGCTTCATTTTGTAGATAATGTGCATGTAATCAAAGACAACTTGTTCAGTTTACCTCCATTGTTTAAGTTGATTCAGGAGGAGTCTGGAACAGATTGGAAAGAAATGTACAAAGTCTTCAATATGGGCCATCGTATGGAACTATACGTTCCTGAAGAAATTGCGGAATCCATCATTAAGATTTCACAAAGCTTTAATGTTGATGCACAAATCGTGGGTCGCGTAGAGGCTTACGAAGGTAAAAAATTAACAATCCAATCCGAGTTCGGAGAATTTATCTATTAGTTATGAGTGATTTATTGAAAAAACTGGAAGCCATCAGCATCCGGTTTGATGAAGTTGGAAAATTGATAACGGATCCCGATATCATAGCGGATATGAGTCGTTATGTAAAGCTCAATAAGGAGTATAAGGATCTGGAAGAGATTGTGAAGGTTTACAAAGAATACAAAAATGTTGTTGATAATATTGCTTCATCAAAGGAAATTCTGGAAACTGAAGATGATCCTGAAATGAAGGAAATGGCGAAAATGGAATTGGATGAATTACTTCCAAGAAAAGAAGAAATGGACGAGGAGGTTAAATTTTTGCTGATTCCAAAGGATCCGGAGGATGATAAAAACGCCATCATGGAAATTCGTGCTGGAACTGGAGGAGATGAAGCTTGTATTTTTGTTGAAGATGTTTTCAGAATGTATACCATGTACTTCAAGGAAAAAGGTTGGTCTTATGAAGTAATCAACTCAAATGAAGGAAGTGTCGCTGGATACAAGGAAATATCATTGGATATCTCTGGAGAAGGGGTGTATGGTATGTTGAAATTTGAATCGGGTGTGCATCGGGTTCAAAGAGTTCCGGACACAGAATCGCAAGGACGTGTCCATACGTCTGCAATAACAGTAGCGGTTTTACCTGAAGCGGAAGAAGTAGATTTTGATTTGAATATGGCGGATGTTAAAAAAGATACGTACCGTGCTTCTGGTGCGGGAGGTCAGCACGTAAACAAAACAGAATCTGCTGTTCGTTTAACACATATTCCAACTGGAGTAGTTGTGGAGTGCCAGGATGGTAGATCTCAGCATAAAAACTATGAAAAGGCTTTGAATGTTTTGCGTTCTAGATTATATCAACAAGAATTGGAAAAGAAACAAAGCGAAAGGGATGCGCATAGAAAATCTCTTGTTTCTACTGGAGATCGTTCTGCAAAAATCAGAACCTACAACTATCCTCAAGGTAGAATAACGGACCACAGAATCAATAAAACCATCTACAACCTAGCAAGTTTCATGAATGGAGATATTCAAGAAATTATAGATGCTTTAAAGATGGCAGAAAATGCTGAGAAATTAAAAGGTCAAGAAGTAGTTTAATAGTTAGAAATGAACCGAAAAGAACTCATTCAACAAATTCAGAAAAAACAATCTTTCCTTTGTGTTGGATTGGACACCGATCTAAATAAAATTCCTAAACATTTCTTGGATTTTGATGACCCAATTTATGAGTTCAACAAAGCAATAATAGATGCAACAAAGGATTTTTGTGTAGCTTATAAGCCAAATATTGCATTTTATGAATGCCATGGTTCGAAGGGATGGGATACTTTGAAAAAGACTATGGATTACATTCCAGAAGATATTTTTACGATTGCTGATGCCAAAAGAGGAGATATTGGAAATACATCAACTTATTATGCCAAAACGTTTTTCCATTATCTCAATTTTGATTCGGTAACCGTTGCTCCTTACATGGGTGAGGATTCTGTGACTCCCTTTTTGGAATTTGAAGATAAATGGGTGATTCTACTCGCTCTTACTTCAAATAAAGGAGCAATGGATTTTCAAACTTTAGATGTCAACGGAGGTAAATTATTTGAAGAAGTGTTGCGTAAGTCACAGCAGTGGGGAAATCCTTCTAATTTAATGTATGTAGTTGGAGCCACTCGTGCTGAAATGATTGCGGAAGTCAGAGAACTAGCCAAAGAACATTTTTTCTTGGTTCCTGGAGTAGGTGCGCAAGGTGGCAGCTTAAATGATGTTTGGGATTTCGGAAAGAATGCGGATGTTGGCTTGTTGGTCAACTCTTCAAGAGGGATCATTTATGCTGGAAATGGAGAAGAATTTCAAGCTGATGTTCAGATCGCAGCTCAAAATATTCAAAAAGAAATGGCTCGTTTGATGACAGGCTTTTGATAAAATTTTACCTTTAACCATGTTTTTAACCAAATCACCAAATCATGTCCAAACCAAAAGAATCTCTGATCCAATACCTTTGGATGCAGAAAAAAATTCCTGGAAGGGGTCTCTGTACAACCTCTGGGAAAAAACTTGAAATCATTCATTATGGTCAAATCAACACCTTGGGTGGGCCAGATATTTTTCAAGCAAAATTACGTATCGATGAAACCCTATGGGTCGGAAATGTTGAATTTCATGTCAATGGTTCAGATTGGTACAAACACAATCATGATACAGATTCTGCCTACAACAATGTCATTCTTCATGTAGTCTTGAATGACGATCGACAAGTTGCTGTAAAGAATGAAATGATTGAAACTTTTGTAGTCCCTCCAAGTTTAGTCAACTACCATTCTGAAAAATTCTCCCCTTTTTTGAGTTCAAATTTTGAATCAGGACTTCCCTGTGCTTCAGCTCTTAACGAAATTCCGGAGTTTCATTTAGAGTCTTGGAAATTAAGATTATTGATTGATCGATGGGAAGATAAATTGAAAGATAATGCTCCAAAAACAGATGTGTTCAATTATTGCTGGTCCATGATTATGGTCACTTTCGGAGTGAAATACAATAAAATCCCAATGAGAATGATAGCGAATTCCATCAATTTTAAGGAGCTCGTTAATTTGTCTTCCCATGAACTCGATAATTTGTTTCTTAAATTATCTCAACTTGAAATGCCTATTTCTATTGAAGAAAATCAAAATATGCAAATGGAGATTCCAGTAGAGATCAATACCAAACAAATCAAATTAGAATGGAAGTTTGGTGGAATTCGACCTGCAAACCAACCTATTATTAAGCTGATGCAATTTTCTTCTTTTTTCTATTTGGCTAAAGATAAATTGGTTGATGCCATGCTGAATCTAGATTTCAAATCAATCTTAAGAATAACTGAAGAAGTCAAAATTCATTCTTATTGGGAAACACATTCCGCCTACAATAAACAATGCAAAGAACGTAAGCTAAATCTAGGTCGTTCCTTCCAAAATCACTTGAAAATAAATGCCTTGTATCCTTTAGCCTTTCATCTAAATAAAAACCTCAATGGGCTGGATATTTCTGAGAAAATTCTAGACAATTATCGAAATTCATTAAAAGAAACCAATAGAATTCTTAGTTTTATGGAGCAAAATGGCTTTGAGAATAGAAATGGCATGGATTCTCAATCCCTTCTTCAATTGTACAATAATTATTGTCAATCGAAAAATTGTTTAAATTGTGGAATAGGTGCTAAAATTTTAAAGTGAAAACGGTACAAAAAATATTGTTCTTTTTTGAATTAAGATCTTTTGGTGTAAGTCAATGGTTGGCAAATATTTTCTCCATTCGGGCCGAAAGAGTGCGATTGTTTTTTATCTATGCTTCCTTTGTCGCTTTAGGTTCACCGCTTATCATTTACTTTGTATTAGCATTTTTACTTGAACACCAACATTTGTTGAAATTTCAAAAAAGAAAGAAATCCATCTGGGAACTCTAGAGATCGATGTTACTTAATTACAAAATATTCGCGAAGATCTATTATGCCTTCGCCCTTTTGTTCCTAGTGATTATTTCTGGTACAATCGGCTACTCTATTGTTGAAGGCTGGAGTTTGGTGGATTCTTTTTACATGACCATTATTACCGTTTCAACAGTTGGTTACGGTGAGGTGCAGGATTTATCAGAAGCTGGAAAAATTTTCACCTCATTCCTGATTATCACAAGTTTTGGTACATTTGCTTTTGCAGTAACATCGATTACTTCCTATCTTGTTGGAGGTGAATACAAATTATATTTCAAAGATTATAAAGTGAATAAAAAGATCGAGAATTTACAGGGACACACCATCATCTGTGGTTATGGTAGAGTAGGTAGACAAGCTGCAGCGGATATGGTATACCACAAAGAGAAAGTGGTTGTAATTGAAACCAATGATGAATTGGTAGATCAAAATATGGCTGAGGATAGTAATTTTTTCTTTCTAAGGGGTGATGCTACTGTAGATGAAAACCTAGAGAAAGCCGGTATTGCTAGAGCTAAGGCGTTGATTACGGCTCTTCCTAAAGATTCGGATAATCTTTTTGTGGTTTTGAGTGCACGAACAATCAATCCAAAACTTAAAATCATTTCCAGATCCTCAAATATGAAAAACTGTTCCAAACTAAGTTCTGCTGGCGCAAATAATGTGATCATGCCAGACACAGTTGGGGGATCTCACATGGCTTCTCTGGTTACGACACCAGACGTTATGGAATTCTTGGATTTGATTAAAATTTCAGGAAAAAATGAAATCAATATTGAGGAAATCACGTTTAGAGATTTACCTCCAGATTTTCAGTTTAAAACAATTGCTGAATTAGACGCTAAAAAGATAACAGGCTGCAATATTGTTGGGTATCGCGCACCTAATGGGGATTATCAAATTAATCCTTCTCCAGAATTAAAAATGGTTCCCGATTCAAAATTATTCGTCTTAGGAAACGCAAGTCAGATAGAACATTTGAATAGATTATTCGGACTCAAATGAGAATTCTAATTACTGGTTCCAATGGGTTGTTAGGTCAGAAAATTACTGATCTCTGTATGCAAAAATCAATCTCTTTTCTTGCCACTTCAAAAGGAGATAATCGCTATTCAAAGATTTCGGATGCTGAATATCGGCCAATGGATATTGCTATCAGAGAAGAAATTGAATCAGTAGTGGCCGAATTTAAACCGACGGTTATTATAAATACCGCAGCAATTACGAATGTAGATTACTGTGAAGACCACAAAGAATTATGCGATTTAATTAATGTTGAAGCCGTTAGAAATTTATTACACGTCGCGGAAAAAAACAATATTCATTTGATCCATCTTTCAACAGACTTTGTTTTTGATGGTGAAAAGGGACCATATAAAGAAACAGATGAACGAAATCCGTTAAGTTATTACGGATTATCAAAGGTGAAATCAGAGGATCTCCTTTTGAATAGTGCGTATAAAAATTGGGCAATTGTGAGAACCATCATTGTGTTTGGTATCGCTGAAAACATGAGTCGATCCAATATTGTTCTCTGGGCCAAATCTGCACTTGAAGAAGGTCAACCAATGACCATAGTTGATGATCAGTTTCGAGCTCCAACTTTCGCGGAAGATTTGGCATGGGCCTGTGTGAGAATTGGAGAATTGAATGCAAGAGGAATTTATCATATTTCTGGACCCGATACATTTTCTATTATTGAACTTGTACAAAAAGTTGCTGATTACTGGGGATTGGATAAATCTACTTTAAAAACGGTGAGTTCCTCTTCTTTGAATCAAGCCGCCAAAAGACCTCCTAAAACTGGATTTATATTGGATAAAGCGAGAATGGATCTCGGTTATGACCCTGGTACTTTTGAAGAAAGTCTAGATAAATTAAGTTCTCAACTCAAGAAAAATTAATTTTTATATTTTTGTCTCTGACCAATAAACTCAAAACTATTTTATGAAATCTTTATTTATATTTTTCTCTCTACTTTTTTGTCTTATCAGTTTTTCTCAACTTGACTTCAAAGTTGCCACTGAACATGGAACTGATAAAATCGGAGATGGAACAGCAGAGGTGATAATTTTACAAGGGAGACCACCTTTTAAATATTATTGGTCCAATCCAGGAGTAAACATTTATTCCAGCAAAGCTTCAAATCTTGTTGAAGGAGAAGAGATTTCTGTTAGGGTTGTTGATTCAACAGGTGCAGAGAAAGAAATCCCAGCTATGGTTCCAGTTATTAGTACCGTGGAAAAAATCAATATTGGAATGAAACCGGCTGTCGATGTGGTAGGTGGTATTTTCTTTTTTCCTATTTATAGTAAAGAGATCCAAATTCCTGAAAAAACGATTTCAGCTCCTTTTTGGGATGATAAGGAATTGAAAAATTTCAAACTAACAAAATGGTTGGTCGATGATGGGGCAACAGTAAAGCATGAACAACCCATTGCAATTCTTTCTCACGACAAAGAATCGATTACTATTTATGCTGTTGGAGAAGGGAAAATCGAACACAAACTAAAAATTGGAGATGAAGTAAGAGAGCTGGATGAATCTGGAAATATAACCAAAGCACTTCCGCTTTGTGTCATAAAATACGATCCTGAATATACATTGATGTCGGAGAATGGACAACCAGTATCTACTTCTGTTCCATTAATCGTAGTTTGGTTAATTCTCGGAGCTGTCTTCTTTACGGTAAGAATGAAGTTCATAAACATCAGAGGATTCAAGCATGCAATTCACCTAGTGTCTGGTAAATACGACGATCCATCACATGATCATGGAGAGGTTTCACATTTTCAAGCTCTTACAACTGCACTTTCGGCAACGGTAGGATTAGGAAATATTGCCTCTGTTGCAATTGCCATCTCTGTTGGAGGAGCCGGTGCAACTTTCTGGTTGATTGTGGCTGGATTAATTGGTATGTCTTCCAAATTTGTTGAATGTACTCTTGGTGTTAAATACAGAAAGATCAATGAAAAGGGAGAGGTTTCTGGTGGACCAATGTACTATTTATCGCAAGGTCTAGCTAAAAGAGGATTAGGTGGTTTAGGGAAAGCACTTGCTGCTATTTTCGCAATTTTATGTATCGGTGGATCTTTTGGAGGTGGAAATATGTTTCAAGCTAACCAAGCCTTTGCTCAGGTAAATGAACAATTTAGTATTGGTGATGGGACAGGTTGGATTTTTGGAGTGTTCTTAGCAATCGCGGTGGGTGTTGTAATCATCGGAGGGATTAAATCCATTGCAAAAGTGACCGATAAAATCGTTCCATTCATGGTGATTATCTATGTGACTTTCGCATTAATCATCATTTTTATGAATATTGGAAACATTGGAGGTGCTTTTACTCAGATCTTTCAAGGTGCCTTTAATCCGGATGCAGTAAAAGGAGGGATTATTGGAGTATTGGTAATCGGTTTCCAAAGAGCTGCTTTTTCAAATGAAGCGGGAGTTGGTTCGGCATCTATTGCACACTCTGCAGCTAAAACAGATGAGCCTGTTTCAGAGGGAATCGTTGCATTGTTGGAGCCATTTATCGACACAGTAATTGTTTGTACAATGACTTCTTTAGTACTTATCTTTACTGGATACGCCGAAGATCCTCAAGGGTTAACTGGAGCCAAATTGACTTCTGCAGCCTTTACACAAGAATTTGCTTGGTTTAGCTGGGTACTTACACTGGCTATTTTGTTATTTGCTTTCTCAACCATGATTTCTTGGTCTTACTACGGATTGAAAGCTTGGACCTATTTATTTGGCGAAAGTAAAGCAGCTGATTATACTTATAAGTCTATTTTCTTAGTATTCATTGTAATCGGATCTTCAATTGGTCTAGGATCTGTTCTCGATTTTTCCGATATGATGATTCTCGGAATGGCATTTCCAAATATCCTAGGATTGTTTATCATGTCTGGTGAAGTAGCAAACGACCTGAAACTTTACTTGGCAAGAGTCAAGTCTGGCGAAATAAGGAAATTTAAATAGAAAGCATGTAGTATTCACCACCTAAATCAACAACCACCATATCATGAATTCCAAATCTTGGAAAGAATATTTCTATTTGCCTAAAAAGGACAGATGGATTACAATTATTCTTCTAATCCTCGTCAATTGCTTGACTTTATTTTTGTTTCTCGCTAATCAAAGTAAAAGAGAAGCGTTCAATGTGAGCATCATTGAAACTACGTCAAGTTCTGAGACAAAAAAAGAACGAGTTAAGGAAAAACTTGTTGTCAAAGTAAATTCCAATTCTGAACAGGAATGGATAACATTAGGCTTTTCCCAAAAACAGGCAATAATGATCTGCAACTATAGAAATCGAATAGGAAGATTTAATTCCAGTACTGATCTTTTGAAAGTATTCTGTATTGATTCCAATTTTATAAAGAGAAGCGATATTATCCTTGATTTCTCGGAAGGAGCAGAGGTTCATATTAAGAAAGAAACAGCTTTTTTCTCGAATGCAAACGGAATGGACTCTGTAGCATATTCCTTTGAAAATAAGCAAACGTTTAGAAAATCACCAATACATCAACTCAAGAAGACTGATTTTAATGTAGCCTCTCGTAATGAGTTGCAAGAATTACCTGGGATAGGGGAAGTGTTAAGTGATAGGATTATCAAATACAGAAATCTACTTGGAGGTTTTGTATCAAAAGAACAACTTCTGGAAGTGTATGGTATGTCAGAGGAAAATTTTGATCGCTTTAAAGATTTCATCCAATTGAATTCCGAAGTTTTGAAAATTGATATAAATGAAGCGGATTTTAAAACCCTCATCAAACATCCTTATTTGAATAAATCACAAGTCAATGGAATCTTAAACTACAAAAAACAACACGGAAATTTTTATTCAGTCGAGCAGTTAAAAGATATTTATTCAATATCTGATTCTATCTTTGTTAAAATTAGACCCTATTTAAAAGTTGAAAAATGAAAAGTCTCGAAGAAAGAATAAATGATCTAGTTAGAGAAGTACCGAACTTCCCAAAAGAAGGCATAAATTTTAAGGACATTACTCCTCTTTTTTGTAATCCGGAAGAATCAAAAAATATCATCAAACATTTTGCGAATCAACTACGCGAGCAAAATGTGGATGTTATTGCGGGGATTGAAAGTAGAGGATTTTTATACGGTTTTCCCTTGGCATTAGAACTGAATATACCATTTGTATTGATCCGTAAAAAAGGAAAATTACCTCCAGAAACGATTTCAGTTGCCTACGATTTAGAATATGGATCGGCTGAAATTGAGATTATTAAAGATGCAGTGAAAGCAGGACAAAATGTACACATCCATGACGATTTGTTGGCCACTGGTGGAACCGCCGCCGCCGCTGGGGATTTAATTCGTAAATGTGGGGCAGAAGTACAAGGTTTTTCTTTCTTGGCCGAACTAACTTTTTTAAATGGTAAAGATTCTTTAGCAAATATTTCACCAAATATTATAACTTTGCTGCGCTATTAATAATCTTTTAATCGAAAACTAAAGAATAATGAATTTTGCTAGAACTGAGAATCAGCAAATGATCGCTCAAATGGTGCGTGACTTTGCTGAAAAGGAAATACGTCCTAATTTGAATCAATGGGATGCTGAAGAACATTTTCCTGTTGACGTAATGAAAAAAATGGGAGAACTTGGACTTCTAGGAATATACATCCCTGAAGAATACGGAGGAAGTGGATTTGGCTATTTTGAATATGCTACAGCTTTAATGGAATTAGGAAAAGTTTGTGGTGGGGTAGGATTGAGTGTTGCTGCTCACAATTCACTTTGTACAGGACATATTTACTATCACGGTTCTGAAGAGCAAAAAAAGAAATACCTTCCAAAGCTTGCAACAGGAGAATGGATTGGTGCATGGGGATTAACTGAACCAAACACTGGGTCTGATGCAATGAGAATGAAAACAACTGCTGTAAAAGACGGAAACGAATGGGTAATTAATGGGGCCAAAAACTGGATTACTCATGGATTATCTGGTGATGTTGCAGTAGTATTAGTCCGTACTGGAGAGTTGTTAGACTCGAAAGGAATTACCGCCTTCATTATTGAAAAAGGGACTCCAGGATTTTCAGCTGTAAAAATCAAAGATAAATTAGGTGTTCGAGCTTCTGAAACCGCCGAGTTGATTTTTGATAATTGTAGAGTTCCAGATGAAAACGTTATTGGAGAAGTAGGAATGGGATTCATTCAAGCGATGAAAGTATTAGATGGTGGAAGAATTTCTATTGCTGCATTAAGTTGTGGTGTTGCAAGAGGAGCCTACGAAGCGTCTGTAAAATATGCTCAAGAAAGAGAACAATTTGGAAAACCTATCGCTTCATTCCAAGCAATCGGATTTAAATTGGCTGACATGGCTACTGAAGTAGAGGCTGCTGAATTACTGACATTCCAGGCAGCATTCAACAAGAATAGTGGCATTCCATTGACTAAACAAGGTGCTTTTGCGAAGTATTATGCATCTGAAGTTGCAGTTAAATGTGGGAATGAGGCAGTGCAAATCATGGGAGGATATGGGTATACAAAAGAATATCCAGCCGAAAAATTCCTGAGAGATGCCAAGCTAATGACGATTGGAGAAGGTACATCTGAAATACAAAAATTAGTTATTTCACGAGAAATAATGAAATAGGTGTTTGAAAATAAAAAAAAGTATTTTATCTTTGCAGTCCAAAAAAATTAAAACGAGTTAGAAAATGTTGATTATACCAATAAAAGAAGGAGAAAACATCGAGAGAGCTCTTAAGAAGTATAAGAAGAAATTCGAAAGAACTGGTGCTTTAAAAGAGTTGAGAAACAGAAAGCAATTTACTAAGCCATCTGTTGAGAATAGACAAACTCGAATCAAAGCTGCATACAAGCAAAGAATGCAGGATATGGAATTGTAACAAAAGATTTACTTTATACGTTATGAAGGGGAAGCATTGCTTCCCCTTTTTTTGTTATGATAAATGATTTTATAACATATCTCGAGAAAGAAAAAAGATATTCCATTCATACGGTTGTCAGTTACAGGAATGATGTGGAGGGCTTTTTTCAATTTCATAATTTAGCCGAAGTTGGTGAAGTGGTTCGAAATCATGTACGGGCATGGGTAATTCATCTTTCAGATTTAGGTTTAGATAACAAATCGATCAATCGAAAATTATCTGCACTGAAATCCTATTTTAAATTTAAGATGCTTCGAAAGGAAATTTCAGTAAATCCAGCCCAAGGAGTCGTATCACCAAAAATTCGAAAAAAGCTACCTGAGTTTGTTCCAGAAAAAGACATGGAAAAATTTGAATTGAATACGGCTGACTTGGATTTAGATCTTCGTTCTAAGTGCATCATTGAATTATTTTATCAAACCGGGATTCGTCTTTCAGAACTGATCGAACTAAAAAGAAAGAACGTATCGAGCACTGAAATAAAAGTTTTAGGTAAGCGTAATAAAGAACGTATCATACCAATTACATCGCAAATGAGTTCTTTAATTCAGGAATGGGAAGAATATGCCACTTCAAATTTACCTTACTTGTCTGGCGATTTTCTGTTTGTCACAGACAAAGGTGAAAAGCTCTATCCCAATTTTGTTTATCGATTAGTTAAGAACGTTTTGGGGACGGTGAGTACAATAGACAAAAGATCTCCCCATGTTCTACGCCATACTTTTGCTACGCATATGCTCAACAATGGTGCTGAAATTGAAAGTGTCAAAGAACTTTTAGGACACTCAAGTCTTGCGGCTACTCAAGTTTACACACATAATTCCATTGCGAGATTAAAAGCTGTTTACAAAAATAGTCATCCTCGTGGATAGAGATTTTCCAGTATCTATTTTCTTGTTTTACAAGTCTTTAAATTTATGACCAAAAAAATCTTTTAAAAAAGAATGAAAAACTTTTGGTTATAATTATTAATTCTCTAAATTTGCACTCCGATTTCAAAGGGATATAAGGCTTGAAACCCTTTAAGTTCTTTAAAATGATGAAATTTTGCCAGTATAGCTCAGTTGGCTAGAGCAGCTGATTTGTAATCAGCAGGTCGTGGGTTCGAATCCCTCTACTGGCTCTTTAACTTTTAAATAAGTTAAGGGGAGATACTCAAGCGGCCAACGAGGACAGACTGTAAATCTGTTGGTGTACACCTTCGCAGGTTCGAATCCTGCTCTCCCCACTAGATTTAAAAGTATTTAAGCGGGAGTAGCTCA
>JAGQYP010000042.1 GCA_020436025.1 Crocinitomicaceae bacterium
AGAATAGCTCAATCCTTCATAAGAATCCCAAAGAATATTAATGTTAGATCCCAATCCTAAATTGATTGTAGCGTGAATCGTTTTATGGTAAGCACTCTTTGCTGATTCATTTCCACAATTGTCTACCGCTGAGATTTTGTATCTCCATGATCTAACCATTGGAGAAGCTACCAAGTCGTTGAATTCCGAATCTTCACTGTACAATACAGAATCAATTTTCAAGTACTGACCTGCTTGAGAACCTTCTCTGTAGATATTGTAGTGAGAAATGTTTGTCGTTACTGGTTTTTCCCATACTACAACATTGGTTGTTGTGATCGAATCTACTGTTACCACACATATTTGTGGTGTTGCTGGTAGCTGTGGATTTACAGTAACATTTTTGATCGATTGGCATCCACCTGCATCTAATACTGTTACAGTATATGTTCCCGGTGCAAGACCAGAAATATCTTCCGTTGTTGCACCGTTACTCCAGTTAATAGAAGTAGGAGTTCCAGTAATTGTTATGTTGATTGCCCCATCATTGGCACAAGTCGCTTTTACTACCTGATCAACAGTAACAGTTGGAGCACCTGCTTCACTTACCGTTGTATTGTATGTATAAGTACATCCATTTGCATCTGAAATTTCAACACTGTAAGATCCTCCTCCAATACTAGAAATTGCATTGGAATTTGTACCAATCGCGTTGCTTCCTGAATCATACCATTGGTAATCCAAAGTACCTGTTCCACCGGAAACCGTTAATGTAATTCCACCTGTAGCAGACCCACAAGCTGATGCTGTTACTGATTCGGATACATCAAAATCAGATGGGCCCGTTACTTCATAGGTTCCTGTTGCTTCACATCCGTTTGCATCAGTTACAGTTACATCATAAAATCCAGGTTCCAATCCAGTTACATCTTCTGTCCAGTATCCATTTGACCATAAAATATCGAAAGGTCCGACCCCAGCCACAGTTAAATCAATGCTCCCATTGTTATCTCCAGGACAATTCACCCCATTTGCAGTAGCCATTAAATTGACACTGGTATTTCCAACATTACCAACACCCGTTGCCATACAACCCTTATTATCAGTAACAGTAACAAAATATTGTCCTGCTGGTAAATCCGCAATATTTACTGAATCTGCCCCTGTATTCCAGTAATAAGTATAAGGTGCAGTTCCTCCTGAAGCAGTTACTGTTGCTGTACCAGTTGAATCAGCACAACCCGCGTTCGTAACATTTACACTAGCACTTGGTGCAGCATCAATTGCAAAACCGATATTCATCTGGTTGTAACATCCTACTGCACTAATCGTGGAATAAGAGAATGTAACCGGGTTTCCAGAAGTTGCAGGATTCACCACTCCCGTAGAAGGGATTCCAGTAAAATTACCTCCAAGTGGGTAAACATAATCGTTAAAATCTATAGGCCCTGAATTGCTACATACCGATGTTGCTGTAAAATAATTGATTAAAGAATCCACGTATTTCACACTTAAGTTATGGTTCGAAGTTTGGTTTCCAACTCCTAGCTCGTCTTCAACAGAAATGGTCAGTGTAACTGGTAAGTTAGCATTGTACACTTTGTTAGTAGTTAATAAAACATCATAATTCGGATATGTTCCAGATACCACAGAGGCTACAGGGACGATTCCGGTATTTGATGGAGTAATGCCCCAAGTCAAATCATTGTTATCCAGGTTTTCACTTGTCACATTGATTACTCCGCTGAATACTTCAGTAGTCCCACCACAAGTAGTAAGATTTTGACAAGTAAAGGAAACATTTTGCCAAGATTCAATTACCCATAAGCTACCACTTGCATCAACATATGATACAACTGGTTCTCCGTTCGCTTTCAGTTCTATTTGAGGTGAAGTATAAACTCCAAGAAATGGATGTAAGGCCGGAATTACGTTATGGGTAGCATGATCCATGTATGCCACTAATGCATTCCCTCCAGCCTGACCTTCAGAAGTATAAATCCATGTATTATTAGAATCCGAAGCAATATCAAAGTAGTCTGCATTATTTCCGATTACACCAGAATTAGCAACAGAAGCAGCATCATTTTCATATTGGGCTAAATAAGCAGCCATCCCTCCGCCTTGAGCCGTCATTCCAGTAACTCTTACATCTGCCCCGCCAAAATCATAACTGTAAGCCAAATCCAATTTATTGTAAGTTGGACCTCCTTGAAACATTGTCTCTTCGACATTCCAAGCATTCCCATTTCTCTTTAAAAGGTCTACCTGAATTGATTGATGTACCATTACCCAATCATTCCCAAACATATCTGTTTCAATTTGAACACCGCCACTGGTATACGAAGGGAGGTAATTGTACGGATCATCGAAAGTAGTACCGTTCCAAATAGCATAAATAAATTGATTGGTCCAATAATTCTCAAAAAATGCTAACTGAATTTCTCCATTAGGAGACACGTTAAAATCATAATCATTTGTTGGATTTGTAAGAATTACACCTTGGCCAATATAGCTGGACAAATCTGACGTTCCTGTGGCTGTAACTTCAAAAACTTTTATTTGATCATATCCTCCATTGTAAAGATAATAGGAAACGAAAACTGAAGAACCGTAACTTTCCAGCCGAATATTATAGGCAAAAGCATCCGTAAAATCAGTTGGTCCAAAAGTAATCCAATTCGTTCCATCCCATTTTTTCACTGTTCCTTTGGATGTTCCATTGGAAATATAAAAAACATAAGGAGTCCCATCAGCTGCAATTATAAAGTCTGATTCACCAGCATTGGTTGCAACAGGAATTCCCACTGGCCCTACATTATGCCAAGCTTGAGCGTTAAGTTGATTTAGGCTGGTGAGCAGTGTAATCGCGAATAGTAATCTTTTCATGGTGAGTGATTTATTGAATAATTATTTTCTTAATTCCTTTCTGATTATTGTGAATGACCTCAACGAAGTACATTCCTGATTCCAAATGGTTCATAGTCAAATTGTAGGTATTTTGAGATGTTGTTTTATAGGCTACAATTCTTCCTCTTGAATCAATTAATTTTATTTCTTTAGAACCATTCATGAGACTAAAATCTATGGTAAACACTCCATTGTTTGGATTAGGATAAACCACAAATTGATCATTGATATCTTCATATTCTTCGATAGAAAGATTTACTCCATTTCCTGGGTCGAAAATACCTGCTGATCTATTTGATCTCGTTCCATTATAATCTTGAGCTCTTGAGGATGTACAAGGAGCAACTAAATCAAACCCAACAAAATAATCCAGTCCTAGAGTATCATTTCCAGGGTTATCTGTATACGAATACACATTTGAAGGAAGAGTTGCAATTACAACAGCTCCATTCAAAGCATCGTATCGATATAAATTAATTGTTGAATAGTTGATTCCTTCATAATCATCCCAGAAAACATTGTAATTGGTTCCGGTTCCTTTGTTGATGGTAACATGAATTGTCTTATGATGAGCCGATAAATCACTTTCTACACTACAATCATCCACTGAAGAAAGTTTATATCTCCAAGAAGTCACAACTGGCGAAGCATTGACGTCATTCCAAATAGATTCATCCGTAGCATTTACCGTTCCAACCAGTGTGTAATTGTCAATAGCTCCAGTTTCTCTGTAAATATTGTAGTGAGAAACCCCTGAGGCTTGAACTCTTTCCCATACTAATAAGTTAGTAGTAGTTGTAGAATCCACTGTAACCACACAGATAGGTTGTTGAGCAGGTTTCACACCTTCAACCATGAAGGATTCATGCGTTTCACAACCTGTCACATCAGTAACAACGACATTATAAGTTCCAGCAGCTAATCCTGACAAATCTTCGGTCGTCGCTGAATTTGACCACATAATAGACTGTACATTGTTTCCACCAGTATATATTGAAATGTCGATGGCTCCGTTATTTTGATTACAATCTACATTGGTAACCGACTCAGTTGCAACATAGGGTCCGTCAAAGGTTCCAACATTAAATTGCTCCATATAGGTACAAAGACCATCCGTAACCGTAACTGAATAAATTCCTGGTGCAACGTTGGTCAAGTTTTGTGTTGTTTGTGCATTACTCCAGAGGAAAGAAAAAGGCCCTGTTCCTCCAACAACTTGATTTACTGTAACTCCACCATTATTTGAGCCACAGTTGCCATCGTTAACGAAAGCATCTAAGTACATACTTGGCGTAGCAGGATTAAGATGAACCACATGAGCCGCGGTACAACCATTGTTATCTGTAATCATAACTGAATAAATACCAACAGGTAAATTTGTCAAATCTTCAGTTGTATCTCCAGTAATCCAGTAGTATTCGAAAGGTCCAGCCCCTGATAAAGTAAGATCTATGGCCCCATTGGAACTATTATGACAAGTTGGTGCAGTATTGTTCTCCGTAATAGTAATAGCCAAAGATGGCACCACAACAGGAAGGGAAACCTGACAATCATTCGTGTCGATTACATTCGCAACATATTGACCTGAAGCAACATTTGAGATCAAGGTTGTAGTTGCTCCCGTACTCCAATAGAAATAATAATCGTTGGAAGATCCTGCAGTTACTGTTACTTCAGCGGCTCCATCTGCAGATCCACAGTTGGCCCCTGTTATCCCAGCTCCTAAAGCTAATGAAGGAGCAGTAAATGTGCTTAATGTAATCTCTGCACTTTCCGAACAGCCATTCGCATCTGTATAATCGTAATAAATCACATTATCAGTTTGAGCGATTTGAGCATCCAGTTGATTTCCATTTACCGCAGCACCCCAATATGTTCCTCCAGTAGGAGTTACCAATCCTTCTATATTGATTGGCCCTTGATTGTCACAGACAGCTAAATTATCGATACCTGTTTGATCCAAAACGGGACTTGAAAGCACATTTACTGGTATGGTGTCTCGAGTATGACTAATTCCGTCATAAATATCTAAATAGATATCACATGTTCCAGTAAATGCTATTGTAATATCAATATCAAAATAGGACAAGGTTGAATCTGGAGAATAGAAATTATGATTAACATAAATATCGAAATCACTTACAATGGACTGATTACTTGAAGTTGCCACAATCCAAACACTATCTCTATCCATGTCTCGAATTGCCAAGTTTTCAAGGAAAGTGCTTCCACTTGGACAAACGTTGTTTACCTGATATGAGTCTACATAAGGAAGATCATTCAGTGCAAAAACGGCAACGGAATCTGAAACAAATTCAGTAATTACATAAGGATTCCCGTTAACTGGATGTTGAGCAAATTCAGGATAATCGTCATCAATTTGACCCAATCCCAACTGGGATGGATGTACATTCTCAAATTGAGCACCATTGTAGACAAAAATATCAGTATTCTCAACTCCGCCATAGGTCGAAATCAAGATTTGAGGTTGTCCAAATGTTCTTGAAATCTGAACATTGGAAATATCAAAACTAAACTGCATTCCTTGCACATTTCCAAGACCACCGCCAGTGTATTTATATACATGAACTGAATCATAAGCAACTGCATTATTTGTTATAATCCATGGTGTTTCAGTTCCATCTCCATCAATTGAGATTCGGTCTGCATGATAGGGAAGTGGTCCGCCAATTCCAGCAGGATGTAAAAATGGTCCTGAAGCAGGATCACTTCTCAAAAGCAAAGCATCATCTTGAGTTGACTTCGCTCCTCCATTAAAAATAGTTATCCCAAGAAAAACATCTGTTGGCGTAACATATCCTGAAATAGAATTAATAGAAGAAGGCGTATAAGGTCCAATATTCCAAATAGGAGAATAATCTAAAGTATCCCATGAACTCCCGTTGTATTTCAAAACAATGATATCATCTCCATAATCAGTTACTCCTGCCAGGTACAATTCATTTGAAGTTTTGCTGATGAAAAGATCTGATGGTTCATTCAAGGAATATTGCACCATACCTGCTGTTATATCAGTGACTGAACCCGTAGGAGAAATCTGATAAACATTAGGAGTGTAGTTGTTCATACAAGAAATGAAAAAATCTTGTCCATCCGTTTCTACGTCTATGTCAAATAAGGGAACACCTGAGAAAGGTCCTGTTATATTGCTCCATTGCTCGGTGTTTGGATTCCAAACATGCACGAACCCATTGTATCCTGTATTCTCGGTAAAAAAACGCAGAACAAATCCTTGATCATTAACGGCCAATGCTTTATCATATGCACTTATTTGACTGGTATCTAATTTCACCCAATCTTGTGAAAAACCGGCAAATGGAAAGGCAATAAGGAAAATTAAAAGTAAATCCTTTTTCATGTTTTGCTTTAATAAGAAGATCAATAATTAAATCCTTGAATATGAACTTCATATTCATGACGAGAAAGAAATCCAAATGGTTGGTAAATTTTCAATTTCGTCGAATCAAAAGTACGAAATATCTAAGAAAATCTAAATTTAAGCGAACAAATCTTTGAAAACCTCTTCTATTTTAGAGACTTGGATGATTTCGATTCCAAAATTCTTTTGTTCAATCCCTTTATTGAAGCGTGAAACAATGATTTTTTCGTAGCCTAATTTTTCAGCTTCAGAGATTCTTTGATCGATGCGATTTACGGGTCTGATTTCTCCTGACAAACCCACTTCAGCTGCTAGGCATACATTGTTATTTATTGAAATATCAGCGTTGGATGAGAGGACAGCGCATACGACAGCTAAATCAATAGCGGGGTCGTCAACTTTGATTCCGCCAGCGATATTGATGAAGACATCCTTTGCAGCCAATTTGAATCCACATCTTTTTTCCAAAACAGCGAGAAGCATATTCAATCTTTTCAGATCAAACCCAGTTGAACTTCTTTGTGGTGTTCCATATGCGGCGGTTGAAACGAGGGCTTGAACTTCGATTAATATGGGTCTTAATCCCTCAAGAGTAGCGGCAATTGCCACCCCACTCAAACTTTCTTTATTCCCAGAAATTAAGATTTCGCTTGGATTTTCAACTTGGCGTAATCCATTTCCGAGCATTTCGTAGATTCCAAGTTCGTTGGTAGAGCCAAATCTATTTTTTATACTTCTCAGTAATCGATACACATGATTGCGATCTCCTTCAAATTGGAGTACACAATCCACCATGTGTTCTAAAACTTTTGGTCCAGCCAGCACGCCTTCTTTCGTAATATGCCCGATTAAGAAAACCGGTGTTTCGGTTTCTTTTGCAAATCGAAGGAGTTCAGCGGTGCATTCTCTAATTTGAGAAATGGAACCAGGGCTTGATTCGATATAGGAAGAGTAGACTGTTTGAATAGAATCTACAATCAATAAATCTGGTTCGATCTCCTCAATTTGTTTGAAAATATTTTGAACGTTGGTTTCCGTGAGAATGAAGCAATTTTCATGTTGAATGCCAATTCTTTCGGCCCTCATTTTGATTTGTGATTCACTTTCTTCACCAGAAACATAGAGGATTTTTTGCTTTGAACTTTGCACAGCAATTTGCAAGAGTAAAGTTGATTTTCCAATTCCTGGCTCTCCCCCAAAAAGGACTAAAGAACCTGGAACCAATCCACCACCCAAAACTCTGTTCATCTCATTGTCAGACAGTAGAATTCGTGCTTCTTCCTTTTGCTGAATATCTTTCAGGTTGACAGATTTCGCAGTTCGGGAATCACTTTTAGAAAAGGCCACCACCGACTTAGTATCTTTAGCCACAACTTCTTCCACAAAAGTATTCCATTCGTTACAGGACGGACATCTTCCAAGCCATTTTGGAGACTCTTGCCCACAGTTTTGACAGAAAAAAGTTGTTTTGACCTTTGCCATTGTCGGATTTTGATTGTAAAATTAATTAATGTTCAATATGAAGACCAAGTGGGTGAGGTTTTT
The DNA here is from genome assembly GCA_020436025.1 of Crocinitomicaceae bacterium. GTDB lineage: Bacteria > Bacteroidota > Bacteroidia > Flavobacteriales_D > Crocinitomicaceae > JAGQYP01. The sequence goes on from JAGQYP010000042.1 coordinate 7,835, forward strand.
TTCATCCGAAGAAGAATTATTGGAGACCCTTGGAAAGAGAAACAGTCTTTGCTTAGAGCTCAATGGAAAGAATTTGATTTTACTTCGAAATGAAGATCAATTTCATCTGATTAAAGACAAATGCCCCCATCAAGGCTTATCCATGAAAGAAGCCAAATGTGAAGGCAATTATGTCGTTTGTCCGTTTCACCAATATCGCTTTTCATTAGAAACGGGAAGAGGGCACGGTTTATACCTCGACCACTATCCTATTGAATTTCGTGAAGACGGTGTTTTTGCCGGTTTTGAATATTTTTCTATTTTTTGAAATCTGCCTTCAAGCTCATATCCAGACTCTTAAAAGAATGGGTGAGAGCGCCAACACTAATATAATCCACATTCGTAGCGGCGTAATCTTTAAGAGTAACTTCAGTAATTCCACCCGAAGCTTCGGTTTCATACTGGCCATTGATCAAAGTCAGTGCTTCTTTTAATTGGGAAGGGGTGAAATTGTCAAGCATGATTCTATCTACCTGACCTACTTTTAAAACTTGATTCAATTCATCAAAATCTCTGACTTCGATTTCAATTTTAAGGTCCAGATTATTTTCTTTTAGATACTGATTGGTTTTTTCGATGGCTTGCTTAATTCCACCTGCGTAATCGATGTGATTGTCTTTGAGCATGATCATATCGTACAAGGCATATCTGTGATTGTACCCTCCACCAATTCTAACCGCCCATTTTTCCATGTAGCGAATTCCTGGAGTTGTTTTTCTAGTATCTAAAAGTTTGGTTTTGCTTCCTTCGATCAGCTGTACATATTTATTTGTTAAAGTTGCAATTCCAGACATTCTCTGCATGAAATTCAACATTAATCTTTCAGTAGATAAAATTGAAATAGAACTGCCTTCAACCGTAAAGGCAATATCTCCAGGCTTAACTTTTGACCCATCTTCAATAAAAATTTCCATTTGAAGATTGGGGTCGTGCAACTCCATTATCCTTTTAGCTAGATCAATTCCAGCGATAATTCCTTCATCTTTAACTAAAAGTTTGGCCTTTCCAACTGCATTTTTTGGCACAGAGGCCAAGGAAGAATAATCGCCTGGACCAATGTCCTCTTTTAATGCGTTTTTTATAATCTGATCTACTGTTTCGAAATCCATGCGGTAAAATTAGAAAAATCCAAAATAAGATTTTATGATACTCTGTAAATAACTTCTAATGCCCTAAATCCAATGTCGTTATGCGTGCATTGTTATTATTTTAACACTAATCATGCTATAAGTTCAGTTTCATACAGTCGTACTTTAAAGCAATTTAATCTGTAAAAACAGGGGTTTTAGTCGAATTTTTGATTTCTAATGAAAAGTGTTGAAATAACTTTGCAATTGTTCTAATAATGAACTAATTAATTTAAAACCTGCGGATTTTTGATTTTAATCCGCGTTAAGAAAAAAGTTAGATATGAAAAGAAAATTACTGTTTACAAATCTATTTGTCTTTTTCACCCTAGGGGTGTTTGGACAAATGACCAATTCAACCGTTCCTCCACTTGCAGGAGGTAATGGATCAGCAGGTTGCACCTTTAACCTGACTGTTAATGCGCCAATATCTCTGACTGAGATCGGACAAAGTTTTACAACTGCCTCCCAAACCTACGAAATTTGGTATTCGCCTACTGCAATTAATGGAACACCAAATATTTCTGCAGGTGGGGGTTGGACCATGCTTCAAACTGGATCGATCACAGGACTTTCGCCAAATAATACAACACCGGTTATTTCATCCATTCCTTTGAATACTCCTTTAGTTTTAGCTCCTGGAACTTATGGTTTTTATATTGGTGGATCGAATGTAGTATACACAACCTACTCTTCAGGACAATCAGCGTATTCAGATGCATTTACAACTATTGAGACAGGAACAAATGTTGGATATGGTGGAACAACACCAACTCCAACAAATCATCCTCGTCAGTTTAATGGATCTGTTACTTACGTTCCAGTATCTTCTGTTTCAGATGACATCGCAATTGGTTCAATTATTACTCCTGGTTTTTTCTGTGGAGGAGCTTCAGATAGTTTAACAATAAGTGTTTCCAACTTCGGTACAACACAAATTGATAGTTTTAAAGTAGTTTGGGATATCAATTCGACTTTAGATTCTACTTGGGTTTTTGTACCATTGGATACTTTTGGAGGAAGTGGAAGTAATTCAGCCACCATAAATGTAGCCAATATCATTATGCCTATGGGAACTGCTGATATTACAGTTTGGACAAAATCTCCTAATGGAAATACTGATGGTGATCAAACAAATGATACTACCTCGGTATCTTTAAATCCTTCCATGAACGGAACTTACATAATCGATGGTTCAGGCGCAGGAGATTATTTAACTTTTACTGATGCAGTAAATGATTTAGTTCTTAATGGTGTTTGTGGTCCGGTAGAACTAGCTGCAGTTGATGGAGTATATAACGAACAAGTGACAATTCCTGAAATTCTGGGTGCTTCAAGTATCAATACAATCACTTTGAAGTCACAATCTGGGAACAACACAAATACTGTTCTTACTTATAATGCTGTTGGAACAACTGACAACTGGGTCGTGTATTTAGACGGAGGTGATTACATTACAATCAAAAACCTTAGACTGGAATCCACTGGAACTACCTATGGTAGAGTAATTGTGATGGATAATGGTGCAAACTACAATACCATCGATAGCTGTTTTATTAAAGGAGATCAGGGAATTGCTTCAACCAGTACAAACATGGTTCTCTTGTATTCAACTTCTGGAGATGCTGATTCATACAATACCATTACAAATAATGCCTTTTTGAATGGTTCCTACGGCACTTATTTTTACGGAGGATCTAGCACCAACCTTGCACAAGGTAACGTTATCGAAAACAACTGGTTTTTGGATCAGTATTATATCGGGATCAGATATTATTACCAAGATGCTTTAGTTCTTAGAAACAACTATGTGAATTTGTCTGGAAACTACACAACCGGATCAAATTATGGAATTTACTTAGGATATTGTGATAATGCATCGGACATTTCATCAAACAGAATTGTTGTTTCTCAAAGAGGATATGGTATGTACCTTACACTTTGTGATGGAACAATGGTGAATAGAGGGAGAATTTTCAACAATAGCGTAACAACTGGAGATTCTACTACAACAAGTCTTGTCTACGGAATTTACTTGACTTCAACTGATTTTCATGATATTGAATTCAATAGCGTAAACGTGGTTGGAACTAGCACAACAACTAGAGGACTGTATATTGCAGGTACTGATAATGAGGTGTATTCGAATAACATTGTAAATAATGGAACTGCAGGATATGCAGCTTATTATTCTTCTGGAGTAGATGCTTCTGATTACAATAACTTTTTTGCACCTAATACAGATTTGGTTTATTCGGGAGCGGCATATACAACTCTTGCTGATCTTCAAACAAACACAGGATTTGACTTGAATTCTTATTCAGTAGATCCAATGTATACAGCTTGGGACACGCTAAATACTTGTGCAGATGAATTGAATAACACAGCAAGACCCAATGCGATGATTACTGAGGATTTGGATGGAGAAATTAGAGGTGTTCTACCTGATATTGGTGCACATGAGTTTGAAGGAGTTGCTAACTTCTATATTGGAGCAGATACTTCACTTTGTAACAACCAAACTATAACAATTGGGGATTCAAATTCTACAAGCGTTTGGAACTGGAGTACAGGTGCAAATACCAATACAATTACCTTATCAGGAGCTGATGCCGGAGTGATTGGAGTAGAAAGAACTAGTGAATGTGGAACTACTCAGGATACGATTGTGATTACAAACATTCCTGATCCTGTAGCTGGATTTACATGGTCTTCATCTTATGTAACAGGTATTTTCACTAATACTTCAACAGGTGCAGACTCTTATCTATGGGATTTCGGAGACGGAAGTACTTCAACATTGGAAAATCCACTTCATGTATACAGCTGGAAAGGAGATTTTGTTGTTACCTTGACAGTAACTGGAGAATGTGGAACAGCAGTGTTTACAGATACGATTAATTTAGATGTAGTTGGTGTTGATGAGAATGAGTTAGTTGAATTTAATTTGTATCCAAACCCAACAAATGGCGAGGTTACTATCACTTTCAATCAGACATTACAAAATGCATCATTAGATTTCATTGATGCTACAGGTAGAATTCTATTATCTAAAGAAATTACTTCAAATCAAATGAACTTCTCTGTAAGTCAGTTTGAAAACGGAGTATACTTTGTAAAAGTAAATGGAGCAGGATTCACTAGAACATCTAGATTAGTGAAGAAATAATTATTTAGAGTATTTCATTAAAAAAGGCAATCTAGTTACAGATTGCCTTTTTTGTTCTAAACAAATAGAGAAATTAGTATATTCGGTCATGCAAATCATCCAATCTACAGGTCTCCTTTTGTTGTCTACCCTCTTGCTATTTTTAGCATGGCCTCCGTTTTATTTTGGCCCATTAATCTTTATCGGACTTGTTCCCATCTTCATTTATTTAGATAAAATTTCTTCTGAAAAAAAACCGCTTCGTTATATATTGGGATTCATAGGTTTTTATTTGCCCTTATCTTTATTTTCATGTTTCGCCTCCTTAAATGCATGGGGAGATGTAAATACAAGCGTCCTCATTGGAGTATTCGTTAATTTTTTCCCATTGAGCTTGGTCTTGGGATTCTCTGTCTTAATTCCGAAAAAAGTCTTTCGCACACTCTTCATTCTTTTTGGTTGGGGAAGCATGGAATTGTTTCAGCAATATTGGCAATTGAACGCTCCTTTATTTTTATTGGGGAATGGTTTAGGAAAATTTCCTTCATTGATTCAGCATTATGCCATTTGGGGAGGAATAGGTGGATCCATTTATATTGTTTGGATCAATATGATGATTGCGAAGGGAGTCCTTATTTTTAAGTCAAAAGCCTTTCAAAAAAAGCATTGGTTTTGGATTGCAGGAAGTTTATTGCCACTTATCTTTTCAATTAGCGTTTTCCTTGGATCATCTTCTGAAACTGCCAAAAATGAAATAGCAGCGAAAGTAGGGATCTTACTACCAAACTTTGATCAATATCAGAAAGAATATGCGCAAAATCCTTATTTATTGATTGATCGATATAACAACCTATTTGAAGAACTAAATCAGCAGGATGTAGATCTGGTTGTTCTTCCTGAAACGGCTGTTTTAAATAGTGGATGGGTTGAAAATTTAAATGCACACAATGGCGCCAACCCATTAGATTCCTTATTACCAGGTAAAGAAATAGTTTTGGGAACCTATTTGTTTTCTATTAGCAAAAACGGAGGTGCAGATGCGCCCTATTATGTGAGGCATGATTCCGTTAATAAAATCTACTACGAAACACATAATTGTGCAGTATACCGAAATAATATGAACCAGTATGCCATTCGAAGTAAAGGAAAGTTTATCCCTTTTCATGATGCCATGCCTTACTCCAGTATATTGATGTTTACAGAAAATTGGATCAATCAGGTCGGGGTTCGAACCTATATTTCAAAATATTCTGGAAATGAAACGGATGTATTTTCAACTCAATCTGGAATACGCATTTACACTCTTCTTTGCTTTGAATCCTTTTTCAGCAATCTTATTGTTCAAGAAAATAAAAATGACTTGATTTTAGTGCTTGCAAATGAAATATGGAACGACAATGAAAGAGGAAGACAGCAATACATTGATTATTTAGTACCTCGAGCTATTGAATCAGGCAAACCAATTCTAAAAGTTTCAAACGGAGGTTATTCTGTTTTCATAGATTCTTATGGAAACACAAGCGCAAAATTAGATCCATCTCAAAGTCAATTTCACGTTATTTCCATTTCAAAATCAAAAAATTCCTCCTTCTATTCTAAAATTTCGGGAACGTGGCACATACTTGTTATATTATTAACAATAACTCCGCTGTTTAGTTTGTTTTTTAAACGTACTTGAGGGGTTGCCCCCTCAATTCCCCAAATTAAAGGTCTCTAGCTTCAAAATGGGACAACCGTCTTAGTAAATTTAACGTTGACACATCAAAGAATCGAATCATGAGTTTACGTGTAAAAGAACTATTAGTCATAGTTGGAATTTTGCTATCTAGCAATTTTTTATTTGCTGGAGGAAACCCGACAGCGGATTTCAGTATCACTCCTTCTGTGGCTCCAACGGGTACAACGGTATGTTTTACGGATGCTTCTACTGCTGAAGACCCTCCTTTAACTGATTGGCTTTGGACCTTTGATGGGCAAGCTCCTGACGCAACGATTCAAAATCCACCATGTGTTACCTACAATACACCTGGAACATATGATGTTTGTCTTACAGTAACTGAATCTGACGGTGATGACAATCAAGATTGTCAGACGGTAACAATTTACAACGAATACAACGTAGGTACAGAAAATGGGAACACCATCACCACCTGTTCCGGCATGGTCACAGACCCTGGAGGATTTTCAGGGAATTACGGCAATAATCAGAATAATACAGTAACTTTTTGCAGTGGATCCACGGATTTGATTCAGTTTCAAATGCAGATGATTGCATTGGGGGCAGGTGATCAGATTAATATTTATGAGGGAACAGGAACAGGAGGAAATCAGATAGCTCATTACACCTCTACCAACAATGGTCAAACCCCTTCCCTTGTAGCATTAAATACATGTATAACTGTCGAATTTATTTCTGATGGCACAGGGGTAGATGCAGGATTTCAAGGGATTGTATCTTGTGTGCCTGACAATTATTATTTAATTAGTGGTTATGATGGTCAAACCATTACAGATTGTGGTGGTTCTGCAACTTTCTGGGATCCAGGAGGACCAGGAGGAAACTATGGAAACAATCAAAATTATACAATAACATTTTGTGCAGACGATCCGAGTGAGGTAGTTCAAATTCTTTTCCAATCAATGCATTTGAGTGCGGGTGATGTTTTGAACGTTTACGATGGAGTAGGAACGTCTGGTCAATTAGTGTATACGATTGACAACACAGACAACGGAAACAATTCCTTTTTATTCCCTGGTCTAACCGTAACAGGAATTTCTCAATGCGTTACTTATGAATTTATTTCCAATGGTTCGGGAACGAATTCTGGATGGGAAGGAGATATCAGTTGTGAAACTCCACCACCATATTGTAACCCAGGAAATAATCCTCCAGCAGCAGACAACTTCGAGGCTGCTACTCCAATTTGTGATTTCACCCAATATTGTGGAACAACTTCTTCATTTTACGGAGTAGATATGGGGCCTTGGGGTCAGACTTCCTGGTTTGATGGTTCACTAGAAAATAACAGCTGGTTAATGTTTACGGCTGATGCCACAACGGCTACATTTAATGTAAGTACTGATGCGGGTTGTTCCGGAATTCAAATCGGAATTTACTCAGTAGATGCTGCAGGTAACGTAACCTGGCATTCTCCACCTGCAATAAATGGTGGATTCGATTATACCAATATTGACAATGGCTTTTCAGGTTCAGGCGTTTTAAATGCAAACAATTTAACACCTGGAGAAACCTATTATATCATGATTGACGGACACGGTGGTGCTGTTTGTGATTACTGGTTAACAGCAGGAATTGGAGTTGCCGTTCCGGATCCACAGATTACCGGAAACGCAACCATGTGTTTTGGAGATGCTGAATCATTAACCGTTACAGATCTTAATGGTTCCACAAATATCAACTGGATTTGGACTTGGAATTCAGGAGCGGGCGGACCCGTTTCAGGTTCTTCGATTGATTTAAGTACATTTCCTCCTGGCACCTACACATTTGATGTAATTGCGGATGGATTTGAAAACTGTGCAGATCCATCGGATGTGTCGGACCAATTTACGATTACAATTAATCCATGCGGATGTACACCTCCAACCATCAATATAAATAACCTTTCTGTGTGTTCGCCAAACTCAGTAGATCTTAACTCTGCAATCGATGCATCTTCTGATCCAGCGACAATCAGTTTTCATGCAAGTGCAACAGATGCGAACAACGATATTAATCCAATATCCTCAACTGTTTCCGTATCTGGAACTTACCATGTAAGAGCAGAAGATCCGGGTGATCCAACATGTTTTACAGTTGAGACAATTACCGTCACAGTAAACAATCCACCAAATATCAATGCTACTGGAGACGCGACCATTTGTCAAGGTGATCCGGCAGTAACAATTTCTGCTTCTGGAGATGCAGGAACTTTTTCCTGGGATAATGGATTGGGAACAGGGGCTTCACATGGAGTTTCTCCAGCAACAACAACTACTTATACCGTAACTTTAACCGACGGAAACGGTTGTACAAATACAGATCAAGTTACGATTACAGTGAATACTTGTGCTTGTACTCCTCCAGTCTTCACAGTTACAAATCCAGCAGCGATCTGTTCACCAGCCACTTATGATTTAACAGGAGCAGTTTCAGGAACAGGCGCGAATATTGTTAGTTATCATGCATCAAATGCTGATGCCAACGCAGATATCAATGCTCTTGGTTCAACCGTTGTATCAGCTTCTGGAACATATTACGTAAGAGTTGAAGACCCAGGAGATCCAACTTGTTTTTCAGTTCAACCAATCACAGTAACAGTAAACACTCCAGTTACACCAACTTTTGATGGAGTATCGCCAATTTGTTCGGGAGATGCATTAGCGGCTCTTCCTACAACAAGTACAAATGGAATAACTGGAACTTGGTCACCAGCTTTGGATAATACGGCTACGACAACTTATACATTTACTCCAACTGCGGGTCAGTGTGCAACAACAACGACTTTAACTATTACAGTTAATCCTAATGTCACTCCAACGTTCAACCCTGTTGCGGCTATTTGTTCAGGAGATGCATTGGCTGCTCTTCCTACAACTTCAACAAATGGAATTACGGGTACATGGTCACCGGCTTTGGATAATACAGCTACGACAACGTATACATTTACTCCAACTGCAGGTCAGTGTGCAACAACAACTACTTTAACCATTACAGTTAATCCAAATGTGACTCCAACATTCAATCCAGTTGCGGCTATTTGTTCTGGAGATGCACTTGCTGCACTTCCAACAACAAGTACAAATGGAATTACTGGAACATGGTCACCAGCTTTGGATAATACGGCTACAACAACGTATACATTTACTCCAACTGCGGGTCAGTGTGCGACTACTACAACTTTAACGATCACTGTTAATCCATTACCAACATTTACTGTGACTCCTTCGAATCCTACTTCTTGTTTATTAAGTAATGGAACTATTACAATTTCTGGATTAGATCCTAATACAGTTTATATCATCGATGATGGAAGTGGGCCACTTGTCAATCCTTCTGATGCTTTTGGAGAAATTGTACTTTCTGGTTACGGACCTACAACAATTAATTCTATTTCAATTGAAGATCAAAATACAGGATGTACAACTGTAGATAATACAGGTTGGACATTAACTGCTCCAGCGGCTCCGACAATCACTGTGAACCCTGATCAAACTATTTGCGCGGGAGAAAGTGTTACATTATCGTCTACTGTATCAAGTGGAACAGTCTCTTGGGTAGATAACTTTGCTATTACACACAATGAAGGAGATGTAGTGAGTCCTTTGGTTACAACAACCTACACGGCTACTGCTTCAGATAATGGTTGTAATACTTCTGCTTCCTTTACAATCACAGTGACTCCTGAAGTGACACCAACGTTTAACCCAGTTGCAGCTATTTGTTCTGGAGATGCACTTGCTGCTCTTCCTACAACAAGTACCAATGGAATTACTGGAACCTGGTCACCGGCTTTGGATAATACAGCTACAACAACCTATACATTTACTCCAACTGCAGGTCAATGTGCTACCACAACTACACTTACAATTACAGTTAATTCACCAACAACCAACACTGTAAATGTAGATGTTTGTGAGAATGACTCCTACACTTTTGCTGATGGTTCTACTTCAACAATTACAGCTTCAACATCACTTGTAACAACACTTACTGCAGCCAATGGATGTGATTCGGTGGTGACTGAAAACATCACCATGCTATCTCCAGTTGCCAACACAGTAAATGCAGATGTGTGTGATGGCGATTCTTACACTTTTGCGGATGGATCTACTTCAACGATCACAGCTTCTACTTCTCTTGTCACTACACTTACTGCAGCCAATGGATGTGACTCGGTGGTTACAGAAAACATCACTATGATTCCTGTTGTTACCAATACTGTAACAGTAAACCTTTGCTCTGGAGCTAACCATACTTATGCAGATGGAACGGTATCGAATAATATCACTGCAAATGAATCTCATGTATCTATTCTTACTTCAGCTGCGGGATGCGACTCAACAGTGACCGAAAATGTGGTTATTGGTCCAAATATCACCAATACTGTAAACGTAGATGTATGTGAAAACAACTCTTATACTTTTGCTGATGGATCTACTTCAACCATCACAGCTTCTACATCACTTGTGACCACTTTGGTTTCTCTAAATGGTTGCGATTCAGTAGTAACAGAAAATATCACCATGCTTCCAATCATTACAAATACAATCAATGTAGATGTATGCGATGGAGGTTCATATACTTTCGCTGATGGGTCTACTTCTACCATTACAGCTTCAACATCTTTGACTACTATATTAACTGCAGCTTCTGGTTGTGATTCGGTAGTAACTGAGAATGTAAATATGTTGTCGCCAGTTGCCAACACCGTAAATGTTGATGTTTGTGAGAATGACTCCTATACTTTTGCAGATGGATCTACATCAACCATTACTGCTTCTACTTCTCTTGTAACAACACTTACTGGAGCAAATGGATGTGACTCGGTAGTAACTGAAAACATCACCATGCTTCCTGTTTACAATATCACAGAGAATGTAAATGCATGTGAGAACTCAACTTATACTTTCCCTGATGCTTCAACTCAGGTAATTACAGCAAACACTTCTTATACAAGTAATCTTACTTCAGCTGGAGGCTGTGATTCCATCATTGTAACGAATGTGACCATGGATCCAATTCAGAATACAACAGTCAATACCGACATCTGTTCTGGATCAAGCTTCACTTATGCTGATGGGACAACATCAACCAATATTACAGCCAATGAGTCGCATGTATCGACTTTAACTTCGGCTGCTGGTTGTGACTCGATTGTAACGGAGAACTTAAATATTGTTCCAGCAATTACGAATACTATTGATGTGGATGTTTGTGAAAATAACTCGTATACATTTGCAGACGGTTCCACTTCAACTATCACAGCTTCCACTTCACTTGTGACTACTTTGGTTTCGGCTAATGGTTGTGATTCAATAATAACAGAAAACATCACCATGCTTCCTGTTTTTACCAATACCTTATCAGTTAACCTTTGCTCTGGTGCTAACCATACTTATGCAGATGGAACGGTATCGAATAATATTACTGCAAATGAATCACATGTTTCCATTCTTACTTCAGCTGGGGGATGTGACTCAACAGTAACCGAAAATGTGATTGTTGGTCCAAATATCACTAATACAATCAATATCGATGTATGTGAAAACGAGTCCTATACTTTTGCTGATGGTTCGACTTCTTCTATCACAGCTTCCACTTCATTAGTAACTACATTAGTTTCTGCGAATGGATGTGACTCAGTAATTACCGAAAACATCACCATGTTGCCTATTTACAATATCACAGAGAATGTAAATGCTTGTGAGAACTCAACTTATACTTTCCCTGATGCTTCTACACAAGTAATTACAGCAAACACTTCTTACACTTCAAACTTAACTAGTGCAGGAGGTTGTGATTCCATCATTGTAACGAATGTGACCATGGATCCTATTCAGAATACTACCAATGATATTGTAGTGTGTGAAAACTCTACTGTTACTTATCCTGATGGAACAACAGAAGTAATTACTTCCAATACCACACAAACTTCTGTATTAACATCAGCTGCAGGTTGTGATTCAACAATTGTTACAACGGTTACCATGAACCCAGTTTATAACATTGCTGAAAATATTACTGTCTGTGAAGGAGAAACGGTTACTTACCCTGATGGAACTTCAGAAACAATTTCATCTAGCACGGTACATACTTCTTCTTTATTGACTGCATCTGGTTGTGATTCTATAATTGTTACTACAGTTAACATGAATGCTTTACCTGTTATCGCTATTTCTTTCACGGACCCTACTACATGTGGTGCTACTGATGGAACAATTACTCTTTCTGGATTAAATGCTGGTTCAAGTTATTCTGTTTCATACAACGGAAATGCGAATTCCTCAATGACAGCAAATGGTGCTGGAGAGATCATATTTACGAATTTAGCAACAGGTTCATACACGGATTTCTATGTAGAAGATGCAAATGGTTGTTCAATATTGGATAACACCATTATCAATATTGCTCCACTTTCAGCTCCAAGTATTGATAATATTCTGAAAGATGACTTGTCGTGTCAAGGAGATGCTTCAGGACAAATTCAAATTACGGCTAGTGGTGGAAACGGAGCTTTGACTTATGAAATAGATAATGGAGCAGGGTTTAATGCATCAAATGGAACTGGAGTATTTACTGGTCTTGATGCAGGGACTTACAGTATTACAGTTACAGACGCAGTTGGTTGTCAAACTACAGATATCCTAGTCGTTAATGAACCAGGAAATGTTCTGCAAAATGTTGCTTCAACAGATATTCTATGTTTTGGAGACGCAGATGGAACGATTCAATGGATCAGTGTTTCTGGTGGAACACCTCCTTATACGTATTCAATCGACAACGGTGCGAACTATTCACCTAGTGGAAACTTTGGAGGTCTTTCAGGCGGTGCTTACTCAGTTACGGTTCAAGATTTAAATGGTTGTAATTCGGATACAGCTGAAGTAGTAATTTTTGAACCAAACGAATTATTATTAAGCGCAAGTGATGTTCCGGTTACCCAGCCTACATGTGTAAGTGGTAATCCAACTTGTAATGGAGCTATTGAAATAAATGTGCCAGCTGGAGGTGGAGTCGCACCTTATACCTACATCTGGCCAAATGGAATTGCTCAGTCAACAAGTAACATGGCAGTTGATCTTTGTGGTGGACAATACAACATAGCAGTTGAAGATGCAAATGGATGTTTGACAAATCTTCAGGTAAACATGGTAGATCCAGTTCCACCTGCTTTTGACGATCTTACAACTGTAGACGCCGGATGTAATAACGATTGTAATGGATTAATTGATATTACTTCATCAACTACTATTTCCTTCACAGTTAATGGAAATACTCAGGCAACTGGTTACTTCGATAACCTTTGTGCCGGAACCTATGATATCATTATCACGGATACAGCAGGATGTTCTAATTCTCAACAAGTGGATTTAATTTCATCTCCTAGTCCTTTAGCTCAATTCATTTTTGATCCAGGATACGGAACAATTGATGATTCAGAAATTACTTTCACTAACCTTTCGGAGAATGCTGATTCCTATTACTGGACCATCTATGGAAATGATGCTCCAAACGACAATTATTTCTGGGGAACATCAGAAGAAGAATTCACACATACTTTCCCAACTGAACCGGGAACCTATCAAGTATGTATGAAAGCTCTTTCAAATGCAGGATGTGCCGATACCATGTGTACGGTGATCGAAATTAGAGACGACTTCACCATTTTTGTTCCAAATGCCTTTACACCAGATGGCGATGGTACAAATCAAGTATTCAAACCTTATTTGAATGGAATTGATGTACTTAACTATGAGCTTCTGATCTTTAACAGATGGGGTGAATTACTTTTCGAATCTCACAATAAAGAAGTTGGTTGGGATGGAACCTATATGGGCAAAATCGTACAGGATGGTGTTTATGTATGGAAGATCAATGTGAAGCTTCAATACACAGATGAGAAAAAATCATTTTACGGACACGTAACCGTAATAAAATAAGATTACCAACCACCTACTACTATTTCTTTTAAGCAAAACAATACACCGGGGAACGCTCCGGTGTTTTTGTTTGTATTACTTTTTGCATCAAAAATCCTTTGTTCATAATTTCTAGGATTTCAATTCAAATCAGGGATTTTCTTCATCAACTTTGTAGATTAAAACGTTTTAAATACCCTAAAATGAAGTATATCGCTTTTGTATTGATCGGTCTCAGCTTACTCTCTTGTGTTTCTGCAAAAAAATATAAGGAACTTCTTTCCCAGCAGGAAGCTTGCAATGAAGAATTGAATAAATACAAATCCATGGCTTTGGATTATGAAGGCAAGTACAAAGAATTTAAAGAAAAGTTTGATGTCCTGACCAAGGATGCTGATCAACTTAAAAAAGACACAACAAGATTAGGTAAAGAACTAAGAGATCTTCAAGCAGAATATGATAAAATGAAGGAAATTAATGACGCGCTTGAGAAAAAATTCAAAAACTTACAACAACGCGGTGCCAGAGAAAATGCAGTGCTGACGGCCGAATTAGAAGCAAAAAACATTGAACTTCAACGCAAGGAAGAAGAATTAAGACAATTAGAAAAAGAACTGAGAGCCAAAGAAGCTGCTTTAGCTGATCGTGAGAAAAGAGTACAAGAGCTAGAAGCCATGCTCAAAAAACAAAAAGATGCGCTGAGAGAACTAAAACAAAAGGTTTTGAATGCGCTGAGAGGATTTGAAGGAAAAGGAATAACAGTTGAAGAAAGAGATGGAAAAATCTATGTTTCGATGGAAGCGAAATTACTATTTGCTTCAGGTTCCACAACTGTAGATCCCGAAGGAAAAGACGCCATCGTTCAATTAGCCAAAGTGCTTCAGGAACAATCCGATTTGGAAATAATAGTGGAAGGCCACACGGACACAGATCCAATGAAAAGATCCTCCCATCCAAAAAATAACTGGGAACTATCCGTATTACGATCCACAGCAGTGGTCGAGATCATGTTGGATAATTCCAATATGAAAGCGGAATCCATTTCTGCAGCAGGTAGATCCGAATTTCATCCGGTTGACCCGAACGATAAAGCTAAAAACAGAAGAATTGAGGTGATCATCTCTCCCAATTTAGATGAAGTATTCAAAATGTTAAACGATGTAGAATAAATTTCGAATTATTCTTCTTATCATTGTTCAAACAAATAGTAATTTAAAATGAACAAAATCAAAAGTTTAACAAGTATCGCTTTGCTGCTATTCGTTTCCACGATTTCAGTTACAGCAACCGCTCAAAAAACCAAAAAACCTAATATTTTGGTTCTTTGGGGAGACGATATTGGACAGTCCAATATCAGCGCATATACCCACGGAGTAGTTGGATATAAAACACCCAACATCGACCGAATCGCAAAAGAAGGAATGATGTTTACAGATTATTATGCTGAACAATCCTGTACGGCTGGTAGATCTTCATTCATTACTGGACAAAGTGTTTTCCGAACTGGTTTGTCCAAAGTAGGTTTACCAGGTGCAAAAGAAGGTATTTCTTCAGAAGACCCTACCATTGCCGAACTACTAAAACCACATGGTTATTCAACGGGACAATTTGGTAAAAATCACTTAGGAGATCGAGATGAACACCTTCCTTCAAATCATGGTTTTGATGAATTCTTCGGAAATCTTTACCACTTAAATGCGGAAGAAGAACCAGAATTAGAAGATTATCCAAACCCAGAAGAGTACCCGGAGTTTAGAAAGAAATATGGACCAAGAGGAGTGATTCATTCATGGGCTGATGGAAAAGTAGAAGATACTGGACCTCTAACTAAAAAAAGAATGGAAGTAGTAGACGACGAAACTTCAAAAGCTGCCATGGATTTTATTCGTAAAGCAGTTAAAGAAGGAAAACCATTTTTTGTTTGGTGGAACGGAACAAGAATGCACTTCAGAACGCACGTAAAGAAAGAAAATAGAGGAATTTCAGGTCAACATGAATATGCAGATGGAATGGTTGAACACGATCTTCACATTGGACAATTCTTGAAACTATTAGATGAATTGAAAATTGCAGATAATACAATTGTGGTTTACGGTACAGATAATGGTCCACATAAAAACACCTGGCCGGATGCTGGTTTGAATCCTTTCCGAGGCGAAAAGAATACCAACTGGGAAGGTGGATGGAGAGTTCCTGCCATGATTAGATGGCCGAGTAAAATAAAAGCTGGAAGCATTTCCAATGAAATCGTTTCTGGAATGGATTGGATGCCTACTTTCTTAGCCGCTGCTGGAGATGCAGATATTAAAGAAAAACTGAAAAAAGGACATACCATTAACGGAAAAACTTATAAGGTTCATTTGGATGGATACAATATCATGGACCATTTGGGAGATGTAGAGAAAAAATCTCCTCGTAAAGAAATCTTCTATTTTTCTGATGATGGGGATTTAACTGCCTATAGATTTAAGGACTGGAAATTTATATTCATGGAACAAAGAATGGCTGGAACCCTAGGTGTTTGGGCTAATCCTTTTACTCCACTTAGACTTCCACTGATATTCAATTTGAGAAGAGATCCTTATGAGCAAGCAACAATTACTTCTAACACATATTATGATTGGTTGTTGGATCATGCCTTTATGCTGGTTCCTGCTCAAGAAATTATAGGTAATTTTTTAAAGACATTCAAAGAATTCCCTCCGAGAATGAAAGCAGCTAGCTTTAGTTTAGATAAAGTAATGGAAAAACTTTCCTCCCCTGGAGATAGATAATCTTAAATCAAACCCGGTTCATTTCGAATCGGGTTTTTTTAACTTTGTATAGCATGAAAAAGTCACTAATAGCTTTTGTATTCTTAGCATTTGCATTTGGATGCCAAGAACAGAAATCAGATGAAAAGGCAAAGGAAGATCCCTCTGCACAAAAAACAGATCCGCTTCCCTCTTGGAATGAAGGAGAAAACAAAAAGAGAATCATTCAATTTGTGGAAAATGCCATCGATGAAAAAAATAAAAACTTCATTCCAATAGAAAAACGAATTGCAACTTTTGATAACGACGGAACCCTTTGGGCAGAACAACCTGCTTATTTTCAATTGATTTTTGCTTTAGGTCAAATTCACAAAATGGCAGCAGACCATCCCGAGTGGAAAGACGAAGCCCCTTTCAAGCACGTTTTAAATAACGACATGGAATCTTTAATGAAGGAAGGTGAAAGTGGTCTATTAAAAATCGTAATGACAACGCATTCAGACGTTACAGTGGAGGAATTTCAAAAGCAAGTAAAAGAATGGCTTAAAATAACCAAACATCCAACGCACAATGTTTTATTTACAGATATGACTTATCTGCCAATGCAAGAATTGATAGATTATCTAAAGGTAAATGAATTTAAAGTGTATATCGTTTCTGGTGGCGGAGTGGATTTCATGCGTGCTTGGGCTCCAGAAGTTTATGGAATACCGACGGAACAAATTATTGGTTCTACCATGAAATCAGAATTAACCAAAACAGACAGTTCTGTTCAAGTCACCAAAGTTGCAGAGTTGGAATTTATTGATGACAAGGAAGGTAAGCCTATTTCTATTCAAAAGTTTATTGGGAAAAAGCCTGTTATTGCAGTAGGTAATTCAGACGGGGATTTGGCCATGTTGCAGTTTTGTGATGACAATGAACTGCCCTCCCTTCCAATATATATTCATCATACGGATGAAGAACGAGAATGGGCGTATGACAGAGAATCGCATATTGGCAAACTGGATAAAGGACTAGAAGAAGCAACAGCAAAGGGATGGATTGTTACTGACATGAAATCTGACTGGAAAAAAATTTGGAAATGGGAATAAAAAACATACTAATAATATTTTCATGCCTATTTATTCATCTTAATTTAATTGCACAAGATTCCACCAAAGTAAAAGCTGGAGGTCCTAGTGAATCTGAACTAGCCGCCGCCAACAATCCTTTGGCTGATACTTATGCTGTTAATATTCAGGATTATTTCATTCCAAAAATTTATGGAGCTGATGGCGCCTATCAAAATCAAGCATGGTTGAGGGTTGCTATACCAACTTGGCGAATTTTGTGGAGACTTTCGATGCCTTTCAGCACTATTAGTATGCCAGATAAAAATGGTAATCCTGGTTTCCATAAATCTGGAATTGGAGATGCAGACTTATTTGCAGCCTTTCTTGCTGTAATGAAACCAAAAATCACTTTTGGAATAGGTCCTTCTTTTGGATTTCCAACCTCTTCTGACCCAAGGCTTGGTACTGGAAAATATTCTGCCGGTTTAGCCACTGTAATTTTTGCGGCACCAGGTCCAAAGTTTCAAATTGGAGGATTGATTATATGGAAAAAAAGTTTTGCTGAAAGACCAGAAGCTATTTATGATTCTAAACAGCATTTCAATGTTTTAGCTATACAGCCCTTTTATTTTTTTCAACTTGGAAAAGGTTTTTATCTGAGAGGTGCGCCAATATGGACATTTGAACTCACGTCAGGTACATTTAATATTCCTCTTGGATTAGGTGTAGGAAAAGTAGCCAAATTTGGACCAGCAGTATTCAATTTTTTCATTGAACCCCAAGTTACCATTTTACATCATGGAGATAGCCAGCCTGCTTTTCAAGTTCTGGCTGGAATGAATATGCAATTTAAAGGCAAGTCGAAAAAGACAAAAAAGAAATAATAAAAAAAGCCTCAAATCGAGGCTTTCTTTTTGGTATAAACCACAGACACGAATTAAAGTAACTCATTGGCTACATTGGCCAATTCAGATCTTTCTCCCTTCTCTAATTTAATATGTGCAAAAATTGGATGACCTTTCAATCTGTCGATCAGATAAGCCAATCCATTTGATTGTTCATCCAAATAAGGAGTATCAATCTGAGCAATATCTCCAGTAAATATGATTTTAGTGTTTTCCCCAGCACGAGTAATGATCGTTTTTACCTCATGTGGAGTCAAGTTTTGTGCCTCGTCAATGATGAAGATAATATTTGAAAACGACCTACCTCTGATATAAGCCAATGGAGTGATGATAATCTTTCCATTTTCTTCCATTTCCAAAATTTGCTTATGCTGTTTCGAAGTTTCCTTAAACTGATTCTTAATGAATTTTAAATTATCCCATAAAGGTTCCATATAAGGAGATATCTTCTCACTAGCATCTCCAGGCAAATAACCAATATCTCTATTAGACAAGGGAACAATAGGCCGAGCCAATATGATCTGATTGTATAGTTTTCTTTGTTCAATGGCTCCTGCCAATGCTAAAAGTGTTTTACCCGTACCTGCAACTCCTTGCAGAGAAATCAGCTTAATATCTGGATTCAAAATTGCATTTATGGCAAAGGTTTGTTCTGCATTTTTTGGCTTAATTCCGTAACACAATTCCTTTTCTACTCTTTCGATTACCTGATCTCTTGGGTTGTAAAAGGCTAAAGAAGATGAAGACCCGTTTTTCAAAACATAATAGCCATTGGCCACTTTCTGATCTCCTAAAATATCTACATTTTCATGCACTCCCTTTTGGAATAATTCGCGAATGATGTCTGAATCCAAATCAGAAATAGTAATCAAACTCTTATTGAGTTCTTTGACATCTTCCACTTTTCCGGTAAGATAATCTTCCGCCACCAATCCAACTGCCTTTGCCTTTAATCGCAGATTGATGTCTTTGGAAACCATGATCACCTTCTTGGTTTTGTTGTTTTTCTCAACGGTCAAAGCAGCATTTAATATCTTGTGATCGTTTTTCCCCATCCCGTAAACTTCTTCTGCGTCTACAGAACCTACAGAACTGTTCATGATCACTTTAAAATTACCTTTTCCTTTCCCAAGTGAAATCCAATCTTGCATGCTCTCACTTCCTGAGAGTTTATCTAAAAATCGGATGACTTCCCTCGCTTCATAATTCTTTGTATCATTTCCTACTTTGAACTTATCTAATTCCTCTAAAACGGTAATAGGAATGGCAACATCATGCTCTGCAAAATTGTTGATTGAATTGTGGTCGAATAATAGAACTGAGGTATCTAGTACAAATATTTTTTTAGGTTTTTTCTTGGCGGTTGTAGTACTTGCTGCTTTCGTCATTAATCTGGTTTTAAAATTTGTAAGACTTGTTCCTAAATTAGAAATTATTTCAGGTGGCCTTTTTACAGCAATTGCATTGTATTAACAATGTGTTTTTGAAATCATCTCATTTTCAAGTATATACAATAGTATTTCTTAATGTAAAGATGAAATTCTTAACCTTTTCTTCAATAAGAATTGCAGTAAATTAAGGCGATGCGTCCAACGCTTTGGAACTTTTCCTTTTGAGAATTAATAATTTATTAATCCCTTTTAAGATAGAAAAAGTTCAATTCGAAATGACGAAGCTGTAAAAATATTTTTTTCAACTAAGCAGTGACAAAAAGTTGATCCAGAGCAGATTTGAATTTTGATGCTACGGCTTGAAGAATTTCTTTGGTATGCGCCTCAGAAATAAATCCAACTTCATAACCCGAAGGTCCTAAATAGATTCCCTCCTCTAACAACAAGCTGTACAGTTTTTTGAAATCTTCCATGGACTCAGATCGAATCTCAGCCGCCGATCGAATGGCCTCTGCATCTGAAAAAGCTAACCAGAAAATAGATCCAATGGTGAATATCTCGAAATTATAGCCTTTATCCTGGCAATGTGCATTAATCTGATCTACAAAATATCGAGTTCTATTTTCCTGATCTTTATAAAATCCGGGCTTCAAGCATTCTTGTAATTGAGCCAAACCAGCCGCCATGGCCACTGGGTTTCCAGAAAGTGTTCCTGCCTGGTATACATTTCCTTCTGGAGCAATGTGACCCATGATTTCATGAGATGCACCATAAGCTCCAACAGGCAAACCACCACCAATAATCTTCCCGTAGGTAATAATATCTGGCTGAATATCATACAACCCAGCAGCTCCTTCAAATCCTACTCTAAAACCAGAAATCACCTCATCAAAAAATAATAGAATTCCATTTTCTGTGCAGATCTCTCGAAGGAATTTTAAGAATTCTGGTCGCTGCAATAACAATCCATTGTTTGCTGGAATTGGTTCAATGATGATGGTTGCAATTTCTTTTCCATACTTTGAAACCGCTTCCTTTACAGCTTCTTCATCATTCAATGGCAATACGATGGTTTCATGAGAAAATGCTTCAGGTACTCCGGCCGAAGAACTTGTTCCAAAGGTAGCTAAGCCTGATCCCGCTTTGACTAAAAGGGAGTCGGCATGTCCGTGGTAACATCCATCAAACTTGATGATCTTATCTCTTCCAGTATAACCTCTGGCAAGTCTAATTCCAGACATCACCGCTTCTGTTCCTGAAGAAGTAAATCGAATCTTTTCTAGAAATTTATTGTTGGATAGAATCAATTCAGCTAATTCATTTTCCAATTTTGTTGGAGCTCCAAAACTTGAGCCATTAGCCAATGCTTCGGTAATTTTTTCTCTTACATATCTATTATTGTGCCCTAAAATAAGCGGACCCCAAGAACAACAAAAATCCACAAATTCATTCCCGTCTTCATCCCAAATCTTTGCTCCATCTCCTTTCTTCATGAATAAAGGAACTCCATCCACTGATTTAAATGCTCTAACTGGTGAATTTACTCCTCCCGGAAACAAAGTTTTGGCTTTGGTATATAGTGCTTCAGAATTTGTTCTTTTCATTTTCTCTAAATTTAGATTCTGTATATTTGCTGCAAAAATAACAATAACCAATGAGTAACTACAACAATTCCCTTGAATACGCTCGCCAAAAAGATGCACAAGATCCTTTAAGAAAATTTCGAGATGAGTTTGAATTCCCAACTTTTACCGAAAATGAAGTGATTTATTTCACCGGAAATTCTCTTGGATTGATGCCAAAACGAACGCGAGAGTACATCAACAGAGAATTGAACGATTGGGCAAAATGGGGTGTTGAAGGTCACTTTGACGCTGAAAGACCTTGGTTCGCCTACCACGAATTTCTTACTGAGAAAGCGGCAAAAGTTGTAGGTGCCAAAAATTCAGAAGTGGTTATTACGCATTCCTTAACCACAAATCTTCATTTGTTATTGGTTTCTTTTTACCGACCAACTAGGCAAAGATTTAAGATTCTGTGTGAGAAAAAAGCCTTCCCTTCAGATCAATATGCTTTGGAATCTCAAGTTAAATTTCATGGATTTACTCCGGAAGAGGCTATTATTGAAGTTGGACCAAGAGACGGAGAACATCTAATTCGAGAAGAAGACATTCTAAAAGCAATCGAAGACAATGCGGATTCTTTGGCTACCATCATGATCGGTGGAGTCAATTATTATACAGGACAGCTTTTCGACATGGAAAAAATCACAGCTGCTGGACACAAAGTTGGAGCGATAGTAGGTTTCGATTTAGCTCACGCAGCTGGAAACATCAAATTACAGTTACACGATTGGAAAGTAGATTTTGCTGCTTGGTGTTCTTACAAATATTTGAATTCTTCACCTGGTGGAGTGTCTGGAATGTTTGTTCATGAAAAACATGAATTCGAACCAGAATTGCCACGTTTTGCAGGATGGTGGGGATACGATAAAGAAACTAGATTCCAAATGAAACCTGGATTTGTTCCGATGAAAGGAGCGGAAGGTTGGCAATTAAGTAATGCTCCCGTTTTAGGAATGGCGGCTCATTTGGCTTCATTGGAAATTTTTGACGAAGCGGGCATGGACAATCTTTGCGCAAAAAGAGATGATCTAACAGCTTATTTGGAATTCATCATCAACGATATTTCTGAAAGAAACGACAAAGCTAATTTTGAAATCATTACCCCTAAAGATAAGAATCAAAGAGGAGCCCAATTGTCCATTTTAGCTCACGGACAAGGGAAACAACTCTTTGATAATATTTCGAAAGAAGGTGTGGTAGCAGATTGGAGAGAACCCAATGTAATTCGCATTGCTCCTGCTCCGTTGTACAACTCCTATGAGGATGTTTACCGTTTTGGTCAAGCATTGGAAAAGGGATTGGAATAAATACTTATAATAATTTGATCGGTAATTTATCATATTTAGGTGTACATGATGGCCTTACTACTCATGAAAAGAAAATTCACATTTTCTTTAATCAAATTAGTTTGTTTGGAGGGGGTTTCATGCTTCTTCAGGCATTATTTTTCACTATAAGTACGCCTTCTTTAGGAGGCTGGATGTTTATAGGTCCTTTCGGATCAATAATTGGATTATACCTTCACCAAAAAGGGAACTTTACGACTGCCAGAGTTGTAAGTTTTTCATTGGTGATGATTGGAGGAGGAATACCATCTGCCTTATTAGGAAAAGAATATGCCTTCCATTTGGCAAGTCTAACTGTGATTATTGCTAACGTCATTTGCTTTTCAAAAAAAGAAATTTTTTACTCCATTATTCCCATTTCTATAGCGGCAATTTTCATAGGCCTAACCGAAAGTAATGCACTTGTTCAAACCTTTCCTTCTTTAGATAAGGCTGAATATCTGAGAACAGGAACAATAATTGGCACATTAATCTTTGTTTTAGTTGAATTATATTTCATTACCTGGCTGGGAGAAGAATCTGAAAATGTCGCCGATACCAAGTACAAAAAGGCCAGAAATACAGTCTCCATCCAAAACGAAGAAATTCAATTGATGATGCGGGAAATTCACCACCGAGTGAAAAATAACCTGCAAATCATTATCAGTTTGCTAAGACTCAGGTCCAATGATCTCACCGACGAAAAAGCAAAAAATCTCTTTGATACGACCATTGACAGAATTCAATCCATGTCTATCCTTCATCAGAAAATTTATCAATCTAAAAACATATCAAAATTCAATGTCCAAGATTATATCGAAACCTTAACCAACAATTTAATTCAATCCAACGCAGTAGATAGTCAGATCGATCTTAGTATAAAATCCAACGTAGAAGAGATCAATAACGATTTTGTGGTTTCCTTCGCTTTGATTTTAAATGAACTAATCTCTAACTCACTAAAACACGGATTTGGAGATGAA
The DNA here is from genome assembly GCA_020436025.1 of Crocinitomicaceae bacterium. Taxonomy (GTDB): domain Bacteria; phylum Bacteroidota; class Bacteroidia; order Flavobacteriales_D; family Crocinitomicaceae; genus JAGQYP01. Next base: position 31,828 of record JAGQYP010000042.1, read on the forward strand.
ATAAAAGGGGGAATCGAAATCGAATTCATGAAAAATGATGGTCACACAACCCTCTTCTACAAGGATACCGGAAATTGGAAAGAAAATCCAGACACCAATTCGTTTGGCTTAGAATTAATTGGCCTTCTCACCGAACAAATCCAAGGCACCTTCGAAAGAAAACTAACTTCCTCCGGAACTGAGTACCACTTC
>JAGQYP010000043.1:0-23500 GCA_020436025.1 Crocinitomicaceae bacterium
GCAAATATTGATGCCGGATATACCTGGACAAAAGCCAACAATCAACATCAAATCTCTCTTCAAGCCGGCGCCACGTATTACGGTCGTAAATTACGATTTGGCTTGAACACGAATATTGTACGAAGCATTCAGGATAGTTCCAACACTATTAAAAGAACAGAAGGAAACTTAATGCTGCAAGTCTACATGCCTCATGAGTTTTTCTATTTCGCTCAAGACAACTTGCTTTCGAATACAGAGCAGTTGATTAGATTGAGAAATGGTTTAGCAACAGGTTTCGGATATTATTTCCTAAACAACAATAAAATGATGGGACATATTGCCTTGGGAGCCATGTGGAACAACGAAACTTTCTCCAACAATACGACCAATTTGAACTCCCTGGAAGGTTTTGTAGGTTTTAAATATGAAGTTTTCAATCTAGGAGATCTGAATATTGAAACCTATGTCAACACCATGCCTAGTTTCACAGATTTAGGACGTGTCAGAGTCGATCTAAAAGCATCTGTGCGCTATAAATTCCCATTCGATTTATACATTGGAGCAAGTTACACACTGAACTATGACAACCGCCCTACTCAGGATGCCCCTCCATTCGATTATGTTTTACAAACTTCAATTGGCTGGTCATGGTAAATCGCAAAACCTTGAACATCGTCCTAAAAGTAATTGCCATTTTACTCGTTGCAGTGCTTGTTAAACTTGGGTTTTACCGTGAAGATTTCTTTGTGGAAATGAACAAACTGATCGGGTTTAAAGAGAATCCAGAAGTTGGCAATTGGGCATCTGAAATTGTAGCGGATTATTACGACCTAACAGCTGCAGAGCTCTACGAAGTAAAATGGAAAATGACCATTTACTTTTCGATCTACTTCTATTTGCTTTCCGCCTTGATCCTTTTCTTATTTTTCAGAGAGCGCAAACCCTTGCTGTATCTGCTGTTCTTTTATTTGGGTATTTTCATCCTATCCGCTATTTCCTACGGATCAGGTTTTGTTACAGGGAACAAAGAAGGAGCCTATCTCGTAGCCCGCCGTTTAATGGGACTTCTGCAATCGCCCTACCCTTTTATGCTGATTTTTGTTCTGGTTTTATTCAAATTGGATAAAATGCAAGTGAAGATGAAGGAGTAAGATTTACTTTTACTAGATAAGTAGATTAATTCCACCATTTTCACACCCCATTTTTAATTATTAACTATTTTCGTGGTCTTAACAATTTTAATCGTCAGTTTATGAAAGATCAAGCGATATTCGACTTAATTCAAGAAGAAAGAGAAAGACAAACAGCAGGTATTGAACTAATTGCCTCTGAGAACTTTGTATCCGATGAAGTGATGCAAGCCATGGGGTCCATTTTAACCAACAAATATGCTGAAGGTCTTCCTAACAAAAGATATTACGGCGGATGCGAAGTAGTTGATAAAGTAGAACAACTTTGTATTGATCGATTAAAAGAATTGTTTGGAGCTACCTGGGCCAATGTTCAACCACATTCAGGTTCATCCGCCAATTATGCGGTGACTTTAGCTTGTTTGAATCCTGGAGATACCATTCTTGGCTTTGATCTTTCACACGGAGGTCACTTAACTCATGGTTCTCCAGTCAACTTCTCCGGAAAGAGATTCAAACCTGTTTTTTACGGGGTAAATAAAGAAACTGGACTGATTGATTACGACCAAATGGAAGCCCAAGCGAAAACGCATAAACCAAAATTGATCATTTGTGGAGCTTCAGCCTATTCAAGAGATTGGGATTATGCTCGAATCAGAGAAATTGCGGATGAAGTTGGAGCTGTTGTCATGGCTGATATTTCTCACCCAGCCGGATTAATTGCAGCTGGTTTATTGAAAGATCCTTTTGATCATTGTCACATCATTACTACAACCACTCATAAGACATTGAGAGGTCCGAGAGGTGGTGTCATCATGTTAAGACACGACATTGACAATCCATGGGGAATCAAAACTCCAAAAGGAACGGTAAGAAAACTCTCTTCTTTATTGGATTCAGCCGTATTCCCGGGATGTCAGGGAGGTCCACTGGAGCACGTTATTGCAGCCAAAGCAGTAGCCTTTGGAGAAGCATTGAAACCAGAATACAAAGCTTATTGTCAGCGAGTGATCGATAATGCTCATGTGATGGCAGAAGAACTTGTCAAAAGAGGTTACCATATTATTTCAGGAGGAACAGACAACCACAGTATGTTGATTGACCTTAGAAACAAAGGGGTAACTGGAAAAGACGCTGAAAATGCATTAGTTGCTGCCGATATTACGGTAAACAAAAACATGGTGCCTTTCGATGATCAGTCGCCATTTGTAACTTCAGGAATTCGAATTGGAACTCCAGCGATTACGACAAGAGGAATTACTACGAATGAAATCCCTAAGATCGTTGACTTTATTGACCGTGTCATCACCAATTACGACAATGAAGCAGTGATTGCAGAAGTGAAAAAAGAAGTGGTGGAAATGATGAAGCCTTACCCTTTGTTTAAGGGATAAAATACTAAAATCTTATTTGGAAATTTGTTGTTGTTTTGAAGCCATCATTAGAACGGAAACAATCAGCAGCAAATTTCCAATTCCAATAATCCCAGAAGTCACCACGTCTCCTGTTTTCGAACCCCAAAAGAACCCCCAGTTCAATCCGTATAAAACACAACCAATCAGGCCCATAACTGTAATCAGCTCAAGTTTTACTTCAATATTTTTAAAGAAATAAATGAGAAGTGGAATGGAGTACAAAAAGTGCTCGGTATCCGTCAAAACGAGATTGGGAATAATGGCGATTAACAGAAAAAATGACAGGTAATCATCCTTTAGAATCTTTTTGAAAAACAGCCCTAGGTAAGTCAGCACAAACAATCCAATAAAAACAAATATGCTGATGTGCACACTAAAGTATTTTTCGATTGACCCAGAAAGGTAATTGTAGGAAGTAATTTCAGCATTGTGGTTTGACATGGCCCTTCCCCAGCCTTTTAGTAAATCCATATTTTCGGTAAAACCAACTAACAAGGCGGGCAGCAATAAGAAAACCAAAGTAAAGAAGGCTGTCACTCCTATCCATTTCCATTCTTTTTTCAGTAGGAAGAACAATCCAAGAAGCATGAAATAGGGTTTTAACACGATGATTAAAGCAAAAACAAAGCTTCCTAGCCAGCTATTTCCCTTTTGATACAAAGCAAACAACAAGAAACTCAAGGAGAGTAAAATCATGTTTACATTACCCAAATGCAATTCGCGAACGAGATGATCGGCTATAAATAGAAAAACAATGGGAAGCACCCACATGAGATGGCGTTCTCCCTTGCTTTTTTCTCCTATCAAAGGCAAAAAAACAAGAATACAAACCCCGATTATCCAATAGAAAACAAGACTTGCAACCTTATAACTTATCAAAGTAAAAATGGAAAACAACATTGCAAAAAAGGGAGAATACTTAAACCATCCCGAGCCTAAACCATAGGTGTTTTCATAGATTGATTTCCCTTCAAGAAAGTCTATAGAAGAAAGATAATAGACCTTAAAATCATTCAACCAAAAACGGTGGTTTAAAATTTCAGCAATGAAAAAGACCAGGATAAATCCGAAAGACCAGAGATAATAAGTCCAATATTGCTTTTTCAATTGAAGGATCATGGGGCAATAATACGGAATTATGAATTAGGAATTAGGAATTATCAATTAAGAATCGAGCGACAGCGAGCTCATAGTCCGATAGAGAGATAATTATCAATTATCAACTGTTCGAGTTCGACTATAGAAAGGGAGATAATTAAAAATGAAAAATTAACAATTAACAATTAGCAATTTTCAACTTGGTACTTGGAACTTGGAACTTGGAACTAATCCCTAACAATCTTACATTCTGTGAACAATTCCTTTAGTAAGTCTGGGTTTTTCTTTAAGGCGGCTTCGAAGGCTTTTTTTCCTTTGAATCCGTCTACTATCTTCCCTATTGCGCAGTCACAGTCGTATTCTTCTGAATTGCATTTTTCGTAGAGTGGAATGAATTCTTCGTCTTTCCAGGCTACCACCATGCATTTGTCTTTAAGGTCTTTTTGGTAATTCAAGTCTTTTTCCGCTTTTAGATTGTAATCTTCCGGATTCTTGAAATACTCCATGGTTACTTCCAAATAGCAGTCGCACTCGTATTTATCCTCAGTACATTTTGACAGAATTTTTTCTTTTCTTTCTTCTGTCCAGCCTTCATCTGAACAGGATTGAAACAATAATACGGATACAATAAGTGCTAGGAATGTAACTTTTGCCATTTTTTTAACTATTTAATTTGGTATGTTTCGAAATTAGAAAAATTGTTGGAATATTTTTTGAGATGAACAAAATATTAATCCATTAGTTCAGTTATATTGAAGCACAAATCAAATTAAAACACATTATGAAAACATTTTACTTATTCATTCTTACCTTTTTATTCGTAGGAGTTTCTGAAACTTGGGGACAAAGAACCGTGGCAGGTAAAACCTTTGACGGAAAAATGGTGACTTCCAAAGGGATGATCTATTTTAATGGAGCCGGATTAAGAGAAAAATACGGTTTCGATTTGTACGTGAGTGCGCTTTACCTAAAAAACCAAACGGTAGAAGGTCCGAAAGTCATACACCGAGACGAAGCCATGGCGATTTCCATTATTTTGGTTTCCAATAAAGTGACCAGAGATCGCTTTGTAGAATCTGTAGAAAAAGGGTTCAAGAAATCCATGAATGGAGACGTATCTTCCTTGAGATCTAAAATAGATGATTTCAAAGCCTACTTTTCCGATGCCTTCAATATTGATGATAAAATTGACATCATTTATTTGCCAGGAGTTGGAACTCAGGTGAAAAAGAATGGAAAGATTATCGGAACCATGGAAGGATTAGAATTTAAGAAAGCCTTGTTCGGAATCTGGTTTGGAACCAATCCAGCAGATGCGAACCTTAAAGAAGCCATGTTGGGGAAACTGTAACAGAAGTAACCATTTGTATAATTTTTTGACAGATTTTTGGTGGTTATTTCTTTTTTTCGTTTATTCCTGAAAATGAGCAAACAATAAGCAATTAGATGGTTAAAAACATCTGGTTTTTGTTAATTACTTTTTTTGAAATTAAAACTGAATTAGCTTACATTTGCCCAACCACGATCTGTCTGGTAATTACAGCGGTAAATTATCGGAATATTTAACTAATTAAAAGGAGAACAATAGATGAGACAACTGAAGATTACCAAGTCGATAACTAACAGAGAAAGCCAATCACTAGATAAATATTTACAAGACATAGGAAAAGAAGAGCTTATCACAGCTGAAGAAGAGGTGGAATTAGCTCGAAGAATAAAACAAGGAGATCAATTAGCATTAGAAAAACTTACCAGAGCGAACTTAAGATTCGTCGTTTCAGTTGCCAAACAATATCAAAATCAAGGACTAACTCTTCCAGATTTAATTAATGAAGGAAATTTAGGATTGATTAAAGCAGCTCAAAAGTTTGATGAGACTAGAGGATTTAAATTCATTTCCTATGCGGTATGGTGGATCAGACAGTCAATCTTACAAGCTTTGGCTGAGCAAGCAAGAATCGTTAGACTTCCATTGAACCAAGTAGGTTCCTTAAATAAAATCAACAAAGCATTTTCTAAATTGGAGCAAGAATACGAAAGACCTCCAACAGCGGAAGAGTTAGCTGAGACTTTGGAAGTTCCTGAAGATAAAGTAAAAGAAAGTTTGAATGTATCGGGTAGACACGTATCCATGGATGCTCCCCTATCTTCAAATGAAGACGGAGGTACTTTGATGGACGTGATGTCAAACTTAGATTCTCCAAACGCAGATCAAACATTAATGTCTGAGTCGTTACAAAGAGAAATCGAAAGATCACTTTCTACTTTAACCGATAAAGAAAGAGAAATTATCAGATTGTTTTTTGGAATTGGAATGAATCACGGACTGACTCTTGAAGAGATTGGTGCCAAATTCAATCTAACCAGAGAGCGAGTGAGACAGATTAAGGAAAAAGCGATCCGAAGATTGCGTCACACTTCGAGAAACAAACTTTTAAAAGCATATTTAGGCTAAAAAATTTAAGGCTACCAGATTTGGTGGCCTTTTTTGTTACATATATTTTATAAACACCATTATTAGAGTAAGTTATGAGTACGGCACAGGGTTATGTTCAAGAGCTGAATGAGTATGTGAAAAAAGAGAGAGCTGCGGTTAAACTAAACAGTAAATGCGGACAGCTTCTTTATGACAAGGGAATTGAACTAGTTCTATTTAGAAATCACTTGATCGACACTACGATCTCGGAAATTTTGAACTTGCATGAATATGCAGGTAATGTGGTTAAAAAACCAATTGATATCTACACCACTTCGGACATGGCAGAGAAAATCCTAGGAATGGATTTGGCTCCGTCTAAAATCGACATTGGTAAATTGGCCAGTGAGTGGTTAAGCGAGAAATCCAAATATGCTTCCATGGAAGATTTCTTAGGAAACAAACTAGGAAACATGATGGACTCTGGATTTGACGTAGAGCCAAGAGATGTTGTTCTTTATGGTTTTGGTAGAATTGGAAGACTTGCTGCCAGAGAATTAATCAAACAAGCAGGAAAAGGTCAACAATTAAGATTAAGAGGAATTGTAATCAGAAAAGTAGATGCAGATCAAATCGTTAAGAGAGCTGCTTTGCTAAAGAATGATTCAGTTCACGGTACTTTCAATGGTACAGTTATTCCAGATGTTGAGAATGAAGCTATTATCATCAACGGACAAATTGTCAAATTGATTGGTGCAAATAATCCGGAAGACATTGACTACACAGCTTATGGAATCAATAATGCACTTATTATTGACAATACAGGTGTTTATACAAATAGAGAAGCCTTAGGAAGACATTTACAATCTAAAGGAGCTTCTAAAGTTTTACTTACTGCTCCAGGTTCAGGTGTTCCTAACATTGTTTACGGAATCAACCACAAAGATTTGGACATAGACGGAGAAAACATTTTCTCTGCGGCTTCTTGTACGACTAATGCCATTTCGCCAGTTTTAAAGGTGATCAACGATGAATATGGCGTATCGAAAGGACACATTGAAACTGTTCATGCTTACACGAACGACCAAAACCTATTGGATAACATGCACAAGAAACCAAGAAGAGGTCGATCTGCAGCTATCAACATGGTAATTACTTCTACAGGTGCTGGAAAAGCAGTAACTAAAGTTATTCCTTCATTGGAAGACAAACTTACAGCCAATGCGGTTCGTGTTCCAACTCCAAATGGTTCGTTAGCAATCTTAAGTTTAGCTTTGGACAAACCAACAACAGTGGAAGAAGTGAATGATAAGCTTAGACATGCAGCACTGAATGGTGAGTTAGTCAATCAAATTTACTATGCCTTAGATCCAGAATTGGTTTCGAATGACATTATTGGAAACACTTGTTGTTCCGTATTTGATTCAAATGCTACGATTGTATCGAACGATGGTAAAAACGTTGTTCTTTATGCCTGGTACGATAACGAGTTTGGATACACTAAACAAGTAATTCGTTTGGCAAAATACATCGCGAAAGTGAGGAGATTGATCTATTATTAGTCAATTGAAATTAGAGATATAAAAAAAGCGCTTCCATTGGGAGCGCTTTTTTTGATTGATTTACCAAAACAAATGAAGTAGAATATCTTAATTTCTAATCTTTAATCTCATTAAAACTGAAAATGCCTGATCCACCAAGTCCCCTTCAACTACAAAGGTAATCTCATTGGTTGTAGAGATCACTTCCAAAATATTAATCCCTTCCCAAGCCAAATGCTTCAAGAAATAATAGTAGATTCCTGAAATCTCAGTATTGGTTTCATCTAACTTAATGGTCACTGATGCTAAGTTTTCTTTGTGCGATTTCATTATTTCATTCGCAAACAGATCTTTGATTCTTGGAGTCAATTTTTGACCTGTGATAATAGTTGTTTCCGTTACCCCTCTGGATACAGTATAAAAAATGTCTCTCTCATTCGATATCTCATCCATTAAGCTCGACTGCAACTTTGGAATTGTAGGAGAATTGTCAAAAGTAAAGATGGTCAAATCACTTCTTACCAAGAAATCACCTAAATCCGACATGAACTTATTAATCTTCACATTGATTTTGTGATAATAACCCGGAGCCATTCTTTTGATGGCCATTACGATGGCACCTTCATTTACAGGCATCCCCATTTTTTCTTCAATCTCCGGCTTGATCTTTCGAGCCAAAGCTGAAATATTAATTAAATTCTCGGTGATTGCTTCTCTAATAAACGGCGACCTATTTATGATTTCTTCTGCCTCTTTACCGATTTTTGACATCTTTTTAAAATTTTAACAATTAGTTATAATCTAGTTTTATAACGACAAATTTAAACAAACTATTCAAATTGATACTATTTTTGCCAAAAATTTTCAAAAAGTTATGAGAGTCATCAAATTTGGAGGAACATCAGTAAGTGGAATTGAAAGTCAGTTCAATATTCTAAAAATCCTACAACAGGAGGAGAATCAGGTAATTGTTGTATTAAGCGCGTTTTCACAAGTAACCAACCGCTTGGAAGCGATCACAAACATGGATCGAAAAAAAGATCAAAAATTAATTACCGATGCCTTGAATGAAATCAAAGCCACTCATTTAAAGATGATCCTTCAATTGGATTTTCGGAATACATCCATTCAAGATCGATTGATTCAGGAGATTACACTTCATTTCGAAAGAATGGAAACGATTTATTTGGATTTGGGAGACAACAACTACTTGCTAGCGCAGGGAGAGTATTTGTCTACTCGCATCTTAAATCAATGGTTTGTAGACAATGGTTTGGACAGCGCTCTTTATGATTCCAGAGATTTCATCAGCATAACGAAAGACTTGGAACCAGACATGACAGCCATAAAAGGTTGCTTTGAGAATATCCAATTTGAAAACAAAGTGAATGTGTTTCAAGGATATGTCTGCAACGACTTCCAAGGGAATATTTCCAATTTACAAAGAGGAGGAAGCGACTATACTGCTACGCTTATTGGAGCAGCAATTAAGGCTGAAGAAGTTCAAATCTGGACAGATATTGATGGTTTTCACAATAATGACCCAAGATTTGTGGACACCACCTTCCCTATTCGTTTTCTTTCATTTAATGAAGCGGCGGAGTTGGCCTATTTTGGAGCAAAAATTCTACACCCCAACTGTCTGCAACCTGTGAGAAAATACAATATTCCAGTATTATTGAAAAACACATTGGCAATTGAAAACCAAGGAACTTTAATAAGCGAAAAAACCTCTGAGCGTGTGGTAACAGCCATTGCAGCAAAAGATACTATTCATGCCATTCGCATAGAATCCGCTCGAATGTTGAATGCACATGGGTTTTTATATCAAATCTTTGCGGTTTTTGACAAATTCAAGAAGTCTATCGATACGGTAACTACCTCGGAAGTTTCGGTTTCGCTTACCATTGATAACGACGAGAACATATTTGAAATTCTGGCAGAATTGAAGCAATTTGGTTTGGTAGAATATGAAAGCAATCTTTCTATTGTATGTGTTGTAGGAGATTTCATTACAGAAAGAAAAGGAGTGGTTGCACAAATTATGGATGCCTTAACAGATGTGCCTTTAAGAATGATTTCCTACGGAGGTTCTGAAAACAACATTACCTTTTTAATGGACACCAACTACAAGCAACTGGCTTTGCAGTCGCTAAACGATTATTTATTTGAAAACTCGGAGAATCATGCAAGAATTTAATCAATATCAGACGCCTTGTCATGTATATGACCTCAATTTATTAAGACAAACGTTGAATGTAGTTCAGACGGAATCTAAAAAATACAACTTCAAAGTGCACTACGCGCTCAAAGCCAATACAAACGAAAAGGTGCTTGCCATCATCTCTTCTTTTGGATTGGGAGCAGACTGTGTCTCTGGAAACGAGGTGAAAACTGCTATTTTAAATGGTTTCGCCGCTGATGAAGTCGTTTTTGCAGGCGTTGGGAAATCTGATGAAGAAATTCGAGAGTCCCTGGAAGCGAATATCTTTTGCTTCAATTGTGAATCTTATGAAGAATTGGAAGTTATCAATGAAATTGCTGGAGAACTTCAAACTACAGCTCGTGTTGCTTTAAGGTTGAACCCAAATGTTGACCCGGAAACCCATGAATATATCTCTACGGGTTTATCCTTCAACAAATTTGGATTTTCTCAGGCCGAACTAGAGCGATTCTTTGAAAACCGAACTCAATTTTCGTCTTTGGAAGTGATAGGAGTTCATTTTCATATTGGATCACAGATTCGAACAGATCAACCATTCATTAATCTGTGTAAGGCTGTAAACTTCTATTTAGGTTTGTTTGAGGAAAATGGAATTCACGTTCAAAACATCAATTTGGGAGGCGGATTAGGCATCAATTATGAAGAACCAGACAGAGAACCTATTCCTGATTTTGCGAATTACTTTCAAATTATTCATGAAAACTTGAGCTATTGTGAGGATCAGCAAGTTCATTTTGAATTGGGGAGATCTATTGTTGGGCAATGCGGCAACTTACTCACTCGAATTCTTTACAGAAAAGAAAACGGCGACCGCAATTTCTTAATCGTAGATGCAGGGATGAACAATCTCCTAAGACCAGCACTGTACAACTCTTACCACAAAATTGAAAGATTGAGTTCTGGAAGAAACGGATTAAGACAAAAATACGATGTAGTTGGTCCTATTTGCGAATCCAGCGATTGTTTTGGTAAAGGAATAGAATTGGAAGATTCTAAAAGAGGTGATTTATTGTCCATCCGATCTTCCGGAGCCTACGGTCAAAGCATGGAATTGAATTACAATTTAAGGGACAGAGCGAAGGTTTATTATTTGGGGGAATGAATTGAGTTAGGAATTAAGAATGTAGAATTAAGAATTTAGAATTAGGTTTTTAAGAAAGAACAATTCATAATTCATAATTCATAATTCATAATTCATAATTCATAATTCTAAACAAACTACCACACATCCAAAACCTCTACTTCATAGATTAGGATCGAATTTCCTGGGATTACTGTAGCATCGGTTTCGTCGCATTTGACGTTAATTTCTTTGTTGAGATAACCCAGATGTGGGGGAATTACTAAGAATCCTTTTCCTCCTTTTTTGAAGAAGGATAATCCTTCTCTCCAGCCTAGGATGACTCTTTTATTGGCATCTTCTTCATGGAGTTTGAAGGTGTCGGTGTCCTGACAAAAAATGGTGCTGTCTTTTAGCATTCCACGGTAGCTAAGTATGAATCTGTCTGTGGGTTTGATTGTTCTCCCCTCGCCCTCTACTTCTATGTGGTAATGCAATCCCGTTTCTGTCTGCTCTGTTTTGAGATGATGAGACTGGACATATTCTTCTACCTCTTCACTGAATGCTTCTTTTTGCTCCTCGGAGTAGGTTTGGCAAGAGTTGTGAGCAAGAGTTGTGAGCAAGAGCAATAACTGCAAGAGTTTTGAGCAAGAGCAAGAGTGAGAGTGAGAGATTTGAGAAAGTGTGGGTTTTCTTGAAATTCTTTTCATTTACTTGTCAGTTCGGATTGGAGTAAGTGTGTATCCTTTTTCTCTTAGTAAATTAATTACCCCTTCGTCTCCTACTAAATGAGCGGCACCAACTGCTATGAAATTCTGACCAGATTTTGCATACTCTTCAATTTTTGGAATCCAGGCTTTGTTTCTTCCAGTTAGCAGCACATCTTCATTTTCCATCATTTCCGGACTTTGCTCGATCATGAATTTCCCTAGTTTTTCTAAATCTTGTTCTTGGTAAATCTTCATCATTTCCACCATTTCTCCGTTGTCTTCTCCAACTGTTTTCATGGTTTCTAAAATGATTGTTTTCATCTTATCCGCAGGGATTTGATCAAAGAACCCTAATTGTTGTTCGATGGTTTCCAATCCTCCTTTTTCAATTTTATTCAAATTCGCTAAGCTGATCAAGGTCATTTCGTAAGACTTGGTAGCTCCTTTGAAGCTCGCTTTGGACATGGCAGAAATAATTCCGAAAGGCTTCATTCCTCCGAATACTTTCTCAAAAGACTCCCTTCCCATTCCCATGGCTTCAGCTCCAATATTCATCAAACTATCGTATTGCTCTGGAGTAAACATGTCTTTCAAAGTCTCGCCTTCCTTCGCTTTCATCAAGTCTAGGGCTCCAGCTGCATTGGAAATATCTTCAACTTCCATTACCAATCGGTCACAGTCCTTCACTCTTTCTTCCAAACTTTCAGGAAACACCCAATATTCTTCTTCGATTAAGTGCATGGTTCCAAATAAATAGGATGGTTTTTCCAACCCATTTCCTTCAATTTTCCAAAGAAGCGACTTCCCGTCTTTTACTTCAACGTCTTTGTATTTCTTTTTATCTCCTGCTTCCTCTTCCTTCTTTTCAGCAGCCTGACAAGAAATGAAAGTGATAGGGAACGTAAGTAGTACTAGTAGGTAAAAAAAGATCTTCAACATTTTATTTTCGTTTTAATTCAGCTAAATAGTGATTGTTATTGTCTTCAAATAATTGGGTAGCTGTAAACCCATTTTCATCAGCTAATTTACTCAAAGTTTCGAAATCGATGTACAGCCAGTCAAACCATTCTCCATAATTCTCCTTGTATTGCATCTGATATTTCATTTCTCCATAGTAATCCTGATCCAGATTAACATAGATGGATCCGTCTTCATTCTCATATAAATAGGCGATATCTGAAGAATCAATAAGTGCTTTGCCGTTGGGAGATAGAAGCTGGTCTAACTTCTGAAAAAACTCAGGCATTCTTCTCATCGTGCCCACAATTCCAATACCATTCATCATCATTAAAATCGTATCGTAATTTTCACCTTCAAACTCAAAGAAATCAACACATTTGGCCTTCAAACCAATTTCTTCTTGATAATCCACAGCACCTTGAGAAGTATCAATTCCTTCCACCTCAAAACCTTTGGATTTAACGATCTGAGAAATCGACCCAAAACCAGAACCTACGTCCAGTACCCTGCCATTCAAGTGTTTCAGAGCCACTTCCTCCACTTCAAAAAGCATGAATTCGGGTCGAAATAACGTTTCTTTAGGAAGAATGTCGGGATTGCATAAATCAGAATGAACTACAATATCATCGAAATCGAGATCGTTCAGAACGTCGTAGGCCAATTGACCCAAAACATCAAGATTATCAGGCTTTACCATTAAATATCCAGATCGTCGATATTATCAAAATCTTCGAAATCTTCATCGAAGTCCTCAAAATCATCCTCGAAATCCTCAAAAGAAATCTCATCCGGATCCAGGTTGCTCTTTCTGTCTGATTCTTTCGGAGCATCTCCAACGGCAATTAAAAGTTCTGCAGACTCCACTTCCTGATCTGAAAACTCAACTAATTCGATCAAAAAGCACCACATAGATAGAAAGTCGTATACCAGAATCAGTTTTTGTCCTTCTTCTTTCACCACATCTTTAATCACAGTGGTATCCATAACCAAAGGTTGTTCCGACTCCTCATTTTCTTCCATGTCATCCGACATATCCATCAATCCGATTTCACGTCCTTTATCCCAGCTATCGTTGGACATATAAAACGAAGCCAATTGATCCCCTTCAAACTCGAAGGCACTCATGATGGCATGAAATAAATTTTCGAAAGTCAGTTCTTCATTAATCAGAATATCTCTGAAAATGTCTTCCTCTTTCTCTGTATCAACAACTACCCTAAACTTTAATGCTCCCATATTGAGAAATAATGGTACAAAATTAGAATTAATTTGGAATGTGAAACGCGTTTTTTCGACAAACATTCATCAATGAACGACCATCTTCTCATTTACATTGTTTATATTTAAATCCAAACGTAAAATACTATGGCACAAGAACTATTTAACAAGCAAATCATGTGGTACAAGAGCAAATTGCAAGCTTTTGCCGGGAGAATGATTGTAACAGAAGAAAGATTCACTTTTTCCAAACCACCGAAATGGACATTAGCTCTTGGAGCAATTGGAGCTTTAATTGGAGCAACATCCAAAGGAAAACCCATGATCGACGACGAAATCAAAAACTTGAAATTTAGCCGAGGAAGAGATTTAGGTAAAAAAAGCTACATGCTCAATGTCACAGATGCATCAGGAAAAAGCTATGACTTCTTGGTTGATGATAAAATCATGGATCAGATAAAGTCAGTGATTCAGATTGAAGCAGCTGTTGAAGCTTAGGAACTTTTTGAGTGTAGAGTTTTTCGAGTTTAGAGTTTTTCGAGTGCAGTACCGAGCCATAGCGAACTCATCGGGATATAATTTTTCGAGTTTAGAGTGAAGAATTGCGAATTTGGTCTTGTGTTGAAGCTACTGAAATCTTAATCCAAAATTTTGCACTTTGAATTTTGCATTTTGCATCCCCCATTCATCTCACTCTTGTACTACTACAAAAACGTCTTCATTGTCTTTTTTGAAGTACTTTTCTTCCCTTGCGATTCTTTCTAATTCCTTGAGATCTCCTACGGCGGTTAGTTCTTCTTTGATTTTTTCGAGCTCTTTTTTGTTGAAGGCGATTTTAGCTCTATTCTCTTTTAGGAGTTTGTTCTTTTTGTAGATAATGAAGATATCGTTGTCATCCAGAAAGAAAGCATACAGAGCAAACAAGGCTGTTGCTATGATGTATTTATTCTTTAAATATTTCAGATGTTTTTTCTTCATTTAGTACAAATTTAGGTCAGAAACTAAATGATAATTTTTTGTTCAAGATATTTTTTCAATGTTTGACTGTTAAAACTCCAAACTTGATTATTTTTAAGCTAGAACTTTATAATTCATTATGATCATTAATCCGTTAGAAAACGACCCGGAATACATCAACCTACAAACCGAGATGGTTCGAATGCAAAACTGGTTGATTGAAAACAACAAACGACTCATTATTATATGTGAAGGAAGAGATAGTGCTGGAAAAGGAGGAGCGATCATGCGATTTATCCGTTATATCAATCCAAGACACTACCGTGTTGTAGCATTGAATAAGCCAACAGATGAAGAAAGAAGTCAGTGGTATTTTCAACGCTACATTAAAGAACTTCCTCGAGGAGGTGAAATTGTCTTTTTTGATCGTTCTTGGTACAACAGAGCAGTTGTGGAACCTGTAATGGAATTTTGTACTAAAAGACAATACAAACTATTCATGAAGCAGGTAAAGCAATTCGAAAAAATGCTGATTGAAGACGGGACTATTGTTTTTAAGCTTTGGTTCTCCATTAATAGAAATGAACAAGGGCGTAGATTAGAAGAAAGAAAAGTGAATCCGCTTATTAGCTGGAAACTTAGTACGGTTGACATGCAAGCCCAGATGAAATGGGATGATTATACCAAATACAAGGAGCTGATGTTTGCAAAAACAGGAACAGAAAGATCTCCCTGGATTATCATCAAAGGAGACGACAAAGAACTAGCCAGAAAAGAAGCCATGCGTTATGTTCTTTATCATGTTCCTTACGAGCATAAAGGAGAATACGCAGAAAGATTAAAACCAGACCCCAACATTATTAGCACAATTCCAGAACTTCCAGTATGAATGCAGCAAGCAGTATAAATATTGAATTAATCGATTATTCGGATCCCGCCAATCTGAAAACCCAAAAGTCCTCATTGGATGAATTTCTTGCTGAGTACAAATCGCAAAAGGAAGTTTGGGTGAATATTGAATACATTGAAGGAGAAGAAAACACAAATAAGTTGTTGGATAAACTCGGGGTGCACCACCTACTGACAGAATCTATTCTGGATGAAGAAACTCGCCCTAAATTTCAGGAATTTGAAGATTATTATTTCTTTTCTATACGTGCGGTAGTTGGTATGGAGGGAAGTGATTTTCAAACACAAACGCTTCATCTATTACTCAAAGACCACAATTTGATCACCATTTCCAACGGGATTGCACATCACGTGGAGAAAATGATTGCAAAAATTGAATCGCATCAGGAAATTTTAAAGGAAGATGCTCCGGATTACCTTCTCTACTTGATCTTTGAATGTATTGTCGATGATTACTTCATTTACATTGAAAAAGCAGAGGAAATGATTTTAGGAATCGACATGATTCAGCAAGACACGAAGCTTAACCCATTGATTTTAAGAAAGATTGAACATATGAAATCTGAAGTGCATGTGTTTAAAAAATCTGTGATTCCTTTGAAAGAATTTTTATCCAAATTGGCTGGAGGGAAATACAATTTAATTGATCCGAACAATACCAAATACTTCGACGATCTTAAAAATGACAGTCTTAGTCTGATCGATGAATGTGAATATTTACAGGTAAAAATGGAAAGTAAGGCGAACATGTTCTTTTCTGTACAAGGTCATCGAATGAATCAAATAATGCAAACATTGACTGTGATTTCCGCCATCTTCATACCGCTTACCTTTATTGCGGGAATTTATGGGATGAATTTTAGAAACATGCCTGAAACCAATTCAAAATGGGGTTATTTGGGGGTTTGGATTGTGATGACCTTCATCACTTTTATCATGTTGCGTTATTTCAGGAAGAAAAAGTGGTTTTGATGTCTTTTTAAATTCATTTCAGTTTTTTGTTACACAGAGGGCACGGAGGAGACACAGAGTTTCACGGAGAAATTTTGTTAGATTTGCATGTCTGCAATCCTATCTATAATGAGAAATCCAGAAGAACATCGTGATTGGTGGAATAAGCGAAGACTTAAATACAATGTAACTTTGTTTTTATCCGGTTTTCTAGCCTTCATGTTTTATAGCTTTCTATTGGAAGTTTTGACACCTCCCGAAGGACATTATTTTGAGATTACCGCCATTTCCGCAGGTTTTCAATTTATTGGTTTTCTTCTTGCAGTTTTAACCGCAAATTTCTTTTATCTAATAGGAGCCATTATTGAATATGAAGTCAATAAGAAGGGTGATCTGAAATTGAGGAAAAAGCTTTATGATATTGGATTTTGGTTTTCCTTCGCACTCCCCTTTCTCATTCCAATCTTATTTTTTATTTCAAATTTTCAAAATTAATTTATACCATTATCTTCATTAGATTTATCAATAAATTCAACCTATGAATAAGCTTGTACCTGTCAAAAGATTTCCGAACAAAGAAATTGCTGAATCTTATTTAAAATTATTGCAAGAAAATGGTATTGAATGTAGATTGGGCGACAATATACCATCTATAGATGTTACTTTTTCAAATAACAGAGCACTGGATCAGTATGAAATTTTATTAGAAGAAAAAGATCTTGAATCAGCTAAAAAAATAATCAGAGCAGAATTCGAAAATGAAATCGAACATCTCCCAGATGATTATTATTTGTACAGTTTTGACAATGCCGAAATTATAGAAATTCTTACCCACCCTGAAAACTGGAGTGAAATAGACTCAATTTTGGCTGAAAAAATTTCAGAAGAGAGAGGGATTGGACTTAGTGAGGAAGAAATAGAAACAATAATTGAAAATGAAGTTGCCAGAGAAAACCAGAACGACAACTTTCCATTCGTTCGAATCATTTTTTGTTATGCCTTCATTTTAATGGCACTATTCGTCTCTGCTCTTTTGCTATTTATTGTATTCATAATAGCTCAAGGTTATTTCTTCTGGAAAGGAAAAAAAACACTTTCAAACGGAGAAAAAATATTTCAATACTCCAAATCAGTGCGAATTCAGGGCTTAGCAATCTTCGCTTTTGGAATCGGTGTTATTTTATTTAGTTTTCTTAGTGCCCTATTTTTCCCATTCTTTATAGATATGTAAACTCAGCAATAAATACCCCTTCCGCCAGATAAAGAACTTGTTATTTTTGAATTAAAAAAATGAAATTCATCCCACTCTTTCTATTCTTCTTTGCTTGCCAATCTGACATTAAGGAAACTAAAGAACTCAACAACTTCAATACGCATTACGAGGTTTATGGAGAAGGAACGCCAATCTTAATCATCAATGGCGGACCCGGAATGAATTCCATTGGTTTTAGAGGATTAGCGAAAGAACTGGGAAAAAATCACAAAGCTATTATTTATGATCAACGTGGAACAGGTGGATCGATAGTAGAAAATCCCAGTGAAGACAATATCACCCTTGACTTCATGGTTCAAGACATTGAAAACCTTCGGAAAGAGTTAAAAATTGAAAAATGGTTTGTTTTGGGACATTCTTTTGGTGGGATGCTAGGCTCCTACTATGCTACTAAACACCCCGAAAGTATTCAAGGCCTCATTTTATCCGCTTCCGGTGGGATGGATTTAAAATTATTTGATGAATTGGATATTCGCGGAAGGTTAAGTAAAGAAGACTTGGATTCTCTAAATTATTATAACCAAAAAATAGATGAGGGAGACACTAGTTTTGCTGTTCGCTTGGGAAGAGGGAGACATTTAGCTCCTGCCTATCTGTATAAAAAAGAATATGTTGAACAAATAGCCATACGACTAACACAAGCAAAGTGGGAGATCAACAGTTTGGTATTTCAAAATATGAGGAAAATAGGCTTTGACTGCAATGAGAAACTTAAAAACTTTCAGAAACCCGCTTTAATCATTCAGGGAAAGGAAGATATTATACCGATTAGTTTTGCTGAAAGAGCGCAAAAAACCCTCCCAAATTCTAAACTAGTTCTAATTCCAGAATGTGCACATTATCCCTGGCTAGAGCAACCAGGGATTTATTTTAATGAAATCAATCTTTTTATTTCGGCTAATCAATAATTACGCAAGTTTTGTCGTAAACTACGGAACCAGCATAGGAAGTTCCGGATAAATAGTCGCAATTATCTTTGGCTCCTTGTTTTGTATTCTGCAAAGTTGTTTGAGTTGAATAAGAGGGTTCTATTCCTGCTTGATCCGTATAGGTGCATTCACAAGTGTATTCTTTTGTACATGACGCCAGAGTAACCAGGCTTAATCCAAGAACAAATATCATTTTTTTCATAATTCAAATTGTTTAGTTTTCAGCAAGATAAGAATTAATTTAAAATCAATTATTCACAAAAAAAAGCGATCCGAAGACCGCCTTTTTTAATTCGTAATGCGTAATTGTTAATGCGAAATTAATTCCGAATTCCAATTCCAAATTACCCTAAAAATGGGTATCTGTAATCTTTTGCTGGAACGAATGTTTCTTTGATGGTTCTTGCTGAAACCCATCTTAACAAGTTCATTGCTACTCCTGCTTTATCGTTTGTTCCTGAACCTCTGGCTCCACCAAATGGTTGTTGACCTACCACTGCACCTGTTGGTTTATCGTTGATGTAGAAGTTTCCAGCTGCGTTCTCTAATTTTTTAGAAGCCAAATTGATGGCATATCGATCGTGAGAGAAAATAGCTCCTGTCAAAGCATACTCAGAAGTTTGATCTACTAATTCCAAAGTCGCTTCAAATTCGTTTTCATCGTATACGTAAAGCGTGATAACTGGTCCGAAGATTTCTTCACACATGGTTCTAAACTTTGGATTTGTTGTTACCACTACTGTTGGCTCAATAAAATAACCTTTCGATTTATCGTAATTCCCTCCAGCGATGATTTCGGCATCCGACTGTTGTTTCACATAATCAATGTATCCGGCAATCTTATCAAATGCTTTCTCATCGATCACGGCATTAATGAAATTCGAAGTATCTCCAGGGTCTCCCATTTTGAAAGAATGTACATCTGCCACCACTTTTTGCTTTACTTCTGGCCATATATTGGATGGGATATACGCTCTGGAAGCCGCAGAACATTTTTGTCCTTGGAATTCGAAAGCTCCTCTTGAAATTGCTGTAGCTACTTCCTCTGCATTTGCTGATTTGTGCGCTACAATAAAGTCTTTTCCTCCTGTCTCCCCTACAATTCTAGGGTAAGTTCTGTATTTTTCAATATTCTCTCCTATTTCTTTCCAAAGGTGTCTGAACACCCCTGTAGAACCCGTAAAATGCAATCCAGCAAAATGTTTATTCTTGAATACAACATCACCAGCCACTGGTCCGTCTACCGTAACCATATTGATGACTCCATCAGGTACTCCTGCTTCTTTGAAAAGATCCATGATGATTTTTGCAGAATACACCTGTGAATCTGCAGGTTTCCAAACTACTACGTTCCCCATCATAGCTGGCGCAGCGGATAAATTGGCTGCGATGGATGTAAAGTTGAAGGGTGTAATCGCAAATACAAATCCTTCCAATGCTCTATATTCCAATCTATTCCACATACCTGGATTGGATTCTGGTTGTTGGGCATACACTTCTGTCATGTATTGCACATTGAATCTGAAGAAGTCAATCAACTCACAAGCCGCGTCGATTTCTGCTTGCATTACATTCTTCGACTGTGCAATCATGGTAGCTGCATTCATTCTATCTCTGTAAGGACCTGCTAAAAGATCAGCTGCTCTTAAGAAAACTGCTGCTCTGTGTTCCCAAGGCAAAGAAGCCCATTCTTCTCTTGCCGCCATAGCCGCATCAATAGCTTGTTGTACGTGAGAAGCATCTCCATGCGTAAATGTCCCAACTACTTTTTGATGATCATGAGGAGGAGACATTGTTTTTTCTACTGAACCAAATACCTCTTTTCCACCAATGATCATCGGAATTTTAATCGGCGACTGGTTTAACATCTGGTTGTAAGTTTTAATCAATGAATCTCTCTCGGGTGTACCGGGAGCATATGGTTGAACCGGCTCGTTTACTGCTACCGGCACATCGTATATTCCTTTTGGCATAATTGAAAATTTTTTATTCTAGATCTTATTTGGTGCGAAAATAGTGATTATTTTCCATCCCGTCTGTGACAAAAATAACGAAGTCACATTCGATATTACCCCTTTTTTGTATTCTTCCCCAGCTACTTGAGTAACTCTATTGTCTTTGGATCGATTTGATACAAATGCACCACTTCAAAATATTCAAAACCATTGTAAAGTCTGAGCAGCTTTAGAATCCAGTCTGGATGAGAGGAACAGATGTATTTGGGCTGTATTTTTTCATATTGAGTACTGGCGAGGAATCCTGCATGCTCTTCTTCTCGAACCGTTACCAATTGAACGTATTTCGTGGTGTCGTAGCCCGATTGGAAACCCAAATCCCATTTTAATAATTTTCCTTCTAGATCGTATTGATCTTTTACAAATACCACATCGAATTCATTGTAATTGTAGTGGTTTTTGATCTTCTGATCCCAGTGATAATAAGGATTACTGTAGGGGAAGGAGTAGATAACTACCTTTTTTCCGTCGAATTCTTCATTCAGGTATTTTCCTAGGTACACATAGCCAGGTCCGGCAGACTTCAAGGCTACCACGGTCATAGGAACAACATTGAGCACTACCACAAAAGCCAATATCCCTAATCTAATTTTGCCATTTTTCACTATTTCCAAAGCATTGAAAAGAAAATAAGGCGCTAAAAAGGCCACGGGAATCAGGAAACGAGATTCTTTATGTGGAACGATGGAATGAAAGAAAAGAAAGAAGAAAACTCCCCAAACTAAAGGGTCTTTGTACTTGTATCGCAAATTGAGAGCAAGCGTGATTAGTAGTAAAACACCTAAAACGACAAAAGGCTTTTTAAACAGAAAGAGGACATAATAATACCAGGGAAGATGTCCGAAATTTGTGGCTCCATCTGTCAAAATATTGAACTCAAAATAGTTCCAGGCTGTAATTGTAAGTTCTCCATAAAACCAAGAATCTAATAAAACTCCTAAGCTGAATATCAATGCAAATGAAATGATTAGTTGAAGTATTTGTTTAATATTGATTTCTTTGAAAATTAGCAGATTCAAAAGAAATCCAAAGCTTAAAAAAGCCGTTTGAAAGCGAAACAAAAAACTTAATCCAAACAAGATTCCAATCCACCAAAAAGATCTCTTTTCAAAGTAAAATGTGATGGCCAACAAACAGAGTAAACCACTCCAAGTTTCCGAAGAAAAACGGAAAGAGAAAAACAAGATGAACCATAAACCAAGCGATAAGAAATAATACAAATAAGTGTCGATGTATTCAAATCTTTTCCTTTGAGAATTGGCAAATTTAAGGAGGACAGCCAGACTTAAAATCATGGTCAGGAACCTCAAAATCAGCGTCACGGAATAAATATTCCCTTCATCAAACAAAGCATTTAAACGAATGGCTCCAGCAGCAATAAGGGGTTGTAAGGAAGGACGAATCTTCGACTCAAATTCCCAGGCCAATTCAGAAGGTTGATTTTCGCCGATAAAATAATAGCCAAATTCGATGATCTGGAAGTGCTCGTCTGCCTGTAAATAGCCGTAACTAAAGAAAAGTGCCAGTAAATAAAATCCGATTACTGATAGTACGCCGGCATCGTATTTTTGGGTTTCTGTCAGACTCAAATTACGCATCTCACTCCTCCTCTATCCATTTCTACAACGCACTCATTACAACGGGTACAACCAGATTTCGTCAACTCTCCAGATTGAATTTTCAGCAAGAAATTAGGATCATGAATCAATGCACGACCAATTGCGATAAAGTCAAAACCCGCTTCCATGACTTCTTCAATCCCCTCTTTCGAATCGATTCCTCCTAAATAGCACAAAGGAGAGTGAATGGCCTTTCTTATCCTTTTCGCTTGATCTAAGAAGAAATTAGAGCTGTATTCGTATTTCTTTACGATTATTGGTCCAAACAGCCTCATAGTGGCTTTTTCAGCGAAATTTGAGCCGTTTTGAATCATTCCTTTTAGCGGAACCTCTCCACGCATCAGATAAAATGGGGTTTTGCTTGTAAATCCACCACTTAGAACAATGGCCGCACAATTTCTTTGCTCCAGTTGTTTGCAAACGTAAATACAATCCTCTTCGGAAAACCCGCCTTTAAAACCATCACTTAGATTGATCTTTACCAAAATGGGGAAATCTGCTCCTACTGCTTCCAAAACCGCATCATAAACCTCTAAAGGGAATCTCGAACGATTTTCTACGCTGCCCCCGTATTGATCCTTTCTTTTATTGGTCCACGGACTCAAAAACTGACTTAACAAATACCCGTGCCCCATATGAATTTCAACCGCATCAAAGCCAATTTTCTTTAATTCCAGAGCCGCATTGGCAAAATCTTGCTTGCATTTCGCTAAATCAGATTCATCCATGGATTTGGAGAACATGAGTCCCGACATGGCCCCATATTCATTGAAAACTCTGCTTGGTGCAACAGGCTTTTTGATCTTGGTATTCTTCGAAAAATAACCACAATGTGTGAGCTGAATCGACACCTTTCCCCTGGCCTCATGCACTGAATCCGCCAGGACCTTCAAGCGTTCCAAGCTTTTGTCATGAATATACATTTGAGTCTTGAAAGTCCGCCCTTCCTCAGAAACAGCCCCATAAGAAATCGTCGTTAAGGCCACACCGCCTTTGGCCATGGACACATGATGATCTATGAGTTTTTGATTCGGAATCCCTTCGTCGTACATCCCTTCAAAAGTGGCTGTTTTGATGAAACAGTTTTTGAGTT
>JAGQYP010000043.1:23507-30876 GCA_020436025.1 Crocinitomicaceae bacterium
ATCTATGAGTTTTTGATTCGGAATCCCTTCGTCATAAATCCCTTCAAATGTGGCTGTTTTGATGAAACAGTTTTTGAGAGAATCCTTTCCTATTGTTTTCTGATTAAATGCTAGATCTAAATAATTCATGATCAAATTCGCGATAAGTGTAAATATAAATTAATTTTGACAGCCATTAACCTATTATCACGACAAATGGTCATTTTTATAGTTGCTGTATTCTTTGTTCCTCTCATAGTGTTTAGCTATTTTTTAATAGTTAATAATCTGTACTGGATGAGGGGTAAAATCCCGAGAACTTTCACCTATAACAAGGATAATTTATGCGAAGTAATCATTTTACTTTCTTCTCTGGTAATTAACAGTGAAAATAGAGACCAAAAGGAGAAGAAACAGTATATGTCAGCTTTTTTATTTCAGCAATTTCCTGATCATTTAGGCTACATCAATAGTTCCTATAAAAATGCGAGAGGTGGAACTCCAATAAAGATAAAAAGTGCCTGTAACTGGATCAATAAACACGTAGACGATTTGGGATATAAATCTCAAATAGTTTATTTCCTTGTAGCTCTAGCTATGATTGATGGCAGAATAAACAATAAAGAAGATCAGGTTTTACGCAGTATAGCGGAACACTTAAAGCTTGATTTAAAAGAATTCGATTCCATAATCGCTGGACATCAGGAGGCTTATCAAAGAAAAGTAGAAAATGAGCGTAAACAAAGAAGGCAAAGTCAACCTTCGCAAACGAGCATCTCCAAGAAAAAACAAATGGCAAAAATTCTGGAAGTAGACGAAAACGCGAGCTTCGAGGAAATAAAGAAAGCTTACCGAATGCTAGTAAAACTCCACCATCCAGATCGTTTTATCAACAACGGTCCCGAACAAATTCAATTAGCTCAGGAGCGTTTTGTTGAGATTCAATTGGCTTACGAGTATTTTGAGAAGCTGTTGGGTTGATTTTATTGATTCATGATTGGATGATTTATGATTGTATGATTTATGATTTATGATTGTATGATTTATGACTCATGACAATAGACCATAATTCAGACATACAACACCCACACCTCTTGCTCAATCCTCTTGCTCTTGCTCAATTCTATTGCTCAATCCTCTTTCTTAAATCTTATTTTCTAAAGCATCCGCTTCTTTTTCAGCATCGTCCATGACCTTTTTCGCGTCGGCATCTCCTTTGTTTATGATTTCTTGAGATTTCTTGCGTGCTTGTTCTTCTGCCTTTTTTGCGGCTTCCTTCAGAATTTTCTTTTTGATTGGGTTTTTCTCATTTTCAATCTCTTCATTGATTCGCTTCATGGCGTCTTCAATCTGCTTGTCTGCTTTTTCCTGAGCATCTTTTCGGATTTGAGCTGCCTTTTCGCGGGCTTTTGCCATGATCTCCTCTTTTTTCTTGCTTAGATCTTCCTTGATTTCCTCTTTAACTTCCTCGACCTTCTCTTTGATCTCTTCCTTCACTTTATCCACGATTTGATCTTTCAAGCCTTTGGTATTGCTGGCAATCATATCTTTGAGGTCATCCAAAGCAATCTTAGGATTTTTATAAGTTCCAGTGATTTTGGCGTTGACATTTACTTCATCCGGTAAACTAATCGCCTCTCCCAGACCTAGTTTTTTCGCTTGTTCTTCCACCGCACTGATAACCGATGTTGGGAAATCCTTTTTCTTAACTGGAATCTTCACCAAATAATCAATGCTTCCATCTAGTTTGTTGGAACCGCTTACCAATAAGTTTCTGTCTTTTAATTTAATTGGAAACTCTTCGACAAACACCTCTCCTTTTTCAACTTTCAAAGAGATATTGATATCGTTGGCTTTCATAGGTTCTTGAAGGAATTTGATGTTTTTTCCTACAGATTTCAGCTTCTGAATCACTTCCATGCCTGTGGCATCCAAATTGTGGGTTTGCAAGATTCCTTTTGCAAAAATCGAGTTGACATCAGCGTTAAGATTTTTATCAAAATTTGCTTCAATGTTTTCCAGTTTACCCGAATAAGCTCCTTTTAAATCCTTCAGATAAGGCATCATTTTCTCGCTCGAAGCAAAAGCCTTAACCGTCTCATAGATGTCTAATTTATTCAGATCCACATTCATCTTGATCTTTGGAATATCCTTGTTCATGTAGGAACCATTCACATTAGCTCTTCCTTTTAGAAGATCCATTCCGAGCTCATCTAAATACAAAACGCCTTCTTTGATGGTCACGTTTCCGACAAAATTATCAATAGGCATGTCTGGATATTCAAATCGATTCACTTTAGTTTTCAAGAATAAATCTAGATTCTCCGGCACCTCTGGAGCCTCTGTTGCAGATGTATCGGTTGTTGCGGTTTCCGCTTCGTCTCCTTCTGTTACTAAATCAGCATAATTTAACTTATCAGAGTTGAAATTGAGTCCGCCTTTAAGAATCCCATCTTCTTTGAAAACATAAGGGATATAATTTTCAATTCCTCCTGTCAAGTGCATGTCCGACTCTCCAATCAATACATCACATACTACCAAATCCATTTTTTCTGGTTTAAATTCCAGATTGGCTTCAGGTATTTGGATTGGTTTAGGTACGGATGAAGTCACCAATTTCACTTGATCCATTTTAATATATCCTGCCGCATCAAAAGCATCGTAATTCTCTTTTTCAAGATCGGAAACCTTCCCTTTCATGGTTAGTTTAGCGTCCAGATTTCCAGAATAGGCCTCTCCATCTTCCATTGGAACATAGTTTTTCACCTCTTCCAACTTCAACTTGGCCAATAAGGATGCATTGATATAAGGATCCACCATCAAATTACTTGCATTAAAAGCAGCATCCAAGGTGTTTTTGCCCATATTCATATGAATTCCCTTCCCGGAAACCACCATGGCATTCAACACTTCATCCTCTGGCTTTTTTACCTGTAAATCAATATTGATATTGGTGATTGTACCCGGCAAACTCGGATATTTCACACTACCTTTAGATAAATTCAAATTGAAATCAATACCCGGCAGTATTTCTTCTGTCATTTTACCTTTCAATGCCATATCAAATTTCAAATCTCCGTCTGCTTTTACTGAACTAAAATCTGAAGTATAAGCTCCTGGAATCAATGAAAGCAGGGATTTAACTCTTATCGAACTTCCATCAATAGACAAATCCATGTCTTCGTATTTGTCATACATCGCATAGAATCCATTGATAGCCGTAGACAATTCATTCATACTTAACTCATTGTCTTTTAATTCAATACGCATTTCATCTTCCTTATTGGTGATGGTCATTTTTGCTTTGTATCGCGTTTCAACATCTTTCAATAAATAACCTGTAGCTTCTTCATAAGTCAAGCCAGCGATGGTTGTTTCTGTTTCAATATCAAAAACTTCCTCGGTAAAATCTCCCGAAGTAAGGTGATTGATGTCTTTTAGAACGATTTTGGTGGCTGCTCCTGCGTCTTCCATGAGTAACTGACCATTGATGATCTTAAATTCTTCCAGACTTAATTTGAATTTGGTCGGTTCTTCTTCTTTCTTCTCTTCCTCTGGAATCAGAATATCTAAATAATTCACTCTTCCATCTTCGAGAGTCAGCAGATGAATTTTGGGTTGATCCAGCAAAATACTATTGATCTTCATGTTTTCACTGAATATAACTGTCCACAAATCCAAAGTCAGTTCTGTATTATCCGCAGAATACAGTACGATATTATCAAAATCACCTTTTCCTTCAATATGGACATCTTTAATGGATACCGTCAAGTTTGGGAAAGTGGAAAAAAACGTAATTTCAATATCGGAGAAATCCACCTCAGCATTCAACTGCTCGTTGGCCATGTATTTGATTTCTTCAATGATTTTCCCCTTGAACAAGAAAGGTACAAGAGCTAAGAAAATGATAATCAACAACAGACCAATCCCCGTCCATTTAAAGATTTTTTTCCATTTGATTTTTTTCATGTGTATGACTTTTTATTGCGTTAAGTTATGAATTAGAAAGATAGTTATTTACAAATGAGTTTCGAATAATTTTAAGATTCTTTTGTATTCGTCGAACCAAGAAGTCCCGTGCTGAAATCCGTGTGGTTCTATAGGATAGATGGCCATTTCATAGGTATCTTTTTCCAATTCTATAAAACGCTGAACCAAACGAACCACATCTTGAAACTGCACATTGTCGTCCAGCATTCCATGAAGAATCAACAAGGGATCCTGCAATTTATCCGCATAATAAATAGGCGAACTTCTAACATAAGCAATACTGTCTGTTTCTGGTGTATTCAAAATATTGGAAGTGTAGGGATGATTGTAATGCGCCCAATCCGTAACCGAACGAATCGCTGCTCCACATTGGAATTTCCCTGGGTATTTCAATAGCGACATGATGGTAACAAAACCCCCATAAGAACCTCCGTAAATACCAATTTTATCTTCTGGAACACCTAATTCTTCTATCAGGTATTTTCTACCATCTACTTGATCCGAAACATCTTTTCCACCCATGTTTCGGTATATATCCGTTCTCCATTTTCTTCCATAACCCTCACTGGCTCGGTAATCGATATCCAAAACTGTATATCCTTTTGAAACCAGCAAATTGTGGAACATGAATTCGCGGTAATAAGCACTCCACCAATTGTGAGCGTTTTGTAAATAACCCGCTCCGTGGACAAATATCACGGCCTTTTTCTCCTTGAACTTTTCTGATTCAGGCTGATACAACCTGGCAGGAACCATGGTCCCGTCTTCTGCCTTAAACTGTATCACTTCTGGCTCCATCCAGTTAATTGCTTCAAATTCTTTGGTTGTTGATTTGGTTACCTGACTGATTTTAGATCTCGAAATATTCGGACAAGTATAGATTTCCCAAGGTTTGTTTTTAAACGAAAATCGGTAAGCGATCATCGTTTCATCCGGAGAAACCGCCACCTCATGATTTCCCATTGAACCTAAAATGGAAGTGAATTTCCCGCTTTCCGCATCCACATGGTAAAATTCTCTATTCCCTGCGTGTTCTTTGTTGGCGATCACATAAAACTTGGAGTTGTCGTTTGACAAATTGGCTTCATGAATCTCAAATTCTCCTTTGGTTAATTGATTGGTTTTAGCTTTTGACAAACTGTAAACATACAAATGCGAATATCCCGACTCTTCCGATTGAAAATAGATCCGGTCCGAATCTTTGAACCAACCGATATTCCCACCTACAGTTGTCCATCCAACAATCCCAGGTCCGCCAATCCATGCCTCATCATGTTGGTGATCCACTTCAATGTATTTTTTCTTTTCAAAATCATAAACTACAATCCATCGATCCTTGTTATCAAAGGATTTCACTTCAAATAATAGCTTTTTGCTGTCATTAGAGAATTGTAAATTGTGGTAAATCACTTGTTTTGGTCCGTCCGATTCTTCCTTAAAATCCTTCTTTTCGTAGTCTTTTAAATACAGCGGGCGTTTTTTGATCCCTGTAAGAATGGAAGGATCAAACTGAATGTTTTCTTTGTCTTTTGCATAGTAGATATTCAAATAACACTCTGGATCTGGTCTTCCTACTTTCGGTCTCGCGTCATTGGATTCTGCTTCTCCATCAGAAGTAATAAACTGAAAGAACTCAGTATCCTTTACCTTAGGATCCACCGATCTCACATATGCCAAATAACTTAAATCCCTTGATATTTCTGCATTGAGCCAATAACCTTGTTCCACATTTATTTTATGGTATTGCGTATTGGACTCACCCTCTCTTTTTTCCTTTCTAAATTCTGATTGTTTCTTTCTGAATCGAACGATTTCAAACAATTCTTCCTGCTGATTTTCCAGGAAACTCTTTTCCGTTTCATCCGATTTTGCTGGAAACTTACCAAACTCCACCCATTTTACTAAGCTGAATGGCTGAGTGGTTAACAAATAAAACTCCTGGTCAAGATTGACAATATACTTACCTCCTTCATCTGTAAAATAGTAGTCTTTCAGCTTATTTGAATAGATCAAAAGTTGTTTCTCGCCTGATTCCATGTTGAACTGATACAACCTTCCTGCAGAAGCAAACAAAAGCATCTTTCCATTTCTTTTGTAGCCTTCCATCATGGAATTTGAATAGTCTTCGTAAGCCAATTGACTCACATTTCCCTTGGCATATTGGTAGGTTCTGTAATCGAAATCCCCTTCCTTTTTCCAATCAAAATAGATGGTTTTACTATCGTGCGACCAAAAAGGAGTTTCAGGTTGAAATCCAATAAATTCATTTCCTTTCATGATCTGTTTTAGATCGATATCTTGACCTAAAACACTTAAACTAATTGTTAAGCTAAAAATTGTTAATATTCTGTATTTAAGCATCTTATTGTTATTCTGGAAAAAGTTGTAAATAAGCTCTTTTCGAATATAGATAAATAAATTGGAAAATGAGGAAATCCGGTAATCAATTCAGGGGAATTACTAAATTAGCATCCATAAATTGAACACAATGAGTAAAGCAAACTGGACAACCGTAAAGGAGTACGAAGACATCACCTATAAAAAATCAGGAGACGGAGTAGCACGAATCGCATTCAACAGACCAAATGTTAGAAATGCCTTCAGACCACACACCACATCTGAATTATTGGACGCTTTTAATGATGCCCATGAAGATACTTCTATCGGTGTTGTTTTACTTTCTGCTGAAGGTCCGTCTACTAAAGATGGTGTGTATTCTTTTTGTTCTGGAGGAGATCAGTCTGCCCGTGGACACCAAGGATATGTAGGTCAAGACGGTTACCACAGACTTAATATTTTGGAAGTTCAAAGATTGATTCGATTCATGCCTAAAGTGGTGATTGCCGTTGTACCCGGATGGGCAGTGGGCGGTGGACATTCGCTTCATGTTGTTTGTGATTTAACCTTAGCAAGTAAAGAACACGCCATTTTCAAGCAAACCGATGCAGACGTTACCAGTTTTGACGGAGGATATGGTTCTGCTTATTTAGCGAAGATGGTGGGACAGAAAAAAGCCCGTGAAATCTTCTTTTTAGGAAGAAATTATTCTGCTCAGGAAGCCTTTGAAATGGGCATGGTCAACGCTGTTATCCCTCACGCCGACCTAGAAGATGTAGCTTTCGAATGGGCACAAGAAATATTAGCAAAATCCCCTACTTCAATCAAAATGCTCAAATTCGCCATGAACCTCACCGACGACGGAATGGTGGGTCAGCAAGTATTCGCAGGAGAAGCCACCCGACTCGCCTATATGACAGACGAAGCCAAAGAAGGAAGAAATGCCTTTTTGGAAAAAAGAAAACCGGATTTCTCTAAGATTAAGTGGATCCCGTAAGAATTATGAATTATGAATTATTCTTTATTAAAAACCTAATTCTACATTCTTAATTCTACATTCTTA
>JAGQYP010000044.1 GCA_020436025.1 Crocinitomicaceae bacterium
CAAAATCTAGAACAATCATTGATCGCCATCATGAATGTGAAACATCAGTATTCAAATTTAAATTTCATGATCAGACAAGATCTTTTGAAAACCATCATTAACATGGGGCATGAGATCAATAGATGTTTGAAATGTTCTGAAAACAAAGAATTGGTAGAGGTCGCTTAAATCTTTACTTTGAAAACGAATTGAAAGGAGCCACGTGCTCCTTTTTTTGTTGAATAAATCATCAAATCTCCCTCTTGTCTTTGTTTTAAGTCGGCCAATTAAGATTAAATGTATCTTTGCTCCACAACCACTTAATTCATCAATAATGACATTAATTCAAGACAAACTCAAAGAAGTATTTGGCTATGATTCATTTCGTGGCCAACAAGAAAGTATTATCAATTCCATTCTAGAAGGGAACGACACGATGGTTTTAATGCCCACAGGAGGGGGTAAATCGATATGTTACCAAATTCCCGCATTAGTTTCAGACGGACTTACCATTGTTATTTCACCTTTAATCGCCTTAATGAAAGATCAAGTTGAGTCTCTGCGCCAATATGGAGTTCAAGCGGCTTTTTTAAACTCGACATTAACCGTCAAAGAGTTTAAATCAACTAAAGATCAAGTAATCAATGGAGAAGTTAAAATACTTTATATATCACCTGAAAGGCTTTTTTATGACCAGGAATCTTTCGTCCGATTTTTGCAGACTCTTAAAATCAGCTTATTTGCTATAGATGAAGCACACTGTATTTCACATTGGGGTCATGATTTCAGACCTGAATACACTCGATTAAAAAGGCTGAAAAAACATTTTCCGGATACGCCTGTCATTGCTTTGACTGCGACGGCTGATGAGCGAACTTCTCAAGACATTCAAGACTCCTTCAAGATTAAAGCTGAAAATGTTTTCATCGATAGTTTTGATCGAAAGAATCTCTACTATGAAATTCAGGAGAAAAGGGATTCCACCTATAAACTAATCGAATTTCTTAGGAAAAGAGAAAAGGAATCTGGAGTGATCTATGTTATTTCTCGAAAAAAAACGGAAGAACTAGCAGAAACGCTCCAATTAAATGGTTTTGATGCCTTGCCTTATCATGCGGGACTAGAAAGAGAAACTCGAGATCAGAACCAAAATCTGTTTTTACGGGATGAATGCAAAATCATAGTCGCGACGATTGCTTTCGGCATGGGAATAGATAAATCCAATGTGCGCTTTGTGGTACACATGAACTTGCCCAAAAACATAGAATCCTATTACCAAGAAACAGGAAGAGCAGGAAGGGATGGACTTCCAAGTGAGTGTTTGTTATTTTATTCCCGAGGAGATGTAGCTTTGCAGCGAAGTTTTATTGATAGTGGAGCAGACGAGAATCAAAATGAAATCATGCGAGAAAAGCTGGAAGAATTGGTTCGATTTTGTGAATCTTTGAACTGCAGAAGAAAGAATCTACTGGCATATTTCAATGAAACTCTTGAACACAATTGTGGGAACTGCGATAATTGCAATAAGGAAATAAGAACCTTTGACGGGACAGAAATTGCTCAAAAAGCTTTATCGGCTGTATACAGATTAAAAGAAGGATTTGGTTTGAACTATGTCATTGATTTCCTTCGAGGCTCAAAAAGTAAGAAGATTAGGCCAGAACATTTGTTACTGAAGACTTATGGAGCAGGTCAAGATCTATCTAAAGAGCAATGGAATACTTTTTTGAATGAATTAATTGACCAGGATTTACTAAAACTTAAAAAAGGGAAATTTCCAACTTTGAGTTTGACTCCCAAAAGTGTGGCTGTATTGAAAGGAATGCACGCTGTTCAATTATCTGAAATTGAGCAGAATGAACACATTCAACAGAAAGTATTGGAATACGATGAAAAGTTGTACGAAATGATTCGTGTATGGAGAAAAGAAAGAGCTGATAAATTAAACATCCCTGCTTTCAATATACTATCAGATAAAACCCTTGTAGAATTGAGTTATTATTTGCCTTTATCGAAATCAGATCTCTTGCAAATAAACGGTCTAGGTCATGTGAAAGTCGAAACCTACGGAGAGGAAATCATTTCGATTATAAATAATTTTGCTCAATCTCAAGGTGTGGATTCTAAGATGCATTCAATTGGACCTAAAAGAACCAAATCAAAGTCCATAAAAAGTACTTTAAATACTAGTGTTCTGGAAACCAATAAGCTCTGGCAAAATGGAAATTCCATCGACGAAATTGCTGAAATGAGAAATTTCAGTCCCAGAACTATAGAAAGTCATCTGGCAACTTTGGTAGAGTTGGGCGAAATCAATATTTTAGAGCTTGTTTTAGAGGATCGCATTCAAACGATTGAAAATACTTTCGAAGAATTGGGTGTCGATGCACTAAGACCAGTTAAGGATAAGCTAGGAGACGATTTCTCCTATGCAGAGTTGAAATATGTGAAAAGCAATTTAGTGAGAAATGAAAAAGAAAATTTTAATTGATAAAGCGACTGAAGTTGTCAGTGAAAAGATAAACGAGTTGAAAAGTGAGATATTAGATCTTCAAGACGCCATGAATACAGAAGGGAAATCTACTGTAGGTGACAAACATGAAACCAACCGAGCTATTATTCAAAATGAAATTGAACAATTAGGAAAGCAGTTGAACTCTCATGAGCAACATCTAAGAGTGTTTTCAGGAATTGATTTTGGACATTCACACGATTATGTTGAATCTGGATCCTATGTTCTTACAAACAAATACAATTTATTCATGGGAATCTCCCTTGGTAAAATAAACGTAGAGGGAAATGATGTACAATTTGTTTCCATGGAATCTCCAATTGCTCAAGCTTTACTAAAGAAAAAAGTAGGAGAGGAGATTGATTTCCACGATGAGAAGATTCAAATACTAGAAATTTATTAATAAAAAGCCTCAGTAAATGAGGCTTTTTTTTGATGTCTATTTTCTCGAATCCAGTTCGGATTAGTACTTTTTATCAGGAAAGAAATCCTGTCTTCAAAAGATTAATATTCATTCACTATTTCTGCAGCTTTCAATACTTCTTTTTTCTTGTTGTCATAATGAAAACTAAGTCTCACATTGCCACCTCGGAAACTACAAATAATCCCTTTCGACAATAAATACTGATGTAGATTTTCATCGCCCTGCAGATATACTATGGAAGATCGATGCTCCGTGCTACGAATTCCAAGGACTTCGACTTTTTCGTCCAATGAATCCAAAAATAATTTCGCCAGTTTTCGATTTTTCTTTTGAATCTCCAGAATATCCTTTTTCGATCTGTTTTCCAGTACTTGTTTGAAAATTTCAAATCCATACAAGTTCTGATGACCCGGTTCGTAAAACTTAATAGAAGGCTCCAAAACCATTTTTCCGTCTATCATTTCATAAGAATGCATACCTGACATTTTCGGAGGGAAATCAGCAACAAAAGACTTGCGCATGAGCATCACCCCATTACCAAATCCGGCATTCAACCATTTGTAATTACTAAAAATGACCACATCTATTCCCGAATTTGAGAAATCAATTTCATTGGCTCCAGCACTTTGAGTAGCATCAATGATCAAACGAACACTATTCCGACGACAAATATCCGCTACTTCCTTTAAATCAGATTTGAAACCCGTTAACCATTGGACATGTGAAAGCACTAAAAAATCAATAAAGTGTTTTCTAATGTAACGTTCAATGGTTTCTGGATATATTGTAAATCCATCTCGATCTTCAAACTGAAACACATTGAAGTTCTTGTAATGTAAGGGATCGATCAAAGAAGGGTAGTCCTTGTTATAGCAAAGAACATTTGAATTTTCAGGAAGAGAATTTAAAACAGCATTCACACCAAAAGAAAAGTTCGGAATCAAGGCTACCTCCGAAGCATCTGCTCCGAATCTATCTGCAACCAAATGTTTTATTTTAGGTAATTCAATCTCAAACCAAGTTTCCGCAAAAGCACTGGCATTATCG
This sequence comes from Crocinitomicaceae bacterium, assembly GCA_020436025.1. Classification (GTDB taxonomy): domain Bacteria; phylum Bacteroidota; class Bacteroidia; order Flavobacteriales_D; family Crocinitomicaceae; genus JAGQYP01. The sequence goes on from JAGQYP010000044.1 coordinate 3,963, forward strand.
GCTAACTTTTTATACTTCTTGTTAGCTTGGGCTATATACTCAGGTTGGATTCGACCTGTTGCTGCAGTGTTTAAATAGATCTCTTTCATTATTTTTTTTCAAAATTTAAAATATTTTTCTCTGAAAATCAATTAGATTCAAAACTACTTCAAATGAAGGCTTATGACAAATCACATTAAAATTTCTGACATATTTTACCTTCTCTTAATTGATGTTCTAAAATGTCCTCTTTATATTTAGCAAAAAAACTATTGGAATGAAAAATGTTGTACTAATTGATTTTACGAACGAATCCTTTCACGCATTGGAGTATGCGATTGACTTCACAAAAGCAACTGGAGGAGATTTGGAATTGTTCAATGTAGCTTCACCTGAAGATTATAATGATAAATTAAAACAGCTTCAACTTCTTAAGGAGGCTAAAGATTCTGATGATTTTAAGTTAATCATCACAGAGAAAATTGGAACTTTAGATGAAGATGTACCTGAATATATCAATCAGAATAAAGATAAGATTGGATTTGTTTTTTGTGGAACTCATAACAAAAGATGGATCGAAACGATCATTAAAAGTAGAGCATTGAAATTGCTTCATGATACACATGCGCATTTCATTTTTATTCCACAGACACTAAAGCATTTTAGACCTATCAAGCATGTCGTGACAACAATTTCCAATGACCCACAAACACTTCAAAAAATAAGAGTTTTAAGATTTTTGGGACATGCCTTAGAATTCAAATTGACTTTCTGTACTTACAATACAAACGACCCACAAGAAAAAGCTCAATTGAATCAAAGAATAGATATGGCAAAGGATATTCTGAAAGGTATGAAAAACATAGACATCCATGTAGAATATATCGCAGATAAGCCAAATGATGTATTGGAGAAATTCGAAGATTATGCTCGTACTCATAAAGCTGATTTAGTTGCATTTATTCATAGATCAGATCCTGGAATGTTTAGTGGACACCTAACTAGATTCGTTGAGGCCATCATCCGAAACGAGCACGAAATGCCAGTGATTGCTGTTCAAGATATTCCTACGGTATTGTTGGATAATTTTAGAGCAATTGCAGTTTAATAGAAACCAATTCAAATCATGAAAAATATAGTTTTAATAGACTTTACGATAGAATCCATGCATGCTTTAGATTATGCCATTGGATTTTGTAAAGCAACACGATCAAATCTAGAATTGATCAATGTTTCCACAAAAGACAAGTGGAGAGAAAACATGGACAGATTAGAACATCTGAAAACTGAAAAGGAAACAGATGATTTCAAGATGGAAGTACATGAAATGGTTGGGGATGTCGAGAGTACTATTCCTGATTATATCAATTTTGCAAAAGACATTGGATTTGTATTCATTGGAACTCATGATCCAAAGTTTTTAGATAAAATATTCCAAAGTAGATCCATGAAAATGATGAATGATACCAACGCTCATTTTGTTTTCATTCCTCAAAACTTAAGAGAATACCATGAAATTGCAAGAGTTTCTATTCCAGTAACTAGAAGCACACACTCTTTGCAGTCATTGAGAATTGCAAAATTCTTAGCGAATTTCATGAAGTTTCATATCACTTTCTTTAGCTATAATAGTGCTGATAAGGAAGAGGCTTCTATTCTAACTAAAAGAATGAAAATGGCCTTGGAAATTTCTGATCATCCAAATATTGACTGTTCTACCAAAGTTAGAGGGCACTCCGAATCCGATTTAAGAGAGCATTTAGAAGAATACGCTTCGAATGACCATACTGATTTGGTTATATTCAATAACACCAGTGCTTCTGGGGTGAAATTTAATTTTTCTACAAAAGGATTCATTGAATACATAATTAGAAACAAAAGTGGAATCCCTGTGATTGCGGTAAAAGATTCAGTTACAGAAGTTTTCGATACATCTTTTCACTCTACTGGAGGATAAGGTTAGTAAAAATATAAATAGGAAAAGGAGGGAGGCATTCCTCCTTTTTTTATGAGGTTCAATTTTCTTTTTGATAAAAATTTCCATTTTCGTATATTCGTTTCCCTTTAAAATAAAAAGGACGGTTTTGATTGATACGTATGCAGCAGGTTCAGAAGAAGAAAAAAGCCAGAATTAGAAGACTCCACAATTATTATCAATACACTGGATTTTATGATTTCGTTTGGCAAAGTTTGAAGAAAGCTTTTCTGCCAATTATAGCCATCGTTATTGCTCTAGTGGTAATCGATTACTTTGTCCACTTCAAGGAATTATTCGAAAAAATGACTGAAACCTTCAGTCCATTTTCAATTCTGACTGTTTTCTTTATAAGTGAATCTATATTAGGGCTTATTCCACCAGAAATCTTCATCGCTTGGTCGGCCAAAATGGGTGATCCGGTAGCATACCTTTCTCTTTTGGCTTTACTTTCCTATCTGGGAGGAGTAACTTCTTATTTTATCGGATTAGCTATATATAATATTCCGAAAGTACATGCTTATTTTGATACTAAATTAGCTTCACACATTAAGAATACTCGAAAGTGGGGAGGTTTTCTAATTATTGTTGGGGCCTTACTACCCATCCCTTTTTCAATGACTTGCATGGCAGCAGGTTTGATTCGCTACAAATTCACTAATTTATTGCTTTTTGGTCTTTTGAGATTTGTTAGATTCTACATCTATGCTTTAGCAATATATGAACTAGTAGAGTAGTGGACTACACCGAAATTGTAATATCCATAAGAAGACTAATCAGAGCTATCGATTTGGATTCGAAGAGGAGTCAGAAAGAAACTGGCTTGAGTATTCCGCAATTACTTTCACTATCCTTTATTTCCAAACAACCTGAAGGTCAGACTACACAACTGGAATTGAGAAAACATCTAAATCTCAATTCAAGTACTGTTACTGGTATTGTTTCTCGTCTAGTCGAAAAGGGATTTATTGCACGACAACCAGCCAAAGAAGACAAACGAGCGACAAGGATTTCCATCACAAAAGACGGTATTAGAATTCTGAATATTAGTAGCCCGCTTCTCCAAGAAAAATTAACCAAAAAGCTTAGTCAGCTACCGGATGAAAAGTTAGAGGAGATACAGAAAAACTTAACCTTCCTGATTCAAGTTTTAGAGGCCGAAAACATTGATGCATCTCCTTTCATTACTAGTTCTCAGAGGCTAGATTAGAAGTTTGCGCTAAGCTCCAACTTGCAGTTTTCATTGATTTTCCTTATATTTGTTCTATACGACACATTTAATTATGTGTTTCAATTTAGTCATTCGTATGACTTCTTGAGGCTTATTTATCAATCTCAAATCACATTCAATTAGAGATGATTGTCATTTTTAGCCCAGTTAAATTGAATTTTAAAGTCTACTCACTGTATTTCTCATGGAATATCAGGTAGCACTGCGCAAATGGTAACTTAAAACAACAACTATATATGAACAAAAAAATCATTCAAATTAATCAAACAGAAATTGACAAACTAAAATTTAAATCCAATGATGTACTTGAAACTGAAAAAGCCAGAAAAGAAAGAAAAAGAAAATTAAAAATCGCCGTGATGCGAAAAAAGAGAGAAGGAGGTACGGTATCCTTAATTCTGGAATCAGCAAAGAGAGGTTTGTTTCGAGTAGATAGTCTGGTTTTAATGGCCGGCCGTGATTTCGTAATGCTCGCTGGAGGAACTACTCTACCTGTAAAATCAATTAAAAAAATTAAACTGTAAAATATGAAATACATACAAAAAATGGAAGCTGTGGCTTCAGATCAAATTAAGAAACTTGATTTTCCAAAACAAGACGTTTTACTTACGGAAGATGACAAAATGAGAAGAGAATGGAAGCTTATAAAAGCAAAGGATCTTGGAAACTCTTTCCTGAAAACAAAAACCAGTTTCATTGTAAATACCAAAACTGGCTATAAAAAGATTACAGGCAGAGTAATTACATTTTCTAAAACAAAAGTTATTCTTGCTGGACAAAGACAAATTCCTGTTTCCAGTATTCTTGATGTCAAAGTGCTTTCTAATGGTTAAATAATTCTGGGCAACTAGGTGAACTTCTTTTCGTTTTAAGTGTACGGAATGCTGTATCTATCAATTTACACTTATGAAAAAAGCTGTTCTTTTGTCCTGTCTTATATCCCTAGTTGCCTTAATTTCATTGGGTTTCATTAGTAAAAAAGAAATCAATCATCCATTACCAGGAATAAATGCTCCCTTAATAGAGGATGATTCCATTCCCCAACCAGTAATGACTAAGCTACCAAGTTTGATGGTGAAGGGAGAACAAAAATCTATCCCTATTCAACTTCATTCGTTAACAGTTAATACGAAAATCGTTGGAAACATAGCCGTAACCGAAATGGATATGCTTTTCTACAATGATTCAAGTATCGTGTTAAGTGGAGACTTATATTTCCCTCTAAATGAAGGTCAAACGGTTTCAGGATTCGCCTTGGAAGTGAACGGTAAATTAAGGCCAGGGGTTGTTGTAGAGAAGGCTAAAGGCCGGATTGCATACGAAACCATGGTAAGAAGAGGTATTGACCCTGGTTTAGTAGAATTAACAAAAGGTAATAACTTTAAAACAAGAATTTATCCGATCCCATCAAAGGGCTACAAAAGAGTGGTTGTTACTTATAATCAAGAACTCATCAATCGAACTCACAATAATTACTATCAGTTACCCTTATATTTCAATGAAAAACTTAAGGAGTTTAACTTAAATATTGTCGTAAAAGGAAATCCACTTCCCAAAGTAGAAAAAGGAGAACTTGAAAATTTCACTTTTAAGGAATGGGAAGAGAACTATTCTGCTTCATTTTCAAAAAAAGATTTTTATGCCGCCGAGGAGTTATTGATTCGCATTCCTTCACATCCTAATGCAAGTAAAATAATTGCTGGATCAAACCCAAAAGGAGGGAATTATGTCTATGTAAATCAAAAAATTCAACGCCAATTCATTCTAAAATCAGCTCCAAAATCCATTTGTGTGGTATGGGATGTTTCCAGATCGGGAAAAACGAGAAATACTTCAAAAGAATTGGAGTTCTTAATCGCATATTTAACTCAGTACCCGGATGTAAAATTGAGAATGATCACTTTTGGTCAGGATGTATTTGAAAATAAGTCAATGGGATCTACCGCTGAAATACTCTCTGAATTAAGGAAACAACATTACGATGGAGCAACCCAATTAGGGAAATTGGATTTTTCATCAATTAAAGAGGATGAAGTATTGCTTTTTACTGACGCTATTCACACTTACGGACAAGAGGATATTCATTTTGGCAAGAAGCCTGTGCATGTAATCAACTCAACATCCGGAGCTGATTATATTATTCAGAATTATATAGCAAGTTCTTCTTCAGGAAATAAATCGGATTTGACCAAAATGACTATTTCAGAAGCTATTGAGATCATAAAATCGAATAGTTTTCAATTTTTATCTTATGAAATCCTGGAAGGAGAAATGGAAGAGATTTTCCCAAATACACCAATTCAAGTGGATGCAAGCTTTTCATTTACCGGAGTTCTTAGCTCTGAAACAGCCAAAGTAAAATTAAATTTTGGAAGCAACGGACAAATTTCCGAATCAAAGGTTGTTGAAATCAATCCTTCCAGTATTATACAAGATGATGAACTAGCCCCAAGACTTTGGGCAGAGAAAAAAATCAGTGAACTCAACATTAATTACGAACGAAATAAAGAACTGATCACAGATCTTGGTAAACGTTTTTCAATAGTGACTAAAAACACAACCTTACTTGTATTAGACAGAGTAGAGGACTATGTGGAACATGAAATCTATCCACCTAAGGATTTAGTTCAAGAATACACCAAATTGATTGAAGCAAAGCAAAAAGAGCTAGCTACAACAGAAAAGGAAAAAATGGAAATGGTTAGATCGAATTGGCAATCACGCATTGAATGGTGGAATAAAGAATTTAAAATCGACCCCCCAAAGAAAGAGAAGGATAGCACTTATAATGTAACAGTAACCGATGCTAACGGTGCCTCTATGGACTCTATTACTACCATAACCGGAGGAACATATACTTATAGTCATAGCGTTGTAAATAATGCAAGTGAGCACAATGCCATGATAATTGAAAGAGATGAAATGGTGGTATTAGATGCTCAAAATGGCATAAGTGTCGGTGATGGGGTAGATGGCAGACCTTTGGTTGAACAAAATAAAGTATCAGAAACAACAAAGAAAATTGAAATAAAAGAGTGGCAGCCAGAAAATGAAGAGAGCAAAATATTGAAAAAGGAATCTGCCACAACTTGTTATCAGAAATACCTTGAGCTCGACACAATTCATGGGGGCAGACCTACATATTATTATGATGCAGCTTCCATTTTATATTCTAAAGGCAGAAAGAATGAGGCTTTACGAGTATTGTCCAACCTGGCGGAATTAGAATTGGAAAACCATGAAGTATTAAAAGTACTGGCCAACAAATTAATGGAATGGGGAGAATTTGAATCTGCAATCGGAGTCTATCGTGAAATCCTAGAAATGAGAGAAGAAGAACCACAATCTTACAGAGATTTAGGATTAGCACTTCATCAAAACAATCAGGACCAAGAAGCTATTGAAATGCTATATAAAGTAATAGAAAAGGATTGGGATGATCGATTTCCTTTTATTGAAAACATTGTGTTAGGAGAAATAAATGGCATCATTTCCAATTCAAAAAAGCAATTGAACCTGGCATTTATGGACAAAGAATTAATTAAAAATTTACCTACAGACATTCGAATCATTATCGATTGGGATGCAGATAACATGGATATTGATCTATGGGTAACTGATCCAAGAGGGGAGAAGTGCTTCTATTCTCATCCAGACACTGAAATAGGAGGGTTGATGTCCAAAGATTTTACACAAGGATATGGTCCGGAAGAGTTTCTATTAAAAAAGGCAATTAAAGGAAAATACAAGGTCGAAGTCAATTATTATGGCTCGAGCCAACAGAAAATTACAGGTCCACCAACAATTTCAGCGAAACTAATCACCAATTATGGGAAAGCAGATGAGAAAGTGGAAAGCATCATCCTAAGACTTACAGAAGCTAAGGAAGTCGTTTATATTGGGGATTTGCTGATAGAATAAATTAGGCGAATTTTCTATTTTTTCGAAAACACAAGGGTTGCCATGGATCTCTGTTTATCCACTACAACGGTCTTAATTGGATCCAGTAGATTTAACCCATGTTTATCCGTCAAATAGTTGATTTTCTCTCTGTTGATTAAATACCGACTTGTTCCATCTGGCAATTCATAAACTCCATTATGATCCAAAGCAGGAATGGGCAATAAATGCTGTATGCCAATATCAGTAGTCATGCGAACAAATAAAACCCCATTAGGATTCAATAAATCGATCAAATTGGTGAACATTGTATCAAAATGATGGTGATCCTGAGCAAAATGTAATACCGCATTGCAAACAATAAAATCGTATTTCAAAACATCTTGAAAATCTTCGACAGCTGAGTATTTGATTTTTTGCGAATAGTTAGGGTAATGATTTTGTAAGCGGAATATAACATCAGAATCGGAATCAATAGCCGTAATATCATAACCATTATCCAAAAAAAATTTAAAATGGCGCCCAGAACCACATCCCGCATCTAAAATCCGCATATTGGATTGGATACGATTTTTAAGCAACTGATCGATTAAATAAATATCGACATTTTGAAGAGGCTTAAGATCTATCATGAATTTATTAAAATTTCGTGTTAAGATAAGAATAAAGCTAAATATGCAAGTTTTAAGATACCTCAGAAATAGTCATATAATTAATATTATGTTAAATAGTAATTAGGAGATAAAAGAAAAGCCACTCTATTTCGAATGGCTTTTAATATTTATGAATAGAAGAATTTTTACTCCAATTCTTTCAATTTATTATTCATTTCCACCTGCTTTTCTCTGTTCCCTACTTTTCCGTAAAGAATTTTCAAATACTTCACAATGGATGCATTCTTTGAATCTAGTTTATGTGCAACTTCCAAAGCTTCAATAGATTTATTGAACATTTCATTTGCTTTCTTCTCTAATCTTTGGAAATTTTCTCTATCATTTAGATCAAGATTATTTTTCTCTGTGTCTGTATCGATTCCAGCATTCAAATACATTGCACCTTTGTTGTATGCTGCATCTGCATAATTTGGATCCAATTCTAACGCTTTATCATAATAACCACCAGCTTTCATCAAGAATTCTTCTCTGGTAGCGGCATCCAACTTAGAATCATCCGCGTCCATCAAATCTTGTAAGGTTGATCCAGCAGCAAAATAGATCGTTTTATTATCCGGAGCCAATTCAATTGCTTTTTCTAAGGCACTCAAAGCTTCTGTTTTGTTTCCTTTGCTTAAGTTGTAATTTACCGACTCAATAATTAGCTCCTTATTGTTAGGATACTTAGCTAATCCTTCATCGATAGCCGCTTTTCTCTTCTCGTCCTCTCCTAAATTATTGTAAGCATTTGCCAGATAAGAATAAGAAGATCCTCCTCTAAACCCTTCTGCTGAAAGGATTTTGTACGATTCTACAGCAAGATCATATCTCTGGATTTTTTCAGCGCAAATTGCTGCATTAAGGAATGAACTTGTGTCTTTCACCCCAATCATTTCCATCATTTTACCCGCACCGAAAAACGCTTGTTGTGCAGCTAATAGAGCTTCATCTGACCCTTGGTTATACATTTGGGTAGCGATTGTTGTCGCCATCCCTGCCTGACCTTTAACATAATCTTCCAATTCTCCTCTGTAACGATCAAAAGTCAAAGCCTTTTTAAACGCCTCCTGAGTTTCATTTTGATATTTTTCCGTCATGACTTCAGCAACAATTGAAGTATCCTTATCCATTTGAGCCTTCATCGCTAAAGCATTTGCATAATCTGCATAAATTTTAGCTTTGTAAAACCAAGCTTTGGATTCAACTTTCTCCTTTGTTTCGGCTGTAATTTCTGAAATCGCTTTATCAATCAAATCTTTAGCTTCTTTGTAAGACTTTACAGCGTCATCAAATTTTTGATATGCCAAGCTACTAGAAGCATCCTGGTAAGCAACTGCAGCTGATGTTGTGTTCGTACTTTGACCAAAAACAGTGAAAGTAGCGAAGGTTAAAACGGCAACTAATGTGTATTTCAAATTCATAATATTTATTTACTTGTTTTTATTAAACGATGCAAAAATAAGGTTTATTCCATATTTTCACCAGAATCCTCAGCAATATCAGTGCCATTTTCTGGATTCTCATCGTTTTCTATTCCATCAACACCTTCTATATCTTCCTCTTCTTCACTGTAAGGAACTTTAGCCACAGCCGCAATTTCTTCCTTACCTTTCAGGTTAATCAGACGGACTCCTTGTGTTGCTCTTCCCATGATTCTTAAATCCGATACATGCATACGAATTGCCAAACCATTTTTAGTTATGATCATTAAATCGTCTTCATCGGATACATTCTTAATGGAAATTAAATCCCCAGTCTTCTCAGTGATATTGATGGTTTTGACACCTTTACCTCCCCTATTCGTGATTCTATAATCCCCTACTTCAGAACGTTTCCCATATCCTTTTGAAGAAACTACCAATACATTTGCATCTTCATTTTCAACGCAAATCATTCCAATTACTTCATCTTTATTAGAAGCTAAAGTTACCCCTCTAACACCAGATGCAGTTCTACCCATGCTTCTTACCTTTTCCTCTTCAAAACGGATCGCTTTTCCAGATTTCAAGGCCAACATGATTTGATTGGTTCCATTAGTAAGTTTTGCTTCCAATAACTCATCCCCTTCACGAATACCAATCGCATTGATGCCATTTGTTCTAGGTCTTGAATATTGCTCCAAAGAGGTCTTTTTTACTACACCTTGTTTTGTACACATCATGATGTAGTTATTATTGATGTAGTCCTCATCTTTCAAATCGGTAACGTTGATATAAGCTTTTACTTTATCATCTGTCTCGATGTTCAATAAGTTCTGAATCGCTCTTCCTTTTGAAGTTTTAGAACCTTCTGGGATCTCAAATACACGCATCCAGAAACATTTTCCTTTCTCGGTAAAGATCAATAAATAATTATGGTTGGTCGCTACAAACAAGTGCTCTAAGAAGTCTTTGTCTCTTGTAGTTGAACCTTTCGAGCCTACCCCTCCTCTATTTTGAACTTTGTATTCGGTCAAACTAGTACGTTTGATATAACCCGCATGCGAAATTGTTACAACCACTTCCTCGTCTGGAATCAAGTCTTCGATTCTCATTTCATTGGCAGAATATTCAATCACGGATCTTCTTTCATCACCGTATTTATCTTGAACTTCTTTCAATTCGTTTTTGATGATTTCGAATCTTCTGTCTTCGTTTGCCAGAATATCTTTCAAATCTTTAATCAATTCAATCAATTCTTCGTATTCCGCTCTTAATTTATCTTGTTCCAGACCTGTTAATTGTCTCAATCGCATTTCTACGATAGCTCGTGCTTGAATTTCTGATAATTCAAACCTTTCAATCAACTTATCTCTTGCTTCATCTGGAGACTTGGAAGCTCTGATCAATTTGATTACTTCATCAATATTATCCGAAGCAATGATCAAACCTTCTAAAATATGAGCTCTTTCTTCAGCTTTTCTTAATTCATATTTCGTTCTTCTAATGACTACTTCATGTCTGTGTTCAACGAAATAATGAATCAACTGCTTTAAATTCAGCATTTGTGGTCGACCATCAACTAGAGCAATGTTATTCACTGAGAATGAGGTCTGTAAAGCTGTATATTTAAACAATTTATTTAAGACTACGTTTGGAATAGCATCACGTTTCAATTCATACACAACACGCATTCCATTTCTATCAGATTCGTCTCGGATATCCGAAATTCCATCAATTTTATCGTCGTTAACAAGATCTGCAGTCTTTTTAATCATGTCTGCCTTATTCACCTGGAATGGAATCTCTGTTACAACAATTTGCTCTCTACCTGTTTTGGTTTCCTCGAATGTTGCTTTCGCACGCATTACGATTCTTCCTCTTCCAGTTTCAAAAGCATCTTTCACACCTTCATACCCATAAATTATCCCTCCAGTTGGAAAATCAGGCGCTTTAATATATTGCATCAACTCTTCAATCGTGATGTCTCGGTTATCTATATATGCGATGGTACCATTTACAACTTCAGTCAAGTTGTGAGGGGCCATATTTGTTGCCATCCCTACAGCAATTCCAGAAGCTCCATTAATCAATAAGTTTGGCAATTTAGTAGGAAGTACTTCTGGCTCAACTAGAGAGTCGTCAAAGTTAGGACGGAAATCAACGGTCTCTTTTTCCAAATCCGCAAGCATTTCTTCCGCAGCTTTTCTCAATCTTGCCTCGGTATAACGCATTGCTGCCGGACTATCCCCATCAACAGAACCAAAGTTTCCTTGTCCGTCTACTAAAGGATATCTTAAAGACCAATCCTGAGCCATACGAACCATTGTATCGTATACAGAAGAATCGCCATGTGGGTGGTACTTACCTAATACTTCCCCAACAATTCTTGCTGACTTCTTAAAAGGTCTGTTTGAATAAACACCTAAATCCTGCATTCCATACAACACCCTTCTGTGCACAGGCTTAAATCCATCTCTTACATCAGGTAATGCTCTTGACACGATTACCGACATGGAATAGTCGATATACGCGGATTTCATTTCTTCTCCGATGCTGATCTGAATTATTCTTTCTCCATCTGCCATATTGTCTTATTTTTTGTGATTTGCACGCTTTTTGAAGCGTCTTTTTTTGCAATGTCGAAAATATATATTTCACGGGAACTAGAGGCTGAAATTAAAGTGGAATTATTAACAAAAATCGGTGTAAAAAGGGAGGTTATCAACAATGCTTTAAATATACCTATTATATATTTTTGTAAATTGTAGAATTAAGAATACTTTTAGTCAACAAGATATAACAAACTATGGAAGCAAAATTTTCTCCAAGAGTCAAGGATGTCATTACTTTTAGTCGCGAAGAGGCATTACGCCTGGGAAACGATTTTATCGGTACTGAGCACCTCGTGTTAGGGATGATTAGAGAGGGAGAAGGCAACGCAATCAACTTACTTAAAGAATTTAGTGTTGATGTCATGGAGGTTCGCAGAGATATTGAAAAACAGTTATTGAAACGAAAATCAACCAAAGCCATTAACGCAAACGTACCTTTAGTAAAACAAGCTGAGAAAGTAATTAAGATCACTTTTTTAGAGGCAAAACTTTTCAAAAGCAAAGTGATTGGAACTGAACACTTATTACTCTCCATATTAAAAGATGAAAACAGCCTATCGTGTAAAATTCTGAACCGATACGGTGTCAACTATCAAAACATAAAAGAAGAATTAGAGACTATGATTGAAGAGAACAATTTACCAAAGTCCGAATTTCCAGGGTCTGCAGCCGATGATGATGGCAATGGAGGATCCTATGGTCAGGGCGGAGGTTCAAAAAAACAAGGAGATTCAAAATCGAAAACTCCTGTTTTGGATAACTTTGGAAGAGATCTAACTAAAATGGCTGAACAAGGGAAATTGGATCCTATCGTTGGCCGTGAAAACGAAATTGAACGTGTTTCGCAGATCTTATCAAGAAGAAAAAAGAACAATCCTATATTAATTGGTGAACCTGGAGTTGGAAAATCTGCAATCGCAGAAGGATTAGCGCTAAGAATCGTCCAAAGAAAAGTTTCCAGAGTCTTATTCGGTAAACGAATTATTTCCTTGGATCTTGCTTCTCTTGTAGCAGGAACTAAGTATAGAGGTCAGTTTGAGGAAAGAATGAAAGCGGTGATGAGCGAAATCGAAAAATCGCCTGACATCATTCTTTTCATTGATGAAATCCATACCATCATTGGAGCTGGTGGAGCCTCTGGTTCTCTTGATGCTTCGAATATGTTCAAACCTGCCCTAGCAAGAGGAGAACTTCAAGCAATTGGGGCTACTACTTTGGATGAATACAGACAGTATATTGAGAAAGATGGAGCTTTAGAAAGAAGATTTCAAAAGGTTTTGGTTGAACCAACTACGATTGACGAAACCATTCAAATCTTGAAAAATATCAAAGAAAGATACGAAGATCACCACATGGTAAATTACACAGATGAAGCAATTGAGGCTTGTGTAAAACTGACTGATCGCTATATTTCTGACAGACATCTTCCAGATAAGGCCATTGATGCTCTGGATGAAGTTGGATCACGTGTTCACATTACAAACATCAATGTTCCAAAAGAGATTATAGATATTGAGAAAAAAATTGAAGACGTTAAAGATGAAAAAAATGCAGTTGTTCGCAACCAGCAATATGAAAAAGCGGCTCAATTAAGAGATAAAGAAAGAATTTTACAGGAAGAATTAGAAGCAGCCAAATCAAAATGGGAAGAGGAAGCTAAAATTCACCGTGTAACAGTTACTGAAGACGATGTTGCTGAAGTGGTTTCCATGATGACTGGGATCCCAATGCAAAGAGTAGCCGAATCTGAAAGCGGTAAAATCGTCAAAATGGCAGAAGAATTAAGAGGTTCTGTTATCGGTCAGGATGAAGCAGTTGCCAAAGTGGTAAAAGCTATCCAAAGAAACCGAGCCGGATTAAAAGACCCAAATAAGCCGATTGGTTCTTTCTTTTTCTTAGGTCCCACAGGAGTTGGAAAAACTCAGCTTGCAAAGGAATTAGCAAAATACCTTTTCGATTCTGAAGAGGCATTGATTCGAATTGACATGTCGGAATACATGGAGAAATTCTCTGTATCTAGATTAGTTGGAGCTCCTCCGGGTTATGTAGGATATGAAGAAGGTGGACAACTTACCGAAAAAGTAAGACGTAAGCCCTATTCTATTGTCCTTTTAGATGAGATTGAAAAGGCTCACCCAGACGTGTTCAACATGTTGTTGCAAGTACTTGACGACGGACACATGACAGACGGACTTGGAAGAAAAGTAGATTTCAAGAATACTGTATTGATCATGACATCAAATATTGGTGCTAGACAATTGCAGGATTTTGGTGCCGGAGTTGGTTTTGGAACGAAAGCTAAACAAGAATCCAATGATGATCATGCGAAGGGAATTATTCATAACGCCCTTAAAAAAGCATTTTCACCTGAGTTCTTGAATAGAATTGACGACATGATTTTGTTTAATTCATTGAAGAGAGAGGATATTCATAAGATTATTGACATTGAACTTGAAAAGCTTTATGGAAGAATCAACAATTTGGGATATCAAATTAAAATCTCTGACAAGGCTAAGGATTTCATTGCAGACAAAGGTTTTGATGAGAAATTTGGTGCGCGACCTTTAAAAAGAGCCATCCAAAAAACCATCGAAGATCCATTGGCTGAAGAAATCATCAAATCCAATATCAAAGAAGGAGACCAAATCGTTATCGAATTGAATAAAGAAGGTAATGATGTGGATATCAAAGTCAAACAACAGAAAAAAACTTCCCCAAAGAAAAAGGAAGACTAAAAAAAATCACATATATTTGACGGAAAGCAGATCAGAAACGGTCTGCTTTCTTTTGCTATACACTACGGAATGAGATTATTTTTAACCTTTTTTGCGATTTTCATAGCCCTCTCTCTTACGTTCAGTCAAAAGAGAGCCATTCATATCAATCCAGAGCAATTGATTGAAAAGAAGATTGATTGGCCTCATTTGGAGATTGACGATTTTGAATTAAAAAAATCCATTATTTCTCAGCTTATCGACTCAAAGCGAATATTTCTTTGCTATTCTGGGAACATTAAGGACGACAAAGATTTAGACAAATTCATGGAGTTTCATGGGAAGAACTTTCACCTAGTGGACATGAATGTAGATGAAGTTCCTGAGTTAATTTTTAATGGAAGGGATTGCGGGGATATGGAAAACGAATTTTTGTACATCTATTCAAAAGTGGGCGATAAATACGAAATAGCCTACACCAAAAAAGGGAATATCATCGGATACAATAGAAATCCTCACACAAGAGAAACGTTGCTAATACACTTCAATTATCCTTGCTGCAAAAACGGAACGAACAATTTAAACACACTTCGATTTGTCAATGGAAAAATCTCTGAGTTTAGAAAAGAGTTTTTTGCTGGAAGAATTAATTTCATGAAAGGTCCTTTTTTACCCGACAGCATTAACCGGGAAGGAGAAATTATTTCATCAACAAAGATGATCGAGTTGAGATGGAGTCCTGCGGTCATTGATACATTAGCTTGGCAAGGTACAGTCCAAAAAAACATCATTATTGCTTTTCCTAAAGGATCAAAATTTAGAGTACTTGCAGAACAAAAAAATGACAAAGGAGAAACTTGGTTATTTGTAATTTCTAGAACTCCCCCGATTCTTAACAGAAGATATATTGTGGAACCTACAAGCTTTACAAATACTAGAGTTTATGGATGGATCCGAAAGGATGATTATTAAGTCTATTCTGCAGATCCAATGAAAACGATCTCTGTTGCTCCTCCACCAAAACTTGTATAATCGGCATCATGGTACTCGACATTTTCCTGTGAATGCAAGAAATGAACGATTTCAGACCTTAAAACGCCTTCCCCTACTCCATGAATCGCAATGATTTTTCTGAATCCTTCGCCTCTTTTTTGATGAAAAAAGCCTCGAAAAACCTGCATTTGATACAATAATATTTCGGAATTAGTCATATTTCTATGCGACTCCATCAATTCTTCTATGTGCAAGTCGATCATTGGAGTTTCTGTCTTCTTTCCAGACTTACTTTTTGAAAGGTGCTTTTTTTCTACCTTCTCCTTCACCCTGACAATATTTGTCAATGTTTCAGACAAAGGTATGTCTAACTGATGAATCTTAACTAAATCTGACGGTGGCACTGTATGCTCAAAACCAAATTGATCTACCACAATAAAGTAGCCAGATTTCTTCTTTCGAATAACAGTGAAATCTCCGGAATCAGAAAGCAAGCGGACCTTCTCGCCCTCTTTAAAGTTCATTTAAAAACCAGCTTAAATCCAACGAATAAAAGTAGATCAAAGGAAGAATCATGGCCGCAAAATGAAGGATTACAACAAAAACATAACCCAAGACACTTAAATTCTTCTCAATAGGCTTACTCAGCAAATTATTAACCTGAGTAGTTAACATGCTTTCATTCTCCCATTCTTCTCTTAAGGAAGGAATAGAATCTTTTAAAATTGGTGTATGATTGATGAATATCTCTCTAATCTTCCAATACTCTCTATTTGTAAGATCTTTATAGGATTTTACAAAATCTACCTCCTGCTCTCGCATTTCAGTTTGCATATTGTAAGTTTTCTGAATGGATCTTACTCTGAACGCCATTAAAAACCCAAAAGCCATCAAAATAAACCAAGAATAATAATATCCTATCCCAATCATGAATAAGCTTGAAATCAAAGCAAAATACATTTTCAATTGGCCTTGATTACTAAAAAACATAGTCTCTACAACCTTACCACCATCCAAAGGATCAATTGGAACCAGATTTAATACGTTAATCGTTAAGAACAACAACCCACTAGTGATGTAAAACTTGTCTTGATTTAAATCTCCCAGGTACAGCAAAAAAGTTCCTAGAATAATGCCTGGAAGAGGACCCATAAGAATGACAGCTAACCTTTGAGTTTGACTAACATCTTCCTTTTCACCCGAAACAAAGGCTCCCATAAAAGGAACAAAAAGTAATCGTACCTTTTTATAATTAAAGAGTTTCATGGTTAGAAAATGTCCAGCTTCATGGATTATCAGCACTAAGACAATCAAACTTAGAAACAAAACATTAAAATCAAATACCAACATGAAAGCCATGAAAAAAAGGGCCAATGAAAAAAGGCTCATTCCCCAATTATTTGAACGCTCTCTTTCAAACAATTTTGGTTTGGGAGGATATAGATTTGAATACTCTTCCAAGTGTTTCGATTTCTAACAAATATACGGAATTAATAAATGCTATTCTAAAATTCCATTTGCATTTAATTATATGTTAATTTAGCATTCATGTTAAAATGTGAAAACATACATAAAAAATATGGGGACCTTCATATTTTAAAAGGAATCTCACTTGAAGTTAAACCTTCCGAAATTGTTGCCATTGTTGGGAGTTCAGGAGCTGGAAAAACAACCCTTTTACAAATTCTAGGAACTCTTGATCAACCAAATGAGGGAACACTCGAAATTAGTGAAACTGACGTGAATCGTCTCAATAACAAACAATTAAGTAAATTTCGAAATCAAGACATTGGGTTTGTTTTTCAGTTTCATCAACTATTGCCTGAATTTACTGCTATAGAAAATGTTTGTATTCCTGGATTCATTGGAAAAAGAAACAAGAAAGAAGTGAAATCGAGAGCAAAGGAATTACTTGATTATTTGGGCTTACAAGATCGCTATGATCACAAGCCGTCCCAATTATCAGGAGGAGAAAAACAAAGAGTAGCAGTTGCTCGAGCCTTGATTAATTCTCCCAAAATTGTATTTGCCGACGAACCTTCAGGAAACTTAGATTCGGAAAACTCTCGTGAACTCTATCAGCTTTTTGACCAAATCAGAAAAGATTTTGGTAATTCCTTTGTAATTGTCACCCATGACGTGGAATTGTCAAATTTAGCAGATAGAAAAATCATCATTTCAGACGGGAAACTAGTATGAATCCTGCCGAATTAAAGGAGTTTCTTGATTTCAAGGCAGATGAATACAACTCCCCTTCTTTTATTGCCACCGACCCGATTCAAATTCCACATGAATATCACCGAAAAGAAGATATTGAGATAATCGGATTCATTGTCGCAACAATTGCCTGGGGAAATCGAACCATGATCATCCGAAATGGTAGAAAGTTGATGCAGATCATGGGTGAATCCCCTCATGATTTTGTTATGCAGGCTACATCTGACCAAATCGATAAAACTGACTTCATTCACAGAACATTTAATTCAGAAGACTTGAAGAATTTTCTGAAAGCCATGAAAGTGCTTTACATTGAAAAAGACGGTTTAGAATCGCTCTTCGTTGAATCTATTGGACTCAACATGAAAGATAGAATCATTCACTTCAATCATGAATTTACACAACTTTTTGAATCGCAAAGAACATCCAAACACGTTGCCAATCCGTTGAAAGGATCTGCCGCAAAACGAATAAACATGTACCTGAGATGGATGTGTAGAAAGGACAATAAAGGAGTAGATTTTGGTATTTGGAACGCAATTGATCCATCTGAACTACATTTGCCTTTGGATGTGCATTCAGGAAATATTGCAAGAAAGCTTGGTTTATTAAATCGAAAGCAAAATGATTGGAAAGCCGTTGAAGAATTACAAGAGGAAGTATTGAGAATGGATAGGAAAGACCCCTGTAAATATGACTTTGCTTTATTCGGTTTAGGTGCCTTTGAGAATTTTTAATTATCCCTTGTGGTTACGGGTAAACTAAATTGACTGAACAAGTTGTAAAACTCTGGAATATCCAATTTCATTTCTCCGCAAAAAGTCGATGCACTAATCTTTTCAATTTTCAAATAACCTTGAGATACTGAAAACTTTCTACTGATTAGCTTCATCCCTTGCTTTACTTTATCTACATGATATAGACGAACTACACATCCTAAAGAGTCCTCTCCAGACTTCCCTATTTCATACTCCCCTTCGTCTAATTTCTTTAGCGGAGTAGTAAACTGAATTCTTAAAATATAATCTGTTTTACTGAAATACTTTTGAAGTGGATCTCTGTCCTTAAAGGATTCGAACTTCTTATTTTGTACATCGAAAATACTGGAAAATATGAGATCGATTTCATGATAATCTCTACGAATAGCGAATCTTGAAATTTGACTGTAATAACTAAGTTTAGTGACTTGCTTGTATTTAATGCCTTCGTTTTCCTTCAAATCCAGAATCGAATCATACTTACAACTTTCATCTTGAAAAGTAAAACCAAGCAAAACTACACTCAACCATATAAAAACCACAGCTCTCACGTTTAGATTTAAACGAAGATTGTGCCAAACAGTTTCAAATCAACTAGATAAGTGATTCGTATAATTTCTCGTAGATGGGAAGAATTTTAGAAATATCAAACCCTGATGCGATTTCTCGAGCTCTGTTTCCGAATTTCTCAATGTTTTTTGGGTCTTTCAATATATAGATAGCATTTTTTGCCATGTCATCGACATCCCCTACATTACTTGTGAATCCAGATTCACCGTGAATATTCACTTCAGGTAAACCTCCTGTATTTGATGAAATTACAGGGACTCCAGAGGCCATGGCTTCCAAAGCGCTTACACCAAAACTCTCTTTCTCTGAGGTAAGCATGAATAAATCAGAAATGGATAACACTTGAGAAGTATCTCTTAATTTACCTAAATATTTAGTTTTCCCACAAATCCCTAATTCCCTACATTTGGCTTCCAATCTGTACCGTTCAGGTCCATCCCCAATCAAAAGCAATTTTGCAGGCATTTCATCGCTCAATTTTTTGAATACATGAAGAATATCATCTATTCTCTTTACAGGTCTGAAATTTGAAATATGAGAAATAATCCGCTCATTATCTTCAGCATATCTTCTGCGGAGATCCATATCCTTCTTTTTGTTGTAACGATCCATTCGCACGAAATTGGGAATTACGTCAATGCCATTATCTATTTTGAAAGAATCGTAAGTGTCTTGCTTCAGACTCTCCGAAACAGCTGTAACCGCATCAGATTCATTAATTGCAAAAGTAATTACGGATTCAAAGGAAGGATCTTTTCCAACCAAAGTAATGTCTGTCCCGTGCAAAGTCGTGATATAAGGTATCTTAATCCCTTTCTTTTTCAGGATGCTTCTGGCCATGTAGGCTGCAGATGCGTGAGGAATGGCATAGTGTACATGCAATAAATCCAATCCTTCGTGCTCAACAACATCAACTAATTTGCTGGAAAGCACCAATTCATAAGGTGGATAATCAAACAAAGGATAATCATTGACCGAAACTTCGTGGTAAAAAATATTTGCTTTGAATGAGCCTAGTCTAACTGGCAAACTATAGGTGATAAAGTGAACCTCATGTCCCTTTAAAGCAAGCTCCTTTCCCAACTCCGTAGCAACTACTCCACTCCCTCCAAATGTTGGGTATAATACTATTCCGATTTTCATAAGTGATTGACGCTTTACTGCATTATTCCTTTCAACAGTTCCGCAAATTTACAAGTCTTTTCTGAATTTTGATTAGAAAACAGATTTTATGCAGTCATAAATTATTTCCTGAATTGCAGTCCTAATATTCAGTTTAATTAATTTTCTATTTTCAGAAGTTGGAAATATTCTATTCGAAAGAAAAATGTAATTAATGCCGTATTTTGGATCTGACCAAGCCATAGTCCCCGTAAAACCCGTATGTCCAAAAGAAGATAAAGAAACACGATCACATGTTGGGCCACCGTCCAAATTCGGAACTGGTTTATCAAATCCAATCCCTCTTCTGTTAGTCGGACAATTAGGACAAGAAGTGAATAAATCTACGGTAGCCTTGGATATATATCTTTCTCCACCATATTCACCCCCATTTAAGAGCATTTGAAAAATCACGGCAAGGTCTGTTGAATTTGAAAAAACACCTGCATGACCACCAACTCCACCAAGCATGGCAGCACCCATATCATGAACATCTCCTTGTACCAATTGCTTTCTCCACAAACTATCGTATTCCGTTGGGACCACTTGATCTTTCTTAAATCTATACTTTGGGTGATATCCCATATATTTCAGGTTCATAGGTTGATAGAAGTTCTTCGCTACATAATCTTCTAGTTTTTCTTTGGTAATTTTCTGAATGATCTCTTTCAAAAAATAATAACCTAAATCGGAATACTTGTAATTCGATTTCGATCTTAATTTGGTATCCAATATTTTATTGAACATAGAATCTCTGTAGGAATCGATGATGAAGAAATTATCGGCCACCTTTTGAGAGTAATGTTTATTGGAGTCTACTGAGTACAATCTAAAATCAGGCATACCACACTCTACGGTGCTCAAATAAAATGGAATCCATGGCTGAAGTCGGGCTTGATGAGTAAGCATATCTTTGATCTTGATATTCGCATACCGAGTAGAATCGACAATTTCTGGAATGTAATCTACCAATCTTTTCTCTACATCAAATTTCTTTTCATCTGTAAGCTTCATTAATGTCAGTGTTGTCGCCACAACTTTTGTGATTGAAGCTATATCGTATAAGTGATCTGGTCTAACCTCCTGACCATCTTTGTACATTGTTGTACCGAAAGTCTTATTATAAAAAATATCTCCATCCTTAGAAGCTAAAACCTGACATCCAGGATAGGCCTGCTCCGCAATTCCCGCTTTTGCTACCGAATCAATCTTTGCGAGCATTTGTGGATCGATTCCTAAGTATTCCGGATCTACTTCTCGCATTCTGGTTTTAGCCATATCCATCCCAAATTCTGGATAAATAATAGCTGATGCCGAAACAGGAATTCTCCCATCCGCCTTAATACTGCCAAATATTAGATTCCCACAGGCAATTCTTTGATAGGAATTATCCTGGTGCGCCAGTATCAGACCTTGAATCTTAGAATCCTTTTTGATGGCATCTAATGCATATGGGTTTGCGAAAAAGCCACAAACTACTTTGGTTTCTTCTGCTAACTTTTCCATGAATGAAACCGACAAGAAGCTAACCCCGAAATGATCGGATGGATACATTTTCGTCTTGTGAATTCCAACAACTACCACATCGTATTCCTTAAGTTTATTGATCATCTTCACCTCATAATCTGCAGAAAACTTCTTAGGCATGTAGAAATCATCTATGGTCGCATACTTCCTCATGGTATTCAAAAAGGAATTCGCTCCGTTGTTCCCTATTCCTACATAAGCGATTTTGATGCTATCCAGATTTTTTAGTGGTAAAAGCTCTTTTTCATTTTTAATCACCGTCATGGAAGCATCTGCAAGTTTCTGTATTAAAGCTTTCGAAGCTTTCGTGTTTAGGTCTTCGTAAAGATTCTTTAGTTCAACTGGCTTGTAATTGTCTAACCCAACCCATTCCTTGGTTTTCAGAATTTTCTTTACTCTAGCATCAATATATTCTTCTGATATTTCACCACTTTTCACGGCAGCCAATATTTTTTCAATGACCAATGGGACGTTTTTAGGGAAAAGTAAAACATCATTCCCCGCCTTCAAAGCTCTTAAATCCACTTCGCCAGGTCCGAAATACTTTGCTACTCCTTGCATACCTAAAGCATCTGTAAAGATCAATCCTCTAAATTTCATTTCCTCCTGAAGTAAATCCGTTACGATGGTTTTTGATAATGTAGAAGCCAAATTAGGTGTAGAATCCAATTCAGGTATATATAAATGCGCAACCATAACTGAACCAAGGCCCCATTTAAACGCTTCTCTGAAAGGGTACAACTCAAGCGAATCTAATCTTTTCTTGCCATGAGTAATTATGGGCAGGGATTTATGGGAATCTTTATCTGTATCTCCATGTCCCGGGAAATGTTTACCACAAGCTAGCACCTTATTGTCCTGCATTCCCATCATGTAAGCAATTCCTTTTTCAGCTACATTTTTCTTGTCTTCCCCGAAAGATCTTGAATTAATTACTGGATTTTTACGGTTATTGTTAACATCAATCACTGGGGCAAAATTCACATGAATCCCAATTCGCTTCATTTCCTTAGCAATCTGCACACCCATGTCGTAAATCAAAGTATTGTCCTTGATGGAACCTAATGTCATCTGATATGGGTAACGATTTGTGCTGTCTAATCTCATGGCTAACCCCCACTCACCGTCAATTGCCATCAACAAAGGGATTTTTGCTTTGGACTGATACAAATTATTCAATCGTGCTTGTCTTAAAGGACCTCCTTGCATGAAAATCAATCCCCCAATTTTATGCTTCTCAACCAATTCCGTAATCTCCTGTACGTGAGCTGAATCTTTATTGGAGTATGCCGCAACCATAAATAATTGCCCAATTTTTTCCTCTAAGGTCATGGTTTTTAATACCGAATCAGCCCAAATTCCTTTCACTTGATCTAGATAGAATACGGGAGGTTTTTTCTCCTCTACTTTTTTCAAACTGTCATTTTGACTTACTTCTTCGGATTTATCGACACCCCTCTCAACCGTGGATGAACAAGCAAATAAGAGTGCTGCGTAGGTCAGCATAAGATATCTTTTCTTCATTGAAATCAGCTTTTGTTCAAAATTACCATGACATATGGTTCGAAAATAGGAATTGGAATAATAATTGTTCACATAAAAACGTGTGTAATTAAGGTCTGTTTATTAAAGGCCCTAAATCGCGAATTATTTGTAATTTTAAATTTAAAAAGTAGCATGATCAAAGGATTGTTTTCAGGAAACAAATACAAATATCGGAAGTTTGAGTACCAGCCGATGTATTATGATGAGCGAAAAGAACGCTTAAACAAAAAGATCAAAGAAGCTGAAACAAAGGGAGAAGACTCTCCTGAATCCGTTGAATTACGAAAAGAAATGCTACGTTCAAAAATGTCCAGTACCTGGAACAATACTAAAACGGATCAGGGTTTCTTTCAAACCAATAAAAGATCCATTCTTATCGCTGGTATCCTTTTAATTGCAGCCTATTGGATTTTATTCAGATGGGATATTGCAGGATTTCTTGAAAAATATTTCTAGCAGATGGCAGATATCATCAAGTTACTCCCAGATTCCATAGCTAATCAAATTGCCGCCGGTGAAGTCATTCAAAGACCTGCATCCGTCGTCAAAGAGCTCATGGAAAATGCCATTGATGCCGAAGCGACGAAGATCAATTTGATTATAAAAGATGCTGGTCGGACGCTTATTCGAGTAATCGACAATGGTAAAGGGATGAGTGAGAATGATTCGAGACTCTGTTTTGAACGACATGCCACGTCTAAAATACGAACCGCTGAAGATCTGTTTCAGTTACACACCAAAGGATTTAGAGGAGAAGCCTTGGCCTCAATCGCCTCTATCGCTCATGTTTCAATGTCAACAAAAACAGAAGACAAAGATATTGGAGTTGAAGTATTAATTGAAGGTAGTGAGGTTCAATCCTCCGAACCTACAACTTGCGCAAAAGGGTGTTCTATTTCGGTTAAAAATCTATTTTACAATGTACCTGCTCGACGAAACTTTTTGAAGTCTGAAAGCATCGAAAACAAACACATTCTAACAGAATTCTTTCGTGTAGCCATGGTACATCCTGAGATTGAATTCACCTATGAAAATAATGGGAAGTCACTTTATTCTTTGCCTAAATCCAATCTAAAACAAAGAATCTTAGGTTTAATGGGGAAAAGTTTTGACAGCAAGCTTGTACCCGTACACGAAGAGACAGACATTGTAAAAATCACTGGATTTATCGGTAAGCCAGAATTTGCAAGAAAAACAAGAGGAGATCAATATCTTTTTGTGAACGACCGTTACTTCAGAGATAATTATTTTAATCATGCTATTGTAGCTGCTTACGATGGTCTAATTGACAGCAAGCTATTTCCAAGCTACTTCATTTTTCTGGAAGTTGATCCAGCTCAAATAGATGTGAATGTTCATCCGACTAAAACAGAGATTAAATTTTCAGAGGATAAGTTCATTTACAGCATATTGAGAAGTACAATAAAGAACAGCATTGGGAAGTTCAACATTGCCCCTACTATAGATTTTAACCGGGAAGTAAGTTTCGATTTACCGTCTGACCAAAAGCATAAGCCAGTCGTTCAGCCAGAGATTAAAGTGAATCCAGATTATAATCCTTTTAAAACTTCTGCAGGTTCTTCAGTTTCTTCAAGTAAGAGTCAAACTACTACTGGTTTTGGAAACATCTCTCAAAGCGCAGTTAAACCAAATCAAGTAGATTGGGAAAATTTCTTTGGTCAATCAGAAAAAGAAACTAATGAATTAGTTGATACAAGCTCAGAGCTTCATGAAGGAACCAACATAAGAGTCATTGGGCAATTGTTTCATTCTTTTATTTTGATTCAAAATGAGAAGGATTTTCAGATCATCGACCAATCTAGAGCGCATGAAAGAATCTTGTTTGAAGAAGTTTTAGGCAAATTACAGAATTCATCGATCGAGACTCAAAATCTTATCTTCCCTTCTGAACTAGAGCTCTCGAAATCAGATTTGAGCCTAATTGCACAGTCTGACATGCTTGAAAAATCAGGATTCATCTATGAGATGGAAGATGAAAAACTTTTACTTTCTGGAATCCCGGTTTATGCTGTCAATCAGGACTTCGAATCATTGATTGATGATTTGTTAGATGAGATCAAACACGAACAAGGCGGGCAGGATAATGTTATAAATACGATTGCCTTGACACTTGCGAAAAACTTGAAAATTAAAAAAGGGAAAAAGTTGGAAAAAGCAGAAATGGAAAAACTTGTTGATGATTTATTTGCTTCAACTACCCCACTTTATTCACCCAGAGGAAAACAAACTATTGTTAATTTTACACCAGACCAATTATCGGGTCTGTTTCATTAAAAAGAAATTATGCTTCAAAGTATATTCAGAAATATGCCACCTGTAGTAAAGAACTTGTTAATCATTAATTTGATTATGTTCCTTGCAACAGTAGCCTTGCAGGATTTGAACTTAAGAACAATTTTAAGCCTTCACTACCCTGAATCCTCTCTATTCCAACCCTATCAGTTTGTGACAAGTATTTTCATGCATGGGGATTTTGGTCATATTTTCTTCAATATGTTCGGATTAGTTATGTTTGGAACCGTTTTGGAAAAGGTGTGGGGAGCTAAACGAATGCTTATTTTCTTTTTAGCCTGCGGTATTGGGGCCAATGTAATCTACGAGGTAGTCCAATACATCCAAATTCAAAATTTCTTACAAGAAGTTGAATCAGACCAGGTTTCAGATTTGATTAATTTATTGAATACGGAAGGAGCCGATGCAGTTTCCAAAGGATACAATTACAGTGCAGAAAAATTAGGATACATTAACTCTCTATGGAATGGAGGAGTCTTGGGAGCCTCAGGAGCCATATTTGGTATATTGATCGCTTTTGCCATGCTTTTCCCTAACACGGAATTAATGCTGATATTCCTTCCCGTGCCTATTAAAGCCAAGTACTTAATTCCGATCTACGTTATTATTGAATTATTTTTAGGTGTCCAAAATTTCCAATGGGACAATGTGGCGCATTTCGCCCATTTAGGAGGTGCTTTGATCGGGTTTGTCTTCGTCAAAATTTGGCAAAAAGACCGAACTAATTTCTATTGATCCATGAGTACATTCAATGAAACCATAAGAAATTACTGGAAGTCGGGAAACCCCATGTTTCGCTTAATCATGATCAACTTGGGGATTTACCTTTCTTTAATGTTGCTAAGGGTTTTCAGCTCTTTATCCATGGCAAAAGGGGATTTTTACTCCATGGAGTACAATCTATTACAATTTGTTGGAGTACATGAAAACCTGAGTGATGGTTGGTATTACAATTTATACACCATAATCCTTTACCAATTCATTCATTTCGATCTTTTTCACATTTTGGGAAATATGATATTCCTGTACTTTTTTGGTCAAATTTTCATTCACTTACTTGGCTCAAAAAGAGTGATCCCAACTTACCTTCTCGGGGGTGTTTTCGGTGCTATTCTTTATGTAATCGTATATAATATTTCACCAACTCTTCAATCTCCAATTGGTGGAGTCTTAGTCGGAGCAAGTGCATCGATCTATGGATTGTCCATGGCAGCGGTGTTTTATCGCCCCAATTTCGAAGTCATGCTTTTTGGTAGTTTTCGAGTAAAATTAATTTGGATTGGTGCTTTTTTCATCATTT
>JAGQYP010000045.1 GCA_020436025.1 Crocinitomicaceae bacterium
GAGAGTGAGGATGGAATTTGGGGATGGGACGACCATTCCCTTTTTTTTATCTCACCTGTTAAAATTAATCTTACATCTTTTTACAACTTGATTGAAATAAAGCACGTATTATTTCGTTTCTTTACAGTCCTATTAAGGAAAGATATGATGATCCATCGTTTGTTGCTTATAGTTTTGTTTTTTGGAATTTTCTCTTTTTCATTTAGTCAAAGTGGGGGAAGATTTACAAATCAGTTTTTAAATCATGAGTATTCTGCCCGTCAGGTTGGATTGGGGTCGGATGTCATTTTCATTCGCGACAATGATTTGAATATGGGGATTTCAAACCCAGCGAATTTAAATTCTGAAATGTCGGGGCACATTATCTTTAATCAAGGATTTTTACCTTCTGGGATTGCATATGGTCAGGCAGGATACGGTCATGAATTTGACTCGATCGGTGTTTTTTCATTTAATTTCAAGTACTTGAGTTACGGTGAATTTACAAGAACCGATGAATCTGGTGTAAAACAAGGAACCTTTACTGCTGCTGACTTTATTATTTCTGCAGGATATGGGAGGACTTTGAATCAGTACTTTAGTGTTGGAGCAAATCTAAATCTATTGACCTCAGCCTACGATACCTATACATCATTTGGAGTTTCAGTTGATCTGGCAGGAACCTTCAGACATGAGAAGTCCAACATTACTATGAGTTTAATGCTAAAGAATCTAGGTGTTCAATTCAAGTCTTTCACACAAAAAAATCAAGAAGCGCTTCCTTTAAATATTATGTTGGGCTTATCTTACAAGTTCCATAAAGCACCTTTCAGACTTGGATTATCACTACATAATTTACAAAATTGGAAACTTGCTTATCAAGATCCTAATTCTACAACTATTGATCCAATTACGGGTCAGGTTATTCCAACTAAAAAACCGGGATTTGGTGAGGAACTATTGCAGCACATGAGTTTTTCTATCGAAGCGATCATTGCTAAGAAGATTTTTATTCGTGTTGGATTTAATTACCACCGTAGACAGCAAATGAAAATTTTAGACAAACCAGGTGCCGCAGGTCTTTCGTTCGGAGGTGGATTCAGTATTAAGATGTTCCGTTTTGGTTATGGTCTGGCATTTTATGATGGTCGCGGACTCAATAATGTTTTCTCCATTTCAACCAACATAAATGAATGGAAGAAAAAAGGGGAAATTCCAAGTGCTGACCCAAAGCCAAAAAAATCAAAAAAGAACAAAGAGGGTGAAGAAGATTAAAATTGCAATTGACGGGTATTCTTCTTGTGGAAAAAGCACGATTGCAAAAGAAATTGCTAAGAAATTAGGGTATATCTATGTGGATACCGGTGCAATGTATCGAGCGGCTACTCTTTTCTTTATTCGCAAAGGAGTTTCGGCAGAAGACCCAAATCTCAAAAATTATCTTAGCGAACTACACATTGAATTTAAATCGATCAATGGAGAAGACCTCCCTATTGTTCATTTGAATGGAGAAAATGTTGAAAATGAAATTAGATCTCTAGCTATTTCAAATCAGGTCTCATATTATAGTAAAAACAAAGATTTAAGACAAAAACTGGTTCACGAGCAGCAAGAAATTGGAAAGAATGGAGGCGTAGTCTTAGATGGACGAGATATTGGATCCGTAGTATTCCCTGATGCGGAACTTAAATTATTCATGACAGCCAGTCCAGAAATAAGAGCTCAAAGAAGGTTTGACGAATTGAGATCTAAAGGAGATTTAGTTGATTTTGAAGCGATCCTAGAAAATGTAAAATCGAGGGACCTGGAAGATAGCACTAGAAAAGAATCTCCACTAATTCAAGTTGAAGATGCGATTGTTTTGGATAATTCTCATATGAACCGAGACGAGCAACTTGAATTCGTTATGGGCTTAGTTCAGAAGAAGTTAAATTAGTTTCGTAATTTTGGGGAATGGGCAAACTGTCATTCTTTATTATCTTTTGTGTTTATTCAAATTTCCTACTTAGTCAGGAACACAAGGACATTCTTATAAATGATAAAGAGAACAACACCGGATTTGAATTATTATCTGGAAGTATTGCCAACAAAAAGTACTTTTTCACAGGAGAAAATCACATCTACCAAAAGAGCAATTACCTGATCCAATATAAACTTACAGAATACCTTCATAAAAATGCAGGATTAAACAGAATCCTACTCGAGTTTGGAGCCGGCACGGGTTGGTTGATTGATCAATACATCACAACGGGTGAAAGTGAATATTTTGAGGAGCTTAAAAAGTATTTCTCTGCTGAGAATTTGGCCTTATATGAAGACCTATTTGAATTGAATAAAAAGAATCCTGGCTACCCTATTCACTGTCACGGTATAGATTTAGAACGCTTTCCACAAATTTCCATTGCCGCACTTTATTTTATGCTACCGGAGGAAGCTCCAAAAAATGATAGTTTAAGTATTTCAGTTGAAACATTGCGAGCCATTTATTCAGTAGCTGATGATTACACAAATTCAGATTTTTACTCTGCGAACCCCGGAATCATAGGCGAAGTCGAAATTTATCAGACTTTTGAATTATGGTTGTCGGATTATCCTCGGTTAAAAGAAGATTACAGAGAATATTTAGGCGAAGACTTTGACTCTTTCGATAAAACTATTGAAGGATTGATTGCAGGTAAAAAATGGTACAAATTGAAAGATCAAAGAACGCTTCAAGAGACCATATTTAGAGAACAATTCATGTTTACCGCATTGAAAAATTTGGATACTCAATTTCCTGATAGTAAGTTTTATGGACAATTCGGTAGGTGTCATATTAGAACAGATAATAGTTCTGCACAGTGTTATTCCTATGCCATGAAATCCTTGATATATAAAATAAACGAGAGCGACAAATCCGATCAACTAATGATCATCCCCATATTTTACGTTCGAAATCTTTTCTTAAAAGACAAAAAATTCATCGAGAATATCATTGATGATTTTTGGGGAACGGATGAAGCAGTTTATTTGGTGAAAGTACCGAAAGATGTAAAAATCTCTAACGAATTTAAAGACAAGACAGATTTTATATTGATCAACAATCTTAAGCTAACCAAAGATCAATTTGCAAAAGATCCTTATCGAACAGAAAATCAGAAGAAAAAAATCCCTTCCCTACGTTTTAGTTCTGAAGTTGAAATGGGGATATCCTTCTTTAATTTTACAGACTTAAATTCATCTCTTTCAGCGAAAGGACTCCCTGGTTTTAAATCCCAAATACCTACCATCGGTGGGATCTTTAGTGTCTTTTCTCCATATGGCTTTTATTACGGGATGGAATTTGCTATTGGTTTATCCCAGAGAGTCAACAATGACAGTACAACTCTAAAGTTAAATAGCTACAATATCATTGTAAACATAGGTACATCCTTATTAAATACTTCCTGGTTTTCTTTTAATCCAAGTATTGGAATTGGAGGAGGAAACTTTAGTTTGAAAGAACAAAAGATTATATCAGATCCTAATTCTGCAAATTTATTCTCGGAGAACTATACCAACTATACGATTTATAAAAACCCAAGTTTATTGCTTGATTTTAAGGGAGAACTGAAATTCAATATCAAAATATTTTCAATTAGTTTTAGAGGAGGGTATCTGCTTGATGTCACGAACAAGAGATGGAAAAACCCTGAATTGCTCACAAATAGTCCGAAAACCGCCATGATGGGATGGCACGTAAGGGCAGGACTGGGAATCAATCTAAAAGTATACTAATCCTAATCCCAATATTTGCTCATCTTAACGCAAAGCTCTAATTTTGCTAAAAAAATAGGTAACAATGTCTGTCTACAATCCCGATATTAAAAAAATCACAACACATATTCTCCAGGAGATGAAATTGAAAGGAGAAAAAATTTCAATGCTTACAGGATACGATTTCACCATGGCTAAAATTCTGGACAAGGCTGGAGTAGATGTTATTCTAGTAGGTGATTCCGCGTCTAATGTCATGGCAGGGCATGAAACAACGCTACCTATTACGTTAGACCACATGATCTACCACGCATCCTCTGTTGTAAGAGGAGTTGAAAGAGCTTTAGTTGTTGTGGATCTTCCTTTCGGTACCTATCAAGGAAACTCCAAAGAAGCTTTGAGTTCCTCAATTCGAATCATGAAAGAATCTGGCGCGCACGCGGTGAAGATGGAAGGAGGAAGAGAAATTTTGGAAGGAATCAACCGTATTTTAACTGCTGGTATACCTGTAATGGGCCATTTAGGTTTGACCCCCCAATCCATTTACAAATTTGGAACTTATGTGGTACGTGCAAGAGAAGAGGAAGAAGCGGAGAGATTAATAGAAGATGCGAAGCTTTTAGAAGAAGCAGGATGTTTTGCCATTGTTCTAGAAAAGGTTCCGGCTAAATTAGCAGGAGTTGTAGCCCAATCTGTAAAAATCCCAATCATTGGAATTGGAGCAGGGCCACAAGTAGATGGACAAGTTTTGGTTTCTCACGACATGTTAGGTATTAACAATGATTTCAATCCAAGATTTTTACGAAAATACCACAACCTCCAAGAAGAAATGTTGGGCGCTTTTCAGAATTACATTAAAGACGTTAAAGAGAAGGACTTCCCAAATGAACATGAACAATATTAATTTGTTCCATTTACAGTGAAGACAACAAAAGGAAATCTTATCATTTTATATGAAGACAATCATTTGATTGCCGTTTACAAGCGCCCAGGAGATATTTCACAGGCGGATAAAACAGGTGATCAACCCTTGGGAGATATTGTCAAAGATTTCATCAAAGAACGTGACCACAAGCCTGGAAATGTTTTCATGGGAGTCATTCACAGGATAGACCGGCCTACATATGGGGTTATTCTGTTTGCAAAAACAAGTAAAGCCTTAGAACGAATGACAGTTGAATTTGCTCAACGGAGAGTTAATAAGACCTATTGGGCTATTGTGGAAGGGAAACCCAAAGAGAAAGAAAAGACTATTCGAAATTTTCTGTGGAAAAATCAGGAGCAAAATCGATCCTATGTTGTTTCTGAGAAAAAGCCAGGAGCCAAAGAGGCCGTAAGCCATTATAAAGTTCTATCTGAAGGTGATAATTATTCCTTATTAGAAATTCAAATAGAAACAGGGCGTCATCATCAAATCCGCACGCATTTATCAGATCTTGGTCATCCGATAAAGGGTGATGTGAAATATGGAGCAAAAAGAGCTAATAAATTTTTATCCATTGATTTGTTGGCTAGAGAAGTGAATTTCATTCATCCAATCAAGAAAGAGCCGATTCAAATCATTGCGAATCCGCCTGATGAGAAAATATGGCAAGATCTAACCAGTGGATTGTAAATCAAATGGTTGTGTTTTTCCACATAGATTACCAAATTGTTAATAACTTTTGTTGATAACCTTTAAATAGGTGGTTTCGCGAGCATCTGTTTCGAAATTATTTTTGTGTTTAAAAATTAACAGAAGGTATATGTTTAGTTTGTTAAGGAAAAAGAAAGTCAATGAAGACCAAATAGCGAACATCATTGTAAACTCCATCTTCGAATCAGTAGACAAAAGTTTCCATGATGTGGCCTGTTTAATAAACGACGACCCAGCCTTTGAAAAATCACCCAATCTGTCAGAACAAGATTCTGAGTATTTTCTATTTATCGTCATTTGCGGTAATATCAACAATTTGTACAAGCATTTTTCGGTGGAACAGGCCTCGAAGATCGAAACCAAAATGATTGAGAAATTGGCAGTTATTTTTGAGAAAGAGTTCTTACAAGTAGAAAGGTATTTAGGGAAATTTCAGTCTTATATCGATTCGATTAATAAGCCTTCGAAAAACTTCCTTTATGGAATGTCAAAAGCTTTGTTCTATAAGTACGATCTAAATGACTTCCAAGATGATTATTTCAGAAAAATGCGTACACCTAATCCAATCTTCTTAAAAAGAATGGATGAAGTGATGGACCGATTCCTTTGGGATTGGACCAATTTTAATGAGAAGTATAAAATTTCAGTATAAAAAAAAGGGATCTAAAACGATCCCTTTTTCATTCTATTATTTTTTTAGAAATTCTGCTTTTGATTGAATGGCTTCAAATTTTTTCTTAGGATCATCCTTTTGAGTAAAATCCACAAATTTCGCCACTTCCTTCATAAGAATCACTTTGAAATCTTTGTCTGCTTTTGAATAAGCTTCTTTCAATCCAGCTAAATTTTCTAATTGATTTTTTCCTGGTCTGCCAAAATACCCCGCTACCGAACTCATTAAGTCACTGATTTTCTCTCTTAATTGAGGTTCAGCGGCTCCAACATAATTATCTCCGGTGGTAATTACAAGCGTCTTTTTGAGCGCATTAATCTTATTCACCATTGGTAATACCGCCTTTTTGTAGTTCTTATTCTCCAAATATCCATCTGCTAAATCAAGATAATAGTCCATCTGATGCACTAAATATGCGAGATCTTCAGACAAATTATAAATTTCCATGGTAGTCTCGAATTGCATTTTTCGGTCCTCCGCAGTAAATACTGAATTTTCAGGATATGCCACTTCAATTTCAGTTTGGTATTCATTCTTTCCTTTTGTGATCACAACTTTGTACTTCCCTGCCATCACTCTAGGAGAAATAAAACCTCCAAAATCAAATGTTTTTCCTTTGGCTACTTTCGGTGCAATCATGGAGTAGTTCCAATTCACGATATTCAGACCTTTTTTCTTTTCAGGTCCCAATGTGGTCACCAATTGGTCATTCATGTCTCTGATCTCCATGCTCATTTTTCCAAAGGTGTGTCTCTTTTTCAGAAAATAAATGATTCGAGCATCTTCAGATGGATTTGCTCCCACGAATTGTGTTTCGGTGGAAGTATTACCAAAATCACTTTTGTCCGACATGAAGTATTTCGGAGTAGGAATAAAGGTTAACTCCTTATTGATTCCATCTGTTTTTGCATCTAAAGCTAACAATTGTCGGATAGGACTAATATCATCCAATATGATCACTCCCCTACCATGAGTTCCCATAACTAAATCGTGTTTTTTGGGATGCATTTCCATGTAGTGAATGGCAACACTTGGCATGTTATTTTCAAATTTCAACCAAGATTTTCCGCCGTTGATACTCACGTACAAACCAAGTTCCGTTCCTAAAAATAACAGGTTTTCGTTAAAATTATCCTGCTCAAATGACCTGGCAAAACCAACAACAGAACTATCCACTTTTAGTTCCCAAGTTTTACCAAAATCAGTTGTTTTGATTAAATACGTCTTTCCATCATTACGCGTATGTCCATCTAAAACTGCCCAAGCAGTCCCTTTATTGAACTTATCAGCTTCGATGTGATACACCCAGGTATTTTTCGGAGCTAATTTACCGCCAAAACCTGCAGTAACATTCTCCCAAGTTTTCCCTCCATCTTTGGTAACCTGTATGTTTCCATCATCCGTTCCAACCCAAATCACATTCTTGTCGAGAGGAGATTCAGCAACGGTAAAGATGGTACAATGGTTTTCTGCTCCTGAATTGTCTTTTGATAAACCACCAGAATTCTCCTGATTTAATTTTGCTACATCATTTGTGGTTAAATCTGGTGATATGATTCTCCAGGTTTCCCCCATATCGTCTGAGACATGTAAAAACTGAGAACCTAAATACAGGCGATCAGGAAAGTGGATACTTGTTGAAAGAGCAGCATTCCAGTTAAATCTCAATTTTTGATCTACATCTTCCGGATAAGGTTTTACAATTTTCAGCTGACGAGTTTCCTGATTGTATCTCCAAACATTTTCAGCTCCCTGCATTTCACTGTAAACAATATTGGAATTTGTAGGATGTGGAAATACTCTAAAACCATCTCCCATTCCAACACTTAACCAATCTCTTGCTTCGATTCCTGCAGACGAGGAAGAGGGACCGATCCAAGAACCATTATCCTGCAATCCACCGTAAATATTGTAAGGTTCTTCATTATCCATGGAAATATGGTAGTATTGAGAGAGAGGTAAATTCTCTACTCTTTCCATTGTCACACATTTGTTTAAAGACCGGTACAATCCTCCATCAGTAGCAACAAGCATCCGATCAGAATCTACAATGTCAAACCAAATATCATGGATGTCGGAATGCATGAATCCCAAACCTTTGAAGGTTTTTCCACCGTCTTTAGAAATGGCTCCGCTTAGTCCTGCTTTCACTATGACATTTGGGTCTTTTGGATCTACAACAATTCTGGAGAAATAAAATGGTCGTACAGTTAAATCAAAATCATTGTTTAAGTGTTTCCAGTTTGCTCCTCCGTCTTCAGATCTATACAATCCTTTGTTCTCCTCTTTTTCTGATTCCACAACAGCATAAACAATTTTAGAATCAGATGGAGCAAGCGCTACACCAATTCTCCCAAGTTTACCTTCTGGAAAGCCAGTATGAATTTTATTCCACGTCTTTCCTCCATCAGTTGTTTTGTACAAGGCACTATTGTTCCCACCTGAACTAAAAGACCAAGCTGTTCTTCTGAATTCCCAAAAAGAAGCATACATGGTATTGAAATCATTTGGATCCACAATGAGGTCAGAACAACCCGTTTTTTCATTCACATAGAAGATTTTCTTCCAAGTTTGACCTCCATCGACAGTATGATAAATTCCTCTTTCTTCCGAATCTCCCCATAAAGCTCCTAAAACACCTACAAATAGCTCATCTGAATTCTTAGGATTAATGATGATATTTGAGATTCGTTCTGATTTTTCAAGCCCCATTTTCTTCCAATTGGAACCTCCATCTTCAGATTTATATATCCCATCACCAATCGATGTTGAATTTCTTGTCCAAGTCTCTCCTGTTCCCACCCAAACAACTCGATCTGGATCATTTGGATCTACTTTTACAGTTCCAATGGATTGACAATATTTATCGAAAATCGAAGAGAACATCACACCTCCATCCGTAGATTTCCAAACACCTCCACCAGCGGTTCCGATATAGATGGTATTCTTATCTGTGGGGTGTCCTTCAATATCTGAAACACGACCACTCATTAGGGCAGGGCCAATATGTCTTGCCTCAATGGAACCGAATAACTCCTGTGCTGAAAGCGAGTTTAAAAAATCTTGCGTAAAAGCCCCGGAAAGGGAAAAGATTCCCAGTAACAGAAATAGTTTTTTCATGTTGGATTATTTTTTTTCGTATTCTGTAAAATCAAATAGAGCAGGATCCTCCTCAACATTGATTTCGATTTTTTCCATTGTCACTGTTTGACCTTGACCTTCTCCATCTTTTAATTTTTCTTTAATGGAAAACGGAAAGTACAAGCCATCCACCTCATCATAATCAGAAAAGACAGTCTGTGCAGTTTTCCCTGCCATTGGCCCCATGGAAATAGTAGTTTCCACTACAATTGGAATGAAATTTTCCTTATCGAAATAGTAGTAAGTTACATCATCTATTTCCTTTCCTTCATTTAATTTTTTTCCAGAAATGAATTTGATTTTGAAACAATCTACCCCTTCTACAGTTTCGTCCTCTAACTTTTCAACTGTGTATCCTTTCTCTTTATAATCTAAAAATGGTAAAGGGAAATCATCTTTATTTCTTTTCAGATTCTCGACAGATTCCGCATCAATTTCTTCCATTTTTTGAGTCATGAAATTCATTTCATACCCTTTTTCTCCATCAAATACCTGTTGAACCATTGTTTTCCCTTGTAGGGTAAAACTAGAATAAGATTTTCCATTTGCAAAGCTGACCATTACAACAGGAAGTTTCATTCCTTGAACATTCACAGAAGCCTGCATTTTTTGGCTTGTTACTTTTTTCCAGTTTTCAGCCCCACCAATATTTTCAAGATAGTTGGCTACGATTTCATCTGCGGTTTGACTGTATGCAAAACAAGCCATAAAAATTCCGCTCAATACTACTAGTGTCTTCATTTTTTCCAAGTTTTTGCCAAAAATAGCACTCTAAAAAGGAAATATGCCTGTAAAAATGATGAGCGGAAATTAAGGAGTATGAGTAGATTAGGAAGCGATTTTATTTCTTTCTTTTCAGTTTTTGATTCAATCTTTTCTCAATGACTTTAAAGAGAAGTTTGACATCCTGTTCATTCAGTTTGCGACCAAATTTCACCTTCTTTCCCATGACTTCAAACTGCATGGTTTCCTTTCCCAATTCCCAGTAAGAGTTTTCGAAAGCCTTGATCCATTTGCTGTCATTATTTTCTATTTCTTCAAATTTCTTGATATTCTCTAAAAAGAACTTATTCGCTTTCCCATAGCTCTTTATGGATTTTTTGAAAACCAGGTATTCTTCGTCGATTTTGATGAGCTCTTTGCCGTATTTAATCCATAAAAGCGACTTAATGGATCTAAATTCAAAATAGAACCAGAACACCATGAATGCTGCAAAGTAAATCTGCTGATCATCGGAAAACAATCCTGCGATAAAATTGTAGGCGATATAAACACCAACGTAAGTCCAAGCTATTACCCAACCAAAAAGCATCGCATTTTTCCAATCCACGCTAGCTGGGGCGATGACGATTGTGGTAAAACCTTTTTGATCCTCGAAAGTGATGCGCTCACCTATTTTTTTCATAGGTGCAAATATAAGTGATTCTAGTTATTTGAAAAGGAATTATTTCCCTACGATCTGAATTTCAACTCTTCGATTAGCTTGTTTTTCACCTTCACTCAATTCGAGCTTGTATAAGGGTTTTGATCTTCCAAATCCTTTATAAGAAAGTCTGCTTTGATCAATGCCAGCTTTTACCAGCTCATCATGAATATACTTGGCTCTGTTAAAAGAAAGTCGGTATTCCAATGCATCTGCATCCCATCCGTCATCGTGATCTGTTTCACAGCAAATATGCCCTTGAAGTTCGATTTTTAAATTTGGATTCGTTTTAAGAATATTCACTAATCTTCCAAGTTCAGGTTGAGACTGTGGAATTAAAAAGTGACGTCCAGGGAAGAAATTAAAATTTTTGAGCACCAACTTATCTCCTATTTTGATTTCCTGAACATCTATCTTCAAGGTATCGGGATTTACCGGTTCTTCCTTAACTATTTCTTCATTTTTTGAATAGATGATCACATCTACCCTTCTGTTATTTCGAATCCCTTTATTGGATTCCAAGGTTTCTCCTGTAATTCCTTTCCCTTCGCAAACAACTACATTCATTGACTTTGAAGTGAAAAATTTCTTGACATTATCAGCTCTTTTCTTAGAGAGGATCAAATTGTATTCCGGGGTACCGAGATAATCAGTATACCCCACAATTTCTATTTTTTCAATGTTTTTATTTGCTAATCCTTTATCAAGAAGCTTTTTATGTTCCGTTGTGATTTCTGAAGCGTTGATATTATAGAATAATTTCACTGTTTCCTGAGCATGAACAGCAGTAAAAGAAAAGGACAGGATTAAAATTAAATATTTCATAAGTTGATTTTACAGGTAAAACGACCATCAAAAAATAAGTTACAAAAAAAGCCGACGATTGCCGGCTTTAATGCAAAGAAGAATTTCTCTTACATGTCTTTAAACTGTCCTGAATAGCAGAATCCAATGAACAATCCAACACTTGACATATGTTTGTAATGAAGATTATCATAAACAACTTGATTCCAGCTACCCTCTAAAGTAAAAGCCAAAGAAGTATTTGGAATTTGGAATAAAGCTCCAGCAGTAGCTGAATAGGAAAAACGCCAAACTGTTTCTTGGAATTGAGCTGCACCAACGAATCGATCCAACTCCAAATATCCCATTCCACCTCTAAAACCGAAGAATGGCTTCACGATATTCTTAGTGGAGATGTAATAATCTGCACCAATTAATAAGTTAGAGGCATACGAAAAATTATATTGTTCGGCTGTCACGGCTCCACCATCAAAGAAGTAAGTTTGACGAGGTTTATTCTCATAAAATCCATTCCAGTGATACTGGAAACCAACTGCCAAATTATCATTGACAAAATATTTATAATCGAACTGAACTCCTCTGAAAGAAGTAGTTTTGATATAATCTCTAAATGAAGCCATTGGGAAGGCCATTCTATAACCGAAAGACACATAAGATCCTTGGGCCATTGATTTGGAAGGCATCAAACTAATTCCAGCAACGAGGATTACAAAATACATTAACTTTTTCATCTTAAAAATCTTTAATTAGTTTGAAGAAATATCTAGATAAGGAGATTGAATAAACGCTTCATTGATTCCTCTATCAATTCTTGTGAATTTGTTGTAGTTTCCTGACTCATTTAATACCCCAATGATGCTACCTACCCAGATAGATTCAATTTGAGTTCCGTTAAAGTTCTTTTTATCAAAAAGATCCCAAATTAATGTTCCTCTTCGGCTAAAATATTCATAGGAATAACACCCACCGTACCAAGGATAACCATACCCTGGGTAACCCCATCCTGGATATCCCCAACCATAACTTGGATAGGTAGGATAATAACCCCACCAATAACCTGGATTGTAACAATCTACACCTGAACCTTCTGAAGTAATATCCATGGCATGTGCGATGAACACAACATCAGCTAAAGCTGTATCCGTAGTGTAGGTATAACCATAAGCCTCCATTTTTTTTCTTAATTCGTTCATGATGTAGCTAGCATCACTTGGATTGATGATTGAATCAGACTCCACTTGATCTCCATTCACAATTCTTACAAGGCGAATGGTATCTTCAAATGTGAAATAAGTATACTGAGTATAATCTCTACTATCATCTCCGATGGTAATCGTCATATCCAAGGCCTCATTCTGAATTGAAACATCGGGATATTTATAACATGATCCCAGAACAACTGCACCGAGAAAAGTCAAAATCAGTGTTTTAAAAACGTTCATACTTTTAATTTTTGTTGCGCAAATATAAACAATTCAGCTGTAAAAAGTTTTGTGGCACAAAGGATTTAAAGAGTAATAAATGATAGTTTTGCTACACAAAGTATTTTTAATGACAAAAACATCTCTTAAACCCTACAATACTTTTGGAATAAATGCTTCTTGTGATCGTTTATTCTCCTTTTCCTCTGTTGATGAATTGAGTGAGAGGCTAAATGAAATAGATCGACAGACTCCTTTTTTAATCTTAGGAGGTGGCAGCAACGTTTTATTTACGGAAGATTTTCATGGAACAATTCTTAGAAATGCGATAAAGGGAATTGTCGTAGTTCAGGAGAAAGAAAATACCGTTATTGTGGAAGCAGGAGGTGGTATGGTTTGGCATGAATTTGTACACTGGACTATCCAAAATGATTTTGGTGGTATTGAAAACTTGTCTTTGATACCAGGATCAGTTGGAGCCGCCCCCATGCAGAATATCGGTGCTTATGGTGTTGAAATCAAAGACGTTTTTCACTCTTTGGATGCTTATGAAATAGAAACAGGAAAAATCCGAACATTTGATTTACCTTCTTGTCAGTTCGGGTATCGTGAAAGTGTATTTAAGAGAGTTTTAAGAAATCAGTTTGTGATCGTGAAGGTGCGATTTGAACTACAAAAATCTGGACATCATCGACTGAACACGAGTTATGGAATGATCAATGAAGAGCTCACCAAAAAAGGAATTGAAAATCCCACGATCAAAGACGTTAGTGATGCTGTAATTGCGATAAGACAGTCCAAATTACCTGATCCAAAAGAGATTGGAAACAGTGGAAGTTTTTTCAAGAATCCGATCCTTCCAAATTCTCAAATTGAAAAGCTAAAATCAGAATTCCCAGATATTCCAGTTTACCCAGTTGATGAAAATCATTCTAAAACTGCAGCGGGCTGGTTGATTGAACAAGATGGCTGGAAAGGATATCGAGAAGGTGATTTTGGAGTACATCAAAGACAAGCGTTGGTTTTGGTGAATTATGGGCAAGCCAGTGGAAAAGAAATCTACGACTTATCAGAGAGAATCATTGCTTCAATCAAGGATAAATTTGGAATAGAATTGGAAAGAGAAGTGAATATTTATTGAAACATCTTGTTCTTCTCAATTCGATCAATTATCACCGGTGTAAGGGAATCTCTCAATGATTTTTTTATCAATTTATCATCAACTTCTTCAGCGATTTTGGGTAGATATTTCCCTTCGTTGTAAACATATCTTATAGCAAAAGAACCGGCCTCAAGATCCGGATGTCTAATGATCAAATCGTGGTATCCAGATGGATTGGTTCTCATTTCAACCAAATCACCAACAAACCGATTCATCAACACCCATTTTTTATTTTCTTTCACCATCAAAATAGTTCTACGAATAGGGAAATCATGTACACCAGAAGCGATGGTTACTCCGAAAATTTCATTTAAATCCTTCGATTCATTGAATTTAAAAACCCTGTAAAAGTTTGCCATGCATGGTGGGTCAAACATATTTATCGAATCTTTAATCGAATCTTTCGGGATGTCTCTGCACAAACCTGCCTCATCTAGAATGGAAGGTATACGAGCATCTGTGAAAAGTTCAAACTGAACAGGAACTAAAATTGTGTCAGGAATAAACTGATCCTCGTTTTTTTCAGATGTAGTATCTGAAGAACAAGCATTCAGCATCAAAACGAAAAACAGAAAAAGTCCCCAGAACAACTTCATTTACTTTATTTTTTTGATTTCACCTCCAACTTTGACTTCCTGATCAATTTTTTTCGGTTCCCCCTGGTATTTAATATTTCCTCCCATGGAAACTTTTGCATTCAGGTATTCTTTCGGCTTCAAAATAATAGTGCCACCCATTTTCACTTCCGCCCAAGCCTCATCATTCACTAATTTGGAAGCAGACAAATTCCCATTTGTAAAAACGCTAGAATGAAATCTTTTTGCTGAACCTTGCAACATGATTGATCCTCCTTGTTTGATGGTTGCGCTTAAACTAGTCGCCTCAACCGAAACTTTGATCTTCCCACCAATAGAACAGTTCAAGGAAATAGAATCTTCTTTAATGACCACATCTGGTTCAGTAAATACTTCACCATCATTCTTTACATGGATGGATTTTAGATCTTTGAAGTAAACCGTTACATGGAAATTTTTGTCTTTGAAGTCTTTCTTTTTGGTATAGATTTCCAGCACTCCTTTATTCACTTCTGTTATTAAGTTCTCAACATCTTCGCCTTCTTCTAATACGTTGATCACCACTTTATTTTCAGTCCCCTGTTTCAAAGAAACTTGAAATTTACTTTTCAATAGAAGTTCATCAAAATCCCCAACCTGACGAACATTTTCATTGGCATTTAGCGCTGTAAATAATAGAATTGCAAATAGAGTCAATAATCCTTTCATGTGTATATTATTTTTAATTAAAAACTTCATTGGAAAATTTCAATGCCTCGGCGAATTCATCTTGATTCAGACCTAATTCCACCTTATTTTCATTGAAATATTCAATCATTTTTTCAGTCGGCATGTTACCGGTAAGTTCATCTTTAGCCATCGGGCATCCCCCATATCCTTTTAGTGCTCCATCAAATCTTCTGCAACCTGCATTGTACGCTGCGTCCACTTTTTCTCTCCAGGTTGTTGGTGTAGTATGCATGTGTGCTCCAATTTCAACTCCTGAAATCTCTTTGAGAATGATCGAGAATAAATTTTCAATGGACTCTTTGTTTGAAACTCCAATAGTATCCGACAGGGACAAAGTTTCCACTTCAGTAATCTCCATAACCTTGTGCGCCCAATCCGTTACAATTTGTGGACTCCATTCATCTCCATAAGGATTCCCAAAAGCCATGGATAAGTAGATCACCAATTTTTTATTGTGTTTCGTACACAATTCTTGAATCTCTTCTATGGAATGGAGGGAGTCTTCAATCGAAGCATTCGTATTTCTTTTTTGAAAGGTCTCCGACACCGAGAATGGAAATCCTAAATAATCGATTTCTTGATGCACACAAGCATTGGTTGCTCCTCTCGGATTGGCGACAATCGCTAATAATTTAGATTTTGTTGAAGATAGATCTAGTTTGGATAGTACCTCAGCAGTATCAGCCATTTGTGGAATTGCTTTGGGAGAAACAAAACTTCCAAAATCCACCGTATCAAACCCCACTTTAAGCAGCTGATTAATATAAGCCGCTTTTTTCTCAGTAGAAATCAATTCCTTGATTCCCTGCATGGCATCTCTTGGGCACTCAATTAATTTCATCAAATTCCTAGTTTTCTTTTAAATAATAGCAAATTGGAAGTAAATGTAAAAAGAAAGTGCCTAAAAATCGCTTGAATTATGAATTTTCGAGGATTTTTTTGTTAATTCTTTTCACCAATGCAGGGCCTTCGTAAATGAATCCCGTATAGACTTGAATCAAACTCGCTCCTGCTTCTAATTTTTCAATAGCATCCTCTGGACTATGAATTCCTCCCACCCCGACAATTGGGAATTTTCCTTCAGATTTTTGGTGAACGTATCGAATCACCTCTGTGGCTCTTTCTCTGACAGGTTTTCCAGATACACCTCCATTTCCAATTTCATTTAATTGCCCTGGAGAAGTCTTCAAATGGTCTCTGGCTATGGTTGTATTGGTGGCGATCAAACCATCTATTTTTGTGCTTAGAACAATATCCACAATATCATCTAATTGATGATTGGTAAGATCTGGGGCTATTTTTAGGAGAATAGGCTTTTTCTCAGACTTTTTTTCGCGAAGATCCATTAAATTGGATAGTAATTTTGTCAGCGGTTCTTTGTCCTGCAATTCTCTCAAATTAGGTGTGTTAGGAGAGCTCACATTCACTACAAAATAATCTACATATGGGTAAAGTTGTTCAAAGGCAAATTCGTAGTCTCCGTTGGCTATTTCATTGGGAGTAATTTTATTCTTTCCAATATTTCCGCCGATGATGACTTTTGTTTTACGCTTTTTGAGTCTTTCTACAGCCTCTTCTACTCCCCCATTGTTAAATCCCATGCGGTTTATCAAACCTTCATCGTTAGGGATTCTAAATAATCTTGGTTTTGGATTCCCTGGCTGACCCACTGGAGTAAGCGTTCCAATTTCAATAAAACCAAATCCAACATAGTCTAGTTCGTTGAATAGT
Organism: Crocinitomicaceae bacterium; assembly: GCA_020436025.1. Lineage (GTDB taxonomy): Bacteria > Bacteroidota > Bacteroidia > Flavobacteriales_D > Crocinitomicaceae > JAGQYP01. The sequence goes on from JAGQYP010000045.1 coordinate 17,010, forward strand.
TTGGCGTCCTTATCAAAACCAGCCGCAATCCCAACAGGATTCTTGAATTTGAGTCCGAAAACTTCTCTTTCCAGTTTTGGATCTTCAATACAATACATTTTTCTAAATACCCACTTCATTCCAGGAAAGGCCAAAGTAAATTTCAACAGATCAAAAACGAAATAGTGGATTTTTTCCGGTTGAAAAAGAAAGAAAATGGGCTTAAGAATATATTTGTACATTGATTTTTTTGTACAAAAATAATGGTTTAATCAGAAGAGACGACCAGACGCTTGACGATATTTACATCCTTGGCAACAAATCGTACAAAATAGATTCCATCTTTCATCTCATGTGCATTCAGTTCAAGACTTTCAGCATACGATGCATTCTTGGAAAAAATTACTTGTCCAGTTATACTAGTAATTTCTATTTCACCTTCAGGAGCACTTTTAGAAAACTTTAATTCAAAAATGTCTTTTACCGGATTTGGAGCAATTTCAAAATCGATTTCGGGATCTGTTATTTCATTATCCTCCAAATACCCCCCTGATAAAACTCTGATATTTCCAGTTCCATAATCTGAAATTAGAATGCTATCTCCAGAATGAGTTGCATAGATTCCATTAGGTTGATTGAAAGTTGCTGTACTTGCCAGTCCATCTTGAGAGCCTTGTATTCCACCTATACTCAAAATGACGCTATCAGGAAATTCAGAACTTACTTTATAAATTTTGTTAGACCCAAAAGTCGTACCCCATATTCCTCCCTGGGCATAGGTTATAAAACCAAGAGATGATCCTAATCCTCCAGAAGGAAATTGCACCCAAAAGATCAAAGTATCATCCTGAACCTTATACACAGCCCTATTACTAAAATTCCCAACAAACAATTCGTTATTATTATCATAACAGAGACCGACCGGTCCGTTCAAAACACCCGCTTGATGCATTAAATGCAAAGAGTGATCCGGAGCCAATTTATAGAGTGTACTTGGATTGTAAGTTGTTAACCACAGCGAATCACTATTTTTCATTTTAATAATTCCAGAGGGATTGGTAATTTGAATTGTATCCAAAAAAACTCCTTGATTATCCAACACGTACACCGCATTTCCAATATTATCACAAACATATAATTCTCCTGCACTATTTAAAGCAAGGCCATTAGGCGTATTTAAACCACTTGCAAAAACGGATGAATTTCCATTTGGATCTATTTTATAAACCTTATCACCAGAATAATCACTTCCAAATATATTTCCAGAGGAATCCATAATAATGGCATCCGTAATATTTACTGAAGGAGAAATATTCAAGGTGGACACCATTTGAGAATAAGTAAATGATGAACACATTAAAATGATCATTTGGATATAGATTTTCATATCTCAAAATTACGATGACTCAAGAACTTTTTTCTCATTCAAAGAATCTCATAAATTGAAATTTATACATATCAAAATACCCCAACATTTCTGCTGGGGTTTTCCTTTTCTACTACTTATTTGATCTAATTCTGTGTGATTACAATCCTTTTAACAACTTCTTGATCTTCGGTTGTAAGTTTGATAAAGTAAACTCCATTCTCCCATTTTGAAGAATTAACTACCATAACGCCTTGTGCTCCAGTGAAACTCTTAGTCTGAATAATTTGTCCAAGAGGATTCTTCACTTCCATGGTAATCTCTGAAGTATTCATGAAATCATAAGCCACATTAAATTCTTCCTGAGCAGGGTTCGGATAGATTTCCACTGAAACATCCTCTGAATTTTCATTCAATGAGGCTGTTCCCGTAACAATGAATGACAGGGTATCCCAACAATTATTTGTTTGATCTATCACGGTAATAGTATAAGTGCCTGGTAGTATACCACTTATATCTTCTGTCGTCTCTCCACTGTTCCATGAATAGGAATAAGATGTTCCAATAGGATTTACCGTCACATCAATTGCTCCATCAGGACAAGTTGCACAAGTTGCGTCTGTTAGCACTCCTGAAAGTGTGAAGTTTGAAATATTATCAATTTGATAGTTCAATACAAACTCACATCCATTGGAAACATCTCTGATTTCACATGAATACATTCCTTCGTTTAATCCGGAAACATCTTGAGTACTAGCTCCATTTGACCAAGCGTAAATGTAATTTCCAGAACCACCAGTTACAGTTACATCAATAGCACCCGTACCCATATGACATGTATCCATTGCAGTAACAACTCCTGTAGCAGTGATACCTCCCGTATTGTTCCCAACAGTGAAATCTAAGTTCTGCGTACAACCTGAATTGTCATTAGTAATTACAACAGAATAGTTCCCAGCCGAAAGACCAGATAAATCTTCAGTTGTTTCACCGCTTGACCACGAATAAGAATATGTGTCCGTTCCAGTTACTGTCACATCAATGGCTCCTGTACCATCTCCGCAGTTTTCATCTGTTGTCACACCCGCTGCGGTAAAATCACCTGTAGCCATTACATCAGCCCATAAAGTATCTACACAGTTTGGATTGAATGTAAGGGTCAGAATCACATAATAATTACCCGCTGCTAAACCAGAAATATCTTCCGTGGTTTCTCCGGTACTCCATTCAATAGTTGGGTTTGGTCCACCTCCAATTTGCAGATCAATTGCTCCATCCATTTGCCCACAGTTCTCGTCCGTTACGGAAGCAATGAATGCATTGAATGGCACACCTGTATCAACAAAAATGGTTGAATCAATTTGACATCCATTTTCATCCTCAACAGTTACCAGGTAACTTCCAACATTAAGGTTATTGAAAATCTCAAATGTTCCTCCAATATTATAGAACAAGCCATTTAGGTAATAAGTAAATACAGTTCCTCCAGAAACCTGAACCTGGATTTGACCATCATTACCTCCACAGAACTCATCCTGAACTCCAACATTCGTGAATGCCAGGTTGGTGTTTGCACTAGCGTTCACATCAAACGAGGCTGAAGTAGAGCACCCTACATCATCTGTAATGTTAATGGTATATGAACCAGCTGCCAATCCGGAAATATCTTCCGTTGTGGCTGTATTACTCCAAACAATGGATAATGGTGGAATTCCTCCTGAAACAGTTGCATCAATTGCTCCTTGACCATTCCCACAAATTTCATCTGTTGTAGTGGCCGTTACTGAAATAGATCCAGCTCCATTATCTCCAACGGTCCAAGAATCAGTAAGAATACATCCTAAATTATCTGTAATCGTTACATCGTATGTTCCAGCTGATAAACTCAAAATATCTTCCGTTGTGGCTGAATTTGACCATAAGAAAGTATAAGGGGTAGTTCCTCCAGTTACACTAATATCAATAAATCCTGCTCCGTTTCCACAAGTTTCATTTTGAACGAATGAAGATGAAATCGCAAGAGTTCCTGTAATATTCGTTACGGTCGCATTTACATTTGTTGCACAACCATTTCCATCTGTCACAGTTACGGAGTAGTTTCCAGCCGAAAGATTCGAAATATCTTCCGTTGTGGCTGCATTAGACCATAAGAAAGTATATGGTGTGGCTCCGCCTGTAACATCAATGTTAATTGCTCCATCTGCCTGACCACAGTTTTCATCGGTTACCGTATTAATTGTTGCAGCAAAACCTGCTGAATTATTTACTACCGTTTCTGAAGCCGTGGCTTGACAACCATTTACATCTGTTACAGTTAACGTGTAAGAACCAGCTGAAAGTCCTGAAAGATCTTCCCAAGTAGCTCCATTACTCCAGCTAATTGAAAGTGGAGCGATACCTCCTGCAATTGTCATGTCGATTGCTCCCTGACCATCACCACAATTCTCATCCGTTACTGAAACTGTAGAAACACTCAGTGTTCCTGTGTTAAGATTTACATTGTAGTTTGCAGAGGTCGTACAACCATTTGCATCTGTAATTGTTACCGAATACGCTCCAGCACTTAAACCTGAAACATCTTCGAAAGTAGAACCGTTACTCCAGCTATATGAATAAGGTGTTGCTCCACCAGCAACTGTAATATTGATTGCTCCGGCTCCATTTCCACAAATTTCATCCTGAATTGTATAATTTGAAACTGCAAGATTAGCCCCAAGGTCTAGAACCGTAAATTGATCCGTTACTGTACATCCACCAGCATCTGTAATTGTAACCGAATAGTTGCCTCCGTCTAATCCAGAAATATCTTCAGTAGTTGCAGAATTACTCCAAGCAAAGGAGTAAGCAGGAGTACCACCAGCCACCGTAATGTTGATGGCTCCATTTGTAGCTCCACAAGATTCGTTAGTTACAACAGCCGTAAATACTTGAAGGTTTCCAGCATCATTGTTAACTGTAGCTTGAAGATTTGCAGTACATCCACCAGCATCTGTAATCGTACAGGTATAAACTCCCGCGTTTAAGTTTGCGATATCCTGACTTGTTGCCAAATTACTCCATGAGTAAGTGTAAGGGCCTGTTCCCCCTGAAATCGTTATATCAACAGCACCAGTTCCATTTCCGCAAGACTCATCAGTAACAGAAATATTATCAATTGAAATGGTATTGGCATTGTTTGAAATTATAATATTTCCAGTATTAATAGAACAACCAATAGCATCCGTGATTGCACAGGAGTAAGTTCCTTCATTCAGACCTGATATATCCTCTGTAGTTGCCGCATTACTCCATGTGTATGTCAAAGGACCTGTTCCACCCGAAACTGTAATATCAATCGATCCCATATCATCATTACAAACTTCATCTGCGTAAGTAACATTATCTAAGCTTAAGGTACCTGCAATATTATTCACTGTTTCCGAACCAGAAACTGTACATCCATTTCCATCCGTAACTGTCCAATCATAAGTTCCTGCTGATAGGTTTGGCTGTGTAGCTCCCGTTCCAGCAATACTCCAAGAGTAAGTATAGTTTCCGTCGCCACCAGCAGCATTTACGAAAATTGATCCGTTCATTTGACCACATTCTTCATCACTTACAGATGATTGAGCGAATAGGGTTCCCGGATTATTCGAAACAAGGATATCATTTGTATTCAAGATACATCCGTTATTATCTGTAATTTCACAAGTGTAGGTTCCAGCAGAAAGTCCAGTTAAATCTTCAGTTACTGCTGCGTTACTCCATAAGAAAGTATAAGGAGTTGCTCCTCCTGTTACAGTCAGGTCGATTGCACCTGAACCATCAGAACAGTTTTCAACCGTAATTACTTCGGAGTAGCTCATTCCGCTTGCGTTATTTACTACAGTAGCACTTGAGCTCGTTTCACATCCATTTACATCTGTAATAGTGATGGCATAAGACCCAGCTGCTAAACCTGTGATATCTTCTGTAGACTGACCCGAATCCCAAGAATAAGTATAAGGCATTGTACCTCCAGTTGGAATCACATCAATCGCACCTGCTCCATTTCCACAGATTTCATTCGTCACCAACATATTTGTTATTCCGAGAGTTCCAGCATCATTATTAACATTGAATACATCTTGTGTTGTACATCCATTTACATCTGTCACCGTTAACGTATAGGAACCAGCTGCAACATTTAAATTATCTTCCGTTGAAGCCCCGTCAGACCAAGCATAAGTTAATGGAGCTGTTCCACCAGTTACGGTAACAAAAATGCTTCCTTGATTATTTCCACAGATTTCATCAACTACATTATCCAAATCAATATTCAAATTAGAAGATGAGTTAAATACAGTCATGTCTCCTGTTGAAATGGAACATCCTAATTGATCTGTAATGGTACAATTGTAGATACCAGCCGTAAGTCCTGAAATATCTTCCGTATTCCCCCCATTTGACCAGTTGTACACATAGTTTGGTGTTCCTCCAATAACAGTAATATCAATTGTACCTTGTCCGTCTAAGCAGTTCTCATTATCGATATTTGTAAAAGTGATTTGAAGATCATTTGCTCCATTGATCACATTAAAATCTGCAGTTTGGAAAGTACATCCCGTTCCATCTGAAATGATACAAGAATAAGTACCTGCTGTCAAACCTGTGATGTCTTCCGTTGTTGCTCCATTTGACCAAGTAAAGGTTGTTGCGCCCACCGCACCACTAACAGACAAATAAACTGCTCCATTGCCAAGTCCACAAACTTCATTTACAACTGTCTCGGAAGCAGACAAATTCCCCGTATTGTTACTTACTTGGAACATCTGATCGAATGTACATCCTGCTCCATCTGTAATCGAAACTGTATAATCTCCCGAATATAGATTGCTCAGATCTTGTGTTGTAGCACCATTTGTCCAAGAATAAGAATATGGAAGAGATCCTCCTGCAACTGTAATATCAATTGCACCTGTTCCATTTCCACAGTTTTCATCAGTAATCGAATAATTTGAAACTGATAAGTTACCCGTATTATTTCCAACAGTAAAGTCTTCGATCACCTCGCATTGATTTGCATCCAAAACAGTGATGGTATAAGTACCGGCATCCAAACTTGAAATATCTTCAACTGTTGCACCTGTGCTCCATGAAATGGTATAAGGGAAAGTCGCATTGGTAATATTTACATCAATCGCTCCAGTACCGTTTCCACATGTTTCATCGGTTATTGAATTAGCAGAAACAGCAAGGTAACAGAATTGAGAACAACCCGTTACATCGTTTACAATTGACCAGTTTCCAGAAGCAGTACAACCGTTTCCATCCGTTACATTCACAGTATAAGTACCAGCAGTTAAGTTCGAAATATCTTGAGTATTTCCACCATTTGACCAAGAATATCCATATGATCCAGATCCTCCTGAAACATTGATATCAATTGCCCCATTTCCAGTACCACAATTCTCATTCGACTTTGAAACAAGGCTCACGTTAATTCCAGGTAAGCTGTTTACCGTAATGTCTTCAGAGTAGATACATCCATTGTTATCTGTAACCGAAACCGTGTAGGTTCCTGCCGTTAATGTTGAAACATCTTCAGTAGTTGGACCATTAGACCATGCAAACGTGTAAGGACTCGTACCACCCGAAACTGTAATATCAATAGCTCCATCATTTCCACCTGTACAAGTAACTGGGGTAATTGAGGTACTCAGGTTCATGGAAGAAATATTGTTCAAGTTAAAAGTCATTGAATCGGAACATCCTGTAGCATCTGTAACAACTACTTTGTACGTTCCTGCAGGAATGTTTGAAATATCTTCCGTAGTTGCCCCGTTCGACCAAGCATAAGTATAAGGAGGGAAATCTCCTGTAACACTAATATTGATCGCCCCATCATTTCCTCCACAGTTTGCTTGAGAAATAAAGCCTGCGATATCAATTGGGTTTGGTTCTTCCAGAGTGACCGTACTGTCAGGAGCATCAGAAAGTAAGGAAATATTCCAAGTGAATACATACCCATTATCCAAACTCAAGTTATCTGTAATTTCCAATGTCCAGTTTCCGTTCATCGTTGAACCCAACAAATTTGAAAGAGGTTGCTCGGAAGTATACGATCCTTGTGGAAGGTAATTATCAGTAACGGTTTGTCCTCCTCCTAAAGAAGAAGGATATGTGTGTTGGTAATTATTTGATTCAGAAACCATTGTTCCATAAATTGGAGAATCGTTGAAACAATATTCATACCCCTGACCTGGATCTGTTAAGTTACTATTTTGTCCATCTACAGGTCCAGCCGCGAAAGGAATCCCTAAATCACATGACCCCCCACCTGGATAAGACTTTAATACACAAGACTGACCTGAAGGAGAAATGATTTTCAAATTTAAATCTCCTAAATAGGAGTGTTCCATAGTCGCACAAATTTGTTGTAGCTGACTCATGTCGTCCAATGTTTCCCCAGCATCAAATCCCTGAATATTAATTTGAGTTGTATAGGTTACCCCATTTCCATCTGGCAAGAAAGTAGTATCCGCATCAAACAATCCTCCTACAACTAAAGCATCTGCTTGACATCCATAGGAATCATAAACATACACAGTGTAAAGTCCTGCAGATAATCCAGTAATAGGAGAAGAAGTATAGTTGGTAATATTTCCCTGATCATCTTTAACATCATAATTGTAAGGAGGGAAACCACCTGTTGTGTTCACATCAATTGCTCCGGTATTGCTTCCGTTACAATTTAGATCGATCCCAGCAAGGGTAAAATCAATAGGTTGCGCATCATCAATAAACAGATATGCCGTGTCCACTGGAGAGCAAAGATCTGGTTGATAAATAATGTAAATAGATTCTTGTCCTTCAGGCACTCCATCCGAAATAGCATCTACAAAGATGGTTGCGGAAGTCTGACCTGCTGGAATAGTCAAAACTGAATCAATCCAAGCATAATCAATTCCATTGTTTGCAGTACCGGCCACTGTATAATGAATTTCTGTATCATCGTTAGAAGGAGAATCCAAGTTGAAAGTAAAGCTCGCCTGGATACATCCTTCAAGAGCAATGTTATCTCCATTAACCGTCTGTGTCTGAACCACAACATCTTTCGTAAATCCAGAGAAATAACCAGAAGCTCCAATATTTCCAGATACATTGATCAGTGCAACACGGATTAAATCATCAGAAGTAACGGATACGTCTCCGGTATATCCACTAGTCAATTTATAAGTCACATAACTTGAAGTTCCAGTAACCGCATCTCCAGCAGGAAGTAGAGCTCCATCCACATAAACATTGGAACCTGCGTTTGCAATAATATTTATGAACGCTGTACCAATAAAATCAACATCTGGAAGCACAACACTTTTTGAACCTGAACAACCTACAGGAGGAATAAAATTCAATCCACATTGTCTTTCGTTATCGTCAGTTGCTCCATTCCCTCCGTTCGAAGTTTGATAAACATAAACTGGTGCAGATGACTGCATGTAAATATTGTCATTGGCCGAAAAAGCTGTACCGTCAATCACATAATAGTCTCCTGCGTTAATTGTAGTTACTGGAGTTCCATTCCCATCCAAATAAATATCAGTATTATCTTGAGAAGCGATGACAATTGTTTTCTCATTGTCAATTCCTTCACCCTTGATCAGTACATATTCATCCCCTATTGTTTCCAATGGCACAATCTGGTCAATCCCTAAATCTCTACCTTGTTGTGGTGCTCCTCCAATCAAAGCATTACCTCCTAACCAAGATCCTGAATTAACTACTATGGCCTTATCCGAAGTAATGTGCGTTCCATTAACACCATTTAAATTTTCGGTTGCTCCAGCCTCATCTATGTATGCTGCCATCACATAACTTTCTCCTGCATCTAAAGTAACAGTAACATCAGGAGAAGTTAAAGGAGCACCTGTTGGAGTTGTACCGTGAAAAATAACTCCTGGACGAATATCTGAAACTGTGACAGTAGTATTATCCTCAGTCGCCATGAAGGAGAACATATTACTTTTCCCATTTGAATAACCTGTATTGTTGAATAAGTGACCAGTTCTAAAGTCCGTACCAAACGCGGCTTTGGATCCTTTAGAAGTTAGGGAACCGGCTTGAGGATCGGCATAAACTCTAATGTTTACAAAAAATGGTTCTGGACCATTTAAAATCAGACCTTTATCTGTCATTATGGTATTCAATTCCGTATCCTGAACCAATAGTTCAGTTGAATTCCCTGCTCCCAATGAATAAGAACTAGACAAAGCGTTCGAGATCGTTTGGGTAGTTATTAAATTCCCAGCTCCATCCGTTATTGTAACATCAAAAGGAGTGGCAGATGGAGTACTTAATACGATGTAATGAGTCCCATAATCTTCCCTCCCGAACATGGGTGGAATGTAGTGCGTGTTATCTAATTGAGAAAAAAGGTCGTTTGGGTTAACCACAGAAAGGGCTAAGACAAGTAGCAAAAGCAATTTTTTCATATTCAAACAATTTTTAAGTCTCTCAGAAAGACTCATGTAGTTATCAAAACACAGTATCGCCCTATTTCATAATATTCTAAGGCGACCGTCAATTTACAATTTTTTATCGGAAACACCACACTCAGTGAGCCATAGTTTATCCACATACTTGGAATACAATTGAAATCCTAAATGGTTGTCTGAAGGGGGATTAGAATTTTCAATCATGCGAAAACCTCAAAAAACAAATTAAACTTTCACTTTTTCTTGCTCAAAATTGCGGATTTTATAAATTTGCAGCCGGTTCTTTGAAACCTTTAACAGGTGAGATGGGTGAGTGGCTTAAACCAACAGTTTGCTAAACTGTCGAGCGGGTAACCGTTCCGGGGGTTCGAATCCCCCTCTCACCGCTTATCAGAATGAGAATGAGAGCGGAGAATGAGTTTTCTTTGAAAGAAGGAATGCATGGATGAGAACCCTTAGGGGTTCGAACCGGAACGAAGTGGAGCTCATGAAGCGAAGCGGAATAATCCCCCTCTCACCGCATAGCAGTGTGAGTGCGGAGTGTGAGTTTGAGAAAGTATTCGGAGAATGAGGTAGTTACGATTTTTTGAAAGAGAAATCTTGAAGAACGAAAAAAATGTATTATCTTTGCACCCGCAAAACGATCAGCAGAGGCTGAGAAAAGGTTTGACAGATTGAAAAAATTAGTTCGGGGTGTAGCGTAGCCCGGTTATCGCGTCCCGCTGAGGCGGGAAGGTCGAGGGTTTCGTTTTATTGACATATTGATGAAAGTTTATATTTTATTCAGTAATTCACTGAACAAATACTATACAGGTCAAACAAATGACCTATCTAGTAGATTGGAAAGACATAATTCTGGAAGAGAAAAATATACTAAAACCGGGACTCCATGGGAATTAGTTTGGTCGACAGATTGCAAAGACAGATCAGAAGCCATGAAGTTGGAAAATAAGATTAAAAAAAGAGGTGCTAAGCGCTTTTTAGAAGATCTTCAATTCGGGGTGTAGCGTAGCCCGGTTATCGCGCCTGCTTTGGGAGCAGGAGGTCGCAGGTTCGAATCCTGCCACCCCGACTTTAAAGAATGAGAATCAGAATGAGAATGACGATTCTCATTTTTGTTTTATTTAGGATGGTCGCGTAGCTCAGCTGGATAGAGCATCTGCCTTCTAAGCAGACGGTCACAGGTTCGAATCCTGCTTGTGATGACATTTATCGTCATGATCGCGATCACTAGAGATTGAAGCCCGAGGCGATA